>NC_020505.1:0-600000 GCF_000310245.1 Candidatus Sulfuricurvum sp. RIFRC-1
ATGAATTCGATCGGCAAACAAGTATTAAATGCTCTCAAAGGGGAGATCAATGAGATTGACTATCAGCGCTACATTAAACAGCTCACCTATGATGAAACGGAATCCAAAAGCAATCTCGCTATTTTTCGTGCCCCAAACGCGCTCATCGCAAACTGGGTACGTACCAAATTTGCCGATAAGATAGCTCATCTTTTCGAAATCAAAACCAATATCAAACCGACCGTTACGATTTTGCTCCAATCTTCGTCAGCACCCTCATCAACTCAAAGTACAACCGTTCCTCAAAACGTGGAACGTCCCAGCGGTTCATTACTCAATCCATCTTATACTTTTCAAAACTTTGTCGTCGGAGATTCCAATAATTTTGCCTTTATTGCCGCTAAAAATGTAAGTGAAAAACCGGGAATTGTTTATAACCCTCTCTTTATTTACGGCGGGGTCGGATTGGGGAAAACCCACTTGATGCAATCGGTCGGTAATGTAATGCTCGCGCAGGGAAAAACCGTTATTTATACCTCGGTAGAACAGTTTCTTAATGATTTTACCCGCCATCTCAGCAACCGAACAATGGATCGCTTCAAAGATAAATACCGCAAATGCGATTTGCTCTTGATCGATGATATCCAGTTTCTCAGCAATAAAAATCAGATTCAAGAGGAATTTTTTCACACGTTTGATGCACTGCGCAATGAAAACAAGCAAATCATTATCACCTCCGATAAACCTCCTAAAAAAATCGGAGGACTCGAAGAGCGTCTCAAAAGCCGTTTTGAATCGGGTTTAGTTGCCGATATTCAGCCTCCTGAACTCGAAACGAAAATCGAAATTATCAAGAAAAAATGTGAAATCAACCGCGTAAAACTTGATCGTGAAGTGATTAACTACGTCGCCACCATCATCGAAAACAACACACGTGAAATCGAAGGCATCCTCTCCAAACTCAATGCCTATTCACAACTGATGGGAGTTGATATCACCATCGAATTTGCCCGCAACGTTCTTAAAGAACAAATGGCCGAAAAACGGAGCAATATCACCATCGATCTTATTATGGAAATTGTTGCTAAAGAGCTTAACATTAAACCAAGTGAAATCCGTTCCAAAAGCCGTAACAGTAACATCGTTTATGCCCGCCGTATCGCTATTTATCTCTCACGTTCACTTACACCCAATTCAATGCCTCAATTGGCTCAATATTTCGGGATGAAAGATCACACCGCTGTCAGTCATACGATGAAAAAAATCCAAGAACTCATGAAAAATGATGAAGATTTTCGGGTCAAAGTCGAAGAGTTGTCTAATAAAGTATCCATCGCAACACCTGAATAATCTTTTTGTGTTTGTAAAGCCCTTTTAAAAAAGCTATAATTCGTACACAAGTGAATAGATGTGAATGAAAGCAAATCGTTTCATCACATTCAAAACTCAAGAGAGATGGGAGTTTATGGGCTGTTTTCACCCATTCACACCCCCTTATTACTAACTATTACAATTAATGCTTATAAATAATAATAGGAGTCGTTTATGAAAATCACCGTTGATAAGTCGGTTTTAGAAAATATCCTTCTACACCTTCAACCTTTTTTAGAAAAAAAAGATACATCACAAATCACTTCTCATATACTTCTCTCTACCGATGGTAGAACCCTAACAGCCAAAGCAACCGATTATGAAATCGGACTCTCTATTCACACTAACTCTGTAAGTGTAGAAGAACCCGGTTCACTCACCGCAAACGGTAAAAAACTTTTGGATATTATCCGTATACTAAAAGATGAAGAAGTTGAACTGACTTTGGATAAAGATACCCTTCATATTCGACAAAAACGGTCAAACTTTAAACTCCCTACTTACAAAAGTTCAGAATTTCCTTCTTTTCCAACAACCGATGGAAAACCTAATATCGTTATTAACTCTCACGTATTAATTGAATCGTTGAAAAAAATCACCCCAGCAGCCGACACCAATAATCCTAAGTTTGAACTCAACGGTGCATTGATCGATATTAAAAGCAATCAAATCAATTTTGTTGCTACCGATACCCGTCGTCTTGCACTGGTTCATATTGACAGCCAAAACGATGCTGAACTCTCTATCATTGTCCCTAAAAAAGCGATTATAGAAATTCAAAAACTCTTTTCGGATAACATCGAGATTTATTACGACAATACACACCTGATTATCAAATCCGAGGACTCTTTGTTTTATACCAAACTGATCAACGGTAAATTCCCTGATTACAGCCGTATTATTCCAAGAGAGGCTCAACGCTCCATTATCTTGCCTAAAAGCGCTATAGTGACCGCTATTAAGCAAATAACGACTATTTCCAATGATCTTAAACTCACTTTCCAAAGCGATGCTATTTTGTTTGAGAGTTTAAGTGATGACAACATCGAAGCAAAAACAGCCGTTGAAATCGAAAATGGATTTGATACTCCATTTATTCTCGCAATCAACAGCCGCTATATTTTGGATTTCTTATCTCAAGTCAATACAACTGAATTTACCCTCGAAGCCAATGAATCGAATCAGCCGTTTGTTCTCAAAGATGCAAATTTTAAAACGATTGTTATGCCGATCGTTATCTAAAAAATACCTCGTCATTCCGTGCTACGACACGGAATCTAAAATATAATATAGATCCCGTATCAAGTACGGGATGACAATCCTTCTTTCTTCTAATTCTTTATAAAACCTTCTTTTTAGTTTATCTTCGCTAAAATAAAGCATTAAACACGCTTAAAAGCTGGAGAAACTATGGAAAATTACGGTGCTAGTAATATTAAAGTCCTAAAAGGTCTCGAAGCCGTTCGAAAACGACCGGGTATGTACATCGGCGATACCGGTCATCGCGGGCTTCACCATCTCATCTACGAAGTCGTTGACAACTCGATCGATGAAGCGATGGCAGGGCATTGTGATACGATCACTGTAACCCTAACGAAAACCGGTACAGCAATGGTTAGCGATAACGGTCGCGGTATTCCGACGGATATTCATCCGGGTGAGGGGATATCTGCGGCTACGGTTGTTTTGACCGTATTGCACGCCGGAGGAAAATTTGATAAAGATACCTACAAAGTCTCGGGCGGTTTGCACGGGGTAGGGGTATCGGTTGTAAATGCCCTTAGTTCTGATTTGAAAATGACCATTTTCCGTGAAGGTCAAAGCTTTGAACAAAATTTCAAATGCGGTATCCCTCAAGAGCCGTTAGCCGTAACGGGGACAACACGTAAACGTGGAACAACCATCGAGTTTTTTCCGGATCCTTCAATCTTTACCGAAACTATTATTTTCGATTACGACTATTTGGCAAAACGTTTCCGTGAACTCGCCTACCTCAATCCTCGTATTACAATTGTTTTCAAAGATGATCGTAACGGTGCGAGTAATACCTATCACTACGAGGGCGGTATCAGCCAATTTGTTACCGATGTCAATAAAAAAGTGGTGGTTGCTGCTCCGTTTGCATTCAGTGAAAAAATCGAAGATATCGAGATGGATATTGCCATCATGTATAACGACAGTTACGACGAAAAAATGTTTACGTTCGTCAATAACATCAATACCCCTAACGGCGGTACACACGAAGCCGGATTCCGTGCCGGATTGACCCGTGTTATCTCTAACTACAACAAACAAAACGGTAATGCCAAAGAGAAAGATATCCCTTTATCGGGAGAAGATGTTTCTGAGGGTCTAATTTGTGTTGTATCGGTACGTGTACCGGAACCGCAGTTCGAAGGTCAAACCAAAGGGAAACTCGGAAATACCTACGTTCGCCCATTGGTTCAAAAAGTAACTTATGAGAAACTGACCAAATATTTCGAAGAGAATCCGATCCAAGCCAAAGCAATCATCCAAAAAGCGCTAATGGCGGCGCGCGGACGTGAAGCGGCGAAAAAAGCGCGTGAGCTTACTCGTCGTAAAGACGCGATGACAGTGGGAACATTGCCGGGTAAACTCGCAGACTGCCAAAGCAAAGACCCTGCAATCAGTGAACTCTATCTGGTGGAAGGGGACTCTGCGGGCGGTTCGGCAAAACAGGGGCGTGACCGTGTTTTCCAAGCGATTTTGCCGCTGAAGGGTAAAATTCTCAACGTCGAAAAAGCCCGTTTGGACAAAATTCTCAAATCTGAAGAGATCACCAATATGATTACCGCACTCGGTTGCGGAATCGGTGAAGAGTTTAACGAAGACAAACTCCGTTACCATAAGATCATTATCATGACCGATGCTGACGTCGACGGTAGCCATATTCAAACACTGTTATTGACGTTCTTTTTCCGATATTTACCAAAAATTGTGGAAAACGGCTATCTTTATTTGGCACAACCGCCATTGTATCGCTACAAAAAAGGGAAAAAAGAGATTTACTTTAAAGACGATCGCGTTATGAATGCCTTTTTGATCGAAAACGGTATCGAAGCGCTGGAAGCGGAAGAGTTAAATGTCGGGGTGAATGATCTTGTATCGTTCTTTAAAATGGTCGATCATTACCGTAGTACTCTCGATGCATTGGAACGCCGTTATGCGCTTGTTGATTTGATTCGTTATTTCATTGAAAATCCGGATTTGATTGCATCGTCTCTTAGTGATCTTTATACCCACGTTGAAACCTTCTTGAATTCTAAAGGCTATAATATCCTCTCTAAAAGCGTCAATGACGATGATATGCACCTATTTGTCCAAACCAAAGAGGGACTTGAAGAACTTCACGTCAACGATGATCTGTTTGCATCGCCGCATTTTGCCGAAGCAAACTATATCTACCAAAAAATCCAAGATTGGAATTTGCCTCTCAAGGGAGATTTACTCGAATTGTTGACCCAAATTACCGATTATGCGAAGAAGGGTTCATACATTCAACGCTACAAAGGTCTCGGGGAAATGAATCCTGAACAGCTTTGGGAAACAACAATGACACCGGAAAACCGTGTATTGCTACGCATTACGGTTGAAGATTCTGAATCTGCCGGTGAGTCGTTTAATCTCTTTATGGGTGATGATGTCGAACCGCGCCGTAACTACATCGAAACACACGCTAAAGACGTGAAACACTTGGATATATAAGAATAGAATGATGTGGAATAAAATAAGTGCGGTTTACTGCACGTGGGCACTCTGCCAAAGAGAACCTAGTGTTAACGTAGCGAAGGGGAGCTTTGCTCCCGTAGCGTTTTAAATTATGACTTACACTGAGCAAAAAGAGAGGGAACACCGTTTCGCATTAGCTTTGCGGATGGGGTTGCCGATCTTTTCTCTCAGTACCATAACCCTTTTTGCACTATTAACACGAAACTACACCACTGTTTCTTCTTTAATCATTTTATCAATTGCGTTATTGGGGATAATGGTCTATTTTATTTTCTATTTGATTTATCAAAGTACCAATGAAAATATTACCGATACGATTACCCATACTTTTACCCCGGAATATTTTTTTCGGCTGTTTAAAAAATCAATTTCCAAAAAAACACAAACCCTTGTTTTAATCAGTGTTGAAAATTTATGGTCGATCAATGAACGGTACGGGGTTAAAAACGGCGATAAGTCATTGCAAAATACCGTCATAAAACTGGACGATTTCTTTCGTGATAAGAGAATCGAAAAACTTCCGATATGCCGTTATAAGGGCGGTGATTTTTTAGTTTTTTTACCGGGCGAAAAAGAGCAATATGTTCCTCTTATCGAACTTCTTTTGAGCAAGTATCAAAATTATATTAATGATGACATTGAGATACGGCTTGAAGCGGTGATGATCGATTCACGGCTCTCCGATGATATCGAGTTGTTAGTAAGCCGTTTGTATGAACTGCATCATGATCGGGTCAGTTCGGAAAAAGAGGACATTTATTCGATTAACGAACTTGAAAATGAGATCATACAAGCCGTTGAAAAAAGACGCTTTTCGATCGGATTTTGGCCGGTATGCTGTGATGAATATGCCGTGTTTGATACAACCGTTAAACTGATTGATACCGAAGGACGCTTTATCCACCAAAGCCGTTATATCCCCGTATTGAACCGTTTGAATAAGATGCGTCATTTCGAGAGCGATGTATTGGAAAAAATCGGTTCTTTGTGCGATGATCAGAAACGAAACTTTGTGGTAACGATTTCTTCCGTTACCTTACGTAATCCTCACTTTTTTGAGCATGCACTCACCCTGTTTGAACGTTATCCGCAGGCTCGATATAAAATAACGTTGATGTTTGAAGAGAAAGAATATTGCCATCAGTTGGAGCGTTTTGCCCATCAAATTGCCCATTATCGAAAAGCGGGATATAAAATCGCACTCGATCGTTTAGGGGGACATCACACGACCCTTTTGTATCTCAAAGAGCTTGAAGTCGATATCGTCCGTTTTGATCCTCTTTATACCCGCCATATCAAAGAAGCGGGATACCAAAACATCATTCAGGGGCTTAACCTGAGTGCTCACTTGTGCGGAGCTAAAACCTGGGTATCGATGATCGAAGATGAATATACCTATAATCTCGTTCAGTCACTAAAAATCAACTATCGGCAGGGAAATTATCTGGGTAGAATTTTAACACCGGAACAGTTATAAAACTGTCGATATTTAAAATAAAAGTAATAAGGAAAAATATGAAATACGGAGAACAAATCGTCGAAAATTTCGATATCGAAAAAGATTTTGAAATTTGGCCGAATCAACATGAACGCGATTATGTAATCAAAGTAACCCTGCCGGAGTTTACCTGCCTTTGTCCTCGCAGCGGATACCCCGATTTCGCAACGATTTATGTCGAATATACGCCGGATAAATGGGTAGCTGAACTCAAAGCCATCAAACTGTACATTAATTCGTTCAGAAACCGCCATATTTCTCACGAAAACAGTGCAAACGAGATCTATAGCACTTTCGAGTCAAAAATCGCTCCTAAGCGTTTAAAAGTGGTTGCAGACTATTTTCCTCGAGGAAATGTACATACGGTCGTTGAGATCGACAGCGAAAAGATGGAACGCTCACGTTAGAAACGGTGGAGTTTTCTCCCGCATCCGGAAGATGTGCGTGGCATCAGTTAAAACTTATAGGTATAGGTGAGATTGGCGCTGCGTCCCCAATGATGGGGGATGGTATTGGTTCCATTGGTGTAGTTGAGATTGGGACTGTACACATCTTCATCCAAAAGATTGTCCAAATAGAGTGACAATAAGGAGTGGCCCCGTTTTCCTATCCCCCACGTTTGAGCCGTATCGACCGATACGTTGGCGGTTAAAAGATTATAAGCATCCGGCTCAGGATTAAGCGCTGAATTTGCTATGCTTTGATCGTTTGAGCTGCCGATATAACTGTTAAATACCGCGATATTCATCCCATGAAATCCGCTATAAGAACCGCCCAGCTTAGCCATCATATTGGGGGCAAACGTGGTGTCTTTTACTCCGCTGTTTGTTTTGTTGATCTGATAGCTGAAATTGCCGAGGATGTTGAAATCCTCATTTACTTCTACACGCCCCTCCATCTCTATCCCCTGAAAATGGACATTTCCCTGATTAGCAAATGTTGTCGGCGTTCCCGAAACCCTTACAATCAAATTATCAAGTACCGTATCATACAGGGCAATCGCATAGTATTGTTTCGGCGTTTGATAAATGAGCTGAGCGTCATACGTTGCCACTTTTTCGGGATTCAGTAAGGGATTTCCTCTCAATGTCGGCGCATTGATTTTTGCTTCTTGGAGGTTTGGGGAACGGTACGCTTCACTGTAGAGGAGTTTGAGCCACCAGTTATTTCCGAATCCCTGAATGAATCCGGCTCTCTTGGAGAGATCGGTTTGGGTATCCTCGGGTTTGTTTAACTGAATTCCGGCGATGATTTTTTGTTTCGGAGAGAGCATATAGTCGATTTGAGTATAGGCACTTTTACTGTTCATTTCAGAATAAGGGAACCCGCTCTTGAACTCGGTTTCGTAATTTGAAGAGTTGGCGCCGAAGAGGAGATTGAGATCGGTGGCGATATTGCCGCGAACAATCATTTCCGCCATATCGTAGCGGTCTTTATAATGGTTGCGTCCGCCTGTTTCGCTGATTTGCCAATCAAACTCGCCCAAATTAACGGTATAGTTAAAAGAGGCATCCCATCCGCTCGTGATATCGTAGAGATATCCGACGTCGAGATACCCTCTTTTCTTTTCCATCGGCGATGAGGGGAGCTGAAAAGAGGAACCTCCGCTGTCCGCATCGTTATTCATTACCATTGCGTTGAGGGTGAATCCTTTGTATTTGCCGTTAATGACAAGGTTATCGCTGTTTTCACCAGAATCATAGGTTCCCGCGATGTGGTCCTTATCGAGAACTCCATTAATACTGTCGCCATTGGCGCGGATGGCATTGAGACCGATGTTAAGACTGTAATCAGCACCTCCAATCAATGTTGAGAGTTGAAGTTGAGTGCGATTAAAGCTCCCAGCCCCGATATCGATACGGGTTTCATTGATCGATTTTTGTGCGTCTTTGGTGACAATGTTGATGACCCCAGCCATCGCATTGGTGCCGTAAATAACCGATCCCGGACCTCGTATCACTTCGATATGATCGATCATCTCTAACGGAAATCCGAGATAAATATCGAAGTTAAATCCGCCGTCGGTTCCATCGTGTATCGGGCGTCCGTTAAGGAGAACCACTTCCCACCCTTCCTGATGGGCTCCGTTCATGCCGCGAATCGAGGTTTTATTATGGGGGCGCTGGTGGGAACTGAGTACCTGCATCCCGACAAGGCGATCAATGACATCGCGTAAATGTCTGGCACCGTATTGATGAATCTCTTGAGCGGAGACTACGGTAATGACTCCGGGGGCCAAGTGCTGGCTTTCATCGCGGCGCGAAGTACTGGTGACTTGAATATTGAGAAGGTCCTCCAGCGAAAGAGGGGCTAATTCGGATTGGTCATCTGCTTGGAGAAGAGAGCAAGAAAGCACTGCCGTTAAAAAGATATTTTTCATGACCAACCTTTTTGGATAATATAATCTAATAATAACATTGACATCTTAAAATTCATTAAGCCTGTAAATGTTCACCCGACACACTCTGTTCCAATGGGAGGGTGAGGGTGAATGATGCACCTTTTTGGGTCTCAGAATTCAGGATAATTTTCCCCAGCAGTTTTTGGGTGATAAGATTGTAGACGATATTAAGTCCAAGACCAGTCCCCCCGGCATTGCGTTTGGTGGTAGTAAACGGCTCGAAAGCAGTTTTTTTAATTTTTTCATCCATCCCTGCTCCGTTGTCGGCATAGGTGAGGATCAGATTGTTTTCGTCTATTTGAAAACGGATCGTGATAGTTGCATCAAGAGTTGATTCATTAAACCCGTGCAGTAAGGAATTTTGGATGAAATTGCTGATAATTTGGGCGTATACACCGGGGTAAGATTTGATAACCAGTTTAGTATCCCCTTCGATATGTACGGTTACCGGTATTTTTTTAAGTTTGTTATGGAATGTAAGGAGAATCTCTTCGAGATACTCGTACAGATTGAAGGTTTGTTTATCTTCCACGCTTTGGTCGACAGAAATACGTTTGAAACTGCGAATGAGATTGGCCGCTTGATTAACACTTTTGAGGAGCAGGTCTGCTGTTTCGTTCAATATGTTGAGTTTTTGCTCCATAAACGATTTTTTGAGGGTTCCCTCCTCTATTTGCCGCAGGAGCTGCTGAGTCTCTCTGACGATAATAGATCCCCCGGTAATTGCATTGCCCAAAGGGGTATTGACCTCATGGGCAACACCGCTGACAAGATTCCCCAGTGCGGCCATTTTCTCAGATTCTACCAGCTGAAGCTGTGCTTTTTTCAGTGTTTCAAGGGAGTCTTGAAGCTCTTGGGTTCGTGATGCCACCCTCGATTCCAAATGGGTTGTCAACGATTCGGTATCACTTAAGAGATGGTTAAAGGCATCGTACAAATAAGCAATTTCATCGTCCTTATCATGGGTGACACGAAGCGAGTAGTTGTTGTTTTGTGCTACCTCTTTGGCCGCTTCGGTTAATGTAAGTATCGGCTGGAGGATTTTTTTGCTCAACATACGTGACACCATGTAGACAAAAAGGAGTAATCCGAATGAAAAAATCGTGACCGATTTCACTAAATCCATAACAAAAGAGGTGATACGATCTGTTTTTCTCTCGATATAGAGGTAGCCTAAGAGTTGAGAATTTTGTTTAATTTCAAGTGTGGTTGAGAGTTTTTCAACATCCCATGGGAACCAGCCGGTGTTATCATAACGTGTTCCCAAAGGGAGATTGAGTTGTGGAATAGGGCGATGGTGGGGATTAAAAGAAGTGAGCGGTGTTTGGTCTGCGCTGTAGACGACAGCCAAAAGAACATGGCTGTTTTTACGGAGTGGGTTAATGTTGGTACTGATCCCCTGAACATCAAAAAATGCCAATGGAGCGGTTACCAAATCGACGACCAAATCAGCCTGCAATTGGCTTTCGTGAAGATAGGATTCTTTTTCATGGTTAATGTTGTACCACGATAGGAATATGGTTCCGAAAACAATGATGAAAAGGCTTGTAATGACCAAAGAACGGGTCATTTGCGAAGCTATGGAGGTGCAAATTACTCTCATTTTGATCCTCCGGTCGGTTCGATAACCGTGGCGAAATTGAGAAGTTTATAGCTAACGCTCAAATCGGCATTTTCCAAGTTACGCTGATTGATAAGGAATCGAAAGGAGTTGTTTTGCAAATAAAATCCGATCATCGCCCCCCGTTTCACATCGTCATCATCATCGCTGATCATCAAAACATTGTTTTTACGCAAAGTATTCAATAGGGCTTCATTCTGATGAGGCTTTGAACCGCGAAAATAGAGAATATGGCACTTTATCATCTCTTCGGAAGGGGTTCCGACCTTAAGAGGGATTACCTTGAGAGGATGGTTGTTAAAGAGGCGTGATGAGTAGCTTTTTTGCAGGGTTTGGGCAAATGAATCATCATCATAGACGCAGATCGTATAGGACTCGATCGGTTTCGGCCACTGGATAAACATGGTAAAACGCTCCAAATAAGCGGCTTTGATACTCTCTTCCGAAACGGCGAGCAACGAGGAGCCGTAGAAAAAGCAAAAAAGGGCGACGAAAAATTGTTTCATTGAACCAAGTCAGGTTTGGGTTCACCTATAAAGTACCCTTGCGCGTAATCGATCCCCATTGATTTGACGATTTCGTACACCTGAGAACTGTGGACAAATTCGGCTACGGTTTTTACCCCTATTTTATGGGTAAAAAAGAGAATCGATTCAGTCACTACCTGAGATTTCGTATTAACATCGATATCTTTGATATAGGTTCCGTCGATTTTCACAATATCAAGGTCCAAATTTCCGAGTTGGGCGAAATTCGAACATTGAACCCCAAAATCGTCCAGACACAGATGGTATCCCAGTGCAGTGAGCTCGTTGAGATGTTTTTCGGCGACCGGATTGGCTAAAATGCTGCTGTCTTCGAGAATCTCAAAATAAATTCGATCGACATCGATTCCGTATTGGGTACGTGTTTGTTCGATAAAGCGGATAAAATCGGATTCGACGAGATCCTGATCGGTGATATTAACCGAAAAATGGAGGGTATTGGTACTAAAACGTGCGCAGGCCTGTTCAAATACCCGTTGGGTTATTTGGTAGAGGAGACCGGCATATCTGGCAGTAGAGAGAAAGTGAAAGGGGGCATAGATAACCCCGTCATGTTCGAGTCGCACGAGTGCTTCATACTTGGTAATCTCTCCGCTTTTACAATCAATGATAGGTTGATAATAGGCAATCAGCTTGTCGTTATCAAGAGCGTCTTTGAGCCATTTTGTCCATTTGGTATTATCTTTGATTTGCTGGATAACAGCCAAACCGTCTGAGTAAACCTGTATCCGGTTTCGGCTCATTTTTCGTGCTTCGCGCAGCGCGATTTCAGC
This sequence comes from Candidatus Sulfuricurvum sp. RIFRC-1, assembly GCF_000310245.1. Taxonomy (NCBI): domain Bacteria; kingdom Pseudomonadati; phylum Campylobacterota; class Epsilonproteobacteria; order Campylobacterales; family Sulfurimonadaceae; genus Sulfuricurvum; species Candidatus Sulfuricurvum sp. RIFRC-1. The sequence goes on from NC_020505.1 coordinate 11,939, forward strand.
TTTTTGGATCATATTCCCCATGTCTCGTTCAACGACACCCATGGTAACATTGACCCGATGCTCAATGGCATTGATGAGAAAAGAGTGTTTGGTGATGGTATTTTGGATGCGCATAACCTCTTTTTGGACATCCTGAATCTCTTTATGGGCTGTTAATACGGCAAATATATCAGCTTCAAGGCGATAAACACTACATGCGGGACAGGAAGAATTGTGTAAAATTTTTCCAAACTGCAACAGCATCTGATCCCCTACATCAAACCCGTATACGTCATTGATCATACTGAACGCATCAATATTCAGCAAAATCAGCGACATAGGTTCGTCAGTATCGAGATCGTAGTTGAGCTTGACGCGATTTCCCAGTCCGGTCAGGCTGTCGGTTATAAGGGCAGCATAAATCTCATTCTTTTTATTCAGAAGCTCAATAATCTGTTTGTATTGCGAGAGGGCACTTCGGACCGTGGTGTAGAGCCGATCGGTTGTCAGCTCTGTTTTTTCTTTGTAGTCATTGATGTCATAATGATCGATGACGTACCGCTCCGGTGCCACACCGGGTTGTCCCGTTCGGATGATAATCCGTACCATCGTATTATTGAAGTTATAGCGGATGGTTTCGACAAGATCCAGACCGGCCGTTTCGCTCTCCATGACGACATCAAGCAAAATGATTGCAATATCATCATGCTTCTTTATAATTTCAGCTGCTTCAGCGGCACTGTAGGCGGAGAGAAAACGGAGCGGTTTGCGTTCATAGGTAAAATCGTGAAGGGCTAATTTTGTAAAGGAGTGAACTTCGGCATCGTCATCGACGATCATTACCGTCCAGGGTGTTTCGGATAATGCCTCTTCTTCTTCGGGGGCGAATAAAAGTTCATCATCCGACATTCTTTTTCCCTCTTTTTTTAATTCAATTTTCTTTTATTAAAATAATAGCACATTATAATACAGAATTAAAGAAAGCGGGAAAAAAATAGTCTTTCTTCACAAAGTGTACAGGTTAAAGCTCTACGATACTTAGATGATCGGGTGATTTTTTTGCTATTTTCTTCTCTTGGGCAAAAAGTCGCTGAAGATGTTCGCCGCTGAGAAGATCGGAGTTTTTTTGAATTCGGATCACAACCGCACTGACGGAGAGAAGTTTATACTCTTTACTATTGCCTTCCCGGTCTTCGGCAATGATACACCCTCTCTCGCGATCTTTAGTTTCGTAAAAATCACGGACATTGTCAATAAATTTATGAATGAGCAGTTCCACCTGAGTGCATACGGATTTAAAGGTTGTAGACTCATTTAACAATGCTCCCATAAAAAAGTCATCCCCACCTATGTGTCCTTTAAAAAATTCGGGTGAGAGGACTTTGTGCATCAGTTCGGCAAAAAGCAAGATAACACGATCCCCGTTGCGAAAACCGTAATGGTCGTTATAGGGTTTAAAATGGTCAAAATCGAAATAGACAACAATAGCTTCCTCAGGATTTTCGAGGATATTAGCGATGTATTCGTTGATTCTAAAGTTGCCCGGAAGTCTTGTCAGAGGATTTTCATCACGAGCACGGATAAGATTGCGTTCATGGATAACATCGATCATATCGCGTGCACTGAGATAGCCGATATAACGGGATGATTCGACAACTAAAACACCCGGTGCATTTTCAGAAAGGGAGAAAAGTTCTATTATGGTTTCCAATGGCATTTTGATATCAACGACGGGGATCGGTTCGATATAGGTCTCTAATACAGAGAGGTTGGAAGAGCGGTTTTGGATCAGAGAACGTCCGAAAGGGGAATAAATGACCGATTTAAGGCGATGCTCATGAATAATACCCTGAGGATGGTGCATCGAATCAACAACCGGCACCAAGAAAAGCTTATCATCTTCTTTGAGCAGATCAAGGAGCGCCTCCATCGAATCACCAATAATAATCGGTTTGAGGGATTCGAGACGTTTAAGAATAATGTTTTGATCTTCTTTGTGTCGAAGATCTCGTGTGGAAGATTCCATAATATGAGGATATTTGATCTCTATTTTGGAAGCGTCAATTGTAGGGTGTTGAACGAAATAACCTTGTACCATGTGAGCACCTATCTCTTTGCAAACGAAAAGTTCCTGATTGTTTTCCACCCCTTCAGCAATAACTCTGCATCCCATGAGAGTTGCCAGTTGAACCATATTGTGGGCCAGTAGTTTCTTTTTAGGGTCTTTGTTAATCGAACTCAAAAAAAAGCGGTCGATTTTGATAATGTTCGGCGTACAGTGATAGAGGAGTTTATACCCTGATTGGCCGATTCCGAAATCATCGATCGCAATACAAAAGCCTTCATCGCCATAGTGGTTCATCAATTTGGTAAAATGGTCTAAATTGACGATTTCGTTATGTTCGGAGAGCTCAAAAACAATACTCTTTTGATCGAGTCCGTAACGTCTGAGAATTCGGGAGGTATTTCCTTTTGAAAAGTCGGTCATCTCCAATACTCGATTATCGAGATTGTAAAAAAGTTTCAGATTCTCAAAGCCCGCAATACTGCAAAATTTTTCAATCACTTTTTCACGCAAACGAAGATCGAAGGTATAGAGGATGTTTTCTTCGTAAAGGTGATCAAAAAAAGCTTCGATCGTGACAAATCCTAAAACATCGCTTCCCCGTAAAAGGGCTTCAACACCAAAACTGATTCCGGAATGGATATCGACAATCGGTTGAAAGGCGATATCCAAGACATCAAAATAACGTTCGTAAAAGGGGTGTAGAGGTTCCATTCGACAAGTATAGAATTTAAGGATTTCAAATCGGTTACAAATAGGTTCCATGGATGGTTTGAACGGTAATTTCACGGTAATCAGAATGATTTATAGTACGTAAAAATCTCTATTCAGGATTAAAAATGAAAAAAATGTTTTTACTCATACCTGTGGGTTTGATCGCTGTGGGCGGTTTTATGTTATTGAGCTCGCAAAGCAGTGCGCAACAAAGCATTCCAAAAGCGATGGAGGTAACGTCAAAAACGCCGGAACAGTTGTTTTCGTTAAGTCAAAACTCATTGAGTCTCATTTTACGGCATGGAGATAATAAAGCAATTTCTACTCTTGAATCATCTACGGAAGAATTAGAAAAAGTATTGCCGAAATACGAAAAACAAGGGCTTAATATCGATAAGCTTGAGAGATTGATAGTGACGTATAAAGAGGACAGCAGGGTTCTGAGCCAAACAGCGCGACCGTTATCGGACAAACTTCACGTGTACGATACATATGAAGAAGAGAATGAAGAAAAATTTTTCATTGCAATCAAACAAATCGGCCTTTATGAGCTTAAAACCGATTACAATAAACTGTGCCGAATACGGCTTGATTATCTTAAAGAACCCTCAGCCGAGTTAGAAGAAAAATATCGATTGGGTGCAAAGGCTTTGACGCAGATGATCCAAGAGTTGTATCTTGATGATGCGATTGAAGACCCTTTGTATGCTTACATTGATAATCATAAAAACTATTTTGAGACGGTAAGCAAAAATTATCAACAAGCGGGAATGGAGCGCGTCCATCGAGTGCGTCAAAACAGCTACGCGATTAAAACCGAACTTCAGATGCTCCCTTCCCTTTAGAGGGTTGCAGATTGTCTCCGGCGCGTAATCTCCTTTTCCTCTGATCTATTTTCGTAATCGTGGTGCTGTAAATAAATTAACGGGATTGTTGTTGAATGTGTTCTATTTCTCGCACTATTTTGAAAAGATCATAGGGGGATAGTTCATTGGGTTTGAACTTTTGTATCGGCTGCAGGGCAGTGATATAGTGCTCAAAACACGATTTTCGGCTTCGCTGCATCAGTTTTTGGGCATACCCTAAATCATCCGCATTGCTTTTGGAGCAAAACCACCGTTTGCTATCATGCAATCCCAAACGAAATACTTGCGAAAAGATAATTCCCATCCAATCATACGTCGTCCCATTTTTTTTGATTTGCCGTCGTTCTAGCCGTTCAACAATCTCTGTGGGTAAAACGATTCGACACATCTCCCAATCGTTTTGGGATATCTCTAGGGCATCGAGCCGAGATATCAGACTGGAGCGATCATTGGAGTGATAAAAACCGTCGCTTCGACCAAACTCAGAGTGCGAATAGGGACTTTTTGTCCACATTCTCACAAGCTGATCCCTAAAATTCCCCGGACCTTTGTAAAAGACGATATTAATGGTTTTGGTCGTGTTCATAAATCTCAAATCTTCCATCATAATGTTCGACGATAGCGGTGCAGGATTCAACCCAATCGCCACAGTTGAGATATTCTATGTTGTTGATAAGACGCATCTCGGCGTGATGGATATGCCCGCAGATAACCCCGTCATAACCGCCATCATCGGCGTGAGACGAAAGTATCTCCTCATAATCGGTTATAAAGCTCACCGCTTGTTTGACACTTTGTTTGGCCATTTTTGAAAGGGACCAATAGTGGTATTTTCCGAACCATCGGCGTATGGTATTGATCGGGCGATTCAGACGAAGCATAAAGAGGTAGCAGCGATCTCCTAGATGGGCAACCCATTTTTTGGTCATCGTTACGGCATCAAACATATCCCCATGCACTACAAGATAGCGTTTCCCGTTGAGAGCGAAATGTACTTTTTCGTGGGTGATCGTGATATTATCCCCCATCACCATCGGCAAAAATGAGCGTAAGAACTCATCATGATTGCCGATGATGTAGTGGACTTTGGTCCCTTTTCGGGCTTTGCGGAGGATTTTTTGGAGGACATCGGATTGTGCTTGGCTCCATCGCCAGTTGCGGCGCAGTTCCCATCCGTCGATGATGTCGCCGACGAGATAGAGGTTTTCACATTCGATATTTCGGATAAACTCTAAAAGTCGATCCGATTGTGCGTCGCGTGTTCCGAGATGGAGATCCGAGATAAAAACGCTTCGATAGTGCAATTCATTCATAAGAGAAAGTGTAAAGAAGGAGAATTACCCAAAAGATACAGAGGAATTACTAAAAGATTACAGGAGAAGATGAAGAGAGGAAAAGGTGGAGCAAAAGCTCCAAATCAACCGAATTTGCCGGTGATGTACTCTTGGGTGAGCTTCTCTTTCGGGGTGACGAAGAGTTCTTCGGTATGCCCGAGTTCTACCAAATCTCCCAGATACATAAATCCGGTGTAATCACTCACACGCGCGGCTTGCTGCATGTTATGGGTAACGATGATGATCGATACGCGCTCTTTGAGCTCGATTACGAGTTTTTCGATCCCCTGAGTCGAGATCGGATCGAGTGCAGAGGTCGGTTCGTCAAAAAGCAATACTTCGGGCTCTACCGCGATCGCACGAGCGATACAAAGACGTTGTTGCTGACCCCCTGAGAGACCGTTTGCATCGTGTTTAAGACGATCGCTGACTTCTTTCCAGATAGCGGCATCTTGGAGCGCTTTTTCTACACGTCCATCCAGCTCAGTTTTATTTTTAATCCCTTGCAAACGCATACCGTACGCGACGTTGTCATAAATTGACATCGGGAATGCGGTCGGTTTTTGGAAAATCATCCCGATCTTGGTGCGCAGATGGATCAAATCTTCTTTTGGATCGAGGATATTGCGTCCTTCGAATTCGATTTCACCCTCATATTTATTTCCCGGATAGAGATCATGCATACGGTTGAATGAACGAAGTAACGTTGTTTTCCCGCAACCGGATGGTCCGATGAGAGCCGTAACGGAATGTTTGGCAATCGGCATGGTCACTTTTTTCAAGCTCGGTGCAGCGGCACCTTTATAGGTAAAGTCAAAATTGCGAACCTGGAGTGCGCACTCTTCTTTGATATCGATAATACTTGCCATAGTTATTTCCTTTTTCCGGCTAATAAAATAAGTCGTCCGATGATATTCAGACCCAAAATAAACATCGAGAGGATAAAGGCGGCTGCCCATCCAAGCTGCTGCCAGTCATCATAGGGACTGATCGCATAGTTAAACATGGTAACCGTCAGTGAAGGCATCGCTTCGTTCAGGTCCGTCGTGAAAAAGTTATCGTTGAACGAGGTAAAGAGCAAGGGTGCAGTTTCCCCTGCTACGCGGGCAACCCCGAGGAGCACCCCCGTCAAAATCCCCGCTTTTGCACCTCGGTATACGACGTCCATAATCACTTTGTATTTCGGAGCACCCAGAGCGAACGCCGCTTCGCGCAATGTTCCGGGGACGAGCTGAAGCATATCATCTGTGGTTCGCAAGATGATCGGGATCATAATGATCGCCAATGCGATAGCTCCCGCCCAAGCACTAAAATGCCCCATCGGCATGACGACAACCGCATAGACGAAAGCACCGATGACGATAGAGGGTGCCGACATCATGATATCGGATATATCGCGGATCGTATGGGCGAGTTTAGAGTTTTTACCGTATTCGCTCAAGTATGTACCCGCCATAATCCCCAGAGGAACTCCTATGAGGGTAGCTAGACCGACAAGGATCAGCTGACCGACAAGGGCATGTTTGAGACCGCTATCTTCGTATCCCGGAGGTGAACCTTCGTAGATGAAGATATTCCAGTTCAGCGCATCGATCCCTTTCATCATTAGGATTCCGAGAATCCAAAATAAAAATCCTATGGCAATGACAGCACTAAGGGTGGAGAATCCAAGTGCCAATTTATTGATGATTATACGTTTTTGAACGGCAGTCATTAGGCTTTTCTCACTTTACGTAAAAAGTAAAACTTTGCGATAGCGATGACAACGAAGCTCATAATGAGCAATGTGAGCGCCAATCCAAAGAGGCTGGAGAAATAAAGTGAACTATCGGCTTCGGTAAACTCATTTGCGAGGGTAACCGGAATCGAGGTGGTTGGATCCATGATGGAGCTTGGGGTGTGGTGAACATTCCCCATAACAAAGGTTACCGCCATCGTCTCACCGATCGCACGACCGAGTGCCAAAATGAGTGAACCGATAATCCCCGCCTTAGCGTAAGGGATGATAACGTCTTTGATAACATCCCATTGGGTGCCGCCGAGCGCGTAAGCGGACTCTTTAAGGATATCGGGGGTGGTGTTCATCGCATCACGGGTAACGGCTGCCATAAACGGAAGAATCATGATCGCTAAAACGATCCCAGCTGCCAATAGACCGATCCCCATTCCTCCGAAGATATCGCGCAAGATAGGGACAAAGAAAAACAGACCCCACATACCGTAGATGACCGATGGGATCGCGGCAAGGAGTTCAACGCTGACACCGAAGAACCCTTTGATTTTGTCATGGGCAATTTCACTCAGGAAAATTGCGACACCGATTGCGACAGGAATTGCGAGAAGCATTGCCAAAAAAGTGGAAGCGACGGAGCCGAAAATCGCTGCGTATGCACCGAATTTATCGAGGTTCGGTGCCCACTCGTCTTTGGTAATAAAATCGAGTCCAAACGTCTGCATTGCTTCGGTCGACTGATTAAAAAGGACCACAAATATCCACGCAACGATGAAAAGGATCAACAAAGCGCTGAGTCGGGTCATGTTTAAGAAGATTTTATCAATCATGCCAAGCCTTACCTAGAAAATATGCGCAATTTTAGTGCAGGATGATTACAACATTGTTACCAAGTGGACTTTTGTCCATGAAATAGCCTCTTCCCGAGTGAAAAAGAGTTGACTCAATTGTGCCTCGTAGGCGGATTCTAAAATCGTTTTAAATGCTTCCGAGGGAGCTAACCCCAGAGCGATAAGATCTCGCCCTAAAACTAAAGGAGGGGGGGCGGAGTGTAAAACTCCCAGAGCGGATGAACGTTCATAAAGCCATTCTCCCGCTTCAAATGTTTTGGGTATTGTACCGTTAAACGAGCGTCCGAAAAAATCGGCTTTGGCAATTTTTATCAAGTCATCGATGCAAACATGGGTACTGAGATGGAGTATATCGGTGTCGTTGGCCTTACATCGATAGAGTTTACGAGGCCAACCGTGGTAGCGAATCAAAGGTAAAATAGCTTCAATCAGGGTTTTGTCTTCCGTAATTTTTTCCAACCAATGACGAGCGATATCGACACCGATTTCAGCGTGTTTTGGAGCGTTTAAAACCCCCTCGACGGTAATGGTGGTATCGGGTTTGCCAATATCGTGCAATAACATCGCTAACATCAATATAAGGTCACTCCGCCATTCTCCCAGACGCATTGAAGCCATCGTATCGAGTGCCATCAGCGTATGGTTCCAAACGGAACCCTCAGGATGCGAAGAGGTCTCTTGAGGGGTAGATTCAAAACGATCCAATAGAGAGAAAAACGGGAGTCCCCCCATCTCTTTTAATAACGTCATTCCGATAGAGGGGCGGTTACTCCGTAGAAGGAGCTTTTTGAACTCTTCAAAAATCCGCTCTTTGGGGAGTTCTTGGAGAGCGCCTTCGGTGATCATCTTCTGACATAGGGCTAACAGTTGTTTGTCACATGTGAGTTCAAAGCGGGCAGCAAACTGAACGGCGCGTAATATTCGCAGAGGGTCATCTACAAAGGTTTGAGGATCGACACATCGGAGCTGTTTGTACTTTAAATCCTCAACCCCGCGATAAGGGTCGAGTAATGTTTGGGTGATGGGGTCGTAACCGATGGCATTGATGGTAAAGTCACGACGGCGAGCGGCAGTGGCAAAATCAAGATCACTAAACCATGTCGTCTCAAACCCTTTGTGACCAAATCCTGATTTGGATTCGGTACGCGGCGGTGAAAAATCGATCGAATATCCCGCATAGGTGAGCTTAAGAACACCGAAGCTTTTACCGTAAACCCCGAGCTTTCCAAACGGTTTGAGGAGTGTTTCGAGTGAATCGAGGGAGGTGACACCGTAGAGCTCGATATCCAGATCATGCGTGGGGTGTCCACTAAAATGATCGCGGACAAATCCTCCGACAATAATAGGTTTGATCCCCTTGGATGAGAGATGCTCTACCAACTGCATCAAGGGGGGAGATATCGGGATCATTTTTTGGTTATTTTCTTTTGTTGGATCAGATTGGCGAGAGAAAAACTAAAGGTTGAACCGACCCCTTGCGTACTTTCGATACGCAGTTCAGAATCATGCAGTTTGAGGATATAGCTGACGATGGAGAGTCCTAATCCCATGGAATTATCCCAGCGATTTTTTTGGACGCGGTAAAATTTAGAGGTAATTTTGTCCAGTTCGGATGAAGCGATACCGATCCCCTTATCGCTGATACTGACTGTTGTATCGGTAAGGGTAACGGTAACCTCTTCCTCGGAGTATTTCAAAGCGTTGTCGATCAAATTAGTAAGGATCAGCTCTATCATCGTTTTATCGGCAAATACGGTTTTGGATATCCCGACATAACGGATGGATCGATCGGAATATTTGGCCTGTAAAATTGAAATGGAGTCCAAGCAAACATCGGAAAGTTCAAACAAGGTAGGTTTAATGGAGAGATCGTTGTTTTCCAATTTCACCGAGAGGGCGAGACGGTCTAACATCAGAGTTACACGATGGGTATTGGAGAGGATTTTGTCCAAAAACTTCTCTCGAATTTTCGGATCGAGCGAGAGATCATCATGGAGGGTTTCGGCGTAGCCCATAATCGCGGCGATCGGGTTTTTAAACTCATGGCTGATGGCGGAGAGGATATCGTTTTGCTGTTTGTTGATGAGACGAAGTTTGGCGGTGTGTTTGCGCTTTTGTTTGTCTCGGTTATTGAGCTTTTTAACCAAGTTTTTGAGCATGATGGAAATTTGCAGGAACTCTCTAAAATATTCGGGCTTCAGAACTGCACGATAGTTTTTAGCCGATATCTGATCGAGATAATTGGTAATTTGCAGAATATCAAAGCGCGCTTTTTTGGAGATTTTATAGGCGATAATGAGGGCAAGGATGATTAAAGCGCCAAATGCCCCCACGAGTTGAATCCAAAGCGCATAAAAATGGTCCATTACCCCCTCTAAACTCATAGCCAGACGGATATAAAATGTTTTATCGGGAGTATTGATTTTATGGGCAACGTAGATAAAATCGGTTTTAATGGTGTTTGAATAGCGAACTGCTACCCCATAAGGTTCAGTCATTGCATGCATCACTTCGACGCGACCCGCGTGGTTTTCCATCGTCTCTTTATCGGCATCGCTTTCAGCGATGACCTCTCCTGATTCATCGATTACGGTAACACGGAGAAAGGTTCTTCCCGCTGCCTGTGCGACAAAACGGTCAAAGTCTTGAGTTGTTGTGAGCAGTGGTTCGAGGAGATTGATATTTTCGATCAGCCGTTCTTCTCCGTCGTGAATAATCATCGATTTGAGGGTAAAGTAGCTAATCAGCGAGGCAACAAAAAGTGCGGCAAGAAAGAGACCTAAAACATTGAGGAAAAAGAGCTGATGAATTCTTAGCACAGTGTGTAACCAACTCCCCGTACGGTTTTTATGTATTCTTTTGTTTTGTCTGGATCGATTTTTTCTTTGAGGCGATTGATCGCGACGTTGACGGTACGATCTTGGTATACTTCATCCCCGCCCCAGACGTGTTCTAAGAGGTAATCGCGCTCAAGTACGACGTTTTCATTCACGATCAGAGCATGGAGGAGATCAAATTCGAGTTTGGTGAGTTCAACAGGGGTTGCGTTGATAGCTACGGTACGAGCTGCGAGGTTGAGAGAGATGTCACGGTAGGTGAGATTCCCCTCGGCAGAGAGTTTTTTCGTACGGCGCAAAATCGCTTTGACCCGTAAAATCAGCTCTTTCATACTGAAAGGTTTGGTGATGTAATCATCCCCGCCCCGCTCAAATCCCTGCTCTATCTCTTCGTCTTTGTGCTTTGCACTGACGAAAATGACGGGAGTTTGGATACCCCGTTTGCGAAGTGATTCGACAAACTCGCTCCCCTCGGCACCGGGGAGATTACGATCCATGAGGATGAGATCGACTTTCTCTTCTTCGAGGACATTGACGACGTGTTTAGTATTGAGAAATCCGATGGTCTCGTACCCCTCTTTTCCTAAGTGATACTCCATCAGTTCCAAAATATCCTGTTCATCTTCGACAATCAGTATCAGCGTTTCCACCAGTAACCTCTTTAGGGTAGATTTTGAGTAGGTAAACATCTGCAGACTAATTGTGCAGATTTAGTTCTCCGCCTTTTTGTGCAAAGACCATTAATGAGGCAATATTGACCGTACGATCACCGATACGCTCTAACTTGCGCAAGGTCCCTAATACTCTGACATATTCAACGGCAAGCTCGTTCGCGTCAATGATAAGTGTCAAAAGCTCTTTTTCCATAATCGAGAAAAGATCGTCATTTTTCGACTCTTCCACCATGACTTTACGGTACACATCGTCCGCATCACATGTTCCAATATCATTCAAACATTCAGTAATGTATTGTAACGCATTGATCGTCGTTTTGTGCAACTGAACGATAGCATTGGTTAAAACAGACATGTCGCACCCGCCCATGCAGTGATCGTGGAGACGCTTGCTGTATTTTTTGAGACCGTCACCGATACGATCGATTTCATTGGTCATTTTAAGATAGGCAACGAGCAAGCGCAATTCATCGGCTTCAGGTCCGAAGAGGGCAAATGTTTTGATGATTTCGTTATCGATTTTGTTAGCATCGCTCTGGAGATTTTTAATATACGAGCGTGAGATTTCATACAGTTCGGCATTATCGGTTTCAAATGCCTTAAGCGTCTCTTCGCTCGATTGGATGATCTGAGAGAGCATAAGCGAAATCATGCTGCGGATTTCGTTGAGTTTGTTTTCATAGCGTGGTAGCATTGGTGTGCCTTTGAATAAATGATGTGCGCGATTATAACCATGATTTATAACCGAGAGATTACAAACACAAGTAGCGCTTTGTAATCGTTTTGTTACCCGATACTTCTACAATGCCGCCATCAAAAATTCCAAAAGGATTCTACTATGTTCAAAAAAGCAACACAAGGTTTGGTGATCGCAGCTATCGCGGCAACATCGATGATCGCGGCGGACAAAATCAACGGTGCGGGTGCAACGTTCCCGGCTCCATGTTATTATGACTGGGCATACAACTACCAAAAAGCGACAAAAACTCGTGTCAACTACCAATCAATCGGTTCAGGCGGCGGTATCAAACAAATCACTGAACGTGTTGTACAGTTTGGTGCAACGGATGCACCATTGACTCCAAAAGAGCTTGCAGCGGCGAAACTTTTACAGTTTCCAGCGGTTTTCGGATCACTTGCGGTAGCGCATAATCTTCCGGGTGTTGCAGATGAAAAACTAAAACTCAAAAACAGTGTTGTAGCGGATATCTTCGCGGGTAAAATCACAATGTGGAATGATCCTGCTATCGTTGCGGACAATGCGGGGATCGATCTTCCGGCGAAAAAAATCATCGTTGCACACCGCTCTGACGGATCAGGAACGACTCACGTATTTACCGATTATTTGAGCAACGTTTCTCCGATGTGGAAAAGCAAATTCGGAACCGGTAAAGCGATCGGCTGGGCAACCGGTGTCGGCGGAAAAGGGAATGAGGGTGTAACGAACATCATCAAACAAACACCATACTCTATCGGATACATCGAAAATGCGTATAAAGAGAAAAATAATCTCTCAGCGGCTACTTTGCAAACGGCTAGCGGTAAATGGGTTGCCGCTCGTCAAGCAAACTTCCAAAACGCGATTAAACAAGCATCATGGTCTAAAAAAGACCATTTCTATGGCTCACTTGTTGTGGAAAAAGGGGATTCTACCTATCCGATCGTAGCGGCAACGTATATCTTGATGCCACGTGAAACAGCTGATATCAACCAAGAAACAATCCAATTCTTTGACTACTCATTCCGTAACGGTGATAAAGCAGCTCAAAAATTGGGATATATCCCACTTCCGGTTGAAACAACAAACCTTGTCCGCGAATACTGGGCAGAGAATAAATAAGTTTTTTTTGTCATTCCCGCTTCACCCGATGCCGTTCGTGGTGAGCCTGTCGAACCATGAACACCCTTCGACAGGCTCAGGGTGAACGGATGAAAAATTACGATTTCAAGCCACCTCTAAACACATCTCGATGTTTTTAAAGGTGTCCTAATCAGACCCAATATTCATTTCTCCTTCTTCAATTCCTTAAGTTTGGCCCATCTCTCCTTGCGTATGCGTTGATATGGGCGTTTTTACAATTGTATACCCATCTGTTTTTCATTCATTTTTCTTATCGTAATCATATTGTAATGTAACATTGACGTAATCTATTTTTTCTACAATGACACCACTAAAAAACAGGAGTGATTCTTATGAAAAAAGTTGCATTATCTGCCCTTGCTGCGGCGATGATTAGCGGTATCGCATCAGCCGATGCGTTGACCCTTTACAGTGATCCAAAAACAGGACAAGTCTATACCACTGCTGGCGAAGGGCGTGTGGAGATGGGTGATTTCATTAGTGCTAAAGAAGTTGATATGGCACAACGTGAAGGTGAGTCTGCATTTTCTGAGTATAAAGAAAATATGAAAAAATACACCAATGTAACGTCTAAAGCGAAAAAAATCGAATTTAGCGGAACGCATTATCTTGGATTTACAACAGCTGAACCTGAAACAGAAAGTTCTACAAAAGGGCGTTCATCAGGCTTTGAAATGCGTCGTAACTACGTTCAAGTAAAAGCATTTTTTAACGATAAAGACTATGCACGTGTAACAATGGATACAACAAAAGAATTGGCAAGTTCAGTAGGGACATCTTTGGATGATGACACCAGTTTGAAAACATCACAAGGTGGCGGTTATGCGGATGTATTCGTAAAATATGCGTATCTTTATTTGGATAAAGTGCTTCCATATACCGGTGTAGAGATGGGTATCGTTCACCGTCCATGGATCGATTATGAAGAGCACAATGCATGGCATTACCGCTCATTCAATAAAGTTGCTTTAGAAGAAAAAGCAACTCCAACGGAAACCGGTGTTGATCTTATCAATTCAGCGGATTTCGGGGTAAATTTCAAAACTAAAACGGATATGTTCAGTTCTGAAATCGGTATTTTCAACGGTGAAGGTTACCATGGAGATAAAAAAGCTGGTAACCAACAAAATGACTCTAAACTCTCTGTTGAGTGGCGTTTAACGGGTCACTTGATCGGAAGCGGTGAAAAAGTTGGTAAAAATGACCGTACAAAAGATACTTATTTGAACGTTTCAACGATGGGTATTGTTTCACACAATCACAAAGATGATAATATCGCTATCGGTGATGCGGCTGAATACGATCGTACTTTCTACGGTATCCATGCCGTCTATAACCAACCTGAATTTTTGCTTGCAGCACAGTACGTAAAAGCAAAAGATGATGTTCGTTTGGAGACAGGAACAGACTCTGAATACGATTTGATCTCTATCAATGCTGAAATTCGTCCCTTTACAGACTGGACTATCATCGGACGTTACGATGATTACAAAAAAGAGAACAAAACAGCAGCAGGTGTAAAAACAGTTTCGTATGAAGGGGATAAAAAGATCCTTGCTCTTGCGTATAAATACAATAAAAATGTAAGCTTTATCGGTACAGCAAAATATCTTGATGAAGAAAGCGCAGCTGGAACAGATAATGGTAATTCAAAAGATGTTTACATGTTAACTACCGAATTGAAATGGTAATCGTTTAACCTTTCATTCTCTTCTTCTCCCAGTCATTGCGGACTTGATCCGCAATCTGGGCTCCTGAATCAAGTTCAGGAAGACACAGTAAACCTCAATTTTTCGCTACAATACACCCCATATCACTTAATAAAGAAACCTAACTATGATCCCTGTAAACTTAATCCTCACGATAGTGGGACTGCTGTTTCTTCTCATCGGCTTGGTGGCACTGTACGTTTGGAGCAGTAAGAGTAAAACAGTTCCTCAAGAAGTTTCTTCAACGATTGAAACGTTTGAATCGCTCAGTGCGATCATCAAAAACCGCTCTTCGAGCAGCGTCGAACTCACCCATGCTGTGGATACGATACTGAGTCGTTTTGGAACGATCACTTCTCATACCTCAAACTCTTATAAACATTTGCTGGAAGCTCTCTGTACACACCCTAAAACCGATTCGAAATTGATACTGCGGTTTGAAAAAACACTACGGACCAATAATCCAACCCATGCGCATGAGATCGAACAATCGCTTGCTCTAGGATTAGCTTCTAGAGGCTAGTTCCCGCATCCTTTGAATTCGAATTCATTTTTCCTAAATGAGACCGTCTCATCGGGTTTTGGAAACATAGGAGCGATGGACTTGATTTGTTGTTCTACTGCATGGTCAAGTCGCTCACTCCCTGAACTTTCATCAATTTTTATATTGATCGCTTCTCCATTTTGGGTCAAATCAAAAGAGAGAATGACTGTCCCTCTTAGACTAAAACGATTCATCTCTCTGGTACATTTGATCTTGCGGGACAGTATCGAATCAACGGTTTCTTTGTGGGGATATTTATACTCTTCTTTTACCGGTGTCGGCGGCGGAGTTTTCGGCGTGGCAACGGGTATCACGTCTGGAGTTTTGGTCACAGGAATCGGTACCGGCGCAGGGATCGTGTGTTGAACGCTTGGGATGATCGGTTTATTCTCTGTGACGACACGTGGTGCAAGCGGTGTTACAACGCGAGGTTCTGTCGCTTTGGGTGTCGGAGTCGGTTCGAGCGTTTTAGGGCTAGGCTGTGGCGGCTGAATAGCAGGAGTCGAGAGGGTCGCCTCATCCGGTTGCATTAAAATTTTGAGTTTAATCTTTTCGCTCGGCATCGGCATGGTTTTATGGAGCACGCTCAATGCTCCGATCACCAGGGCAAAGAGTGTTAGGTGAATACCTACCGAGATCAGAAAAGGGTTAGTTGCGCGCACGTGATCCAAAGTGTATTAGAGTTTAATTTCTACTTTGGATGATTTACGAAGCGTATCGGTTGTTTTGTTCATGAGTGCTTTAAACTTTTCCAATTTGATAAATTGGGTAATCTCTTTTTTTGCGGCTTCGAAAGGGACGATTTTATCCCCTTGTTTCATTTTGTCTTTGTTCGCATCGTAAAATGTTTGCGCCTCTTTGTCGGTAACGCTGATTTTAGCCATTTGCTGTTTCATCCACATATCGACCGCTAAATCGTTTTTGATCGCTGCGTATTGTGCTTTGAAGGCCGCAGTGTTTTGGATACCGCTTTTAGCCACTTGAGCTTTAATAAGCTCTTGGTTAACCAGTTGTTCAACCACTTGGCGCTTCATTTTGGCATCGAGTTTGTCATAACTCATCCCACCCATCGCTTTGCTAACGAACGTGTTAGCATCGTTTGTGGTGATCGCTTTTCCGTTTACGGTAGCGAGGGTAGCGGGAGCGGCATACATAAATGAAGAGCTTAAAACAAGTGCGGCAAGTGTATGGGAGAGTTTCATAAGGTTCCTTTTGGAAAATAATTAGAGACATTATAGTGAGGTTTGATTACGTAAATGTTAATAAAGAGGATAAAAGAGTGAAGAATGGTGGACCCTAGCGGGATCGAACCGCTGACCTCGTCGCTGCCAGCGACGCGCTCTCCCAGCTGAGCTAAGGGCCCAAAGATATTGGAGCGCCATTATACGATTAGGGCTCTTAAAAGTCAATGAGGAAAAAAATGAGGGAGACGGTAAAGTTTTATTCTCATCGTGTCGATATAGAAGGTATGAAAAAGTTAGCCCTAATTATCATCTTCGGTATATCCAGTGTAGTGTTGAGTGCGGAGGAATTTACAATTCAGACGATCAGTGCCAAAAAAGAGGCTTCGATCACTCCCGCTTTTGAAAAAAAGGTGCATAAAAGTGCACTCCCCTCGGTAAAGAAAAAAGAGGGAGAATGCAATATTGTGACGGTTGGAAAGTATCACTCAACCAAAGCGGCACATCATGATCTCAAAAAAGCGAAAGCAATCAGTGCAGATGCTTTTGTCCGTACCGTAAATCGTACTACCCCGAACGTATGCGCGAGTAAAAGCGAAGCACCGAAAACGGCGATGAAAGATGTGAATACATCCGTTGTCGTTCCGAACAAAAGCGAAGCGGCAGTTGCGGCAGTAAAACATGAAGAGCCAAAAGCGGCAGAACCGGCTCCTACAGTCTCGGTAACTCCCGCGCCTGTTGCAGCAGTTGCGGAGCCAAAAGCTGAAATACCGTGCAAAGTTCAGCCCTGCGAGAAAGTCTCCAATAACGTCTATCTCTATGACCGTAACCTTGGACGTAAAAGCGATATCCATGAAGCTATCGAATTTTACAAACACTCACCATATCACTCTTTCCGCCCTGTAGCCCTTCAAAGCAGTAAATAAAGCTTTAGGGCTCTTTGTTTATCGCACTGTAGAGACAATCCAAATCTAATTTATGCAATTTTTTCGCTTCCACGTGGAGCGATTCGAGCAATTCGAGTGCATTTTCTCCGTTTGAGGGGTAACAGACCGCTGCGGAGGGGATAGATTCAGCAAATAAATCTTCAATCATTTTTTTAACAATACCGCATCCGTATCGGTCCGTATAAGGCATAACGAAAAAATAGTGATGTTCGTTATGGACGATGGAATCGGAAGTGCGCAGAAGGCTGGGGAGATTCGTATCGATCAACTCTTGTGAGATTTTTGAAAAATCGCAAAACAGTATCGTAAAACTTTCCGAACGGTTTTCATCCAACCGATCGGAGATTCCGATATTGAGATCGATTAACGATGCAAAATTATAAAACGAAAACAACACTCCCGCCATTTTGACTCCTTAATTCATTTGAGTATAGTATAACGTAAAGTTTTAATTTCGGGTCAAATCGGCAAGTCGAAGAAGTATGCGAACCCGTAATACATACTGTAAAGGCCATAAATGAGGATCGCCAATGCGGCGATCCGGTTCATCGTTTGACGAAATGCGATCTCTTTAAAAAAACTGACCGATTGACCCAGTGCGAGGAGAGTCGGAACGGTAGCGAGACCGAATGCCGCCATGATCAAGCCTCCGTCGATAATCGACGCAGATGCCGCCGCTTTGGCGGCGAAGAAAAAGACAAATCCGCAGGGAAAAAAGCCGTTCATAACCCCAAGGGCGAAAAAACTTCCGATGGTTTTGCTTTTGATAAGGCGGGAAAAGAGGGATTTGAACAAAGGGTTGCTTGAAAACCCCCTCTCCAGAAGATGAATCACTCTGGACAGTCCGAACATTCCCAGCGCCGTGATAATCATAATGATGCCGGCAAAGATAAACAATACTCCGTGCATCTCCATGCTTAGGCTCACCAGTGCACCGATACCGCCGAAAATCATCCCTAAAATAACATACGAACTGACACGTCCGATGTTGTAGGCACTGTGGCGGATGAGTTGCGCGCCTTTACCCATAGAAGCATCGATTTTGGTCGAGCTGTAGGCGACAATAAACCCTCCGCACATCCCGACACAGTGACCAAAACTTCCTGCGAACGCGATGGAAACGATCAACCACCATTCGATTGAATACATAAATCAACCTTCTAAACAATATCAATATTCTAAATAATTTTTGTTACAACAGTGTTAAGACTTAACACAAATTTAACAGTTCTATGAAACAATAGCATGAAATTATTTAAAGGCTTCGTGAATGAAAAAAGTTTTCCTCTCTTTAGTGGTATTGGTTGCGGTTTCGAGTGCCGATCAGCTGGTTAAACTCAATGTAAGCGGTATGACCTGTCCTTCGTGTGCAAAAAATGTAAAAGAGTCATTGAACGACGTGCTCGGAGTTAAAGAATCGAGCGTTTATCTCAAAGAGGGTAAAGCGGAAGTAAAAGTATCAGACGGCACCAAAGCCGAAACAATGTGTGATGCGGTTAAAAAAGCGGGTTATGGCTGTACGGTAGCAAAATAATTTAACGTCATAACCTCGTAGGGCGTAAAGCGTTAAAAAAATGATAACTGCTTATCGTTTTTAGCTTGGAGCGGGGCATCGATGTGTGTGTAGCACCGATGTCACTGTATCCAGCTAGATTTCCGTCTTCACGGGAATGACGAAATCAGATAAAGTATTTTTGAGCATCATTGCGACTCATGTCGCTAACGGTGGTTACTCCTGTCTCCCCAAACATTAATGTTTGTTCCCCTTCAAAATCCTGTTTACAATACGCTAACACCAGTTTTGCCGCTAACACACGGTCGTTATCACTTGCATTGCGTGAGATAAGTGAGTGAGGCCCGAAGAGTTCGGTTGTGATATGAAGGTATTTGGAATTCTCAATTCTCTCCAGTATCTCATTATCCTCGGCATTACGTCCGATGATGAGTTTTGCCCCCTCGCTAAGACGGAGCTGGCGACCGTATTTGAGTGTCGGGATATCTTCAACACTAAAGGTATCATGGGCGATAAAATCACGAATTTTATTGGAGAACTTCTCATCGGTGAGGAGACATCCTCCTCCCGGTGCCTCGTAATCTTTAAGCCCGAACTGCTGAGCAAGTTCCATTTGACGTTCACGATTGCGTCCGCTGATGTTTTCGAGTTTTTCACGATCTACCCAACCGTTGATTTCGGGAATTGTCAGCTCAAGTGATTTGGCACTCATGGGACGTAAAAGCAACCCGCCGCAGTTACTGAGATTGAGCACTTTATCGAGCGATTCACGATTTTGGCTCATTGGGCGTTGCCCCAGAACTTCACCGCTGATCAGAAAGCTCGCTCCCCACTCTTCCATGAGACGTTTGGCCACCTCAAACATTTTAGCATGGCAGTCGATGCAGGGATTGAAGTTTTTTCCGTAGCCGTATTTGGGGGAAAAGAGGACCTCTTTGATATACTCATCGCGGATATCGACGCTTCGAAATTCAGCTCCTACTTGTTCGCACATATTTTTCATGTGAGCAAGTCGGTCTTTGGTGGAACCGAAACCGGTATTGATGTTGCAGGCGATTACTTCAATCCCCTGATCGATAATGAGTTTCGCCGCGATAGTTGAGTCGAGACCGCCGCTAAATAATGCGATAGCTTTCATGGAGTATTCCTATATTATGATTGTCATTCCCGTTCGTGGTGAGTTTGTCGAACCATGAGCGGGTTCACCCTTCGACAGGCTCAGGGCGAACGGGAGATTAGCTGAGTGGGACGAGTTCGCCCCGTTTGAGGCGTTCGATTTTCTCACGAAATTGACGTATTAGGTACGATTTTTGATCGAATGATATCGTATTTTGCGTTGTTACTTTTTTGAGTTCACGGTTATAATGGGCACTCAAGAAAGTCATAAGCTCTGCTCGCAGTCCCTCATCCCCCTCAAAAGTACGTATTCGATCATCCATCATCAATGCACTGAGACGGGGATCGTCATGGCGTCCTTGGAGTGCTGCTTCAAACTCACTGCTGTGGTATTGCAAGAGACTTCCGTCGATAAAATCGAGGAGGGTATTGGTGATATATGGACGTTCCAATAGAGTTTTGATAAAGCTAAGTTCCCAAATATCGTGATGGGAAAAATTGATCGGTTGCGCGCTTGCGGTTTTGTTGGTGCGTCCCACTTGGATCAGAGAGGGTGATATCCCTAATCTTGAAGCGACAAAAGGGCGATACTCTTCTTGGAGAAGTGGAGAGAGGGTTTTGAGGAATGCGATATTCTCATGCAGTGCCGTCTCTTTGGCTTTTGGGTCTTGCAGATCGTAAGCGTCAATCATCTCGGAGATTACAAATTCGATAAAAGGGATCGGTCGGTGCAATAGGGCATTAAGCTGTTCGATTTGACCATTTTTGATCATATCGGCGGGGTCAAGTCCCCCCTCAAATAAAACTACTCCTCCATCAAAACCCGACATACTCAAAAGCTTGGATGCTTTATATGCGGCGGCACGTCCGGCTTTATCCCCATCATATGCGAGGAATATTTTCGGCTCACCTTTTCGCAATAGCGGGAGATGTTCAGCGGTAAGAGCGGTCCCCAGTGTCGCGACGGCATGGGTGAATCCCGCCTGATGGAGCATTACAACATCGAGATACCCTTCGGTGACGATGATCTCTCGGCGGCGGTAGATCGCTTCTCGGGCGAGGTGATAGGCATACAATAGACGCGATTTGTTAAAAATGGCACTTTGGGAGGAGTTGACGTATTTCGCTTGATGTCCCGTAATCGTACGTCCGCCAAATCCAACGATAGCTCCGCTGGTGGAGTGGATGGGGAATGTGATCCGCTCGATAAAACGGGCAAAAAGGCGTCCATCATCCCCCCGTCCGATGGCTCCTTGCTCAAGTGCTTCAGCAGTTGGGAGTTTGCGCTGGTCTAAAAATCGAAGTGTCTCAGGTGAGGTGGGGGCGTAGCCGATCCCGAACCGCTCAATGCTGGAGGCATAAATTCCCCGTTCATGGAGATATTCCATCGCATCTCGTTTCTCTTCGAGGAGTTTTTGATACCAGTCGTTGAGGGTTTCGAGAAGGTTGGAACGTTTTTTTTGTTTGGTGTCGTCGGTGTAGTGGAGGCTGAAATTGCTTGATGCGGCTAACTTCTCGATTGCTTCGGGATAGTTGAGTTTCTCGTATTCCATGATAAATTTAATCCCATCACCGTGTGCTCCGCATCCGAAACAGTGGTAGCTTTGGCGTGAGGGATTGACGACAAAGCTGGGGGACTTCTCATCATGAAACGGGCAGGGCGCTTTGAAGCTGCTTCCGGCACGTTTGAGCTCGATGTACGAGCCGACGATATCGACAATATCAAGTCGGGCTTTGAGAGCCTCAATGGAGTCTTGGGTAATCATAAGGATATTTTAGCGTAATGGGGCTTTGGTTATATGTTATTTTGGATACATCTATGCTATAATTCCAATTCGAAAAATTTTAAATAGAAAGTAGGTGATGTGAATGCCTGGTATCGTTCTTAGACAAGATGATAACTTTGATGCTGCTTACCGCCGTTTCAAGAAACAAACAGATCGTAATCTGATTGTTACTGAAGCCCGTGCTCGTCGTAACCATGTTACAGAGACTGAAAAACGTAAACAGTTCAAAATCAGCGCTCGCAAAAAGATGTTAAAACGTTTGTATATGATGCGACGTTACGAATCTCGCCTGTAATTCCTTGCGCTTCGGCGCTTGGGTTACAACCCTCTTCCCTCTCAACTTTTCCCTTTGTAACAAAACCTTTACTAACCCTATGATAAACTTCGTGTAACAATTTTTGCACAAGGCTACATTATGCTCTTTAGCGCACCTCTCAAAACCAATTCCAAAAAAATCATGTTGTTGGGTTCCGGCGAACTCGGTAAAGAAGTGGCGATCGAGGCACAGCGTCTCGGCATTGAAGTGATCGCGGTTGACCGTTATAAACATGCTCCGGCACACTTAGTCGCAAATCGATCTCATGTCGTTAACATGCAAGACCAAGAAGCGGTATTGAAAATCATTCGAAAAGAGAAACCGGACTATATTCTCCCTGAAATCGAAGCGATCAGTATCGACGCACTGTTCGCGGCAGAAGCGGAAGGATTTTGTGTTATCCCCAATGCCGAAGCGGTCAACAAAACGATGAACCGTAAAAATATCCGCCGTTTCGCGAGCGAAGAGTTAGGACTTAAAACAAGCCGTTATCATTTTGTGAGTACCTATGAAGATATGTGCGCTGCGGCTGAGGATGTCGGGTTTCCGTGTGTAATTAAACCGGTGATGAGCTCTTCCGGTCACGGACAAAGTATCGCTCACAGTCCATTTGATTTGGAAAACTCTTGGGAAGTTGCCAAAGAGGCACGCGGGGATGCGAGCGAGCTGATCGTCGAAGAGTTTATCCGGTTTGATTATGAGATCACCTTGCTCACTGCTCGTAACGGAGTAGAGACGGTATTTTGTGAGCCGATCGGGCATATCCAAAAAGACGGCGACTACATCTACAGCTGGCAGCCGATGGAGATGTCGAAAAAGGCATTGAAGCGTTCTCAAAAAATTGCCAAAGCGATTACCGACGGTTTGGGCGGAAAAGGGTTGTTCGGTGTTGAGCTGTTTGTGGCAGGCGATGAAGTTTATTTCAGTGAAGTGAGCCCGCGTCCGCATGATACGGGGATGGTAACATTGATTACCCAAAGCCAAAGCGAATTTGCCCTTCATGTACGTGCCGTTCTAGGACTTCCTCTTGGATTTACGTTCTACGGCGACGGGGCAAGTGCGGCGTTTAAATCGGGCGTAGAATCGCATGAACCGGTGATTGATGTCGCCGATGAGCTGTTCGATGATAACAGTTTCGTTCGTGTGTTTGGTAAACCCGAAGCGCACGTCGGACGACGTATGGCGGTCGTGTTGGTATTTGATAAAGTGAACAAAGCGCTCAAAAAAGCGAAAAAATTGATCAAAAAGATTCAAGACGCATGAAAATCGTCATTTTAGATGCACTAACGTATGGCGATACTTCGTTAGCGGGGTTTGAAGCTCTCGGTGATGTGGTGGTTTATCAGACAACATCTGTCGATGAAACGATAGAGCGTGTTCGAGAGGCGGAAGTGATCGTTACGAACAAAGTGGTGATTAGTGACACTGTGATGGAAAGTGCTCCGAATCTCAAACTCATTTGCGTAGCGGCGACGGGGATGAATAACATCGACCATGATGCGGCCACGCGTCGCGGAATTACCGTCAAAAATGTGGCAGGATATTCGACCGATGCGGTCGTTCAACATACCTTTTCGATGTTGTTTTACCTGATGGGACACAGCCGTTATTATGACGAGTATGTCAAAAGCGGTGAGTGGCAGAAGGAGGCGGTATTCGCCCATATCGGACCTTCGTTCAGCGAGCTTCGCGGAAAAACGTGGGGAATTATCGGACTGGGTGAAATCGGTCGCGGTGTGGCAAATGTAGCGAAAGCTTTCGGTGCTAACGTTTGTTACACCTCGACATCGGGGAAAAATGAGAATGCCGAGTATGAGAAAACGACACTGAGCCGTTTGATCGAAAACAGCGATATTATCTCCATCCATGCACCGCTTAATTCCTCGACCGAAAATCTGATCTCTCACTCTGAGCTGTTGCAGATGAAAGACGGAGCGGTACTTTTGAACCTCGGACGCGGTGGAATCGTCGATGAGGATGCTCTCTCGGTTATCATCGATGTGAAACCAATCTTTGTCGGTTTGGATGTGTTAGTCAAAGAGCCGATGAAAACGCCACACCCGTTGTTAGCGATCAAACACCCTGAACGCCTCTATATCACTCCCCATATCGCATGGACATCCCGTGAAGCGCGTGAACGGCTTATTGCGGCTACGATACAAAACATTAAAAAATTCTGCCTCGTATGAGGCAAGCTTCAGTGCCTCAGCGGCTAGCGTAGCCAAAGGGATTATATTCCTTTGGCGTTTTAAAATAGATGCAACAGCGTAGGCAATACGAGCGCAATCCCCAAAAAAACGACCGATGTCGTAAACACCTCCACTGTAACGGTGCGGGGCGAGCAATTGTAGAGCGATGCGAGATTGACATTGGCCACCGCCAGAGGAACAATCAGTTCCAAAAATAAAATCCCCTTCACCATTGGATCCATCTCCACCATCCCTAATACGACAAATGCGATCAGCGGGATCAGGATAAACTTTGTCCCATTGACCCATACCGTGAGCCTAACGTTTATTTCGCCCAGTTTAATGCCGTATAGATAAATCCCAAACAACACCAGCTGCATTGTCATCGAGGCATAGGCTCCCATCATCAATGTTTTATCCACCGCAGGGCTTGGGACGTAACCGATGAGGTTTAGTGTGATCGCTACCAGTGCTGCCCAGAGTACGGGAAGTTTGAGAATATTCATCAGAGAATCACGCATGCTGAACTCACCTCGTGAATAGTAGAATACTCCGATGGTATAGACCACGAAAACATTAACGAGGTTGATGAGGGTGAGATAAGGGACGCTTTGTTCCCCAAAAAGTGCGATTCCTAGAGGGATTCCGAGGTTCCCCGTATTACCGATAAGAGCGGCAACGGTGGCGATGGAACGCTCTTTGGGATTATGAAAGAGCATTTTTGACAGAGGGATCATTAACAGCAATGAAATGATGGTGATCGCCAGATAGAGCGATGGAGCAAAGAGAAGTTCTGTATCGATAGGACGTTTGAGAAGTCCCCAAAAGGTAAGAAAAATTTGTAAAAAATAGACACTGAGCAATGTGATGGTACGGTCGTCAATTTTCTCTTTGAACGCCCATTTGGCACCGAAACCGACTGCGATAAAGAGGTAGATACCCATAATTGAGAATAAAGTTTGCATAGTTTATTTTATCCAAAAAATTAGTCAATCTTTTTGAGTTAGAGCTAACACTCCATCAGGTAAAATCGCAACAATAAGGAGTCAATCATTATGGCAAAAGTATTGATAATCGGGAGCGGTGGTGCAGGATTGGTCAGTGCACTTTCGGCTCGTGAAGCGGGTGCAGAAGTGATTGTAGCTTCCAAAACACTTCCTACAAGATCACAAACCTCGATGGCTCAGGGGGGGATGAACGCCGTTTTAGGTTCCGATGACACCATCGAAAATCATATCGCCGATACTCTACGCTCCTCTGCAGGGTTGGGGGACGAAGCACGAATTGCGCAGATGTGCGAGAAGGCTCCTGCTGCGGTTCGTTGGTGTAACTCTATCGGATTACCGTTTAGCCGTAATGAATCGGGTGAGATTGCAAGACGTCGTCTGGGGGGTGCATCGGCTCCGCGTGCTTGTTATGCACAAGATTACACAGGGCTAAAACTCCTCCATACTCTCTACGACCAATGTCTTAAAGCGGGGATTGAGTTTAAGAACGAGCGTTTTTTACTCAATCTTATCGTAGACGAAGAGACTAACCGTGTGTTAGGTGCGACGTTTTTACACATTGAAACGGGCGAAGTCGAAGAGATCCGCGCCGATGCGGTGATTTTGGCAACCGGCGGATACGGAGCATTGTATGGCAAACACTCGACGAACTCGGTACAAGCAAGCGGTGATGGTTTAGCGGCGGCGGTACGTGCCGGGGCGCACTTAGCCGATATGGAGTTTATCCAGTTCCATCCCACCGCGCTTAAAAGCTCTTCAATTTTGATCTCTGAGAGTGCTCGAGGCGCTGGAGGGTATTTGGTGGATGCGGAGGGTGATCGCTTTACCGATGAACTCGCTTCTCGCGATATAGTAGCACGTGCGATTCATGATGAAATCAATAAAAGCGGTGCAGTCTATCTCGATATCCGCCATCTCGGAGAAGCGTTTATCAACCATGAACTTCCTCAGGAGAGAAAGTTAGCGCAAATTTATGAGGGGATAGATCCGGTGTCAGAGTTAATACCGATCAAGCCTTCTGCCCATTACAGTATGGGGGGGATTGAAGTAAACGCCCAGTGTATGAGCAGTGTAAATGGGCTGTTTGCCGTCGGTGAATGTGCGAACCATAAAACACACGGAGCAAACCGGTTAGGGGGAAATTCGCTTTTGGAGTTGGTTGTTTTTGGACGTGAATGCGGGAAAAATGCGGTTGAATACGGCGTAAAACACCCTGCTCCCGTTTTAGAAAACACCCAGTTAGCCAAAGATACGAACTTTGTCCGTGGGGTGATGTATTTCACCAATCAGATCGATTTTTACCAAAAACAGGAGATGCTCGCTAATATCTTCTATAACAATGTGGGACTCGTGAGGGATGATATGGGGCTCAAAGCAGTTCTGGGGGCGATTCGCCAAATGCAAAAAGAGTTACCGTTTATGGGGCCGCGCGACAAGTCTAAAATCTGCAATACCAATTTGGTTGAATTTATCGAGTTTGGGAACAAAATCGAGTTAGCGGAGATTATCGTGGTGAGTGCGATCAGCCGTGTCGAGAGCCGAGGGGCACATTATCGTATTGATGCACCTGCACGTAATGACCGAATGTTCGGAGCCCACACAATTACATGGAAAGAGGATGGAGTGCTATGCGCGGATTTTTTACGATAAATACGCCGACGGAACGCGTCCCGTTCGGCTACGTTAACACTGGGTTTGCTCTAGCTGTAAGCCCGACGCTTACGCGTTTAAATGATCAAGATGATGAATATGACGACGATGAAGAGAATGAGCGGGAGTGGTGTGACTGATGGAAATAGCTATTGTTCGCGGCGAGGAATCACAAACGTATAACATCGAGTTAGAAAACGTAACTTTGCTTACGCTTCTCAATCACATTAAAACCAAAATCGATCCGACCCTCACCTATTCGCATGGATGCCGCAGCGGTGTCTGCGGTAGTTGTGCCGTGCGGGTGAATGGACGTGAGCAGCTGATGTGCGAATACAAACCCAGCGATGGGGATTGTGTTGAGCCGATCCGTAACGCCCGTGTGATTCGAGATTTAGTTGTCGATAATTCATCTGTCGAACGTTTTAACCGTGTTGGGATGGCATGGAGCGAGGAGAGTGCAAACGAGAGTGTGAGTAGCGATGAGATGGAGAGGATTGAGACGCAAAGCGATTGTATTTTGTGTACGTCGTGTTTCAGCGCCTGTCCTGTTTATGCGGTGAATCCGGATTTTATCGGCCCCTTTGCACTCACTCGTGTTTGGCGTTATGTGAATGATCCTCGTGAAGAAAACTATGATAGCAAAATTGCGGCGATCCAAACCAACGGGATTTGGGATTGTACTCTCTGTGGAGCATGTGTTCCTGTTTGTCCGCAGAACATCGCACCTGCACAGGATATCCGAATGTTACGAACCAAAAGCGGTATGATGGGGTATCCTGATCCGACGATGAATTTTGGGGGAGGTTTTGATTTGGGAGGATGGAATTTTTAATACTATTATTTTAAACGCCATCGAAGCAAAGCTCCAATGCGCTACGCTAACGCTGAGTTTACTTCAGCAGTAGGCTCAAAACAAGGGAACCGCTTTTTGTTTTTAGCAAAAATGTTTCTCTGAAAATCGCTTGCGATTTTAAAACATTAAGGTTTTGGTGTGTTATACTAACTGTTATAAATATAAAGTTTGTACAGGATAGATACAATGGCATCAGAACACTCTCTCGACATCTCCGCAAAAATTGATCTTCAAGCTTTCAAAGATGCGATTGCCCAAGCTGAAAAAGAGGCAATCGGTCGTTATGACTTCAAAGGGATTACCTACGAAATCAATTACCGTGAAAAAGAGAAACAGCTCATTCTCCTCGCTTCCAGCGATAACAAGCTCGACGCACTCAAAGATATTGTCATCGCACGACTTATTAAACGGGGGCTCTCTTCCAAGGCATTGGAAGAATTGAAAACCGAAGATGCAAGCGGGGGAGCGCGAAAAGCGACTTATAAAATCGTGGACAGCATCGAGTCCAAAGAAGCCAAAAAGATTATGGCAGAGATTAAAAACCTCAAAACAAAAGCAAGCGCGGCGATCGAGGGCGATTACATACGTGTGAAATCCAAACAGATTGATGAACTTCAAAAGATTATGGCGCACATCAAAGCTCAGGAGTGGGATGCTCCGCTCGTATTTGAAAATTTTCGCTAAGATATTCTGATGAACAAAAAACGGTATAAAGCGATTGATAAACGACTCATAACGGAGGGGTCTCAACTCGATTTTAACCTTTTTTTGACCAATGAGGCCAAAACGGCAATGAGTCTCTTTTTGCAAAGCGATACCGCAGTCGATGGCAATGCAAAAGTAAAACTCCGCGAAATTGAGTCGGTATATGTTTCTGAAGAAGATGAAGCCCGCTATAAAGCCTACGTAGAGCGGCATTTGCAAAGTATCGCAAAAAATAGTGATATACCCACCGAACAAAAAGCCCGTTTAGTCTACGAAAAAGCATCTGAATCGATGGATTTGATGTTTAAAAATCCCGAATCTCTCGAAAATGTTAAAAATGCGCAGCCGATTGTCAATAATTTCATTGATATTATTTTGCGCGACCGCTGTGCGGTTGAGTCGCTGATGAAGATTACGGCACACGATTATTACACGCATACCCACTCGATTAATGTGAGTATTTACACCCTTAGTTTAGGCTCCTTTCTCGGGATCGATGGGAAAGATCTGGAAGTGTTGGGAATGGCGGCGATTTTGCATGATTTGGGGAAAAGTAAAATCGATTATGAGATTATCAATAAAAATGGGAAGCTCACGGATGAAGAGTTCGCCCAGATGAAACATCATCCTGCCTTTGGGCATGAACTAGCATTGAAGTTAAATCTTATCGATGAGCGGATTTTGACCGCTATCCGACATCATCATGAGAAGATAGAAGGGGGCGGTTATCCCGATAATCTTAAGGGGGATAAAATCAGTCAATTCGCTCGTATTATTGGTGTTTGTGATGTGTTTGACGCTCTCTCTACCAAACGCTCTTATAAAGATCCGATGAGCTCTTTTGAATCGCTTTCGTTGATGAAGCAGCAGATGGTCGGACATTTGGATATGAATATGGTGGATGCGTTTATCCGTATGTTAAATAAACAAGGACAAAAATGAAGAAGATGACCATTGCAGATGCCGCAGAATATTTTAATGTTTCCAAAGAGGCCATTCATAACCGGATTCGTCGCGGAAGTTTAAATTGCATTGTTGAGAATGGGGTTAAATACGTTGCCGTTGAGTCAGCAAAAGCTAGCCCAGCGACTAATGTTGCAAGCGATAACCGTTATACCCACTACATTGAGCAGGAGAATGAGCGGCTCCGTGAAAAAGTGGACGTCCTCGAAAAAGAGACGACCCGTTTACGTGACCAGCGAGAGCAGATGTTAATCGATGAGAGGGTTAAAGTCGAACAGATTTATAAAGAGCGAGATGCTCAGTTGCGCAGTGTTTTACACGTTGTTGCCACGAAATTTCTCTCTCATGCCAATGAAGAAGCAATAATGCAAGAAGCAGATGCCATTAATGCTGATGTAGTTGATACAGAGATCGATGAATGGATTTCTCTCAAATCATTTTTAAAACTCAAACGGATCAAAGACAAAGAGAAAAAAAGGGTTAAAAGTCGTTTTGGATCGGCAGTAGAGAATGGGGATAAACGTTTAAGCCTGAGAGACGGGAAGATTTTTTTGAACCCTTCTCAATACGATTATACCGATTTACTTTAATAAGATGTAATGATGAAACAGATTCGTATTCAGCATGCTATTCCCTCAACCGAAATGCAGCGATACGTTCAGATCGAAAAATGGATTTTGGATGTTGGGGATATGTTGGAGTGCGATTTGTACGTCGCGGTAGGGGATCGTGAGGAAAAGGAGCTTCTTTTAGGCAAAAATGAGCCGCTTGATAAGGAGACTAAAGCGAGGATCGATCAGACACACGTTCTTTATATCCGAGAAGAAGATCTCCCGATATACAATAAATTTATCGATATTATTGTTCAAACCGTAGCTCAAAACAGCCATATTGCTATCACGAAAAAAGCAGCTGTGATTTATCGGCAGGCATCCATCATCTTGGATGAGATGTTTGATAATCCTGAAGCGTTGGAAAATGTACCCAAATCAAGAAAAGTGGTTAATGTTTTTGTAGAGACAATTTTCAGCGACAAGCATGCGATTGAATCGTTGATTAAGATTACGGCGTATGATTATTACACCCATACCCATTCGATCAATGTTTGTGTGTATGCCTTGAGTTTAGGCTCATATCTGGGGTTGAACGCTCATATGCTCGAAGAACTCGGTATGTCGGCATTGTTGCATGATTTAGGGAAAAGTAAAGTGGATCGTGCCATTACTAACAAAAAAGGGATATTGACCCATGATGAGTATGAGCAAATGAAACATCATCCTGCTTATGGTTATGCGATTGCTTTGAAAATCGGTATTAAGGATACCCTTGTTCTCGATGGAATCCGTCATCATCATGAAAAACTCGACGGAAGCGGATACCCTGATGGCTTATCAGAGAGTAAAATTACCCTTTTTGCCCGTATTATAGGGGTTTGTGATGTGTTTGATGCCTTATCGACAAAACGGCCTTATAAAGAGAGATTAAGTTCGTACGATGCTCTTTATTTGATGAAAGAGACGATGAAAAATCATTTGGATATACATATGGTGGATTCATTTATCCAAATGCAGCGGAGAGATCAGCCTCTGTAGGAGCGCTTTTTCTCTCTTGGGTGAAAGTTGGACGGGGGCGATTGCCGTGCTTTGGAGCGGTTGAGGTTGTTAAAACAACTTTGGCAGATGGCAAATTCTGCATTTGGCGCTAACGGTTTTCCGCATGTTTTGCATCGCGGTACAAAATGGCTTTGTTGGAGTGAGTTTTCGATAAATCGGTTCAGCTCTCCCCGAAATGTTCGCGCTTTTTCCGCATCTACGAAAAACTCTCCCATCCGATACGACAGCCATAAATAGAGACTGATCTCTTTGATTCGGTCTTCTGCCTCCTGAAGCTCCTCCATGGAGAGGGCATGATTCCCCAAACGCTGCGGAGGAATGTAGGCGATCGGTTTTTTTTGCTCCAGAGCCCTCACGTAACGCTCGAATGCCGCCATCACCAGTGGAGATGAGGTCGATAACGGTGCGGTAGCGAGGGTGTATTTGGTACGCATGTCCAAATCATATCGATCGACGATAGCCGAGGCCTCCTGCATCGATTCGAGGTTTGCGGCACGGAACGGTCCTTCAAATTTCATGTTTTGGACAAAAAAATCGACGATGTTGGAAAGGGATCTCTCCTCTAAAATATTCGAGACGAGCATAATGTGATCGAAGTTTGCCATAACGTTAAACGGCAGAGTAATAGGTTCGATGTTTTTGGTAAACAGGGTCGAAACGGTTTTAAGGACATCGTTGGTGAGCGCTCCGACATACCCTTTTTCACTTAGCCCGTACCGTCCTGCCCGACCTGAAATTTGCCGTACTTCGGTTGAAGTGAGGTTTCGTTGGTTTTGCCCGTCAAATTTATCGGCTTTAGAGAAAAGGAGCGTTTTAATGGGAAGGTTTAATCCCATGCTGATGGCGTCGGTCGCAACGAGGATATCGGTCTCCCCTTCACGGAAACGGCGCGCTTCCTCGCGGCGTACTTCAGGACTGAGATTCCCATAGATGACGCTGGTACGGTACGTTTTGGAGAGTTGTTGTTTGAGCCGCAGGGCATTGGAACGGGTAAAGGCGATAACAGCTGTTTTAGGTTCGATTGCGTCGATAGGGGTAGCAGATTTGAGGAGTTCGAGAGGGTTTTTCCGCTCAAACTCAACAATCTCAAGCGGTTCACCCAAATATTCGGCTAACGCGATAACAGCTTCACGGGCATTGGGTGAACCCGTCATAATGACCGTTTTAGCCGGAGCGCCGATAATGGCATTTGCCCAGGCCCATCCACGGTCTCGATCGTCGATCATCTGTACCTCATCGATGACACAGCAATCGACCTCAACCTCGAAGCTTAACATTTCGATGGTGGAGCTGATATGGGTCGCATCTTCATCCAGGAGCTGTTCTTCTCCGGTGATGAGCGACGCGCTGACACCCTCATCCCGAAGAGTCTCGTACCCCTCCAATGCTAACAAACGCAGAGGTGCGAGATAGTATCCTGTCCCTGCTTTTTTGAGCTGTTGAAATGCCGTATAGGTTTTACCGCTGTTTGTGGGACCCGTGTTAAAAATGAGACGGCGGCGGAGTGAGCGAGCGAGGGGAAAAAGATTTTTAAAATCGCGTACGGTTCGCGCTAACAATGCTTGGCGCTGACGTTTGAGCAGTTCACTCGCGATTCGTTGATCGTAGGAAAACAATACCCGCCGTGACGTTTTAGAACTGATGTGGGGTGTAAGGGTAAGATAGGGCAGAAGTAACTCATATACGATAGCATAAAGTGACTCTTCGTTCATTTCCAAAAGTTTGGAGCGTTCTCGGCACTCATTCATCAAATGCTCTAACTCATTTAAAAAGGCTCTCTCTTCGTGGATGCTTTGTTCTTCTACCATTGTGGTGATGGTGAGCTCTTCTTCGTTCCAGATTTGTCGGCTCAGCTCATTTGCATCCAGATGGAGGGACAGCGTATATTTAAGCGCCTGTGCACGATGTGGAAGCGGAAGCTGTTTATCTATTTCGATGATCAGATCATCGGAGGTAATCGATGTGAGTGGAGTATGCAGATGGCGTGCCAAAACATCTCGTAAAATATCGATGTTGAGTGAACCGTAGGTTTGGGTCGAAGGGGGTGCACTTTTGAGCGAAGCAATAATCTGCTCACGGCTAAGATAACGGTGAGCCGTGAGGTTAAGGGAGGATAAAAACAGATCCGTTTGGGCCTGTTTTTGTTGTGTTAGTCCATTTTTAAGTTCAGTGATCTCAGGGGCCAAGATCTCCAAAGCCTCTTCATGGAGCCGTTTTTCATTCAACGGCGCTGTTTTAAGGACATGGATTTTGGTAAAACTCTCACCGTCGAGTCGGTAGGTGATCGGAGCGTAATACTCTAGCGAATCGTCAAAATTGAATTTCCCTTCTACCGCTTTTTCAAGGGATTCCCGTTTTCGGGTGTAGCGGATATGCTCTAACTTGGAGGCGATTTTATCCGGGGTGATTTTGCGGGTACGTATATCGATAAACGAGGCATGAAGATCGCGTCGCTCAGCGTCGCTCAGCTCAAATGCTTCGAGAAGTTCATCGATCTTTTCTTCTCTCTCATGCGGCTTCTCTTTGGGTTTTGGATTGGGGTAAATTTTCCCCTCTTGTTTGAAAAAAGCGACGATCATTTCGCGGTTGTCGCTTTCCCCTTCTGACCATAAACGGCGGAAAGTTTTAATTAAGCCTGTTTTATCGGTTGTGCCGTTAAAGATACCCAGCGTATGGGCGAGGGCGATAAGTGCCTCGGTCGGAACTCTCTCTATCCCCTCATCGAACCCTTCATCGCCGAAAAAATGGCGGATGGATTGGTTAAGTTTGATCATTTTTTTCTTTTTCTTTGCCATAGTGTAAGTGTAGCCTAAAATCCTAAGGCTAAAGCATTTATTGCTTTGATAAACTCTCATAAAATAATAGACGGGACGAGACAATGGTCGATTTAAGTGTCGATGAATGGACGCAAGAAGAATTTTTACGGAACAAAAAGGCGTTAGAGGCAGAAGGGATCAAAGTACTGTTGATCGATACGATTCTCAATCCTATCGATGGGATAGAAACCACTCTTTATGCTCCGCCGCTGCTGAAATCGGAGTCGGAGGGGAGCGTATTTGTTTTCTACTGCGACAGTGGCAAATCCTCTAAAGAGCGGTTGCATGAGTTTCGATCCAAATTTCCGAATCATGTGTGTATCAGTTTACGAGGAGGGCGAGGGTATTGGCGCAAGAATTTGAGAGTATAACCACCGCATTTGCCGCGTATGAGTGTTCGATGAGGGAGGAGCGTTTTTACGATGCCCATGCGGATTTGGAACACCTATGGTATCCGCGCCGTTTTGAAGATGACGATGAGGTAAAGCTCTGGAAAGGGTTTATCAATGCGGCGGTCTGTTTTGAACTTATTAAACGGGGACGTCCAAACCCCGCAGAAGTTGCATGGCAAACCTATCTCAAATATTCCCCTCTTTTGGAGAATCTTATGACTCCCCATAAACAACTCTACGTTAGAATAAGAGAACTTATTGAAACTACAAAGGGGCATTATGTCTGAATTTTTAAATGCGATGGCATTTCGTCATGCGTGTAAAGTATTTGATGCTGAAAAACAGATTCCGGCCGAGCAGTTTGAATCGATGCTGGAGGTGGTGCGTTCCTCCCCCTCATCATTCGGGATGGAGCCGTGGAGAGTGATTGTGGTACGCAATCCGAATCTGCGCAAAGCACTTAAAAGTGCCTGTTGGAATCAAAATCAGATTACCGAATGTTCCGAACTTGTGGTGTTTACCACCGATAATGATACGGTTCGCAGCGCTACGCCTTATGTCCGTAAAATGTTTGAACGTCGAGGTCTCTCTCCCGAAGCGGTCGATACCTACATGGAGGTCTATAAAAACTATTTAGAACCCATTGAGGAGGATGAAGTGCTGTTGGAGAACTGGACGGCAAAACAGTGTTACATCGCGATGGCGAACATGATGACCTATGCGGCAACACTAGAGATCGACAGTTGTCCAATCGAGGGTTTTGAGAAAGAGGAAGTCGAAGCGATTCTGGATCTGGAATATGGTCACAGCGTAGCCGTTATCTGCGCGTTTGGATATCGTGTTAAAGCTCAAAGTGAGCAAAAACGATTAAGCATCAAACAGATCGTTGAATACCGCTAAGGAATCATCACATGCTAAGCAAGATTGAACACGTAGAAGACAAAGTGGCTCACTACAGTGATATCGTATTAGAATATTCAACCGAGTACGGGTTGAAAATCCTCGGTGCGCTCCTCATTTTCTTTATCGGAAAATGGGTAGCTCGTAAAATTATCGCGTTGATGCGGCGAGGTATGGAGCGTGCCGGAGTCGATCCGACATTGATCTCCTTTGCAAGCAATGCCCTTTATGTCGTTTTGATCATTATGATCATTGTTGCTGCCATCAGCAACGTCGGGGTTGAGACGACCTCGTTTATGGCCATTTTTGGTGCCGCAGGTTTAGCAATCGGTTTGGCACTAAAAGATACCCTTGCCAATGTCGGGGCGGCAGTTCTTATTATCTTTTTTCGTCCGTTTAAAGTGGGAGATTTTATCGAAGCATCAGGGGTTATGGGTAATGTTAAATCGATTAATCTTTTCTCGACGACCCTTACAACGACGGATAACCGCTCCATCATTATCCCCAATGGGGCATTGATCGCCGGTAACATTATAAACTACACCGGAAATCAAACCCGCCGGATCGATATGACATTTGTAATCGATTATAAAGATGATTTGAGGGTGGCGAAAGAAGTGGTCATGAACGTCCTTCAATCGCACGAAAAGGTACTCAAAGAGCCGGAACCGATTGTGGCCGTGGGTGCTTTGGAACGGGATGGGGTACAGTTGATTGTCCGCCCGTGGGTAATCGTAGAGGATTATTGGAATGTATCGTTCGAAATCACTGAATCGGTAAAGCTTGAATTTGATAAGCACCACATTACCGTTCCGTTTCCGCAAATGGATTTGCACCTTAAAAAAAGGGATAACTGATTAAGCGTCAGTTCTCTTTCTAGCGATTTTGAACGCAACGGCTGCGCCCAATGCGGCAATTGCTCCCCCTACAAACAACCATTTCGGGGTATACTGATAAAGTGCCCCTGCTCCGATAGCCCCGATAAATCCCCCAAGACCATACGAAATTCCAAAGAAAAACTGTTGAGACAGCCGGCGTGCATGATAGAGTTCAAAAAGCATTGCGATTGCGGCCGTATGGAACAGGGCAAAACTAAAGGCATGGAGACTTTGAGCCGCAAATAAGAGTGTCGTGGTGTCAGGGAACAGTGCGACAATCATCCATCGCAGTGCGGTCATAAATGCGGTGATCACGAGAATCTTTTGTAAATTTCCCCGCAATAACGGCCCTTGAAAATAGAACATCAAAATCTCTGCGATAACTCCAAAGCTCCACAACCATACGGTAGTTTCCAAAGAGATACCGTGATCGGTTGTATAGATGGTAAAAAAATTGTAAAAAGGACCAAAGCTCACCTGCATCAGGAAAAACCCGATCCACAGCGGTATATGCTCACGTATTGAGAAGAGGCAAAGATCGTCCTTTTCCCCGCATTCACTTGACGTTGTTCCGTGCTGAGTTCTTCCGATCAGTGCTCCGTATATCAGTGTAATAAGGGCCATTGCGATTAAAAAGCTGATCCCTACATACGGAGTGCTCAGAAATTTAACCAGCACGAGTGAAACAGCGATAAATCCCAGTGAGCCAAAAAGGCGAATACGGCCATAACGCTCTCGTCCGATATGTTCCAGCGCGATGACTTCGATGTAGGGGAGGATGAGGGCGATACCGATACCAAAGGAGATGTTAACAAGCAGCAGAGGCCAGAAATGCTCCAGAGTAGGATAAAAACCAACCGCACTAAGTCCCATCAGCAGGAGTGCGGTAAAAAACGTTTTTTGATCCAGTCGAAACCCTTTTAAAAATAAAAACGGCAGAGCAAAGCGGACAAGGGGTGCCGAGGCAAAAATAATTCCGATTTGGAGCGGATCATATCCAACCTCAGAGAGGATTTTTGGGATGAAAATAATGTGCACCCCGATCAGGGCAAAATAGAAAAAATAAAAAGAGGAAATTAAAACAGCCACGTTAGGGGACACGTATTACGGCAGTGCCGCTTAGAAGATCATGAAGGGCGCGCTTGTCTTTACGAAAGAGACCGATAAAAAATCCGATCAGGGTGATAAGGGAGATAAAATAACCGATAAAACGGAGTGTTAGCTTCCCTATAGAGGCATTTTGGAGTGTTTGTGCATCGACAACTCGGATACGGGAGAGCTTTTTCCCCGGTGTTTGACCGCTGACATGCCAAAGCCAAACGTAGGTAATCAGAAATAAGCTTATCTGGGTGATGGAAGCGATGGGATTTGGAGGATTGCTCTGCGCTTTTGGGTCATGAACCAATACGTCCAAACCGCTGGCAGTGTGCATCTGATCGTATCCGAAAATCGCCATAGTGAGGAGGGAGATCGGTAAGCCGATCATAAAGATATCGGTCACAAATCCAGCTGCACGAGGCCAAAAAGGGGCAAACAGTGTTTTTGCTTTTTGCAGTTGCGGATAAGATTGTTTTTTAGTTTTAAGGGTGCGCCATCTCATAACGCAATTATAACGTTATTACCATTCGTTTACCAATTTGGTTCATAATTCTTTTATCCCGATTGACAGCAGCAAGTCAATAGAGATTTTTTTCATTCATCACTCACTCCTTAAGTTTCAAAGCCTCGGCGAGACTCCTTACTCGTCGAGCCTCTATACTCCCGACAAACAATTCTAAAACAAAAAAAACAAATAGATGATGATTAAGAGATTGGTTAACACGCTATGCGTGTTAACGTTTGAGCCCGATAAGGGTTTCGAGAAGGGTATCAGAGGTGGTAATCGTTTTACCGTTAGCTTGATAACCGCGCTGGATAATGATAAGGTTGGTTAGTGATTTAGATAAATCGACGTTGGATGCTTCGAGTGCCGAAGATTGCATAAATCCTCGTCCTGCCGTTGCCGCCGTACCGATAATCGGATCGCCGGAGTTGGCTGATTGCAGATAAACGTTTCCGCCATCGCTTACTAACCCTTCGTTATTCGAGAACTTCGCCATTCCGATTTGTGCCAAACCAAATGAACGTCCGTTTGAGAAAGATCCGACTAACGTACCGCTTTGGTCAATTCGGATACCGACCAAATCCCCGCCCGGGAAACCGTCTTGAGAGATACCGCTGGTAGCAGAGTCATTATCAAAACTGGTAATACCGTCGAATGCACCGATTGATCCAAAATCTAGTGCAACTGCTTGGTTGGGCGCCGCACCGTTATTTGGGGAAAAATCGATACTTGGAAGATTATAGCCGGCAAGTTCCCCGTTACTTCCAAACTGGATAATTCCCCCCTCTAAAATATTTTGGTTGGGAGCGATACCGCCGATTGAACCCGGCTGAGGAACCGTAATGGTATAACCCCATTCGGTTACACCATTGATAGTATTGACCGTTTGTTTACGGAAGTCCATCTTAACGGTATGTTTAGACCCAAGTGAATCATAAATGTCGATACTGGCTGAGTGGGTTGCCGCATTGACCGCTTGCGATTGTTTAACCGATGTTCCGACCGGTAAAGCACCTGCCATAGTGGCAAAATTTTGGGTAAAACGGGTATTTTCAACCGTATTTACATCGGTAATCGCTGATACAGAAAGGGTTATTGCTGATCCAGCTGTGTTGCTGACAATAAACTTACCCTGATCATTCACCGTAACCGTAGCACCTGCTGATTGGGCTACAGCCATAGTTTGCAACCCGGCTCTTAGATTTTCTGTTGTTTGGAAATAATAGGTATCCGGCGTTGTCGTTGCATCAGTGGTACCGGCTAAGGTCGCATCATTGGTATAGCGAAAGTTTTGGGTAGTAGTTCCCCCGTCAAATGAGACAACAATACCTTGTCCTGTATATGGGCTTGCCGTTGTTGAGGCAGCTAACTGGAATGCTTCGCCGCTGGCATTGAACATAACACCCATATCTTCGGTTGTTTCACTTGCTCCAACCCCTGCGGTTGAGTCGAGTGTATAGGTTGGGCTGTATTGTTCGACCGTTCCACTGGAACTGAGATTGGCTTTGACAACCACCTGTGTACTCGCATTTGCCGGAGTTGTAAGTCCGGGCGGGATTTGGATGTTGGCGATCGGTGCGGTTGAATCGACGAGGCCGGTATCTTCATCACGTACCCATCCTTGGACGATAAAGCCGTTATTGTCGACGAAGTTACCCGATGCGTCGAATTTAAAGTCTCCGGAACGAGAGTATTTATAGGTATTTCCCCCATCCGAGCTGACGATAAAGAAGCCGTCACCTTGGATCGCAACGTCGGTATTTTTATCGGTATTTTGGATCGATCCTTGAGAATGGATACGAGTAACCGAAGTCACCGAAGCCCCTAGACCGATTTGAACGGCATTTTTACCACCGAGTTCTCCCTGCGGAGCCGTCGCGATTTGATTGGTTTGAGCCAACAAATCCGAAAAGTTTGCACGAGAGTATTTATACCCGATGGTATTAACGTTAGCAATATTATTAGACTCAACGTCCATTGCGATCTGATGCGATTGCAATCCGGTAACACCTGCGAAAAGTGATCGTAACATAATATGTCCTTTATGACAAAGTAAAATACATAAGCAAAAAATGGTCCATTTTTAACGGTGCATTGAGAGGGCTTTTTGGATCATCTCATCTACGGTCGTAATGGTTTTTGAGTTGGCCTGATAGGCACGCTGCATGATAATCATATCGGTTAGACCCACATCGACACGGACGTTAGAGGCTTCAAGATTTCCGCTTCGTACCAGTGCACCATTGATGGCATTACCGTTTTCATCGGTCCAAAAGATAGGTTCCCCGCTATCGGAACTCTCTTGAAAGTAGGTACCCCCTTCACGATTCAATCCTTGATCATTTTGAAAATGAAAGACCGCAACTCTTCCGATGGCGCTTTGACGGCCGTTCGAGAAATCAGCGACGATAACGCCGTTAAGATTAATACCGTATTTGGTAAGGGTTCCCCCCGAAACACCGTCGGAACGTGATGATCCGCTGGTTCCAACACCGTCAATCGAAATGACACCGCTGTAACCGGTTCCCAAATCAACGGAAACCTCTGTTCCGTCGTTGTTCATCGATGTGATGTCAAAGCTCGAAAGTGCTCCGGATTGACCAAAAATCGCTTGCCCGTTTTTGGTATCGTAAGTAATACTTCCATCATTTGAGGTAACGGTGGCAACAACATCCCATGCAACCCCTTCTGAGGGCTGTGTAGCACTCATACTAAAGGAGAGTTTGAGACGGTTAACCTCATTCGCGGCACTGACAACATCGGCACTGATGGTGCGAGAGGTATTTTCGACACCGAGATTCCCGAAAAAACTTGTTTCTGTCGTAGGAACAACCGGATAGGCTATACGAGTTGGAAACTCTAGAATCCCTTGTTCACCGGCTGTACTCAATTCAGCTTCGCTGGTAGGATTACTGATAACATACGCTCCCGGAGTTGCATTAGAGGCGGTATCGCCATAATCAAATGCGCTGTTGTAGGCAAAATTGCTCAGCATTGTCCCTCGAACAAACATACCATCGGCGGTAACTAAACGTGCAGCGGAAGAGTTTACATCCCCTTCATTTTTCTGATAGGTATCAAAAGAGAAACTTCCATCGCGGGAATAGTAATATTTGTCATTGGTGGTCATAACCCCAAACCATCCATTCCCTTCAAGTGCCAAATCAGTATAACGATCGGAAGGCATAAGCGCACCCTGTGCGAACTGAAAGCTGGTAGCCTGAAGTTTAACGCCATAACCGATGTCATCGCTTGTAGGTGTTGAAGAGTGAGAATTAATGACTTTACTAAATAGATCGGCAAATTCGGTTGTTGTACTTTTATAGGCAGTAGTACCGGAATTGGCCAAATTGTCCGCAACGACATCCAATCCATATTGATGGGTTTGTATCCCCATGATTCCTGCGTAGTATCCCTGTGTCATGATTAATTACCTGTCACTTCTTTGATCGTGCTAAAGTCTATATAGCTTGATCCGAGTTTGGCATAGGTTTTACCGCTGTCAAATTTGATCGATTCGATTGGATATAAACCTACTCGTGCCGTAGCGGTGGTACCATCTGTTTTAGTGTATTCAGATTCGACATAATAGACTCCTTCATCGAGAGTAAGGCCGCTGTCATTGGTTCCGTCCCAGGTGTATTTAGCGATACCTGCATCGGTTGCTCCGATATTCATTGCGCGGAGTTTATTACCGTTTTTGTCTAAAATATTGACAGTGCCGGTGCTGACATCATCCGGGAAATAGAGTTCAAAATCAACATCCTCCCCTTTGCTCAAAACGATAGCATTGCTCCCCGTATCAGCGATTTTGCCGATTGCAGCAATACCAGAGTATTGTAGAGAGGAGCTCAATGAAGTGGCAAGCTCTGAAAGAGCTTTATTGGTATTTTCAGATGCTTCAAGTGCCGCGAGTTGAGAAGTTTGAGACAAAATTTTCTCACTGTCCATTGGTGCGGTTGGATCTTGATATTTGAGTTCCAAAAGGAGCAACTTTAGAAAATCGTCTTTTCCTAAAACGCTGTTAGGGTTTGTTGTACTTGTAGAAGCGGTCGTTGTTGTTGAAGCAGCACCTAGCGTGTTGCCGTATGCGTCGATAGCCATAATAGTCTCCTCTGGTTACGCGTAATGCGGAATGATGATTTCAAGAGCTGATAATTGCTCTTCGTTCAGGGTGAGTTCTTCGAACGACTCATACGATTGGAAAGCATTTTGACGCTGCTCTTGTTGATGCTGTTGATTTTGAGCATTGCTTTGTTGTTGATTCTCTCCGCCGGACATAAAGTTCATCGTAGCGTTAGTGATTCCCAATTGTGCCAATTGGGCTTTAAGCTCCGTCGCATTGTGCGCTAAAAAAGCGATGCTGGAGGTATTGTTGGATTGGATATTGACATGAACATTATTGCCCCGTTGAACGAGCGTTACTTCGACCTCTCCCAGCTTTTCGGGATTGAGTTTCATGGTTAGCCGGGTAAAAGGCGGTTTATACTCTTGGACGGCCTCTTTAAGCTCACCGGCAAAAATACGCATACTCTGCTGCGCTTCTTTTGATTTCACTTCGATTGAATCGGCTTTGGGAACATGCATCGCTTTGGATGAGTCTCCCTCGATTTTTACGGTATGGGAACCTTCACTCTTGGAGTCGTTGGACTCATTGCTCCCTTGTAAAAGAGTGAGTAAACTCTCTGCTTTTGGATTGATGGTCGTATGTTGAACCGCTTTTTCGGTTTCAGGAGTGTTTGCTGAGGGTGAAGTAGCTAGAGCGACTAAAACTGTTGCTGCCGGCGTGGCTGTTACCGGAGTCTTTTCCGCTGCAACAGTCGGTGCAATGGTTTCCCGTTTGTCGATATTTTGCAGAAGTGCTTTTAACGGCTGAGATTCGGATGTTTTCTTTGTCTCTTTATCGTCTAAAGGTTCTGTGAGAGGTCTATCGGTATTTTTTTGCTCTTTGCCTTTTATCTCACGCAACAGCTGCGTAATTGCTTCAAACGTGGTTTCTTCCGGAGCCGCTATCGGTAAAGCTGCAACCATTTTTGTCTCTAAAAGAGGTTTTGTTAGGATCTCAGGGGTAAAAGCAGAGCGCTCTTGTTCATCACTAATAAGGGTAGATAAAGAGATGCTCTGAGGTTCCAACCCCATCTTTTCAGCCAATTGAACGAGCCCTAACAAGGTTTTTGGCAGGCTCTTTGTCTCCGCTTGATACTCAGGAACTTTGGTAGTAATCTCATTTTTAAGATACTCTTTTGCCCGATAAATGAGAGTACGTACCTGATCACTAGAGAGAGTCCCTATGAGCTCTTTGGAAACGAGTAGCGATTCTTTTTCATCACTTCCGCTTAATAAAGACTGAAGCTCTTTAATGAGAGAAGGTTTTAGGTCATCCTT
Organism: Candidatus Sulfuricurvum sp. RIFRC-1; assembly: GCF_000310245.1. NCBI lineage: Bacteria > Pseudomonadati > Campylobacterota > Epsilonproteobacteria > Campylobacterales > Sulfurimonadaceae > Sulfuricurvum > Candidatus Sulfuricurvum sp. RIFRC-1. The sequence goes on from NC_020505.1 coordinate 54,922, forward strand.
TTTTACGGAAGGATTGGTTGGTAGATTTTTAGGGTCGATAACCGTTTTGAAATCATTGGAAGCAGTGATGTTCATCTCACTATCTTTGACTTGCATTCCAAACGAGTTTAAAAGCTTTGAAAACAAGTCATTCGATTTCGTCGTAGAGGTTTTTTTGGCATTCCCCCCCAACAAATCGATGAGCGAGCTTTGCGCTTTGTCCCCTTTGCTGTGAATGATCATGGATGATCCTTAGGTGAGTGTACATTAGACACTCTTTTTGTTTAAAGTAGATAACTTAAAGCAAAAAATATTCCACTTCATAAAAGTAATCTTTCTGTAATAATACTCTCATGCCTTAACACTACCTTAACCTTATGTGAGATATAATCCGCGAAAATCTTTGCCCTATTCATGAAGGACAGCAATGCAAAAAATTCGTAATATCGCCGTAATCGCGCACGTTGACCACGGTAAAACGACTCTAGTTGACGGATTGCTCAAGCAATCTGGTACATATGGAAGCCACGAACAAGTGAATGAAAGAGCGATGGACTCTAACGCCCTTGAAAAAGAGCGCGGGATCACCATTCTCTCTAAAAACACTGCGGTTCGCTACGGCGATCACAAGATTAACATTATCGACACTCCGGGCCACGCCGACTTCGGCGGTGAGGTTGAGCGTGTTTTGAAAATGGTTGACGGAGCGTTGATTCTCGTCGATGCGTATGAGGGTGTTATGCCTCAAACGAAATTCGTTGTTAAGAAAATGCTTGCCCTTGGGATCAAGCCAATCGTTGTTATCAACAAAATCGATAAACCATCCGCTGACCCTGAGCGTGTAGTAGATGAAGTATTCGACCTCTTCGTAGCGATGGATGCGACGGAAGATCAACTCGATTTCCCGATCGTTTATGCTGCGGCGCGTGATGGTATCGCGAAAATGGACATGTCTGAGCCTGATGGCGATTTCAAATGTTTGTTTGATACGATCTTGGACAAAGTACCTGAGCCTACCGGTGATGCAGAAAACTCGACTCAGTTGCAAGTTTTCACCCTTGACTACGATAACTATGTCGGTAAAATCGGTATTGCCCGTATCTTCAACGGTAAAATTGCAAAAGGGGATAACATCCTCCTTGCAAAAGCTGACGGTGAAATGGTCAAAGGTAAAATTTCTAAATTGATCGGATTCCTCGGATTGAACCGTATGGAAATCCAAGAAGCGGAAGCGGGTGATATCGTTGCCGTTGCCGGTATCGAAACGGTAGATGTTGGGGATACTATCTGTGATCCAGCAAACCCTATGCCACTTGACCCTATGCACATTGAAGAGCCTACATTGACCGTTGTTTTCTCGGTTAATGATTCTCCACTTGCAGGTCAAGAGGGTAAACACGTTACCGCAAACAAAATCCGTGAGCGTCTTGATTCTGAGATGAACACCAACGTAGCGATGCGTTACGAAACGGTTGGAGAAGGTAAATTTATCGTTTCCGGTCGTGGTGAGCTTCAAATCACGATTCTTGCTGAAAATATGCGTCGTGAAGGATTTGAGTTCGGTATCGGACGTCCTGAAGTTATCGTAAAAGAGATCGAAGGGGTCAAATGTGAACCGTTCGAGCACCTTGTTGTTGACCTTCCGGCAGACAATGCAGGTACGATCATCGAGCGTCTTGGCCGCCGTAAAGCGGAAATGAAAGCGATGGTACCGATGGGTGAGGGCTTTACCCGCGTAGAGTTCGAAATTCCTGCACGTGGTTTGATCGGTTTCCGTGGTCAATTTTTGACGGATACCAAAGGTGAGGGTGTAATGAATCACTCGTTCCTTGAATTCCGTCCTTATACCGGTAACGTTGAGAGCCGCCAGTACGGAGCATTGATCTCTATGGAAGACGGTGTTGCGTTGGCGTACTCATTGTTCAACCTTCAAGATCGCGGTGTTCTTTTCACAGCGCCTCAAACGAAAGTGTACAAAGGTATGATCATCGGTGAGCACAGTCGTTCAAACGACCTTGACGTTAACCCGATCAAAGGTAAAGCACAATCAAACGTACGTTCATCAGGTGCAGACGAAGCGATCAAACTCGTTCCACCACGTGATATGAACCTTGAGCGTGCACTAGAGTGGATCGAAGACGATGAACTTCTCGAAGTTACTCCGATTAGTATCCGTATCCGTAAACGTTGGTTGGATCCTAGTGATCGTAAACGTTACGGAGCTAAGAAGTAATCTTTACTTTTTAGCCATCTCCTTGCCGGCGATCATACCGCTGGCCCATGCAAAGTTAAAATTATATCCCCCACGCTTCCCTACAATATCCAGAACTTCACCCGAAAAATAAAGTCCTTCTATCAATTTTGATTCCATCGTTTTGTTATTAATCTGTGCCGTACTGACGCCGCCGCCGCTTACTTCGGCGTGTTTGAATCCGTGGGTATCGGTAACGTCAAATTTCCATTCACCGATCAGTTGAGCGAGTTTTTTGATCTCTTTGGGGGTTAGGGTGGATACGCTCGCAGAGAGCGCTATAGCGGCGTCTTCGAGGAGGTAGGTTGCTATTTTCGCAGGGATCACTCCGCACAGAGCGGTATGCACGGTGTGTTTAGGGACAGAAGCGAATAGTTTTTCGATGACACTCACAAGCGCTACTCTATCATAACGAGGGAGGAGATTGAGGGAGATACTAACGCGTTGTTTATTGAGAAGAGCGTATGAGGCTCTTTGACTAATATCGAGGATCGCTAGTCCTGAGATACCGTACGCCGCAAAGAGGATATCCCCTGTTACTTTTGTGTTACTTTTTCCATCAATAAGCAAAGTCACTTCGGCGAGTGTTTTGACTCCTGCCATCTTGGGGTGATTTTTGGAGTTTAGATGCAGCTGCACGAGGCTGGGATAGGTCGGGATGATCTCATGTCCAAAGGAGCGGGCGAAAGTATAACCGTCGTTTGTCGCACCGAGTTGGGGCGCGGCTTCGCTTCCGGTTGCAATCAATACTTTGTCAAAGTGATTTTTACCCGAAGGGGTTTCGATGATAAAACGGTTCTCTTTTTTTGTGACACTACTTACGTGTGAATCGGTGATGATGTTGACCCCCGCTTCGCTTACGGCACTTTTGAGGGCAATCAATACCGATTTCGCCTCATTGGAGAGAGGATAGCATCTGCCATCTTCTTTGATGTCGAGAATCAACCCGATAGAGTTACAGAACTTTTCAAAATAGCCGAATGAGAGTTGTTTGAGTGCATAAGTGACAAAATGGGGGTCATTTCCTGCGTAGTCATCGTGAGTTGCAGTCGTATTGATGATATTGCACCGTCCGTTACCGGAGGCTAATATCTTTTTACCGACGGAGGCGTTATGTTCGTAAATCGTGACATCCGCACCTGTACGCGCTGCAAAGAGTGCCGCCATAAGTCCGCTTGCACCGCCACCGATAATTGCTATTTTATTCAAAATTACCCCTCCCTCCCATACAGTTCGTTATACAGTTCCATAGCGTATCGATCGGACATACTGGCGATATAGTCGCTGATAACACGGTGCGGATTGCGCCGATCACACTGTTCGAGGTAATAGCGTGGCAGCATCTTCGGTTCTTCCATCAATGCATTAAATAATCCTATAATCGCCTGTTTTCCGGCAAACATTTTGCGCATAATGTGTTTGTGTTGATAGAGTTCTTGATAAAGAAGCTTTTTGAGTTTTTTGATCTGCGTCTCCAACTCCGGCTCAAATCCGATAACAATCGGCTCGGATGCGGGTATGACCGAAGCTAACACACGGGTGTTATCGATTTTGTCTCGGGAATATTCGAGGAGTGAATAGACTAAATGGTTGATAAGATGGGAGCTGAAACGGTAGCGGAACATTTCGTCCTCGTCTTCGTGGATACCTTCATCGTATACTTTTTCTAAAATGGTTTGTATCAGTTCGCTGGAACGCAGGGTTTCAAAGCTGATAAGTCCTGATGCGACTCCATCATCGATATCGTGACTGATGTAAGCGATTTCATCGGCACGGTCGACAATCATTGCTTCGATGCTGGGGTGGGTGTCGAGAGCAAAGGATTCCCTGATTTCATTGGGCAAAAATGGTTTGTTATAAGGGTAGGAGTGTTTTAAAATCCCCTCCAATGTCGCGTAGGTGAGGTTGAGGCCTAAAAATGCTTTATAGCGCTGTTCGAGTTTGGTTACGACCCGAAAGCTCTGGAAATTGTGCTCAAATCCACACTTAAATCCACGTTCGCGTAAACACACATCGAGAGTATCTCCGCCGATGTGTCCGAAAGGGGTATGTCCCAAATCATGCGAGAGAGCAATACTCTCAGCGAGCGATTCCTCCAGCCCTAAATGCGATGCGATAGAGCGGGCAATTTGGCTCACTTCGATGCTGTGGGTGAGACGGGTACGAAAAAAATCCCCCTGAGAGTTCAAAAAGACCTGTGTTTTGTACTCAAGTCGTCGAAAACTCCCTGAATGGATAATACGATCGCGATCACGGGCATAAGGGGAGCGAAAATCGTCACTGATGGAGTAAAAACGTTGATTTGGGAGCACAAAAAGCCTTTTTATAGAGTCATGGCATTATATCAACCTAATGGTCATTCAAAAATAATATTTTTTTTACACAAAATTAACACTTCTTTTCTACAATGGTGATTCGATTCTCCTTCGATAGTTTGACCGAAATGCATCTCCTTCGTGTTTCGGTTATCTATAATTTATTAATATTATAGAATTCTTTTGCCAATCAATCAACATTTTTTATAAAACAAGATATAATTTATCATCACGCGTTTAAGGTAGTCAGTTATGAGTACAAATAAAGAGAAACGGATACAGTCGGCATTGATCTCAGACAGCGCCCGAAACAGCGCTCGAGAGTATCAGAACCAAAACCTCAAATCCCGTCGTAAAATGGAAGATGACTTTTTTCAAAAGTCGCTCGATTACCGTGATTTTGTTTTTTCGCCGGAGGGGTATGAGGGAATCGTCTTAGCCCTTTATATTCTGATACTCCCGTATCTGATGGGGTTGTTATTCTTATTTTTATTTGTCGCGGAAGCGAGCTATGAGTATTTTTTACAGTTTGAATTAGCCTCTTTCTTTGTTATCTGGGCAATCGGATATGAGGTATGTGCCGCCTTGCTTTTGATTGGTATTTTTGTCGTATGGATCAAACATATCAACAATCGTTGGAATAAAGAGCAAGCACGCAAAAAATCGCCAACGAAGAAGTTTGGCTATTAAGGCTAACCCAAAGCACACTTGGGTATAATTTCGCTCTTCCATTTAACTGGACAGCTGGCCGAGTGGTCGAAGGCGCACGCCTGGAACGCGTGTATAGGGCAACCTATCTAGGGTTCGAACCCCTAGCTGTCCGCCATACCCCTATGAAACCCCTATTTACGGACTTCCAAAAGACGATTTTTCTTTCTGTACCCATACTCTTTCTATTAATCAAATCATATTTTTCTTTATCTATAGCATTATCAGCGCTGTTATCGTAAATGCACCGATCGATATGAGATAGTACATCAATACGAATCGAAAGAGGGGCATTTTTCCAAAAAAGAGGACAAGAGCCGCTTTGGCGAACGTATTGCTGATAATAGCGATGAGAATAGCGTATTGAGCGGTAGTGGGGTTGAGACCGTTTTTGGCCAATGAAGAGAGGGAGAGAATAATGGCGTCGACATCGGCGATTCCTGAGACCAGAGCGACCGCATAGACCCCCATATCCCCGATGTAGCGGTTCGAGAGTGTGATCAAAGCGAGCGTTGCACCAAAAATCAGTCCCATTACCAGTGCTTCTTTGAGATCAAACGGGTTTTTAAATTCGATGTTTTGAGGGATATTCTCTCGTTTCGAAGTGAAATAGAGCATCGCGATATATCCGTATCCAAAGAGTGAACCTACCACAATGGGGATGATAAAGAGACGGGTGATACCGGGATTAATGACCCACATCTCTATGCCGGCGCGAATAAGCATCATGGAGGAAGCCAGAGCGATACCTAGTGCCAGATTTTTGGCTAAAAAACCGTTTTCATGGACGCGTCGTGCCATACTCATCGCCACAGCGGTTGATGAGACCAATCCCCCAAAAAGTCCAGCCACACCGATACCGTGTGTAGAGCCTAAAATACGGATGGCAATGTAGCCGAAAAAAGAGATTCCTGCCACCAAAACGACCATAATCCAGATACGGTAGAGATTCACCAGTCCCATAGGATCGATGGTTTTATCGGGTAAAACCGGGAGAATGACAAAGGTCATAATCATAAATAAAATAGCGGCACTGAGGTCTTTTTTGGTGATGGTTTGCTCATACTCTCGGACGGTATCTTTAATGTTGAGGACAAAGAGGACAATAATCGTGATAAAGACGGAAAAGATGGGGAGGGAGTAGTTTAACATCCCACCGATGACAAATGTGACGAGGGCCGCGAACTCGGTTGTCGCCCCTTTTTCGGCGATGGAGACACTATTGACGATATACGCAGCGATGAGCAATAATCCCATCAGCACTGCGGCAATCAAAAAAAAGTAGGGAAAAAAGGTACTAAACCACGCCGATAAATACCCAAAAAGAGAGATCATCGAAAAGGTTCTGGCTCCTCCGAAATCTTGGGTTTTGTTCGAATAGATGGTGTGCATTTCACGTTGTAAGCCGATCACAAAGCCCAAGACAAGCGAGAGAATACTGTTTTGAATAAATAGCGGCTCCATATCATCATCCCTTTATGAACGTTGATTGATTATAGCGATAAGCACTTGAAAATTTTGCAATCTCGCTAAGTTATATCTGCTCGAAGCGTGTTCCGTGAATGAGGGTATGGCGGTAGAGCCGCAGCGCTTTGGTCTGATTGATTAGCAGCAGTATGAACATAGTGGCTCCGCTAAAGGCGCTAAGTCTTAGTAACTCAGGGAAAAATACGCCGCTTAAAGTGAGAACAGCCGTCAATCCAAAGAGCCAAAATAACCCTTTGGCACGAGAGTGAGGGATAATATTCGACATAATCGGAGCATCCATGTATCCGGATGAACTGAGGTGGAACCACACCAAAAAAGGGACGATTTTCCCCATCATTGCCAATATGATTGATAATGCAAACAGGGCAAAAGAGATTAAGGCCATACTTTGAAACGGCGGGTAGTCGTTGTAGGAAAATAGAGCGTATGCGATAATGGAAATCATAAGCAAAGCCATTCCAAATCCCCAAAACAAAATACTCACATCACTAACACGGCGTTTGCGCTCTTTGAGCCGTTTTACCGTAGTAACGATAAACCCGACCAATAACGCCCCCATAACGAGATCAAACATCCAAACAAACGGTAATGCTCCGATCAGCCAGATTGTTTTTAAAACCAAAGAAGCGGCAATCACTTTAAAAGCATTTCGTTTGCACCATGAACTGTACGCGGTTGTGACGTAAAACATCTCGACGACTTGAAACGCTACCGCAATGATCAGGGCCCCGACCCATCCGATCAGACCGAAGGAGTAGTGGATACTGCGGAGGGCATCGTGGGAAGCGCTAAACGCGCTGTTAGCGTATTCGCTCGCCATGATAATCCCTAAAATCGCGGTAAGAGAGAGGGCGATGAGGGCTAGCCGCATCCCCCGAAGCGTGTCATGCGTAACTCCGCCAAAGAGAAGCGGAAGGATAAGATTCGCACTATAGAGGATCGAGGCACCCAAAAAGAGGGATGCAATCACAAAGAGGAGAGGAAGGGTAGTGATAAAAGCTCCGCTCAGGGAGAGGATTCCGATCACGAAAAACAGATGAATCAAAAAAGCATTCCCTGGAGCCGACGGGATAGGGCGTCCCCCCAAAACACTCTGCATCTGAAACAGGGCACCGATCATACTCATGGTGATGATTCCTAAAAACATCAGATGAATCGCTGCAAGAGAAAAGGGATGATTGGGGATTAGAACCGTGTGAGGGTTAAAAAAGATGATTGCGCACAGGACTAACCCAAAGAGGGGAACGGTGAGAAAAAAGCGCATGACCACCGAAAGAGGAGGGGCTTGATCGAGGGAAAGACCATTATACATCGGTGTGCTCCAGTGCGAGTGTGGGACTGCGGGTAATGTAAATATGCCAAAGATCATCTCTCTCCATGACACTGAGATATCGACCGCCGTTTTTGGTAATGATCTCAAAAAGCGGGATCGGTTCACGTCGGTGGATCATATGAATCACCTCTTCACCCTTCAGTTTTTTAAAACGATCTACCGCCATTTCCAATGGGATCGGATGGTCGAATTCTCGGGTGTCGAGGAGGATCATTACGCCATATCCTTAAGTGTTTGAATCATTGACTCTGCATCGTCGCCTAAAGCGCGGTCGATCATCGGATAGAGCATTTGTTCCTCTTTCATGTTGTGCTGCTGGAGCATAATCATCATCGACTCTCCGATTCCGAAAAAATCATCATTGCGGTTTTCACCCAGAGCAAGACGCATCGATTCGAGGAGACTGCGTAACTGCTGATGTTCATATCGCATCATTTGCGTCGGTCCCCCCATCATCCCTGTCCGTTGTTCAAAGGTGAGAAAGAGTTCACGTTCTTCCATATCGAAATGGTGATTGGTCGCTTGGTAAAACGATTCGAACAATGTTTTGGCTTCGTCAGTTTTTTTGTCTGCAAGTGCATTTTCCGCTTCGGTGTAAAGATGATCGCATGCTCTGTGATCGTCACGCATAAACTCGAAAATCATGGTTATTCCTTTATCATTTTAAGTACGACAGTATAAAAGGATCAAAGCGTATCGTTCTTGACGAATATCAAGAATTATTTTTGAATGACTTTTTTATTGTGCGGCAGGAAATCACGAAAATCTTTGATATAGATCGCGTTGATCCCCTGCCCCAACTCGTGTATATCGGCATCAAGCCGCAGCCATCGGTTCACGGTATATTGGAGTAAAACACTCGATACCGTATCGTTTTTATAGAGAATTCGGAGGTCTTTGTTGAGACGTGCTCCCACTTCAAACCCCATTCCCCCCTCAGCGGTGGTGAGAATATTCATGGTGTCGATCTGGAGTTTTGTTGCACCGCTGATAAGCCCTTTAAGCCCTGCACCGAGCATGAAGTTGGTCGCATCGGCGCGAACGGTTGTTGTTGACGTATCCCCTCCGCTTACAGCATTTGCCGGTGAGCCGAAGAGGATATAACTCATAATATCGTTTTGGCTCATAACCGGATCGGAGCTAAAGAGGAAAATCGGTGAATCGAGCGTATGTGTGACATAGATGAGGATTTTATGGTAATCAACCTCATGTCCGATTGTGAGATTCAGATACGGATTGAGTGGGACATCTCCGCCGAAATAGATCTCGGAAGGTTTGATGGTAAAGTGTTTTCCCGCTGTCGTCGCACTGCCGGTTGGGATACTCACCATCCCTAAAATTTGCATAGGATCGGTCGGTTCTTTCCAGAGAGTAATATCAGGGTTGAGACGTAAATCGAGCTCTTTGGTTTTGAAATGGATCGGTTCGCGTGCCGTGATATGAAGATTTGTAGAGAGCTTAGCACTGCTTGGAGGGCGGACGTCTTGAATGATGATAATGTCATCATCCATTACTTTGAACTGCTGCAGCGGCAAGTAGGTTATGGTCGCATCGAGTATTGTGAGCTCACCGGAGAGATTTTGGTTGGCATTGTTGTCGCGTGTAAAGATGATATCGGCCCGTGCGTGCGCTTCTCCCTCGGGGCCTTTATAGCTAAAACGCTCTGATCGGAGCCGTAAAGCAGCGCTAAGATCATTTTGGATACTTCCTGTGAGGAGCAAGCTATCATAAACCCACAACTCATCGACGATAATGCCACCTACACCATCTAGATGCATGTGCGATCTCTTGTCGCTAAAGATAGGATGATCGGCCACTTCGAAGCGGTAACGATTGAGGGTGATATTTCCATCCCGATAATCGATATTCATACTTCCCTCTGTACCGGCATAGGCGCGTTGAGAATCGAGTACGGCGGCGTACCATGGAATTTTGAGTTCACTTTTGATGGTGAGGGTATCGGTAAAATCGATGTGGGTACGGGCCCGTATTTCCGCATCGTAGTACTCACCCTGATGCAGTTCGATCGGTTCCAATTTGGAGAGGGTAGTGAACAATGAGGGGATAAGAAGATCGATGTCAACACTGTTTTGAGACGGTGAAAGGGAGCCTACGATATCAAAAAAGCCCCCTAAATAATTGCCGGAACCTTTAAGCTGTTCCCCTTTTAGGGTGGCATTAAGGGCTAAAGAAGCTCCGCTTAGCTGCAAACGTGTTGCATTGGCCTCATCATCGAGGGAGAGGAGGAGATGTTCAGGTGGTTTATGGGCCCAATTTCTCCACATCGCGGCATCTTGGGGGAGGATGAGGTTTCCATCCAGGGAATGATGGCCGTTTAGGGTCGAAAAAGTTCCCTCAAAGCGTGCATGATCGTGGAGCGCTTTGATCTCTCCACGTAATCCAGCGGTGCTTAGGAGATACGATCCTTTAGCATCGAGCTGAAGTGTGGAAGAACGGATATGTTCCGGCAATGCTGGGATAAAGGAGAGATTTTGATCTTTACTGCGGAGTGTCAAGTTGAAACGGTCGTAATCACTGCTGAAGAGCTGGAGGATGCTTCTATCGAGTTGAAGCGTTCCGGTGAGACCTTTGAGCGAATCGGTGAACTCTCCGTGCAGCGTGTTGGATGGGAGCGGATGCTCTGAGGTAATAATTCCGTCAAATTCCGAGGTAGTAATCCCTTCCAACGCATAACGGAGGTGTTGTTTGGTGTGTATCGAGTCATTTTCACGTATGAGTTTATAGAGTGCATCGATATCGAAATAGTCATTGTCATAAAGATAACGAAAATTCAGGGTAATTGCTTCGGCTTGAACACGGGCATCTTGTTTAGACTCTAACCGCGCGATTGCGGTTTGTAAGAGTGCCTGATTGGCAGAGAGCTCGTTGATTTTTACCCTCAATACGCGCGGCAATGTCGTGAAGCGCCCGCTATAAGGGGCGAGTTCAGCGGTATTGGGGTAGAGATCACATAACCCTTTGAGGGAATTGTTTCGGACCACACCGTGTATTGCACCGCTCGCATAGCGTGATTTCAAGGTAGCACGAAAGGAGGCAAAATTCAGATTATCTCCGTCATAGGTGCCATTTTTACCGCTAAGATCAAGTTCAATCGGATAGGAACTTATAAGTTGGAGATTGGTGATCGATACGTCACGGAGGCGGAAAGTTGGAAACGGCCAGATGGAGTCGTCATCGCTGATAAAATCATCCAGATGGAGGCGTAAACCATCGATTTTGATCGAATCGATCGTATGCTCCCCCTCCAGCATTTTGACCAGATTGTATTTTAGTACGAGGGTTTTGGCTTCCATTTTGTCACTGCGGACGTTATGGAGGACAAACCCTTCTACGATTGATCCCTCTGCATGGCTGTAGTGGATATCGAAGGGTTCGAGAAAATAGGTATTGACGATTTCCAAACTGTCAGGGCGAAAAGCGATATACAAAGCCGCAGATGCGAGTAAAATGGCGCTATAGAGGAGAAAATGAAACGTTACAAACAAATGTTTGAGCCATCTTAGCCAAGGGAGGGATCGCAGACGCTTCAAAAGAGTTCTCCGATACGAAAATGGATGGCGTATTGGCTGCTGTCGTTCGGATCGATTCCGAAATCGATTGCGATGGGTCCCACCGGTGTTACATAACGGATACCTGCTCCCACCCCCCAATAGGCATTATTGACGTAATCGGGGAGGGTGTTTTGAGATGCAAAGGTGGTATCGCTGAATAATACCCCTCGAAACTCCTGATAAATCGGGAATCGATATTCAAGTGTCCCTTCGGTGAGCGCTGAAAAACCGACGGGGTCGCCGTCGCTGTTTTTGGGACCAAGATCACGGTAGGTGTAGGCACGGTTTGAATTCATCCCCCCTGCATAAAAACGGTATGACGATGGAACTTCTCCATCGTAAAGACGCAGCGTTCCCCATTTGAGTTTAGCTCCAAAAATATGATCCCCGATATGGGTGATATAAGCACCCGAGACGAGGCTTTTAAAATAGGTCGCATCGGAAAACACACTAGAGCGGATCGATCCGGTCAGTTTGGCGTTGAGCCAGTATCCTTCCGTCGGTTCCAGAGGTTTGTCACGGGTGTCAAAATTGAGTTCACCCAATGGAGAGGCGATAAATAAAATCGAATCGGGGAAAGTACTGATATCTTTTGATTCATAGGTTTTTGCCCGATCAAACAGCACTCCAACCATTGCAGAAGCAGGATTGTCTTGATATTTTGCCGTTATTTTCTCATAAATACTTTCGGTTTTATACCCGTCAAAAATTTCGTTCGTATAACCGATTTCACCTCCGAGTAGTCCCCGATTGCGCAGCGGCATGCCAACAGTTCCCGAAGCCTCTTGTTTGATTTGTGAATAGCGCAAATCAAGTGCGAGGGTTTTAAGATCACCGAAAAAATTGCGATGTTTTAAACCGGTTTGCGCTCTAAATCCCTCATCACTGCTGTATCCCAAACCGGCGGTAAATCGGATAGGACGTTCCGCCTCTTCGATGCTGAGGCTGATAGGAACGATACTGCCGTTACGTTCGTTATCGTTTATGAGGACACGGGTAATTCCCTCTTGGGCATAGAGGGCTTCGTAGCTCATGCGGATTGCTTCGACGCTGTAAGGGTCTCCTTCTTCGAATCGCAGCATTGACGCCGTGAGCTCTCCGTCGATGTTTGGGGTTGATTCGACACGGATTGGGCCAAAAGTACACGGTTCACCCGGTGTAGCCTCAAACAGCAAATAGGCGTGATCGGTTTCGATATCGACCCATGCTTTGGTATTGAACTGCGCATTGCAATAGCCTGCTTCACCGTAGCGTTTTTTAATGGCCGATTTGGAAGCGGAAAAAGCTTCTTGGTCGAAGAGTTCGTCTTCATGAAGAGTAATGGCCGATGTGATATCGAGAGGACTGTTGATTTTGATGTCCCCGATGCGTATAGGAGAATTCTCCTGAATTTTGAAGACCACCTCTTTTTCAGTGTTTTCTGAGGTGATTTTGGCGTGGTAAAAACCTTTGGAACGGTAAAAACTGCTCAGCGCCGAGACGCTTTGAGCAATGGCGATGGGCTCGATTGAAGGCTGATCTTCCCACACCTCGATACCGTAGGGTTTCCGTAAGCCTAATACACCGTACAGGGCATCGGATTTAATTTCTTCATTGCCGCTAAATGTGATGGATAGGGGTGTGGCGAGGGTAAGAAGGGCAAATGTCATCAACACAATAATGATACGCATTGCCCCTCCTCAAAATAGTATCCCCTATTTTACCGTAACATTGGTCTACTCTGGATAACCAGAGGATTCTTGGCCCGCTTCACACGGTACTTTTTTCATCATGACAAACCAGTTACGATCGAAAATTTTGCGGATATAACTCTCCTGATGGGGGACGAGACATCCGGAACAGTTTTGGTGGATGGCCGTATCGGTGAGAAAGCGATCCCCGTCGGGACTCTCTATCGAGCAGGTGCTAAAAAGTGTTTTAGCCTCCTCTTGCTGAAACCCTGCATCGTTGAAGCGGAAGTTGGGGCAGGCACAGAGGTAGCAGTTTAGTGTTTCGGTATCATGGCATTTTTTATTTTCTGTATAGAGAGGACAAAAATCGTTTTCATGGATAACCATATTTTCAAATCGAAAATAGACGATCACGTCGTTGTCGCTTAAGTGCGTTAATTTTTCCATCACTTTCGCATGTTTGAGACCGTGGGCATCAAACCATTGTTTATAAGACATAGAAAGTATCCTTGATTAATTTAACTTTATTAACGCCGATATAACAAAAACATGGTACTATTTTCGTTCGTTGAACCAGTGAAACTAATAGTACGTTTTGTAGGGTGCAAAAAGGGATTTTTATGAAAAAAACTATCGCCAATACCAATAAATTTTTCTCTACCGCTAAAAAGCGGGAAACGATGATCGTCAATTCGGTTTATACCTCTGCCAAAGCGGAAGGTTCTAAAACCACCAAAAAAGAGTTGAAAGAACATTATCGACTTATCCATTCCTAATCTCTTTTTCGATTTTATCAATCAATAATTGCTGCAACGGTTCATAGTTGCAGTGATACCCTTCATGTACTTTCTGAATATAATTATCACCGCTTTTGAGGTTTAGCCCGATCATGGGCAATCCGTTTTTTGCCAAAATAATATCGCCTAAAAGTCGGCTAATTCGTCCGTTTCCCTCTCGAAAAGGGTGGATAAACAAAAACTCGCTCAACAAAAGGGATAAATCCGCTGTGATCGATTCTATATCCTCATATCGTTTTTTAGAAACTTCTTTGATTAGAATGTTCAAATCGGGTAGTCCATTGAGAAATTCAAGTCTCCATGTCCACGCTTCGAGGCAATCTCCTTTGCTCATTTCGACTGTTCTAATCTCTCCCGCAAAGGGATAAATCGATTCAAAAACGTTCTTATGCCATTTTTTGACGGTATTGAAACCGAATGATCTCGAAATATCGAAATTTACGACCAAATTGCTGTAAAGTTCGAGCAGTTTTAAATCCTCGTGCTTTTGGATCAAATCGCTATCGGTAGATTTGAGATAGTTGATACATACCCCGTTGGCAGTCATGATCTTTTGAATGTCATTGCTCTCCCAATGATTCCACGGGTTTGAGATAATGTGTTCAGAGATTAATTCGTTACATTCCAGGTTCACTTTATCGAGAATATTTTTTGGTGGCTTCGTTGATTTGAAGTATCGTGTATCTGTTTCGTACCAATATTGGATAGGGGTATTATGGGTAGTTTTAAAAGTATAAAGGAGGTATTTGGATTTAATCATTGTCTGTTCGTTATAAAAATCCTATTCAAAACGGTCGTTTATTATACCGCGTTTATACTCTCAATTACGCGCTCCATATCGATCTCCTCTCTCATCGTCGCAAGAAAACTGTCGATGGTCGTTTTTTTGTAATGCTCAAATTTATCATCGTCGAAAAGCCCATGAACGAACGTCCCTTTGATGTTCCCTTTCTCATAAACAAGCGGATATTTTTCACTCACCCCGTGATGAATCTCAAATCCTCTCACCGTTGTGCCAAAAATCTCATATTCACCCTTGTTCAGCACTTTATCTTTTTGAAACACAATAACGTCGTCGATAAATCCCAGAGCACTTTCGCGACTGGGGAGAGCGGTTTCGACGCATTCTTCATCGATGATGGTCTCAAACATCATTTGATACCCTCCGCAAATTCCCAGTATCTCTTTTTCTCTTTTTAGGAGTGCGTCGAACAGTCCCACTTTTTTGAGCCACCGCAGATCCTCTATCACCCGTTTGCTGCCGGGGAGGATGACGAGGTCATAGCTCTCCAGCGAAACATTGGAGGTGATAAACTCGACAAAGATTGTTTCATCGGCGATGAGAGGTTCGAAATCGTTGTAGTTGCTCATCGTGGGATAGTTGATAATCCCGATTTTTCTGAGAGGATGTGGTTTGTTTTGGACGAAATTTTTGAGACTTTGGCTATCTTCAAACCCGAGGTTAAGGGGGAGATAGGGGAGGACACCGAGGACGGGAATACCGAATCGCTCCTCGATGATTCTTATCCCATCGTCAAACAGGGTTCTATCACCTCTAAATTTATTGACGATCACCCCGATGACATTTTCACGCAGCTTTTCAGGGAGGAGATTGTAGACCCCCCAGATCGAGGCAAAAACCCCTCCGCGTTCGATGTCAGCAACGAGGATAATCTTAGTGTCGTACGTTTGTGCGATGTAAATATTGGAGAGGTCTTTGTCCATGAGATTGAGTTCGACGGGGCTCCCCGCCCCCTCGCATAGTACACATTCATAACGATTTCTCAGATATTCGAAACACTCATCGACGGCAGGTTTAAGGAGATCGAGATCGCGGTAGTATTCCCGCACCTCTTTCTCCTCGACGACATGCCCTTTCACGATCATTGAGGCGCTGTTTCCATGCCCTGATTTGAGGAGAATCGGATTGAGATGATAACTCGTCGGAAGAGCCAGCACTTCGGCTTGAAAATACTGGGCGATGGCAATCTCCGACCCGTCATCACATACATGGGAGTTGTTGGAGACGTTTTGTGCTTTGAACACCCCGACGTTGATCCCCCGCTCTTGAAGGAGTCTTCCGATGACAAATGTCAGGGTCGATTTCCCTGCATCGGATGAGGTGCCGAAAATGGAGATGGATTTCATCTATTTTCTCCTAAAAGCACGGAGCAGAGCAATAATAATCATCCCCTCCAGCGCAAAGAGTACAAAATGCAAATCATAGACCTGTTCTGTGGCGTTGGTAATCCCATAATGCTCTATGAGTTTGTAAAATCCATAGGAGAGTGCCAATCCCGCCAGCGAACCCTGCTGTTTGGCAACATCGATCCACCCCATCACCCGTGCATGTCGGGCGAAATGGGTTTCGGCTCGTACCAGATACCCTCCGAAGATAAAGGAGAGTTGATAGGCAGCGTAGATGATCAATGCACTCATAATATTGGATGAAAAGAGGAGGTAATAACCCACCATGAGGAGCATGATAAGTTCGGTGGCGAGAGTAAAGCGAAAAAAGTATTTTAGATTCATCAGCCGATGGTAGAGGTATGCCATTCCCATCATCCCCAACGCAAGGAGTATTCCTCCGATCGAGAACGTTGAGGGGCTCAGGGAACTGTAGATGGTAAAAACCGATCCCCCCACCATACCGGTGAAGAGGGCGTTAAAAAATTTGTAGCGGAGGTAGGGGCGAAAAGAGAGTTTAAGCATTTAAAATTTTGCGTTTAGCCCGAGATAGAGACTTCGTCCGGCGCTCCCGTATCCGTCTACTTCCTGATAGAGTTTGTCGCCCAAGTTCTCCCCTTTTAGATAAAAGCCGATATGTTCAGTCGCATCATAGTTGACGACCGCTCCCCAGAGCGTATAACGTCCGGTCTGTTTGGTTTGTGCCAGATCATCATAGCGTGTTCCAATATAATGGGTGTTGATTCCTAAATGCAATTTGTTGATTCCATAATAGTCTAATCCACTTCGAAACGTATTTTTTGCCCGTCGTTGAAGGTCTTGATTGTTTTGATTTTTAGCCCAGAGACGGTTATACCCGAGGTCTAATACCAGATCGCTTGCGATGGTATTTTTATAAGAGAGTTCAAACCCTTTGAGTCGTGATTTACCGGTGACTTGCTCGTAGACGTAGGTTGATGGATTGGATCCGATGAGGTTGTCGACCAAGTTATTGTAATAGGTAGCACTTAGATGTTTGTAGGTTCCGGTAATATCAAAACTTTTGGTGGTTTCAGGCTGGAGGTTGGCATTTCCGTAATAGCCAGCATAGAGTTCAAAGAGTGAAGGGGTCCGATAGGCGGTTCCGTAATTGGTGCTGAGTGAAATATCATTTGTAAAATCATATTTTGCCCCAATCTTGCCGGTTGTTTTATCCTTAAATGTATCGTACGCATCATGGCGGATCGATTCGGTAAGGATGAGATTTTCGAAACGGTTTGTATTGGTGAGGAAAACTCCTTTGGAATCAAGCTCTTTGCTGCTAACGGTATCTTTCGAATGAAGAGCATTGCCCCCTACAACCAAAAATCCGTCTGGAGCATAGTGATAGTTTCCTTGGAGCGAAGCTTCTTTGTGCGTTCCGCTAAAAGCTTTGGTGTATCCGAGCGGATCTTTTTTGTCGAAGCTGGAGATACTGTAAGCGGCGCTGATCGAATCTTCTTTATTGAGACGGTGCTCGTAAGAGATGCTCCCTAAACGGTTGATTTGATGGATCTCATTGGATTCACTGTTTGGTTGGGCGTATGCATCGTATTGTGTTTTTGCATCGATAAAAGTAAATTGAGCACCAAGCGTATCTGATGAGGTCACATCGTAGCTGAGTTTGGTGTTGAGAGTCTCATTTTTATAGCCGTCATCTTCGTAATCTTCAGGATTTCCCCCTTTTGGGGTTGTGGCTGAGAATCCATTTGATTTGATTTGATTGGCCCCGAAATAGTACGATAAGGCTCCGATTTTTTGAGAGATATTAGCCCCTAATTTGGTTGTAGCATAGCTGCCGTACTCAGCGGTACCACTTATTTTGAGTTGCTCGGTTGCTTTTTTGGTAATGATATTAATAACACCGGAAACGGCATTTGCTCCCCAAATCCCGCTTTGAGCCCCTTTTAAAATTTCAATCCGTTCAATATCATTTACCATGAGGTGCTCTAGCTGTGCCTGTCCTTTGGTGGTAGTCGGATCGTTATAGCGAATGCCATCAACCAAAACAATGGCATTTTCAGAACTAAATCCGCGAAGAAAAAAGGAACTTTGATTCCCTATGCCTCCATTTTGGGCCATTGGAATATTGCTGAGTGTTTTGAGCGCATCAATAACTGAGGTTATGTGTTTTTCTTCGAGTTCTTCGGCCGTAATAACATCGATGTTAGCCGTAATGTCTTTGAGGGATTGTTCAGTTTTGGAAGCAGAAACTACAATTGGATCAAGTGTGAGGTCATTGGCCTGTGCTGAGGCGACTAATGTTGCTGCGGCAACAAGTGATAGGGTGTGTTTAAACATGAGTGTCCTTGATTAATAGTCGTAATAATGGATGAGAGGAGGACACTCTTAGGAGGAGAAACAGCTGAATAGATGTAGATGGGGCAAACAGGAGCGACGAGCTCTATGCGGGTGATGTTTTGGAGGAGGCGAACCTCAGAAGCGTAGGCTTGGATAGCGACCAGTGAAAAGTAGCTTTTACCGAATCCGCGTGGTGAACGCATCACTATCCTCCCCAATTTTTTTGGGAATTATAGCGAAAAAGGGAGGGTAGTAATTTAGGATTTGAATTGATTCAGTTGTGCGTTTAGGCTTGTTGCGGCATTGTAGAGTTCGGCAGTAATTTTAGAAATTTGTTTGATCTCCTCTTGATTGCTTTGGGAGAGATCGGACATTTCAGAGACCCTGCTGATAATTTCATGAATTTTATGCGCCATGTTTTCGGCTTCTTGAACACTTTGTTGGCTTGCATCTACGTTTGAGCGCAGTGAAGTTGAAGCGGAATCAATTTTGACGTCGATCTCTTCACTTCGCTCCGCGAGACGCTCGATATTGTCGCTGTTGCTGCTCATCATATCGGAAGAATCGGAGATTGACTGGATAACGATAGAGATTGTAGAGTTGATTTCGGTGAGACTTTTTTGGGTACGTTCGGCGAGTTTACGTACTTCATCGGCAACAACGGCAAATCCGCGTCCGTGTTCCCCTGCACGTGCTGCTTCGATCGCGGCATTGAGGGCGAGTAGGTTGGTTTGATCGGCGATATCAGAGATGATGCTTAATACGCCGCTGACACTGGCCGCATCGGATGAGAGCTGGGTAAAACGCTCACCCAACTCATTACTCATTTGCGTTGCACTGTGAATTTCACGGGTAATAGCGTTGGCAATCTCACGTACGTGAGAAAGCTCTTTTTCAGTGGATTGGCTATTTTTGAGTGTCGTTTTAGCCATATCAACGCTTTGCTCTAATGTTGCACCGATCTCAGCGGCAGTTTTGTTAGTCGTTTGTGCAATCATATTGGTTTTTTCTGATTGGGCAGAGAGGTTTGTGGCCGCCGAGTTGAGTGTTGAGGTAGAACCGACAGCTGAAGTGGTGATTTGCTTGGTATCGTTGATCGTATTCTGGATTTTGGCAATAAATTGGTTGAGATAGTTGCTGGCGATACCGATTTCATCATTTTTATTGAGAATCGGAAGACGTTTTGTGAGATCACCGTTTCCGTGCGCTAAATCGCTGGAAACATTATCGAGTTCTTCAATAGGGCGGAGGATACTGGTGCCCGAAAAATAGTTGATAGCGATCAAAATCGCGGTTAAAACGGTTCCTAAAATCAAGAACCATTTGAAAAAACTGGCTTGCAGCTCATCAAAATAATCGGCTTTATTGATTCCGGGAATAACCCACATATCCCATGCAGGGATATATCGGTAGGCGGCAATTTTGTCTTGACCTGTTGTTGCAGAGACATACTCGTAAACACCGCCCGCTTTGTCGGCACGGATGTGATCGATGTAATCATGTCCCGCTTTGTTCTGCCCTTCATCCTTCGGGTGAATGGTCATTACCCCCTCGGCGTTGATAAAATAGACGTAGCCGCTTTTACCGATCTTGATACTTTTGATTTCATCTTTAAATTTTTCATCTTCATACCCTTTCGGTTTGAGTTCTGCGACAAAGACAACATTTTTTTCGAGAACATCGGCAACCGTATTGAGATCGCTGATCATGATCGTTTTGATCGACCCTACCGCAATGAAGTATGCTACAATGACACTTACGAGGATGGCACTTATGGCTGCCACAAGATTGACAATAAATTTGGCTTTAATCGTGTTAAAAAGAGGCATTTTTAATATCCATTATTGGTTAGATGATGTCATTGTAGTTTTCTTTTTCTAAAGCGAAGGTAAAATATGAGATTTTCTTATTTAGAACAAATTGCGAAGTATATGGAACGCTTCACCCATATCGTTGCTGCATACCGTTATGATGACACCGGGATACGCCTGATTTTCGATCGAGAGAACAGTTGGAATTTCGAGATGCAGAGGGGGAATTCGACGATCAGTATCGGTGAAGCAGCCAATCGCGGGAAAATGTATCAAGCTCCGTTTGATGTTTTGCTCGCGAAACGCTTTAACCGCTCAACCCTACACACCGTCGAGCTTTATAATAGCGATAAAATTATCCGCCTCACCGCAAGCACCAGCGGTTCGTACAAATCGGAAACCACGATTTTACAGTTTGAATTTACCGGTAAACATACGAATGTCATTATTATGGACAAAGATGAGATCGTATTGGAAGCGTTGCGCCATATCGATGATGACGTTTCTACCCGCAGTGTTCGCGTTGGTCAAAAACTAGGAGAGATTCCCAAACCTCATTACGAACCGCAGCATTACCCGTTGGCGGATGTGAGAGCATTTTTGCTCGAAGAGTTTCGTCATCGAAATCGTGATCGGCTTGATCGGCTGAAAAATGAGAAGAAAGCCCTTTTAACTAAACGCTTAGCAACGCTGAGAAAACATCTGGATACCCTTGAGAGCGAATCAGTGTTAAAGGAAGAGTCTCAAAAGTTACAAAATTCAGGGCATCTGGTTCTGGCAAATTTAGAAATTATAAAACCGTATGAGAAGAGCGTCGATTTGAGTGATTTTGACGGGATGATCATTCATCTAGAACTTCCAAGCGGCTGCAGCAGTGCTTCAGGATGTGCGGAGAGTTTTTTTAAACGTTCCAAAAAAGCGAAACAAAAAGCGATCGGATTGCATCAAGAGAGAGAGAACCTTGAGGGTAAAATCCGTCATTTAGAGCTTTTTATCCAGACGGTATCTGAGGCCTCCTCTCCTGAAGAGATAGCCCTTTTATTCCCCGCAAAAACATCCAAATCAAAACTCAAAACCTCTGATTCGATTGCCGAGTTTTGGATTGAGGGGGTAAAAGTCTCCCTCGGCAAAAGTGAAAAAGGAAATATCGAACTGCTCAAAAATTCCAAAGCCCGTGATATTTGGATGCATCTCAAAGATCGACCTTCGGCCCATGTGCTCATCAGTACCGATAAACAGCAGCTCCCTGAGCGGCTTCTCGAAGCAGCAGCAAAACTGTGTGTTGATTTTTCGGTATTTGAGAAAGGGCGTTATTTGGTCGATTATACTCCCCGAAGAGAAGTGAAAATGGGGGAGGGCGCAAATGTCCTCTATACGAATTTTAAAACGATAAATATCCAAAAAGGGTAATCTTATGGCAATCGGACCCATTGGCAATACGATTTACGTCAATCAGCAAATGGCAAGCGTGGCAAGTGAAAAGAACGCTATTTTAAACCGATTCGAACTTCAAACACTCGCTGCTGCCTCCGCTTCGCAAGAGACACAAAAAGAGATCCAAGAGGTGCGCCCGACCGAAGAAAATCAGGGAGTTGATGCCGATCGTGAGCATACCAAAGAACAGGCGGAACAAGAAGAACGGCGTTCCTCGCATCATGAGGAAAAGGAGGAGGAGCCTCCGTCGCCAAAACCGGTCCATATTTTGGATATAAAAGTGTGATTTTCGCTATAATTTCAAAATTCTAAAACCATTGGTTAACCAAACTATGCAAACTGCAAAAAATTCAACGCAAGAACGTATTGTTACTGCGGTATTTCTGGTCATCGGCGTCTTGATCGTCGGGCTTATTAACAACTTTTGGCTCATGTGGGCAGTGATGGGTATTGTCTATCTTCTGGCATTTCATGAAGCGACCCGTTTGTTTGGGATTAACAACAATTCTTTGTATGCGTATGCGGCTATTTTGTGGCTTGCTGCGGCACTTTATCCGTACGGTGAAGATTTGTTTGTTATTGCGGGGCTTATTTTTGCAGGGGCTGTGGCGTATACTCAGAATATTCCCCCTAAAAACTTTCTCCCCTTTATTTACCCGACGGCTGGGATGCTTTTTATGCTCAGTATGTACCAAGAGTACGGGATGGGAGCTATGTTATGGCTTCTCGTGGTTGTAGCTTCGGCAGATGTGGGGGCGTATGTGGTCGGACGCAGCATAGGCAGAACTCCCTTTAGCGTCTCCAGTCCGAGCAAAACCCGTGAGGGTGTGTATGGCGGTATCGCCGTTGCGACGGGTGCGGGATTTTTTATCGGCATCACGATCGTTGATATTACCCAAGCGATTATCATCTCTATGGCGGCGGCAATCGGTGCGGTTTTCGGTGATTTATTTGAGAGTTATCTTAAGCGTCAAGCGGGGGTAAAAGACAGCGGTTCAATCCTTCCGGGTCACGGCGGTGTTTTAGATCGAATTGACGGTTATCTTTTTGCCTCTGTTATTATGCTTGTTCTCCTTCGGGGCCTTGTTTGATCCTACTGGGCTCCACCGGTTCGATCGGAGTCAATGCCCTCAATATCGCGCAACAGTTTAATCTGAGCGTCGATACTTTGGTTGCCGGGCGTAATATTGATCTTCTCAACCAACAAATCCTGAAACATTCTCCCAAACGTGTCGTTGTCATGGATCAGGATGATTGTTCTCGTGTCAATCATCCTGATGTTCGCTCGGGAGAAGCGGCGATTCTTGATGCGATCGAAGAATCCGCTTCACAACATGTCGTTAATGCTTTGGTTGGATTTGCAGGTTTTCGACCGACTCTCAAAGCGCTGGAATGCGGTAAAAGAATCGCTTTGGCTAACAAAGAGTCTTTGGTGGTTGGTGGAGCGTTTGTCGATACTTCCAGCGTTGTCCCTATCGATAGCGAACACTTCGGATTATGGTATCTCAACCAAGGAAGCCGAAAAATTGATCGGATGATGATTACCGCCAGCGGCGGAGCATTCCGAGACTGGCCGCTGGAGCAACTCTCCTCCGCCACTCTGGCAGATGCTCTCAAACATCCCAACTGGTCCATGGGGCAAAAAATCACCATTGACAGTGCCTCCATGGTCAACAAACTGTTTGAACTTCTCGAAGCGAGGTGGCTGTTCGGCGAGGGGAAATACGATGCCGTGATTGAGACCAAATCCCTCATTCATGCCATGATCGATTATGCGGACGGCTCTACAACGGCCCATTTTGCCCATGCCGATATGCGTCTTCCGATCGCGTACGCGCTTATGGGTCATGTGGATACTCCGATTGTGGATCGGATTGATTTAACCCGCGTAGGAGCATTGGAATTTCGTCCTATTGAGAGCGTACGGTATCCGATTTGGCAAATCAAAGAAGATTTGCTCCGTAACCCTGCACGAGGTGTTATCGTTAATGCGGCGAATGAAGCGGCGATTGAGCGTTTTGTCGCGGGCGATATCCGCTTTATCGATATTTCTACAATGATCCTTCGTGCGTATGAGACGTTTAGCACAGCACCTGAATCCATCGATGCTATTTTCGATCTTGATCATGAAGTACGCGCATTTGTCCGAGGGATACAATGTTAAAAGTCCTAATGTTACACGGATGGGGCGGATCGGATGACCCTCATTGGCAGGCATGGCTCTCTGGTGAGATCGCGAAAAACTATGGCACCGTCAGCTTCCCTCTTCTGGATAACCCCCATTTCCCGAGTAAAAATCGCTGGATGAAACAGATCAAATCGATCCTGAGTGATTTTCAGCCCGACGTCGTTATTTGTCATTCACTTGCTAATATTGCTTGGTTTCATCTATGCAATGAAGGCGAGATTGCTTCAGTAAAACGGCTTTTATTGGTTGCTCCTCCGAAGCTGACGTGTGAAATCGAGACACTCAAAACTTTTTTCCCGCTCGAAGCCCCTAAAAACCTGTTTGCCGAAGAGGCACTATTGGTCACATCGACCAATGATCCCTATATGAGCACAGAAGAGGCTTTATCGCTTCAAAAGGCTCTGGGGATAGAGATGAGGGTGATTGAGGATGCCGGACACATTAACACTGCTTCAGGGTTTGGAGAGTGGCCCTGGGTCAAAGAGTGGGTATTGCAATGATCCTCAGTATTGAAAGCAGCTGTGATGACAGTTCAATTGCAATAACAGAGATTGCAACCAAAAAACTGGTCTATCATAAGAAAATTTCTCAAGAGTTAGAACATTCAGTGTACGGTGGAGTCGTCCCCGAACTCGCCAGCCGTTTGCACGCTGAAGCATTGCCCCGTATTTTGGCGGAGTGCGAGCCGTGGTTCGATCAGCTCAAAGCGATTGCCGTCACCAATGAACCGGGATTGGGTGTAACGCTGATCGAGGGGGTTACGATGGCAAAAGCGCTTAGTATCTCTTTGGATATCCCGATACTTCCGATCAACCATCTCAAAGGGCATATTTATTCCCTCTTTATAGAGAAAGAGGCGATTTTACCGATCACCGTTTTACTCGTTTCCGGTGGTCATACTCAGTTAATAGAAGTTAAATCGTATACTGAGATGGAGACGATCGCTACTACTATGGATGACAGTTACGGGGAGAGTTTCGATAAAGTGGCGAAAATGATGGCGTTAGGGTATCCAGGAGGGCCGTTGATTGAACAGTTGGCCCACAGTGGTGATTCGAGTAAAGTGAGCTTTACCGTCCCATTATGGCAATCTCCGCTGATAGCGTTCAGCTATTCAGGACTCAAAAATCAAGTGCGCCTTGCGATAGAAGCCAATGGTGTTGCTGCCTATCCCGATATCGCGAGCGCTTTTCAGAAAACGGCAACCGAACACCTGCTTCAAAAACTCAAAAAGTATTTTAAATCCCATCCGCCAAAACGTTTTGCGATTGTCGGAGGGGCGAGTGCAAATCTTTACCTCAGAGAGAATATCACAAAAATACTCGCCCCCTATAAAGCCGAATTACTCCTTGCAGAATTAAAATTTTGTTCCGATAATGCAGCTATGATCGGACGCGCGGCAATTGAGGCATATGTCTTAGGAGCAATGCAACCTTATAATAGCATTGCGATCAATCCCCGTTGTAAACTGTGAAATAGCTTAAGTCAAAACACCTCTTTCATAATTCAGAGTCAAATTATCCGATTTAAAATATACTTCCCACATAAAATAAAACAACACAAAAGAAGGAGCCAATATGGCAACGACTAAATTCAAGGGTACTGACGTAGAACTTTTAGGAAACACTGTAAATGTAGGGGATAAAGCACCTGAAGTTACGGTTGTTAATTCAGCAGGTCTTGGTGATGTTACCGTAGGTGGCGCACAAGGTAAAAAACAACTTATTATTGTTGTTCCGTCATTGGATACAGGTGTATGTGCGACTGAAACACGTAACTTCAATGCAAAAGCTGCTGGTCTTAAAGACGTTATCACTACAATCGTATCTCTTGACCTTCCGTTCGCAGCAGGGCGTTTTTGCCAAGCAGAAGGAATTGACAATTTGACAGTATGTTCAGATTTCCGTAACAAAGATTTCGCAAACGCGTATGGTGTATTACTTGGCGGTTCTGTTCTTGCAGGTGTAACATGCCGCGCAATCTTCGCAGTAAACGAAGAGGGTGTTGTTACTTACAAAGAAATCGTCCCTGAAATCACTGAAGAGCCAAACTACGAAGCTGCATTGGCTGCCGTAGCATAAGTTCTTATTCTCTCCCTATGGAGAGAATTTTCTTCCTTCTCAAATCTTCTTCTATTTACACGTAATACTAATCAACTCACCCGTTTTATTGAGCGCATAATTGTAACGACCATCAAGGGTAATCGTCGCACGGGCGAATTTGCCGTGATTTCCTAATGATACACTGAGATAGGGGGCTGAATTAAGTTCTTGTTGCGTCGATTGAAAAACCGCATCATGTTTGAAATCTAGGACAATACGGTTTGGACTGCTTAAAACAAAATGGCGTACCAAAGGATCGGTTGTTTTGATGGCAAGGTATTTTCCTTTGGTATCAAAGCGTATAAATCCAAAGTTAGCCGAGGAAGCACTATTATGACTGAATGAAGGTGTTGTAGCAGCGTTACTGGATTGAGATATGGTAAGAGAACGGTGCCAGTCGATACTTTGATCTATCTGCATTTTTTGCTTTTCGATACTTCCATCGATGTTTTGAATGGTAAACGTGACCTCTTTTAAAATACGGGCCTGATTGGGCAGGGTATAACTGACACTGCTTAGCTTGGGTTTGGTATCGGGGATGTTGGAGGATACTGTTTGCATTTCAGAGGGCTTTGCCGCAAAAAAAGGATTTTCACGCGCAACTAAGGGGGAAAGGAGCAAAAGAGAGAGGAAAAGTGAACGTTTCATATAATCTCCCATGGTTACTGTGAATCAGCATCTAGCTCTTTAAGCTCAAAATATTGCTTTTGCAAAGCAGCATTTTCAGCTTTAAGGCGTTCGATATCTTCACTCAAATAATCTTGGTGCTCTTCTAAATCGAGAAGAACACTCAGTGAGTTGTTCCCGAAAAAGATGAATCCCATATAAACACCGACAACGAGAACAATCCCTGAAGCAAGGAGAAACTTGTGCGTTGGGAGACCGAAATAACGCTCACTTAAGCTCTCTTTTTCCTCGCCTATCAGTAATTGATCATCGTGTTGCATTAGTTAAAGAGGGCACTCCCTAAATATTCGCCGTACATTACTTCGGTTTCAATTTCCAACAAACGGTTGTATTTAGCCGTTCGTTCACCGCGCGCTGTTGAGCCTGTTTTGATCTCACCGCAGTTGAGTGCTACTGCAAAATCAGCGATAAATGCATCTTCACTTTCGCCGGAGCGGTGAGACATAACACATTTGTAGCCGTTGCGCTGTGCAAGACGAACCGTGAGCATCGTTTCTGATACTGATCCGATTTGGTTTGGTTTGATCAAAATTGCATTTGCGATCCCTTTTTCGATCCCCTCTGCCAAAATATTGGCATTTGTTACGAACAAATCATCGCCAACAAGCTGTACTTTGTTTCCTAAACGCTCAGTCAAGATTTTCCATCCCGCCCAGTCATCTTCGCTCAAACCGTCTTCGATCGATACGATAGGGTATTTAGAGCAAAGGTCAGCGTAATAATCGACGAGTTGCGCAGACGTAACGGTTCGGTTTTCAGAATCGAGACGGTATCCACCCTCTGTTACGAGTTCAGATGCGGCAACGTCAAGAGCGATAGCGATTTGTTCACCCGCTTTGTATCCCGCTTTAGCAATCGCTTCCATGATCACTTGGATCGGTTCTTCATTCGAGCTCAAATCCGGTGCAAAGCCACCCTCATCGCCGAGTGCCGTGTTAGCACCGCGATTTTTTAGGATTGATTTGAGATTGTGATAGACCTCTGCAGAAGCACGAAGACCTTCGGAAAAATCATTAAATCCGATTGGCATAATCATATACTCTTGGAAATCAACGCTGTTATCGGCGTGGCTTCCTCCATTGATGATGTTGAGCATCGGTACCGGAAGAACCATTGCATTGGCACCGCCGAGGTAGCGATAGAGAGGAATTCCGAGACTTTTTGCCGCCGCACGTGCTACCGCCATGGATACACCGAGAACGGCATTTGCACCGAGATTTCCGTAGTTTTCCGTTCCGTCAAGCTCTTTCATGACCGCATCAACCATCGCTTGGTTAAACGGGCTGAGGCCCATGATCGCATCTGCGATATCAGTATTGACATGTTCAACTGCTTTTAGAACCCCTTTACCCATGTAGCGAGAATCGCCATCACGCAGTTCTAATGCCTCACGTTTACCGGTACTTGCACCGCTTGGAACGATCGCGCTTTCACGTGTTCCGTCACTTAGTTGTACCGTTGCTTTTACGGTAGGATTCCCTCGAGAATCCATTACCTCGATTGCACTTACTTCATCAATAAAAATCATTCGTCTACCTCACCTATATCAGATTCATCCATAGCAATGATGCCTGTTACACCCATTGCTGATTTAATTTTTTCTTCGACTCTGCGAGCCAATTCCGGCTCATCTTTGAATTTTTGTTTTACGTTTTCACGTCCTTGACCCAGTTTGGTATCCTCGAAACTGAACCATGCTCCGCTTTTATCAATAATGTCGAGTTTAACACCGTAATCGACGAGTTCTCCCTCTTTGGAGATACCTTCACCGAACATGATATCAAATTCTGCTTGACGAAACGGCGGTGCCACTTTATTTTTAATGACTTTCGCTTTAACGCGGTTGCCGATTTGGCTTTCCCCTTGTTTGAGGGTAGCAATTTTACGAACATCGATACGAACCGATGCGTAGAATTTTAGCGCATTCCCCCCCGTTGTTGTCTCCGGTGAACCGTATCCCATTGTTCCGATTTTCATACGGATTTGGTTGATGAAAATAATCGTACAGTTCATTTTATGCATGATACCGGTCAGTTTACGCAATGCTTTCGACATTAAGCGCGCTTGAACTCCCACTTGCTGGTCGTTCATCTCCCCTTCGATCTCCACTTTCGGAGTCAATGCCGCAACCGAGTCGATGACGATCAAATCAACTGCCCCGCTTCGGACGATGGTTTCGACGATATCGAGTGCTTGTTCACCGTAATCGGGTTGTGATACGAGGAGATTTTCGACATCAACACCGAGATTTTTAGCGTATCCGATATCAAGCGCATGTTCTGCATCGATAAAAGCACAGATCCCGCCGTTTTTTTGACATTCAGCGGTGATTTGAAGGCTGAGTGTCGTTTTCCCTGAGCTTTCAGGCCCGTAAATTTCGATAACACGTCCTTCCGGTATTCCGCCGATACCAAGGGCCAAATCCAACCCGATGGAACCTGTACTGATGGAATTAATAGGTTCAATCTCTTTGTCCCCAAGACGCATCAACGTCCCTTTTCCGAACGTTTTGTCAATTTGTTTCATCGCAAGTTCAAGCGATTTAAGTTTGTTTGGATCCATCATGCTGTGCTCTCCTGAGACTAATATGTTTTAAAATTACGTCATAATATGACAAATTGAAATATATTTAAAATATATGGCAAATTGCAATATTAATAATTCGCATTCTGGAATAGAGATATTTTAGCGTTATTTGGTTAAAATTTAATTGATTTGTCATTATGAATAGGATTTTAAGTGAAAAAAATGGTGATTGCCCACTCCCCCGATGCTGATGATATCTTTATGTATTACGCCATCAAATTCGGTTGGGTGACGAAAGAAAATACTTTTTTTGACAATATCGCTTTGGATATTGAAACCCTTAACACCGAAGCGTTAAAAGGGACATACGATATCAGTGCGATTAGTTTCGGACTCTACCCTCATATCCGGAATGATTACGCATTGCTTCGAACAGCGGTGAGTTTTGGTCAAGGTTATGGCCCTAAACTGATCCGCAAACGTGAAACGGTTCTAAAAAAGCGCTTCAAAGTTGCTCTCAGCGGAAAATATACCACTAATGCGTTGCTCTTTCGGATAGCCTATCCCGATGCGAAAATCGTTTATATGAATTTTTTAGAGATTGAGCAAGCGGTATTAGACGGGGTCGTCGATGCGGGTGTTTTAATCCATGAATCTATTTTGGGATACGATGAGTCACTCGAAGTGGAGCGCGAGCTTTGGGATATATGGTGTGAACTCTCCGGCGGTGATTTACCACTTCCTTTGGGAGGGATGGCCATTCGCCGATCACTTCCGATTACTTCGGCTATTTCGTATGAGAATCTTTTAACCAAAGCGGTACAAATTGCTCGTGATCACAAAGAGAACCTTTCTAAAATGTTGATGGAACGTAATCTCGTCCGCATTGATGCTCCGACACTGGAAAAATATCTCGAACTTTACGCCAATGACGAATCTATTACCCTCAATGAAACACAATATAAGGCAATCGAACTCTTATTTAACCTTGGATATAAACACGGCTTTTTTGACGCTGCAATTAATCCGAGAGATTTTATGATCCCACTCGAATACACCGAATTGAGGTACTCGTAAATGATGCAGTCGGAGTTGATCGGTTTGGGGATTGAGACGTTTAAAATTGCTCTCATTTTATCGCTGCCCGCACTGCTGGTCGGGATGTTTTTGGGGCTTGCGGTCAGTATTTTTCAGGCAACAACACAGATCAATGAGATGACCCTCAGCTTTATCCCTAAAATTATCGGGATTGTTGTCGTCATTATTCTGACTATGCCGTGGATGATGAACGAAATGCAGGACTTCACGATTCGTATCTTTAATATGATTCCGACCTTTATGCAATGAATACGAAGCGTATAGATTTTTCCAAATTCAGTTCTATTCGTATCGGCCCAATAGTCGAAGTTGCACTCATCGAAAATGATGTTGTTCCGCAGGGGCATTTTATCGTCGGTTCTGCTAATAATGTTCTTATTTCCCCAACCCCGCCACCGCTTATGACCCTCTCTAAAGAGTACGATTTTATCGCTCTTGAAACAGATGGTCTCCATATCGGTGCCGCTACGCCGGGGGGACGTGTTGTGTCGTTTTGCAAAAAGAATGATATTGCCCATTTTGAGTACCTCTCTAAACTCCCGGGAACCCTCGGCGGTATGCTTAAAATGAATGCAGGACTCAAAGAGTATGAGATATTTAATTATCTCATTGCAATCCGTACCCAGAGCGGCTGGAAACAAAAAAGCGAAATCGAATACGGCTATCGTAAAACTTCTATCGATGAAGTGGTATTCGAAGCGGTTTTCGAAGCACAAAACGGATATTCTGCCGAGCGATATGAGATGTTCGCACAGATGCGTTCCAATCAACCGAATGATCCGAGTGCCGGAAGCTGTTTTAAAAATCCTCCGGGTGATTATGCCGGACGCCTTATCGAAGCGGTGGGGTTAAAAGGTCAGCGTGTCGGTGCTATGGCTTTTAGTGAAGTTCATGCCAATTTTCTCGTCAATATGGGCGGAGGTACTTTTGCGGATGCCTTGTCTTTAATACATGAAGCGCAAACACGGGCAAAAACAGCATTTGACCTGGACTTACAATGTGAAGTTGTGATCATTGATTGTGAAAATATGACGAAAAAATAATCTATTCTATTGACTTTAGTCGTCACAGGTGTTAAAATGACGATGAAATTCTAGATTGAAAAGGATTTAAACATACAATGACCGTTAGTTATATCCGTCCCGATAAAGATTTCGATGGTGTTTATGAACAGCTTAAATTGATTAATGGTTATGCTGATCAAAAAAAGATTGCGATTCAAGAAGAGTTTGTGGATCAAACATCTCAAAATAAACGGCTCAGTGAACGGCATGAAGTAGTCCGTTTTTTCCGATCCTTGGATGGCGATACTTTGATCGTTTATGATACATGGACATTGAGCAGCTACATCGAAGATGTCGTTCAAATGTTTAGTTGTCTCCTTAAAAATAATAATACAATCCATTTTGTCAAACCGGGCGTGATAATCGACCGCAAAAGTGATACAATGGTTGTCTTAGGTCTTATCGATCAGCTCCGTCAGGTGCTTCAAGATGATGCCAAAAAAGGGATCGGCCGTCCGCGCGGATCTAAATCATCGTCAAAATTTGATAGGTATTTGGAGCAGATTATCGATTTGTTGAAAAAACGGCGCAGTGTAAGTGAGATCGCACGTATCTTAGGAGTGAGTCGAAGCTCTCTCAAAGATTACATCGAATCGCGTGAACTTAAAGAGGTAGTGAGTGGTGTCATCGGTATCGGAGACGATACGGATGCGGAAGCAACGGTGATTGGAACGATTCAGTGTCCAATCGATGAATCAACTATATGATGGAGGTCGTATGATGAGTGAAGAGACAGTGTCCCCAAAAGGAAAAGAGTATTTGTCGGGGTGGACCCCGTGGCGTATTATGCGGTATTGGTTTTATGGCCTTGTAACCATTTTTGCATTGGCAGTGCCATGGATTACCATCGAGGGAAATCACCTTTTCTTACTTAGCTTTGATAAATTGAAACTCCATTTGATGTTTATTCAATTTGATATGCAAGAGCTTTATTTGATGCCGTTTTTGCTCATGATCTTGTTTATCGGGGTATTCGGAATTACCGTATTGGGCGGGCGGGTTTTCTGCGGATGGATGTGTCCCCAAACCATTTTCCGTGTCGTTTACCGTGATTTGATCGAAACAAAATTGCTGGGTCTTCGCAAACGTATTAAAAACAAACAACAAGAACCGGATTATTCTAAGTTTGAAAATAAAGTAAAACGATTAGTAGGCATTCTCCTTTGGACAGGATTGTCATTTATTGCTGCGGCCGATCTGATGTGGTATTTTGTACCGCCGGAAGATTTCTTTGCCTATATTCAAAATCCGATGGAACATACGGTATTGATGGGATCGATTATCGGGATTGTTTTATTCTTGGTCTATGACATTATTTTCTTGCAAGAGAATTTTTGTGTCTACGTCTGCCCTTATTCACGTATCCAATCGGTTTTATACGATGATGATACCGTTATGGCAATTTATAACCCGAATCGCGGTGGAGATATCTACGACGAGCATAAAGAGAAAATGTTTATCAAACAAAAAGATCTGCTTGCGGTAAATAGCCATGCGGAATGCACTACCTGTGAGAGTTGTGTGAGCGTTTGTCCTACCCATATTGATATTCGTAAAGGGCTTCAGTTAGAGTGTATCAACTGTCTGGAGTGTGTTGATGCGTGTACTGAAGTTATGGGTAAACTCGGTAAAGCGAGCCTTGTAGAGTGGTCAAGTGAAAAAGAGACCCTTTATATGAAAGGTAAAACGGACTATTTCCGTCCGAAAATCTTGGGTTATGTTGCTATCTTAATTATTGTTAGTGTTATATTGGGAATGATGGGAAGTGAAAAAGAGTATATGCTCCTCAACATCAACAAAGAGAACCGTTTGTATTCTGTTCATCAAAATGATGAGGGTAAAGTGCAGGTTGATAACGCCTATACCTTTTTGTTGCAAAATACGCTAAACGAAGATCATGAATACTATTTCAATATCGTTGCTCCTGAGGGAATGGAAGGAAAAATTAAAATCGCTCAGCCGGAAAAACCGTTCAAAGTTAAACCGGGCGTCGTTAAGAAAAAAGTAGTGGTTCTTTATACGGATGAAGTGCTTGTGAATGATGATCGTAAAGATACGGTTATTCCGATCACGATTAATGCGTATGCGGTGGATGCGAAAGATAAAGTGGCGGTAACACGTCAGTCGACGTTTACTTTCCCGCGAGCGGATATGCTCAAATAAGAGTCTAATGTACTTTTCTGTTTAGTCAGAAAAGTACCAAAAGAAAGAATAGAAATTATACGAGAACTGCTTCGCGTTGACCTACTTCGAGATGACCGATAACGTATCCATCCGTTGAAGAGAGAACATCCGCTACATCCCCTTCTTTAACAACCAAAATCATCCCCACACCCATATTGAATGCGCGGAACATCTCGGTACGTTCAACGTGTTGACCGATCAATTCGAAGATAGGTAGAACACGGATAGAAGATTCGGAGATAACGGCACGTAATCCCTCTGGAAGGACACGTGGGAAGTTCTCAACAATTCCGCCCCCCGTGATGTGCGCAAGGGCTTGAATCTTATCTTTGAGTGCTTTAAATGTTTTGACATAGATACGTGTCGGAGTAAGAAGCGTTTCGATGAGAGGTTTTCCCTCAAATTCGTCTTCGAATTTCATTCCCATTTTTTCAAACAACACTTTGCGTGCCAATGAGAATCCGTTTGAGTGAAGACCCGAACTTGGTAATGCGATGAGGATGTCTCCCGCAGCTACTTTGTTTGAACGGTCAAGTTCGCTTTTTTCTCCGATACCGACGGCAAAGCCGGCCAAGTCGTAATCATCTGAGTGGTACATCCCCGGCATCTCAGCCGTTTCACCGCCGATAAGGGCACATTCGGCTTGACGGCACCCCTCAGCAATACCGCTAACGACGGCAGTAGCGGCAGTGACATCGAGTTTACCGGTTGCGTAATAGTCGAGGAAAAATGAAGGGGTTCCAAAATTACAAATTAAGTCATTGACACACATCGCGACTAAATCGATTCCGACCGTGTTATGAATACCTGAATCAATAGCGAGTTTGAGTTTTGTTCCGACACCGTCTGTTGCGGCGAGCATTACCGGTTCTCGGTATCCAGAAGGTAGTTCAAACGCACCGGCAAATGATCCGATTCCACCGAGTACACCGGCTATTGCAGTCGATTTAACGAGTGGCTTGATATTTTCGACAAAACTGTTACCTGCATCGATATCGACACCGGCGTCTTTGTAGCTGATTTGGCTCATTAAGTCCCTCATCTGTTGTAATGAGGGAATTATAACGAAGGGAGAGTTAGGAGAAGTTTATTTTTCGTAACAAGATCCGAAAACTTTTTTGAATGTCCATAATGAAGGGCAAAAATCGGTGATGGCCCATACGATAACCATCACAATAACGAGAGTTTGAAGAATCATAGCGTAGAGCAATTGGTTATTGGCAAACAAAAGCATTGCTGCGATTAAGACGATAGCCATTAAAAAGCGTTGAATTTTTTCAGCACACATTGTAGCTCCTGAATTAATAAGAATAATTGTTTGAAATTATAGCAAATCAGATCGTGTTAACCTTTAACCTCTGAGTATAAATGGAATATTCAAACCTTTTTAATCTCCGCGTGTTACAATCGCTGAAAAATTTCTGTTACCATAAGAAGAGAAACCCTTAATGAAAACATTTATCTATCCTGAAATGATGACCCATGTTGCGATGTGTACCCATAAAAATCCCCGTACGGTGATGGTGCTGAGCACTCAAAGCGATCTTCTTAAAACAGAAATGGCACGTTATCGTGACACAGAATCGGTGTATGTCGATACCAATAATCTATTGAACGGACTCCGCGAGCAAGCGGATAAAAGTATCGATGTGTTACTTTTGGATACGCTGAGCGATGATAGTGCTGTATTCGCCCATGCTAACCGTATTTTAAAAGAAGATGCTTTGATGGTGTGTAAGCATCCTGCGCTGGATGATGTGAGTGCTAATACCAAACTCATGCAGATTTTAGGAAACTATTTTAAAATTATTATGCCGTATCATCTCGAAGATGGTTCTACCCTCTTGCTTTGCTCAAAAGAGTATCATCCGACGGCTGATTTAATTTTACAACGCAGTGATTTGCTAGAGGGTCATCAGTATTACAACTGCGATGTCCATATCGCTGCTTTTGCTATGCCGCAATATGTTCGAAAAAATTACCTCGGAATTATTCGTAACTAATGGCATTTGAATATCATTTTTTTTATCACGCCATCGGAACCCGTCCCGATAGCTACTCTAACACTAAGTTCTCCTCGGCGGAGAGCCCACGCGCAGTAAAACCGCGCTATTCGAGATAATTATGGCTTTTGAATATGCTATCGCACTCACGGGAGGGATTGCAACGGGGAAAAGTACCGTTGCTTCATTGCTCGGGTTAAACGGTCTTCGCATCATCGATGCTGATACGATTGCTCACCGTATTTTGGATGAAAACAGTTCTTGGGTAGCGGAACGATTTGGGTCAGAATTTGTCAAAAACTCTAAAGTGGATCGTCCTGCCTTGGGCAAAATAGTTTTTGCCGATCCTAAAGCGAAAAAAGAGCTCGAAAGTTTTCTCCATCCGAAAATCCGTGCCGCCATCGAAGAGCAAAGCGAAAAACAAGACCGCCTCAAATACCCGTATCTGATCGATATCCCCCTCTTTTTTGAGACATCTTCGTATCCGATCAAAAACTCAGTGGTCGTCTATACTCCTAAAACATTGCAGTTAGAGCGATTTATGAAACGCAACGGTTTCTCCGAAGAGGAGTCTTTGCGCCGCATCGAAAGTCAGATGGATATCGATGAGAAAAAATCGCGCGCGACATGGGTAATCGATAACTCCTCTAATCTTAAACATTTGCAGAAAGAGTGTGAGCAGTTTGTTGATAGTATTAAATTGCTTTATCCCGCTCCAAAAATAAATTAACTTTCTTGTATAACTTCTAAATTAGATTCCGAATCGAGTTCGGAATGACGAGGATGTTGAGCTTTTGTCATCTAACAAGGTTGTTTGATTTTTGTCATCCTGAACTTGATTCAGGATCTAGGTTTCCTATTATATAATTCAATAAAGACTTATCAAGAGGATATCTTCATGCTCCAAATTGCTAAATACTGTGCCAGCGGCAACGATTTTGTCATCTTTCATGCCTTTCACGGGGCAGATCGCTCAGGGCTTGCACGAACTCTCTGTGATCGTCAAAACGGTATTGGAGCGGATGGCTTAATTGTTGTTCTTCCTCATGAACAGTATGATTTCGAGTGGGAATTTTACAATGCAGACGGTTCTACCGCATCAATGTGCGGAAACGGAAGCCGCGCATGCGCTCATTACGCGTATCGTTTTGGATTAGCTCATGAGTCAATGGAATTTTTAACGGGTGCAGGGGTGATAAAAGCTACTGTGGAGGGGGATATGGTTCAGAGTGATCTAACCCCTCCGCTGGTGATTAATGACGCGATTTCAGAGCATGAGATGAGATGGTGGCTGATCGATACCGGCGTTCCTCATCTCGTGACATTTGATGCGGATATGGAACATTTTAATATTGCGATGGCGAGAGAGCTTCGCCACAAATATAATGCTAATGTCAATATTGCTCGTGTAGAGAGCAACGGTGCTATTCATGTCCGTACCTATGAGCGCGGTGTTGAAGATGAGACATTAGCGTGCGGAACAGGGATGGCAGCGTGTTTTTATCGTGCTTCCATCGAGGGATTGGTTGCGGATAATGCTCGTGTTTATCCTAAAAGCGGAGAAACGCTCTATTTAGGGTTTGATGAGGGAACGATTACGTTCAAAGGGGAAGTCAAAGGGGTTTTTGAAACCTACTGGAGATTTTAAACGCCATCGGAACGCGTCCCGATTGGCTACGTTAACACTGGGTTTCCTTCGGCAGGAAGCCCAAAATCGCTTGTGATTTTTTTATAAACCCGCTCTCTCCATAATCTGCGCCTGAGTATCGGCAATTAACGGTTCGATAATATCGTCCATCAATCCCCCCTGCATAATCTCTTCGAGACGATAAAGGGTGAGGGTAATACGGTGATCGGAGATGCGATTTTGAGGGTAGTTGTAGGTACGGATACGTCCACTGCGATCTCCGGTTCCTACTTGATCTTTACGCTCCGACATCTCTTTTTCTTTTGCCTCTTGCATTTGCATATCATAAATACGCGCTTTGAGGATTTGCATCGCTTTATCTTTATTTTTATGCTGCGATTTTTGATCTTGGTTAGTGACGACGATACCGGTCGGGAGGTGGGTAATACGTACGGCAGAGTCGGTCGTATTGACACTTTGCCCTCCTGATCCGCTTGAGCGCATAACGTCGATTTTGAGATCATTTTCATTGATAATGACTTCAACATCATCGACTTCCGGCATCACGGCAACGGTAATGGCTGAGGTATGAACCCGTCCTTGGGACTCGGTAGCCGGGACGCGCTGAACGCGGTGAGTTCCCGCCTCGTATTTGAGACGTGAGTAAACCTGTTCCCCTTTAATGAGGGCGATGATCTCTTTAAATCCGCCTGCATCGGAGGGACTGCTACTCATCAGCTCGATTTTCCACCCCTTTACATCGGCGTAACGGACATAGGCATTGAACAAATCCCCGACAAAAATCGCCGCTTCATCTCCACCCGTTCCGGCACGCAATTCGATATAAATGTTTCGTTTGTCATTGGGGTTGCTTGGGATGAGGAGTTTTTTGATCTCGTCCTCGAGAGGTTCAACCATCGGCTCTAATGATCGTAACTCCTCTTTGGCAAGCTCTCCGAGTTCTGCATCAAACGCGAGCGATTTGTTCTCTTCAATATCATCGAGGAGTTTTTTGTACTCAGTCGCTTTGCTAACAATGGCTTGGATAGAAGATTGCTCTTTCGAGAGATCGGTCATTCGTTTGATATCATTGCCGATATCGGGAGAACTCAAAAGTTCGGTTAATTCGTTATAACGGTTGATAAAAGGGGTGAGTTTGTCGGATAACATAAGTGTGTCCTAAAAGAGGCGTTTTGAGAAAATTAAAGAAGGAATTTTGCCCTGAGGGCAAAAATTAGGCTGCGATTGCGTTAACAGCGAGGTGAAGACGGCTAACTTTACGTGCAGCAGTCTCTTTTTTCAAGACACCTTTGCTTACATATTTATGAAGGTTAGCGTTAGCGATAACAAGAGCAGCTTTCGCTTCTTCTTTGTTTCCTGCATCTACGGCAGTACGAACTGCTTTAACAATGTTTTTAATACGTGTGCGATAGAATCGGTTGCGTTCTGTACGCTTTTCCGTCTGACGGATACGTTTCAATGCTGACTTATGGTTTGCCATGGCATTTATCCTTGTCGAATTTTTTTTAGGGTAGAATACTACCTTAAAGATAATTAAATTTAAGTTAAATTTTATGGATTATCTCTCAAAAGCTTGAAAATTATGGTAAAAAGGAAATAAATTATAATGAAACTCTTTGGAACCGACGGAGTACGCGGTGAAGCGGGCTCGTTTTTAACGGCAGAATTGGCGATGCGTGTAGCGATGGCGGCCGGGATTTATTTCAGTGAGCATTCCCGAACCAAAAAAATTTTAGTGGGGAAAGATACACGGCGCAGTGGCTATATGATTGAAAATGCGATTGTGACCGGCCTTACCGCAGTAGGATATGACGTCGTTCAAATCGGTCCGATGCCAACTCCTGCAATTGCTTTTTTGACGCTGAATATGCGGTGTGATGCTGGGATTATGATTTCAGCAAGCCACAATCCCTACGAAGACAACGGAATCAAATTTTTCGATGCCCAAGGTAATAAACTCTCCGAAGAGATTGAAGCTCAGATCGAAGCAATTGCCCACGATAAAGCCCGCCTTGAAGAAGGTCAGGTCACAGGCAAAAAAATCGGAAGTGCAAAACGGATCGATGACGTTATCGGCCGCTACATTGTTCAACTCAAAAACTCATTCAGTCGAGAATTAACCCTTCAAGGGTTACGTATTGTTTTGGATACGGCTAACGGAGCAGGGTATAAAGTGGGACCGACGGTGCTTGAAGAACTCGGTGCCGAAGTGATCGTATTGCACGATAAACCCAACGGATTTAATATCAATGAAGGGTGCGGAGCACTGCATACCAAAGATTTGCGTGAAGCGGTCAAACAGTACCGTGCCGATATCGGTTTGGCGCTCGATGGAGATGCTGACCGCCTTATCGTTGTGGATGAAAATGGTGATGAAGTGGACGGCGATCAGATTCTTGGAGCACTGGGGCTGTTTTTGCATCGCACCGGACAGCTTAAAGGGGGCGGGATTGTCTCTACCGTCATGAGTAATCAAGCGTTAGAAGATACGATGAATGAGAACGGTTTGAAACTCTTCCGCTCTAATGTCGGCGATAAATACGTTTTGGAAGTAATGCGTGAAAACGGGATTAATTTCGGTGGAGAGCAAAGCGGTCATATCATTTTGCACGATTACGCTAAAACGGGTGACGGACTGGTAAGCGCATTGCAGATTTTGGCACTGCTGCTGACCTCCGCGCAAAAAGCAAGTAAAGTGCTTCGTCCATTTAAGCTTTATCCGCAAAAACTGGTGAATATTAAAGTCAAAACGAAAAAACCGCTCGATCAAATCAAAGGGCTGGATGAAAAACTGAAAGAAATCGAAGCTGCACATATGCGTCATCTGATCCGATATTCGGGTACAGAGAATAAACTTCGTATTTTATTAGAGGGCAAAGATGCCAAAGTGATGGAAAAAGCGATGGAGAAACTCGTAGGCTTTTTTGAGAAGGTCTTGAATGGTTAGATCGATTGTCATCTTATTGTTGGTAATGAGCAGTGCTTTGCTCATCGATCAAGCGATAAAATCGATTTTTTTAGGCGGGTTTCGACTTTATTCTCCCTATATCGATCTGATTTTAGTTTTTAATAAAGGGGTTGCTTTTTCAATGTTTGCTTTTTTAGAGGGAGCATTGAAATGGATACAGCTCGTTTTATTAGCCGGTGTCATCGGCTATACTCTCTGGCTGAAAAGAACATGCTACCTGATCCCTGTCGGTATTTTGGCAGGTGCAGGATTCTCGAATGTAGCAGATCGTTTTATGCATGGCGGTGTTGTTGATTATGTTTATTGGCATTACGGATTTAATTTTGCCGTTTTTAACGCAGCCGATGTGATGATCGATATTGCCGTAGTATGGTTATTGATTTTAAACTTCCGACCGCAGTCGTGTAAGGGTTAAGTGACTTTTAACTTCCACGCGGCTATAATTTCGCTCTTGCATTAATTTTGATGGTCTTATAGCTCAGTTGGTAGAGCACTACCTCGACAAGGTAGTGGTCACAGGTTCGAGTCCTGTTGGGACCACCATTTCTCTTTAATTTTCTTCAAAATTTATTTATTTAATCGTAAACCAATCAACAATCCCGTATAATCCGCGATATTTTCTCAACGAGGGACACCCTTATGGATATTATTGCACTCAAGCATGATGATCAAATAATCGATTTACAAACGGCAGAAGCACTTGGAATTACGGGTGAAGAGATCGTTTACGACAACTCTCCCGATTCTCTCGAAGTTCTTCGCCACTCATGTGCGCACTTGATGGCTGAAGCGATCAAGGCACTCTATACCGATGCAAAATTTTTCGTCGGACCGACGGTAAAAGAGGGTTTTTATTACGATTTCAAAGTAAACGAAACGCTCAATGAAGAAGACTTGAAAACGATCGAAAAAAAGATGCTCGACATTGCCAAAGGCAAAGAGAAGATCACCCGTTACGAAATTACCAAAGAGGAAGCTCGCGTTAAATTCGCAAACGACCATTTGAAACAAGCGGTTATGGATCGTATCCCGTCCGAAACCGTAACGATCTATAAGCAAGGTGAATTCGAAGACCTTTGCCGTGGGCCTCACTTGCCGAGTGTCGGTTTGATCCGTTATTTTAAGCTTACCAAAATCTCCGGTGCGTATCTCGGAGGCGACAGTAAAAACGAAATGTTGACCCGTATCTACGGTATCGCGTTTGCTGACAAAGAGTCACTCAAAGCGTATCTTGATCAAATGGCGGAAGCCGAAAAACGCGACCACCGCAAAATCGGTGCCGAGATGAAACTTTTCACTTTCCGTGAAGAGGTCGGTGCGGGATTCCCGATCTGGCTCCCTGCGGGTGCGCGTATGCGTTCACGTTTGGAACAACTCCTTTTCAAAGCCCACCGCAAGCGCGGCTATGAGCCGGTACGCGGTCCAGAGATGTTGCGTAGCGATCTATGGAAAGTATCGGGTCACTATCAAAACTACGGTGAAAACATGTATTTCACCCATATCGACGAGTTGGAGTTCGGGGTTAAACCGATGAACTGTGTTGGTCATATCAAAGTGTACGAACATGATTTGCATTCGTACCGTGACCTTCCCCTCAAATATTTCGAATACGGGGTGGTACACCGCCATGAAATGACGGGAGCGCTTCACGGGTTGTTCCGTGTTCGTGAGTTTACCCAAGACGACGCACATATTTTCTGTACGACCGATCAGATCGAACAGCAAATTATCGAAGTTGTCGATTTCGTTGATAAGATCATGAAAACATTTGAGTTTAACTACAAAATGATGATCTCGACCAAGCCTGAAAAAGCGGTCGGTGATGACGCTGTTTGGGAGATTTCAACCAACGCACTCAAGAACGCGATGGATAAAAACAACCTCACCTATGAGATCGATGAGGGGGGCGGAGCGTTTTACGGTCCTAAAATTGATATCAAAATTACCGATGCTATCGGACGTGAATGGCAGTGCGGAACGATCCAGCTCGATTTCAATCTTCCGGCGCGGTTTGAGCTCGAATACAACGGCGAAGAGAATGTTAAAATTCAACCTGTAATGATTCACCGCGCAATTTTAGGTTCTTTTGAGCGATTTGTTGGTATATTGACGGAGCATTACGCTGGGGAGTTCCCGATGTTTATCGCTCCGACGCAGGTTGCAATCGTTCCGATTGCCCCTTCACACGAAGCATACGCACGTGAATTGGCCGATAAATTGATCGATTTGGGTGCCGATTTTGAGATTTTCGATAAAAATGAAAGTCTTAATAAACGTATCCGTACAGCGGAAAAAGGTCGTGTACCGATGATCATCGTTTTAGGCGATGAAGAGGTAAACAACAAAAGCATTGCAGTGCGTGATCGCAGGTCACGTGAGCAATACAACCTAAGCGAAGAAAATTTCCTCGCAATGGTTAAACAAAAAATTAATGAGGTACATTTTTGATTAAGAAACAAGACCGAGTCCAAATGAACGAGGATATCCGCGTTCCTGAGGTACGTTGTGTAGTAGATGGTGGTGAAGCATTAGGGATCATTACGATTCAAGAGGCTATGGCTAAAGCCAACGAACTGGGGCTTGACCTCGTATTGATCTCTCCGGATGCGAAACCGCCGGTTGCAAAGATCATGGACTACGGTAAGTTTCATTATCAAGAAGAGAAAAAGAAAAAAGAGGCACGCAAAAAGCAGACCAAAGTTGAAGTCAAAGAGATCAAACTTTCGGTCAAAATCGCTGAAAATGATGTTAGCTATAAAGTAAAACATGCGCGTGAATTCCTCGAAGAGGGGAAACATGTCCATTTCCGTGTATTCTTACGCGGTCGTGAGATGGCACACCCTGAAGCTGCTGTTGCGGTTTTACAGCGTGTTTGGCCGATGGTTGAAGATATCGGTATGATGTATAAAACACCTGCTATGGAAGGGCGTTATTGCAATATGATGATCCATCCAATCAAAAAAGAAGATAAAAAATAAAAGATTCTTCTCACATTTAGATCCTGAATCAAGTTTGGAATGACTGCGTTACGAGTCAGCGTCATCCTGAACTCGATTCGGAATCTAACTTCTAACGATAACAAAACATCAGTAAAAGCTTTTTTATGGTATAATCCGCGTCTCGTTTAGAGAATTTTTGCGAAAGGATCAAGCCGATGCCAAAAATGAAATCAGTAAAAGGGGCGGTTAAACGCTTCAAAGTAAAGAAAAACGGCACGCTCAAACGTGGTTCTGCATTCCGTAGTCATATTTTGACTAAACAAGATGCAGGAACTCGTCGCGGGCAAAAAACACCGAAAGTTGTTGCTGCTGTTGATGCTAAAAACATCAAAAAGATGATCGTAGGCTAAAACCTATTAACCCTCCAGCGTAACGTTGGGCAAGTCCGCATAGCGGCACCCCGTCATTTATATTTGAAGTGAACCGGGTCAAGAAAGGAAAAAAATGCCAAGAGTAAAAACTGGTGTCGTAAGACGCAGACGTCATAAAAAAGTATTGAAACTCGCACGTGGTTTCTACAGTGCACGCCACAAACATTTCCGTAAAGCGAAAGAGCAACTCGAGCGCTCACTCGTATACGCGTTTCGTGATCGTAAACAGAAAAAACGTGAATTCCGCAAATTGTGGATTATCCGTATCAATGCGGCATGCCGCCTAAACGGAATGAGCTATTCAGTATTCATGAACGGCCTTAAACGTGCCAACATCGAACTTGATCGCAAAATCCTTGCTGATTTCGCTATGAACGACGCAGCGGCATTTACTGCCCTCACCGCTCAAGCTAAAGCAGCGCTGTAATTCTAAACACTTCGGGGGTAACTCCTCGAAGACTTCTTCTCTTTTTTCATACATCCAAACCTAATTCAAAACGACAAACCGTTCAAAGAACGATTTATTGCTCGATTCTATACCCTTTGTTCTCAAGACATTTTTGACACTCAACTGTGATCGGAGCACGTGAAGCTTCAGTAGCTGCTTTGAGATCATAATAGCGGCACTCTTGAAAATCGGCTTTAATACGCTCTTCGGTTTTACCTGCAGGG
This sequence comes from Candidatus Sulfuricurvum sp. RIFRC-1, assembly GCF_000310245.1. Lineage (NCBI taxonomy): Bacteria > Pseudomonadati > Campylobacterota > Epsilonproteobacteria > Campylobacterales > Sulfurimonadaceae > Sulfuricurvum > Candidatus Sulfuricurvum sp. RIFRC-1. Next base: position 99,296 of record NC_020505.1, read on the forward strand.
CATATAACACCATTCACAGCAATTTGTTTTTCAGCACATCCGCTGACTAAAAGTGTAACAGTGACAGTAGCAAGAAATAGAGCTTTTTTCATAATTAATGTTCCTCTTTGAGTGAATTTTCGAATAAATAGCGGTGTTCAATCGGTAAAGTGTTATAGATCACGTTGGCTAAATCGCGGATTTCCCAAAGTGCGGCTTTATCGCTACGAAGCGAAATAAAGTTCTGTAGACTTCGTGCATTTATTGTCCATGTTAATTCTGTTTTGTAACTCTCAGGAAGGCAGTATTTGGCACGATCGTTACTTATCCCTTCTACGAGTACCAGTCGGAGGTTTTCGAGCGCTCTGATGCTCATTTGATCAACCATCTCTACACCGCTCATAACTAAATATTTTGAAGCCCGCTCGATATCATCAATAGCATAGGGGGCTTCATCTTTCAACTCTTTGAGGGTGTAGCGGGTACTTTTAACCGAGAGACTCGCCATGCGGTGACGTGCGAGCTCTTGGAGCAATGCACGGCTAATCCCTTCTAAATAAAAATTATAGACGAGATGCTCCAGTGTAGATGCGTGTTTGAATTTATTTCCGACACGATCGATAAGGGCACGGTCAGCTTCCCCTCCGTTGTCGCTTTTGTCAAAGCTTTGCCAACACGTACGGATGGCATCGGAACAGATTACAAGAGGTGTATAGTGGTGCAGGGTTACTTTCATGGGTGTGTCTTTGGAAGTAGTTTTGAGAGAGTATAGCGAAGATGGGATTAAAAGAGAATCAGTTCATGGTTTGACAGGCTCATTACGAACGGATAATTTCCGTTCACCCTGAGCTTGTCGAAGGGTGTTACATTACGAAAACGTGTGGAACGATAAGCGGGTATTTTTTCATTTTGCGATAGATGTGTTTGCGCACAACTTGGCGTAAATCATTTTCCAACGCTTTAGGGTTCTCGATAAGACCCGGTTTGAGGTTAATGAGAAAGTGTTCTAATACATCTTCCATCTCTTGGGCGAATGCTTTATCGTGACGATCGGCTACGATACCAAAGCTGGTGACAAGCGGTTTGGAAAGGAGGCGTGATTCTGCGGCGCTGACTTGCGCCACCAGCATAACCATCCCTTCACTTGCCATTTTTTGGCGATCGATAACAATATCGTCTTCGATTTGGTGGTTATTCTGGTTATCAATATACGTTTTACCGGTTTTAACCGTTTTGGCTTTACGCATCATTTTGGTGTTCACTTCGATGCAGTCGCCATCACTCATAAGGAGGATATTACGCTCAGGAACGCCACAGGTGATTGCGGTATCTTTGTGCTTCATAATGTGATTATATTCACCGTGAACAGGGAGGAAGAATTTAGGGTTGGTAAGGCGAAGCATTAATTTCTGCTCTTCCATACTCGCATGTCCTGAAACGTGGATATCGCGGTCATTGGCGACACGAGCTCCGGCACGTTGGAGATAGTTGAGCATTCCTGAAATAGAACCCTCATTCCCCGGAATCGCACGGGCAGAGAGGACGATCAAATCGGTCGGTTTGATTTTGATGTGGCGGTGTTCACCGATTGCCATACGGAAAAGGGCTGAGCTTGGTTCTCCCTGACTTCCTGTGGTAACGATAAGAACATCTTTATCGCTCATGCGGTTTGCCTCTTCGGCATCGATGAAGATATTTTTTGGAATTTTGATGTAATCGTATTGCATACACACTTCGAGGTTACGCTCCATGGAGCGACCGATAACACACACTTTACGGTTGTATTTAATACCGGCTAAAATAGCTTGGTACACGCGGTGAATGTTTGAGCTAAAGGTCGACATAATGATACGACCTTCAGATTTTGAGAAAATACGATCAAACCCAGGCGCTACGGTAAGCTCACTCGGTGTCCACTCTTTATTGTACGAGTTAGTCGAATCTGAGAGAAGACATAGAACCCCTTTTTCTCCATAATGGGCAAGACGGTGCAAATCAGCAGTATAGCCATCTACCGGAGTATGGTCGATTTTAAAGTCACCCGTATGGATGATGGTACCCGCTTTGGTCGTGATCGCCAATGATGAAGAATCGATGATTGAGTGGGTCATGTGCATCCATTCGATATCGAAATCGTTTCCGATGCGGTACACTTGACGTTTTACGATCGGATTGAAATAACGGCGGAAATCACGCATGTGATGCTCGTCGAATTTATTACCGATCATTGCTAAAGGAAGCGGTGTCCCGTAAATCGGGAATTGCATCTCTTTGAAAAGGTACGGTACCCCTCCGATGTGGTCTTCGTGAGCATGGGTAATGATAACGGCTACGATTTTTTTACGAATTTCACGTAAATAGGTAAAATCAGGGACAAGAATATCAACACCGTGCATCTCTTCATCTGGGAAGCTCATTCCGATATCGATGACGATTGCTTCATTTTCGGTTTCGATGACCGTGATGTTTCCACCGATTTCTCCGAGTCCTCCGAGAGGGGTAATACGGACTTTATCGTTGTTATTAAGATCGAGTTTGAAATGAGGATTGAGACGATTTTTATGAGCGTCTTGGTTTTTCATAACAAAATCACGTAAGTTTCCATCTATCGGCGCACTTGGTGCCCCACGGCGTCCGCCACGTCCTCGGTCGCGACCTGAACGATTTGGTTCGGCATCGGTCGCATTTTCTGATCCCTCTACACGATCCGTGCGCGGTGGGCGGTTGTCTTGGCGTGGAGGACGGTTGTCGGTACGCGGTGGGCGATTATCATGACGCGGAGGTCTGTTATCGGTACGTGGCGGACGGTTGTCTTGACGCGGTGGGCGATTGTCTTCGCGAGGTTCAGCGCTTGGACGCTCAGCTGTTGCTGCTTCTGAGCCTTCTGGACGGTTGGCATTTCGGCTACGGAAAGGGCGGCGGTTGCTGCGGCGTTGGCGATTTTCCCCTTGGGGTTGTGCTGGTGATTCTGTTTGTTCATCGGACATAATATTTCCTTCTGTACGCTCTGGCGTAATAGTTTTTTAGGTATGTTTGGATGCTCTAAAATGCCCAGAAAAGGTTATTTTATAAGGGCGTAGAGCCGGTGAAAGTCAGAGGTGTCAAGCTGATGAGGTCGGATGGAGCGTTCCAGTTCAAGCGTTTCAAAGGCTTGAACGAGAAGAACACCATCATAGCGTGAGGAGAGATTTTTGTGGAGGGTTTTACGGGGCTGTGTAAAGGCCGCTCGTAAAAATTCTTCAAACCCTTCATCATTACGATTCGACCGTTTAGAAATGAGCAGTACGGATGAATCGACTTTGGGAGCTGGCTCGAATGCGCTGGGGGGGACGCTTAACACGATCTCCGCCTCAGCCACACTCTGCGTAATTACGCTGAGCGCTCCAAAAGCTCTCTCTCCAGGTGAGGCAGAAAATTTCTCTGCTACTTCACGCTGTATCATGACAAGCAAGTTTCGGCACGCCGGATCGGCGAGGGCTTTTAGGATGATGTTGGTCGCGATGTAATAGGGCAAATTTGCCACTAAATCGTACGGTTCATCCAAAAGCTCACTCTTCCAATGCTCTAACACATCTCCGCAACGGAGTTCAAGAGTATTGGTACTGATAGCATCGGCAAATTGGTGCTTCAAATGCTTGCACAAGTCGGTATCGACCTCAAAAGCAGTAACACTTTTGACATCAACTAAATACTTAGTTAAATCACCTAATCCAGGCCCGATTTCTGCGATACGATGAGGTGTATCGGGCATCGATTGGATGATTTGTGCTAAAACAGCTTCATCTTTTAAAAAGTTCTGGCCAAATTTTTTCTTGGCGATAGCGGCACGGTCTTTTTGCATTGCCCTGATTGTACCCGATAAAGTGTTAATAGCTTATTAAAGCACAAAAATGTCCGTTTTTAGGTGATTTGAATGAAGGTTATCAATTCACAGCCTTTATCGTTACTTTTGGTAATGCACACTATACTTCCGTAATGATAGTGCTAAAGGGTTTCCATGGATAATTTTTTTGCAAAACGGATCATTCCTTGTTTGGATGTTAAAGATGGCCGTGTTGTCAAAGGTGTTAATTTTGTCGGGCTCAAAGATGCGGGAGACCCCGTCGAAGTGGCAAAACGGTACAACGAAGAGGGGGCGGATGAGATAACTTTTCTCGATATTACCGCTTCACACGAAGAGCGTGATACGATTGTTCATATCGTCGAACAGGTCGCGAAAGAGGTATTTATCCCCCTTACCGTCGGCGGTGGAATACGGGTTCTGGATGATATTTACAAACTTCTTGCCGTCGGGTGTGACAAAGTGAGTATCAACTCTGCGGCGATCAAACGCCCTGAGTTTATCAATGAAGGCTCAAAACGGTTCGGAAGTCAGTGTATCGTAGTGGCTATCGATGTGAAAAAAACGGGCGATCAATACAACGTTTATCTCAATGGCGGGCGAGTCGATACAGGGATTAATGCACTGGAGTGGGCAAAAGAGGTCGTAGATCGCGGAGCGGGGGAGATTCTCCTCACCTCGATGGACGCTGATGGAACCAAAGCGGGATTTGATCTCTCCATCACCGAACAAATCAGCCGCGCTGTGAATGTTCCCGTCATCGCCAGCGGCGGTGCGGGGACGATGGAACATATCAAAGAGGCGTTTGAACACGGTGCCGATGCGGCATTGGCGGCGAGTATTTTCCATTACAAAGAGATCGACATTATGGATCTCAAACGCTATCTATCGGCTAACGGGATTCCGGTACGCTTATGATACTCTGCGCAGGGAACAATGAGACGTTTGATTTTGCGATACCGATAGGTGTGGGTTTGATCGACAGTGCGATCAATCTCACCCGTCACTGTTTGGTTCACAAGCCTGAATTTCTCCTCTTCGTCGGGAGTGCGGGAAGTTACGGCGAACCTAAAATCAATGACATCATCGAGTCTAAAACGGCGGCTAACATCGAGTTAGGGTTTTTGGATAAAAGTGCCTATACCCCTATCGATAACGTCGTTTCGGCACAAATGGAAGCGATCAAAGATGTTATTGTAAACTCTTCGAACTACATCACGACGAGTGAGCGTGCAATGGTGCAAATGAGAGCGCTCGGGATGGGGATTGAGAACATGGAATTTTTCAGCGTGATGCGGGTGGCGCAGGTGTTCGGTATTCCTGCGGGTGGGGTGTTTTGTATCACGAACTACTGCGACGCAAACGCTCACCGCGACTTTATCGCTAATCACGGATTCGCCAAAGTGCTGTTACGTGAACATCTCAAAGAAAAAGGGTTAATCCATGGGTAAAAAATGTATTTTGGATTACACCAAAGCGGAACTCGCTTCAATGGTGAAACCCTCGTTTCGTGCTAAACAAATTTGGGGATGGATTTATCATCAGTATGCGACAAATTTTGACACGATGGCAAACCTCCCCAAAGCGATGCGCGAAGAGCTGGAACGCGAATATGAGATCATGCCCCTCAAAATCGCCCGAAAAGAGTGTTCAACGGATGGAACGATCAAATATCTCTTCGAACTGAGTGACGGTAAGACGGTTGAGACGGTGTGGCTCAAGATGAAAGATGAGTCCATCGATGAAGAGGGAAATATCGAGCATGAAGCCCGCTTTACGGTGTGTGTCTCGACACAGGTGGGATGCAAAGTGGGATGTTCGTTTTGTCTCACCGCCAAAGGGGGGTTTACCCGTGATCTGAGCGCGGGGGAAATCGTTGCGCAGGTATTGGCGGTGAAGATGGATAACAATCTTGCCGCACATCGCCGACTTAACATTGTCTATATGGGGATGGGAGAACCACTCGATAATCTTGATAATCTCGCAAAGGCGATTACGATTTTCAAAGATGAAGAGGGATTGTCTATTTCAGGCAAACGTCAAACCGTATCGACTAGCGGGCTAAGTACGAAGATCGATAAGCTGGGTGAGATGGATTTGGGGGTTCATATCGCTATTTCACTTCATGCGGTGGATGATGAATTGCGCAGTGAACTGATTCCGATGAACAAAGCGTATAACATCGCTTCGATCATTGATGCGGTGAAACGGTTTCCGATCGATACCCGTAAACGGGTAATGTTTGAGTATCTCGTCATCAAAGGAAAAAATGATGATTTGGTCTCGGCAAAAAAATTGGTGAAACTCCTTCATGGGATCAAGGCAAAAGTGAACCTGATCTTTTTTAATCCGTATGAGGGATCTGATTATCAGCGCCCGAGCCGTGCCGATATGGTCGCTTTTCAAGAGTATCTGATTAAACATGGAGTACTCTGCACCATCCGTGATTCCAAAGGGTTAGACATCAGTGCGGCGTGCGGTCAGCTAAAAGAAAAAGAATTAAGTGAGGTTGTGTAATGTCGGGTATGGATTGGTTTCAAGTCGGGTTTTTAGTGATCGTTGTCGGTGTTGGTTTGGGCGGCTTTATTTGGGCCGCTCTGAAAAAAGATTAAAACGTATATTTTAGCATTGCCTGAAACACATCGTTATCAGTGTGATAACTGTTTTCATGGTAATAATGCCATTCGGTTCCCACTTCGAGTTTCCCCTCTTTCATTCCTATTGTTTGCGTGAGGTCAAAAAGCAGTTGATTTTGACTCAAAATATCGCGTGCCGTCCAGTCGGTAAATCCTTCGAAATGCCATCGATCTGCCAGTGGAGCATAATAGTTTAGGGAGAGCTGGTAGGTATGATCACCGATATTTTGATGCTTTCGATAAAGATTGACTCCAAATACTGAAAATCCCGGAAGCGCCAAATCGCATCCTGCTCCGTAAAGCCATGCGTGATACTTATCGCCGCGATTGTATTGGAACGCCGCATAAGTCTCTTTGAGTATTCCGTTAGAGGTTGAAAATCCACCGATTTTATCCAAACTCAGTCGCGGAGATATTTCACCGTAGAGGTCATTTTTTTTATGGGTAAATTGGAGACCCTCATGAGTATAGGCATAATCGGCAAACATAAACAGATCACCGTAGTCAAACGTCCGGTAATGCTCAGCGGTAACGGTCTGTTTTGTCCCTTCGGTTGTATCCATAAAGGTCGCCCCCTCGAAGTCACCATAGAGATACTGGATGTTCGTCGTCGAAAAGGCATTGAGCCCAGATCCTAAGAGAAGACTAGCGAAGAGTAAGTGTTTCATCGATTTCCTTTGGAAAAAGTGCATTGATTTGTGTAATCAGATCGAGCGGATCGCTCTGGAGCCCTAAAACCATGAGCCCAAAATGCAGATGAGGTCCGGTGATACGTCCGGTTGCACCTGTGAGCCCGATACTTTGACCCCGTTTGACACCATCACCTACTTTGACATCAAATCGGCTCATGTGAAAATAGCAGCTGTAAATCCCCTCCCCGTGATCGATGATGACGGTACCTCCGGCGTAATAACGATCTTTGACCAGAACAACGATACCATCATTGCTAGCGAGTATGGGAAGGGGAGTCCGGGCACGAAAATCGACTCCGCCGTGATAGCTTTTTAAAACACCGTTATAGGTGCGTGCGGAGCCGTAAAGACTCGTGATATTGCTCTCCATTGGATGAATAAAGGGTTTGTTCCAATAACGAGTTGGGGTAAGGGTGTTATAGATTTTTTCGGCTTCGGCTTTCTCCTGTGCAATTCGCTGCAATGCTTCGGGGGGAGGTGTTACTTTGGAACTCTCGACATTTAAAACTTCAGTAGGGTAATCAAAGGAACGGATCTCAATAGGTATATTCAACTCTCCCAGAGGATTAATCCATTTTATGTCAATCTCTTGCGCCGGTGAGTGATAATCGGTAGGAATAATAGCAAACCCTTGAGCGGGATTAATGGGATGCGGAAGAACGCTGATGTTTCGTTCATTCATTAGGAGTGTTCCTGAAGCGGAAGAGAGGGGGAGGACGAGACTTTTTCCATTGTACCCCTCAATTCCCGATAATGAAAGAAAACTACCCAATAAGCAGACCAAAAGACGCATAAAACTCCCTATAAATTTTCGTGCTGCTATTGTAGCATTAAGGGGTTTGAAACTAGTTTTAGCGGTTTTATTATGAATTGTGTGTTACTATCAATCATTATATTGGCGGTGAGAAGAGTTAGAGAAAGATAAATATGGGAAGCAGTTATATCGGTCGTCAGCCTATCGTAAACGAAAGAGGTTCGCTCGTAGCGTATGATCTTTTTTATTCGGGGCAAAGCAGTGATGCACATACGACGGCCACGTTAATTAATGATCTGCAAAGTGCCTTTGGAATTGATCGTATTTTAGGGAAGCGGATTGGATTTATACGTGCCGATCACCATTTTATTTTTCATGAATTGCTAGAATTACTTCCGAAAGAGCGGGTCGTATATGCATTGCTCGAAGAGAGTGTGATTGATGAGCGATTGAGTACTCATTTGAAGAGACTTTTTGCCCAAGGGTACCGTTTCGCTCTGAATGATTTTGCCTTTACTCCTGAAAACATTGAAAAATTTTCCCCTATTTTCCCCTATCTGGAATTTGTTAAAATTGATATTACCCGGAGCGGACGGATTAAGCGTGATGATATCGAACGGCTGAAGCAGTTTGGCTTGAATGTTATCGGATCGAAAATAGAATCGCATGATATCCATGCAGAGTGTCTAGCAAAAGGTTTTTTCTATTTCCAGGGCTATTTTATCTCCAAGCCAAAAGTGCTAGAAAATCCCTCTTTTTCGCTCAATCAAGAATCCGTTATGCAGTTGTGGAATATGCTCCAGTGTGAAGTGGAAATCGATGAACTGGTACGGGCTTTTGAGCTCAATCACATGGTCAGTCTGAAATTAATCCGTTTTATCAATTCGGCCATTTTTTCGCTTCGTAATCCTGTTTCCTCCATCCGGCATGTTCTGACATTGATGGGGCGAGAGCCGCTGTCGCGATGGATAATGCTGTTGATGTTCTCTGAATCGCAAGAATCGGATCAAAACAATATTCCGCTTTTGCTAATGGTGGTCAATCGAACAGAGTTGATGACAAAGCTTTTGAACCTGATTGTTCCGCACCCGACCAAGGCTCAGAGTGCTGCCGCCTATTTTGTCGGGATGCTCTCGTTGATCCATCTGCTTTTTCATATTCCCCATAGAGATGTTTTAAAGCGGCTCAATGTTGCTCCTGATATCGAGCGGGCGCTGTTTGAGGGAGACGGTTTTTACGGTGAATTGCTTACGATGGTGCGCTCTATCGAGATGTTGGATTCGGAGGGGATTGAGAAGTTTTTAGCAAAACACTCTTTAGACTCTTCGGTTTTGGAACCGTTGATAGCCGAAGCGATGGAAAAAGTAAATCAGTTTGATGAGGCAATGGGGTAAACGAGCTTATGAGACTACTTTATTGCGGCCTAGCTCTTTTGCCTCATATAATTTTTCATCAACCCGACGAAGTGCACTGTCGATTGTTTCCTCATAAGTACATTGGATGACCCCAAAACTACAAGTTACATTTTGTTGAATGCTAAATGGGTAAACTTCAATTTTCTTACGCAATTTTTCAGCGGTTAAAACACTTTGAGAGAGTTCACTTTCGGGAAGAATAATCGTAAACTCTTCTCCACCCCATCTGGAGATATGGTCGCTTGAACGCAACTGTGCATTCACTAATGATGAAAGTTCTTCCAACACACTATCTCCCGCATGATGTCCTAGTAAATCATTGATATTTTTAAAATAGTCTATATCAAATATTATGAGGGATAGGGGACGTTTGTAACGCTGACTTTTATCCAGTTCTTCTTTGAATATTTTGGTAAAAAATCTTCGATTACCAATCTGCGTTAATGAATCAATTAAGCTCAAATGCTCTTTCTCTTCAAGAATTCGTATCGTATAACAACGTTGCGCGGTCATCATTAAAATAGAAAATGTGACGGTAAAAATAAATACCTGAAGCATGATCAACGAGAGTCTATGGTCACCTTCAAAGGAAAATTGGCTGTATCCTGATGCCGTTCCCAATATAGCTAAAATAACAACAATGGCTAAAAAAATAAGGTTGATTCCATTTTGTAATCGAGTACTTGCCCAGATAAGCGGGAATAAAATTAGATATTCAATCGGGTAGCGTTTATCGAAAAAATAGCCTGAACCAAAAATAACGATTGCCGAAATAACCAACACCGAAAGAATAAGTGCAATTTCCACAATATGTTCTTTTGAAACAATACTGATATTACGCTGTAAAACATACGCTACAAATATAGGAACAATTAAAATGAATCCAATCAGATCACCAAAAAACCATACTGCCCAACCTAGCATCTGATGCTCTGTGGCTAACATGCCATTAAGATACAACATTGTTGTGCCCATACTGGATGTAATAAATGCACCGATTACACTGTAAAAAATAAATGAAATGATGGTATCGGTATCATAAAAAATATCATCTTTGATCACATTTTTGGAACTTTTCATGATAAACCAATACGCGACTGCTGGACCGATAGTATTGCCGATTGCAATCTCAAATGCCACCATCGGAGAACTCAAAGTCATATTTAAAAAGAAAGCACCAATAAAAATACCGGGTAAAACGACATAGCCCCGAAAAAATAAAAATGAGAGAGCAACACCGGTTGGGGGCCAAATGGCAAAGATACTTGATGATTCACTTAAAGAAAGAGGTGTAACCAGTTTTGCTGAGAAAAAGTAGACAAAAGATGTTACAACGGCATAAAAAAATATCTTAGAAAGTGTTTTTTGATTGATTAAACTATCCATTGGCAACCTTTCCTCAGATTTTAATAATACACTTCAATGCATTTGATTTCAAGAGCGGACTTTATCTTAATATCGACAAAAGAGCTTTTTTTGTGTTATAAAATAGATCATACTGGAAAGTTCTTTAGATTGATTGTTGAATTGGAGAAAAAGGTTGGTAAAAATGGAAGAATTTGTTGTGTAAGTCTATCGAAGCCCGTAAAAATAGGGGTTTATCGATGGTGCGGATGAAAGGACTTGAACCTTCACACCTTGCGGCACCAGATCCTAAGTCTGGCGTGTCTACCAATTTCACCACATCCGCGCACGTATAAAAAGTCTAAGGTGGTACGCCCTAGAGGATTCGAACCTCTGACCGATGCCTTAGAAGGGCATTGCTCTATCCAGCTGAGCTAAGGACGCATGAGTATATATGGTGCGCCCGATAGGGTTCGAACCTATAACCTACGGATCCGAAGTCCGTTACTCTATCCAGTTGAGCTACGAACGCACAATCGCCTTCTAAAACATCGTGTATCAAAGGTGTTTCAAACCAGAAACAAATGGGGTGGGTGATGGGGATCGAACCCACGACCCTCAGAACCACAACCTGATGCTCTAACCGACTGAGCTACACCCACCATCTGTAATAAAGAATCTGTTTGAAATAATACAAAAAAAAGAAAAAAACATGGTCGGGGCGAGAGGACTCGAACCTCCGGCCCCTTGGTCCCAAACCAAGTACTCTAACCAGACTGAGCTACGCCCCGACCTTCATCTAATTTAAACTCGAGTGAGCTAATTAGTGAGGCGAAATTATAGTTGAAAATCCAATAATTGTCAAGAGACATGCGTAAGAGTGTGAAGAAATCGATTCATATTGATCTCATGAAGGGTCTAAAAATTACAAAGAGGGTGAAAATGATGTATAATTGAGTCTTATTGAAAGCAAGATTGCCCTATACGGTGAGATTGCGTGTTGGAGGGGAAATGAAAGGTATTTTTCGTAAAAAAGATATGTCCGGTGCATCTGGAGAATTTAAACGTAGTCTGGGACTAATGGATGTAACGTTCATTGGTGTCGGTGCGGTAATCGGTGCAGGGATATTTGTTATTACGGGGCAAGCGGCGGCCACCATGGCGGGTCCTGCTATCGTATTGTCATTTTTGCTCGGTGCAGTGATGATCGGAATTACGGCTCTTATTTATGCGGAGCTTAGTTCTGCCTATCCGGTAGCGGGGAGTGCTTATAGCTTTACATTTGCCTCGTTGGGAGAAGTGTTTGCGTGGTTTGTCGGGTGGAATTTGCTGCTCGAATACGGTGTCGCTACCGCCGCAGTTGCTACGGGATGGTCGGGGTATTTACGCCGTTTTTTAGAAAACAGCATGAATATTCATATTCCGCAGGCGCTAAGCGGCGCGTATAATCCAAGTGCCGGAACGTACATCGATATCAGTGCATTCGGGATTATTTTGGCCATTTTTGTCCTTCTTGCGATTGGAATCAAAGAGAGCGCCAAGGTTAATACGGCCATTGTATTTATCAAGCTTGGCGTTTTGGTAACATTTGTGGTGGTAGGACTTCCTCACGTTGATTTCAATAATCTCACCAACTTTTTGCCATTTGGATGGGAAGGGGTTTGGCACGGGGCCGCACTGATTATTTTTGCCTATCTCGGGTTTGATGCCATCAGTACGGTCGCAGAAGAGACCAAAAATCCTGAACGTAATATTCCATTGGGGCTGATCCTCTCATTGGCTCTTAGTGTCGTCTTTTTCATCCTTGTGAGCTTTACCCTCACTGCAATCGTCCCTTATCAAAGTCTCAATGTTCCTGATGCGTTGGCATTTGCCCTCTATCAAGTGAATGAGCCGTTTGCGGCAAACGTGATCGCATTGGGTGCGGTCATTACAATTACGACGGTTATGATCGTTATGGGGCTGGGATTTACCCGTATCTTTTTTGCCCTTGCCCGTGACGGACTTTTACCGAAAACTTTGAGTGAAATCCATCCAAAATACAATACCCCTTATAAAGCGACTCTTATCGGCGGTGTTATTCTGAGTATTATGGCGGGACTTATTCCCCTAAAAACGTTGGCAGAGTTGGTCAATATCGGAACCTTGTTCGCCTATCTGATGGTGGCGGTAGCGATTATCGTGTTACGACGCCAAAATGTCATTCAACCGATCTTTAAAGTACCTGCATTTAAAATCCTCATGCCGCTCAATTTCATTTTGATTATTTTTATGATGGCGGGATTGCCGTTTGATACCTGGTTGCGATTTATCGGATGGTCGATTATCGGGATGCTGATTTACGCCTTTTACGGTGCAAAACGTTCAAAGGGCGAGTAATGGCGATATCGGTATGGCGTCAAGTCTTGACACTTCCCGTTATCGTCATCGCGATGGGGTATTTTGTTGATATTTACGATCTGATTTTATTCGGAGTGGTGCGGGTCGAGAGTTTGAGTGAATTGGGGCTTGATAAAGAGGGGATTACCCTGTGGGGATCGATTATTCTCAATGCACAAATGGGTGGGATGCTGATCGGCGGAATCCTCTGGGGAATTCTCGGAGATAAAAAAGGGCGGCTTTCCGTGCTGTTCGCCTCGATTATCCTCTATTCGGTTGCAAATTTGCTGAATGCATTTGTCACCAATGTTGAGCAGTATGCACTGCTTCGTTTTATTGCCGGAATCGGTTTGGCGGGTGAGCTGGGTGCGGGGGTGACTCTGGTTGCTGAAATCCTCCCTAAAGAGCTACGGGGCTACGGCGTGATGAGTATCGCCGCGTTCGGTGTCCTCGGAGTCGTTGCCGCTAATATCGTCGCCGAAAACTTTGCATGGCGAAATGCCTATATCATCGGGGGCGTATTGGGCTTTTTGCTGTTGATTTTACGTTTCCGTGTCCGAGAATCGGAAATGTTTCAGCACCACGCGTCTGATGATGTGAAGCGGGGGCATTTTTTCGCCCTCTTTTCCCATAGAAAACTATTCACAAAATACATCAAAGCGATTGTTATCGGGATGCCCTTATGGTATGTCGTTGGTGTTTTGGTAATGTTCTCCCCTGAATTTGCCAAAGCATTAGAGATTAGCGGAGAAGTGACGGCGGGTCAGGCGCTTATGTATACGTATATCGGACTCTCGGTCGGTGATTTGGCGAGTGGATATCTCTCCCAACAGATGCAAAGTCGAAAGAAGGCTTACACTATTTTTATGGTTCTTTCGGTGGTTAGTGTCCTTTATTATTTTACTCTATCGGGCGCAACAGCTGGGTCATTTTATGCAGCAGTATTTTTACTCGGTGTGTTTTGCGGTTACTGGGCCCTTTTTATCACAATGGCGGCAGAGCAGTTCGGTACTAATATCCGAGCGACTGTCGCAACAACAGTTCCAAATTTTGTACGCGGTTCGGTGGTTCCGATTACGTCGAGCTTCATGCTTTTAAAAGAGAGTATGGGGGTTCTGGGTTCAGCGGCAGTGGTGGGATCGGTTGTATTTACGATCGCTTTGGTCGCGCTCTATTTTACCCGCGAGACGTTTCATGAGGATTTGGACTACATCGAAGCATAAAAAACTTCCGTTCGTGGTGAGCGCAAGGAAACATCGCTTTGCGAGCGCTTCGCTTGTTTTGTCGAACCATGAACGGGAGAACCCTTCGACAGGCTCAGGGCGAACGGGGGATTAAAACTGGATCATTCCATCAACCGGAGATGAAGCTGTTGCATACGGACGTTTAGGTATACGTCCTGCAAGATAACTCAAACGTCCTGCAATCACCGCATTTTTCATCGCTTCCGCCATCAGCATCGGATTTTGTGCTTGGGCAATCGCTGTGTTGGTCAATACCCCATCTGCTCCAAGTTCCATTGCTAACGCCGCATCACTGGCACATCCGATCCCTGCATCAACGATAATCGGCACTTTGACCGCTTCACGCACAAACACAATGTTATAACGGTTTTGGACTCCGAGCCCTGAGCCGATCGGAGCGGCAAGCGGCATAATGGCGTGGGCACCTGCATCTTCGAGACGGCGTGCCATAATCGGATCATCGCTGGTATAGGCCATGATGGTAAAGCCGTCTTTGGCTAACACTTCACACGCTTTGATCGTCTCTAAGACATCCGGATAGAGCGTTTTTTGGGTGTCGCCGATTACTTCGAGTTTGATCAGATCGATTCCCGTCGCTTCACGGGTGAGGCGGAAAAGGGTGATCGCCTCTTCCGCTGTCGTACATCCTGCCGAATTGGGGAGGAATTTGACATTGGTCCCCGCAAAAGTATCACGGAGATTCGGCTCATTCGGGTTGGTGATATTAAGACGACGAACGGCTACGGTGATAAGTTCCGAGCCGCTTGCTAATGTAGCGGCTTTAGTCGTTTCAAACGAATCATATTTACCGCTTCCCACGATGAGGCGGCTACCGAGAGTATATTTTCCGATTTGTAATGTATGCATTGCTATCCTTTTCAATCAATCATGTAGAATTTTTAGTACGCTGAGGGGGAGTATCTCATGCTCAATCTGGCGAATTTTAGCCGAAAATTCTTCTAAAGTATCGGAGGAATTTTTAGTAAAACTTTTTTGCAAGATTATCTCACCGCCGTCGAGTTCATCGGTAACCCAATGAACACTCACTCCGCATATTTTCTCGTCACTTTCAAAACTCCGTTCAATGGCGCGTGAGCCTTTAAAGGCGGGCAGGAGTGAGGGGTGGAGATTGATAGAGCGAATATTGGAGGTAAATACGCTAGTGAGAATACGCATAAAGCCGCAAAGTACTACAAGATCAGGATCGTAATCACGGATCATCTCAACCAGTGCGGCATCGTAGGCTTCGCGGTTTTCATATTCCCGATGATCGCATACTTCGACGGGTATGCCGGCTGTACGTGCTTTGGCGATACCTCCGGCCTCTGAATTGTTCGTAATGGCACAGGTGATGATGGCATGCTTGTGGTGGATTTTTTCAATCAAGTTGGCGAGGTTGGTCCCCTCGCCGCTAAATAAGGCAACGATTTTTTTCATAAAACGGTAACTCTTTCTATAAGGTCAAATGGGGTGAGGGCATAGTTGTTTTTGTCAAAGCCGCGTGCAGCTAGAGTGTGAGCTAAAGAGCCTTGAAGGGCGGCATCTAACGGAGTATATTTTTGGGCCAACAAGGCTCCGATAAGACCGCTGAGGACATCACCGCTGCCCCCTTTGGCAAGTGCCACCGTTCCGAGGGGATTGATAAAAAATCGATCATTTTTTCCTATGATAACGTTGGCGCCTTTAAGCACCAATACGGTGTTCGGATAAGCGGCACAGAATTGTTCCACATAGGTAAATCGGTTGTTTTGCAATGTGGTGACATCGATATCGGCTATCCCGCAGAGGCGTAAAATTTGAGTGAACTCTTTGGGATGTGGGGTGAGGACGATACACTCACGCTTGAGTAGTTGAGGAAACATCGGATGGTAAAAAATATCGGCATCTAAAACGAGCGGGAGATTATTGTCGAGCAAACATGTCAGTTCATCATCGCAAAACTCTACCCCCAACCCCATCCCCAGAGCAATAGCTGTTGTCGAGGAAGGGAGCGAATGGCTTTGCATCAGTTCATACGGGATAGTGACGTTTTCGTTACTGATAAGGCTCACTAATCCGCTTCCGAAACGGATCGCAGCAGAACCGGCGATAACCGATGCTCCGATTTTCTCACCGCACACAACCGCTAAATGACCATAGCATCCTTTATTGGCGGAAGTGGACGTACGATGCGGTAGAGATAGATCGGATGGATCGAGTAAGTGCCATGTTGTGGGTATCTCATACCGTGAACGTGAAATTCCCAGATTGGCGACACGGATTTCACCGACGTATTCTTTAGCCGCATCACTGAATAGGCTTCGTTTAAGGGCTCCCATAGTGATGGTAATATCGGCTCTGAATGTATGAGGATCGAGCGTACCGTCTGCATACAAACCGCTGGGGACATCACAGGCTATTTTAAATGCGGTGGAGTCATTGAGCATCGCTAGTATTTCTGCGGTTTCAGCGTTGATCGCTCTATTGAGGCCACTACCGAATAGGGCATCGACAATCACATCATAGTGGGTCTCGCTTTGATAATGGAGTGAAACACGATAGTCACCTTCGAGTTGTCGTGCGAGAATCCGTCCATCCGCTCCGTTATTTCCACTGCCGCACACAATCAAAATGGAAGAATTTGGCAAGAAATATTCACCAATGTAATTGGCTATAGATAAAGCGGCGTGCTCCATCATAACGGGTTCACTGAGGGCGAATTGTTCTACGGCTCGATGATCCAGAGTATTTACTTCTCGGTAAAGGTTTTGCATGGATAAAGTCCATTTCAGCTATAATTATATTTATGAACAACGATTATATCGCAATAGCCAAAAACACACTTGAAATTGAAGCACAGGCTCTTCGAGAGGGCTCAGAACGTCTGGGAGCGGAGATGATCCGTGCCGTAGAGATTATCCTCGCGTGCAAGGGTAAATTGGTCATTACGGGTGTAGGCAAATCAGGTTTAATCGGGGCTAAAATCGCCGCGACGTTTGCATCGACGGGAACGCCGAGTTTTTTCCTCCATCCGACCGAAGCGTTGCATGGCGATTTGGGGATGATCGGCAAAGAGGATGCGGTTCTCGCCATCAGTTACAGCGGTGAGAGCCCGGAACTCAGCTCCATTCTCCCTCATATCAAACGTTTTGATATCCCCCTCATCGGGATGACTCGCAATGCAGAGTCAACTCTTGGGCGTTACAGTGATGAGGTGATTAACATCAACGTCTCAGCCGAAGCGTGTCCGCTCGATATCGCTCCGACCAGTTCAACCACGTTGACGTTGGCGATGGGGGATGCATTGGCGGTATGCCTGATGAAGGCGCGCAATTTTCAAAAAGAGGATTTTGCTTCGTT
Source organism: Candidatus Sulfuricurvum sp. RIFRC-1 (assembly GCF_000310245.1). NCBI lineage: Bacteria > Pseudomonadati > Campylobacterota > Epsilonproteobacteria > Campylobacterales > Sulfurimonadaceae > Sulfuricurvum > Candidatus Sulfuricurvum sp. RIFRC-1. Next base: position 116,919 of record NC_020505.1, read on the forward strand.
TCACCCCGGCGGGGCATTGGGCAAACGGCTATTTGTTAAAGTAGCCGATTTGATGCGCACAGCCGATCTTCCGATCGTGGATGAAAATACACCGCTTAAAGAGGCGATTTTAAAACTCAGCGAAGGGCGTTTGGGGACAGTAATGTTGATTAATGCAGAGGGGAAACTCTCCGGTTTACTCAGTGACGGTGATATTCGTCGTGCCCTTCTGAAGGAGTCGTTTTCGCTCGATGCTATCGCAAAAGAGTATGCAACACTCAACCCACTTGTTATTAATGATGCAACGATGCTGGCCAGTGATGCTCTCGTATTGATCGAAGAGAAAAAAATTCAATTGTTAGTCGTCACGAACCGTGATGGCATAATCCAAGGTGCGTTGCACCTTCATACTCTCGTAGAAGCAGGTATCTCATGATGCGTTTAAACAAATATATTGCCCACTACTCAACCTATTCGCGTCGCGAAGCCGATCAGGCGATTCTTGATGGGTACGTTCGAATCGATGGTGAGGTTGAGATTAACCCCGCGACTCAGGTCGATGAGCGTAATGCCAATGTTATGATCAGCGGGAACAAGATCACCCCAAGTGATCAATTTACCGTTATCGTCTATAACAAACCGCGCGGTGAATTGGTAACCAAAAAAGATCCGCAAGGGCGTAAAACGATTTATGACTCATTAGCAAAACAATACCGCCACTATATCCCTGTCGGACGGCTCGACTTTGCCTCTGAGGGATTATTGCTTCTTACCGATGCGTCTCGTGTTGCAACGGCACTTATGACCTCCAAAATGGAGCGGGTTTATAAGATCAAGATCAAAGGGGCTGTGTCTGAAGGGATGAAAATCGCGATGGGCGAAGGGCTGGAGCTTGAAGATGCAAGTGCCGGAGCCCATGAGCATGCGGAGGCGGGGCCGATGAGTTTTGCCCCTTTTTATGCCTATCAAGTCCAAAAAGACCAAGGAGACTATTCGATTTTAAAAGTAGCCATTGGCGAGGGACAAAACCGGGAGCTTCGTCGTTTTTTCGCCCATTTCGGGGCTGAAATCGTCGATCTCAAACGGCTTAGTTTCGGCGGGATTGAACTTAATAATCTCCCAACGGGAAAAGTACGCTTTTTGGAGCGAAATGAGTATTCCAATTTACGTGAGTTTTTGGATGCTGTGGAAAAAGCGGAGAAACAAAAACAAAAGAGCGAGAAAAAAGCTCCAAGAGCTGAGGGAAAACCACAGTTCAAGCCGAAAAGTGCTTCAAAAGATAAACCTAAATCGAAATCAAAACCTTCCAATGAGCCATTCGGCACCAATAAATACAAACCTGATTCTAAATTCTCAAAAGGTGGTAAAAAATGAAAACACTCAAATTCCCAACCAGTCATAAAACACAGTTGATGGATATCAGCGCTGAAGTGAAAGAAGCTGTCATTAAATCAGGGATCAAATCAGGGATTTGTATTGTTTTTACTCCGCATACGACAGGGAGTGTCTTTTTGTTTGAAAATGCAGACCAAAATCTTCGCCGGGATTTATTGGCGGCTCTCTCCAAAGTTATTCCCAGTGATGTTCAATACGCCCATGTCGGTAGCAATGCGGCTGCTCATCTCAAATCATCCCGTATGGGTGCATCGGTAAGTATTCCGGTTCATGAGGGTCGTCCGATGTTCGGAAAATGGCAAGGAGTTTTCTTCGGTGAATTTGACGGTCCTCGTCAAGAGCGTGAAGTCATTATCAAAGTCATCGCAGGTTAATCGTGGCGGACTTTACCTATCTGCTTCGTCCGAAAAAATTTGACGATGTGGTAGGTCAAAATCATCTGTGCTCTCCCGATTCTCCTCTGCGTTCACTCTGTGAGGGGGGTAATCTCACCCACTCTTTTTTTTACGGTCCCCCCGGTTGCGGTAAAACGACATTAGCCCGAATTATCGCCGAGGTTATGGGTCTCCCCTTTTATGAGTTTAATGCAACGTCACTCAAAATAGAAAACTTGCGAAAGATTTTTGATCAATACGAGGGTTCCCTCACTAAGCCTCTGATCTTTATCGATGAGGTGCATCGCCTTGCAAAGAATCAGCAGGAGGTGTTACTGCCGGTTATGGAAAAAAACAGTGTGTTAGTGATTGGCGCATCGACGGAAAATCCCTATTTTAGCCTGACTGCGGCGATGCGATCGCGTTCATTACTGTTTGAGCTTCATTCCATCGGTTTTGAAGCGTTAGAGGATTTGTTAGTCCGTACTTCCGTTGAAATGGATGAGGAGGCACGTGAATATTTGATCGCCAGTTCGGGGGGCGATGCTCGTGCGATGCTCAAACTCCTCGAAGTCTCCACCGCATTGAACAAACCGATTACCCTTCTTCTTCTCAAATCGCTCCGACCTGCTGCGCAAAGCTTGGGAAGTTCGGAAGCGGGGGTTCATTATGATCTCGCCTCTGCCCTCATTAAAAGTATCCGAGGCTCAGACCCCGATGCGGCGATCTATTATCTTGCTCGTTTGATTGAGGGGGGCGAACCGCCGGAATTTATCGCTCGTAGACTTGTAATTTTGGCGAGTGAAGATGTGGGGAATGCGAATCCTCAGGCTCTTAGTCTTTGCACCTCTGCTATGACGAGTGTCAAAATGATCGGCTACCCCGAATCGCGGATTATTCTCGCCCAAGCGGTTATCTATCTGTGCGCATCACCCAAATCCAACACGGCATACAATGCGATCAATGCCGCGCAAAGTGCCGTCAAAAACGGGGTTATCCTCGATATTCCCGAGTCGTTACGTCAACAGCACAAAGGGTATCTTTACCCGCACGACTTCGGGGGATGGGTCGATCAAAAGTATCTCTCTAAACCGCTCAAATTTGTTGAATTTAAAAACAGTGGTTATGAAGCGAAGATGGGGGAATGGATAGAGAAGGTGTGGAAGAAAGGGTAACCTTAATGTACTGACGATAAGCGATATCCCATCCCATAAATACTCGTTAGCGCTTTTTCGGGGAGTTTTTTCCGTAAACGCATCATCATCCCCCGCAAATTATCCGAACTTACATCGATCGTATTGAGATAAAAATGATTCAGGATTTCATCGGTACTGCATACTTGTTCAAATTTTTTCGTTAAAAGCTCCATCAGCAGAATTTCGTATTTGGTTAATGCAATTGCAATGTCACTTTCAAAAAGTATTTTTTTATCCTTATCCCAAAAAAGTTCATGGGAAAGATAGAGGGTATGTTCCGGTGCTATAGATGGGAGAGGGGAAGTATTGATTTTGGAGCACACTTTGTAAAGTGTATCAAACATTTGCGGATATTGAACCGGTTTGGTGATGAACTGAGCGATACCGAGATTAATAAGAGATAGGAGATAATCCGCCTCTGTGTGAGCGGATAAGATAATAATTGGCTGTTCCTCATGGATGGCACGAATCTCAGAGGTTAATTCCACCCCATTCAGCCGAGGCATCCGAATATCGGAGATGACGAGATCGTAGGTTTTTTGTTTTAAACGATAGTAATCGTTGTATTTCTCGAGAGCGTCAACTCCATCGATAGCAGTATCAACGCGGTAAAAATAATCTTCTAATACTCTGAATATCCGAGTTCGAAAAGGCTCGTTATCTTCGACAAAAAGGAGTGATAAACGCTTCGTCTGTTCCAGTATACGTTGTTCGTTATCAATCAATCATTTTGCCTCAACTTTTTCGCGATATCAATTATTATAACATAAAGGAAATACGTTTTAATTCCTAGATATTGTAGTACGTCGCCTCTTTATGATGGACGACGAGAGCCGTGGTACTTTGCTCAGGGTGAATTTGGAACGTCTCAGAGAGGGTAATGCCAAACTCTTCAGGGCGTAATAAATCGAAGATGATACGGCTCTGTTCCAAATCAGGACACGCCGGATACCCGAAGCTGTATCGTGCCCCCGCATAGCGGTTGAGACGGACATCACGGAGACTAAACCCTTCATCATTGTGTGCAATATTGAGGTCAAGTCGGATTTGTTTGTGTGCCACTTCGGCTAACGCTTCGGCAAGCTCTACCCCAAACCCGTGTACCAGGTTGTATTCGAGGTATTCATTCGCGGCATACAGCTCTTTTTCGTACTCGCTGAATTTATCCCCTACGCTAACACACGTTAGCGGTAATACGTCATCGCGGGTATGGGTGAAAAAGTCGCTTAGTGCGCGATGGGGTGCTTTGCGCTGACGCGGAAACTCAAACACGTATTTGGCGTTCCCGATCACTTCGTCGAGGCTCTGACGGTTCGCGTTTTCATCGATATTCCATCCGTAACTCTCATCAAAAATCAGAAGTTCCTGATCGCTGCTTCGGACAGGATAGTATCCGTAAATCACCGTCGGGTCAAACAGTCCCCGTTTGACAATCTCTCGTTTGATCCGCTCATAGGACGGATAAACTTTGGTCTCGAGAAGTTTTTTATACTCATCCACCGGCATTCCGGCACGTTTGTATCCCCAATGCAATTTAAAGAGACTGCGGCGGTTGATCCATTCGCATACCATGTCAAAATCGAGTTGTTCTTTGCGTAATACCCGACGCCCCCAAAAAGGAGGGGTCGGAATTTTTACCTCGCTTGGCATGTTCAACTCATGAAACGGTGGGATAACAACATCCACAACCTCTTTGGCGGCACGTTCAATCATATCTCCGCCGAGGCGGGTGTCGAGCCCTATGCTTGGATCGGCATTGTATTTTTCAATTCGGCTCATGGCGATCACCCCGTCAAAGGCATCGCGGCAATAAAAGATCGCCCCGTTATAGATCGGGCGGCAGAAATCGTCCACGAAACTACGGGTGAGTGCCGCACCGCCGAGAAGTACCGGTGTGGTGATTCCCATACCGGCCATTGTCTCTAAGTTGTCTCTCATCACTTGGGTCGATTTGACGAGCAGCCCGGACATCCCGATGGCGTGAATCTCTTGGGCTTTCATCACATCGAGATACTCTTCGAGTTCGGTTTTGATCCCAACATTGATCACCTTGAATCCGTTGTTTGAGAGGATGATATCGACGAGATTTTTCCCCACATCATGAACATCCCCTTTGACCGTCCCGATGACGAGGGTAGTATCGGTCTCTTTTTCCTGTTTGGAGAGGTAGGGGTTGAGATAGTCAACGGTGGTTTTCATCGTCTCGGCACTTTGCAATACAAACGGAAGCTGCATTTTTCCCGATCCGAAAAGCTCTCCGACGATTTTCATCGCATCGATGAGGATTTCATTGACAATGGTGTCAGGATTGATCTGTGTCCGTGCCCGTTCAACAAGAGGAATCATCCGCTCTTTATCCCCGTCGATAAGGAGTTTGGCAATTTTTTCTTCATCGCTCAAGCTCTCGTATTCTTCGTCGTTTTTAGTGTTGTCGATGGTTTTATCACTGAAATGTTCGATAAATTTAAAGAGGGACTGATCATCCGGGTTAAAGAGCAACTCTTCACAGACGGCACGATCCTCTTCGGACATTTTGGCAAGCGGTACGATATGTTTGACGTTGATGATAACCGATGTCATACCCGCTTCAATACAGTGGTGTAAAAAGACACTGTTCAAAAAGACTCTGGCATTCATGCTGAGTCCAAAAGAGATGTTGGAGAGCCCCAGTGTTGAGCCGACGTTAGGATATTTCGTATGCAGTTGGCGGATAGCTTCTAAGGTTTGGATGGCGGCGTCACGGTACTCCACATCCCCGCTTCCCACGGTAAAGGTGAGCATGTCAAACATCAGATTGCGAGGATCGATATGGTGGCGGTTGACACACAGATCATAAATCCGATCCGCAATGCGCATTTTATCTTCGGTTGTTTTTGCCATTCCCTTTTCGTCAATGACAAGACATACGAGGGCTGTTCCGAATTTTTTAGCCAGTGAACAGATAGCATCGAGACGCTCTTCACCGTCTTCGAGGTTGACGGAGTTGATAATCGGTTTGCCGCCGATGCATTTGAGTGCCTCTTCCATTGTGTTGACACGGGTCGCATCGGGCATAAGGGGGATGGAAATTTTTTGGTTGTAGAGTCTCATGACGTGCGCCATATCCACCGCACCATCACGCCCCGCAAACTCGACGTTGACATCGAGACAGTGGGCGCCATCTCGTACTTGTGCTTGACCGACGCTGAGTGTCCCCTCGTAATCGCTCGCGATGATCAGTTCACGAAACGCTTTCGATCCGGTCGAATTGGAGCGCTCTCCGATGAGTAGCGGAGCGGGTGTTTGGATCAGTTCGACGGTGTTAAACAACGATGCGATAGAGGGTGTTGTCTCTCCGCTTGGTTTTTTGGGGGTGATGGAAGAAACTTTATTCACCAGTGCACGGATATGCTGAGGGGTTGTTCCGCAGCATCCACCGAGGAAACTGACGCCGTCATAGTTTAAAAAGTCACATTGCAGCTGAGCAAACTCATCGGGTCCCATCGGGTAGTACGAATAGCCGCCTCGGTTTTGAGGCAAGCCCGCATTGGCATGAACCGAGATCGGTTTTCCCCACACTTCACTGAGGGTTCTAACGTGTTTCCCGTATTGCTCCGGTCCGGTTCCGCAGTTGAATCCCAGACTGATGATATCGAAGGGCTCTAAAATCGTGGCGATGGTTGCCGCATCGGTACCGATGAGCATAGACCCCGCCAACTCGATCGTAACGGACACCATAATAGGAAGATCAGAACCTCGTTTGCGGTTAGCCGCTTCGCAGGCATGGAGTGCGGCTTTGATTTGGAGTGGGTCTTGGCAGGTTTCAAGGAGGAAAATATCGCATCCGCCGTCGATGAGTCCCAAACAACACTCTAGATACCCTGCGAGCATCTCATCGTAGTGAATGTGTCCGAGAGAGGGGAGCTTGGTTCCCGGTCCGATAGAACCCAAAACATAACGCCGGTGTTCAGGAGTGGAAAATTTATCACACTCTGCTTTACAGACTGCGGCTCCCGCTTTGGAGAGTTCATAGGCACGATGTCCGATCCCGTATTCGTCCAATACCCAGCTAAAGGAACCGAAAGTGTTGGTCGTGATGAGATCCGCACCGGAGACGAGGTAGGCGTGAAAAATATCGCTCATCACCTCTGGGCAGGTGACGTTTAGGAGCTCATTGCACCCCTCTAACCCCTCCCATGCACTCTCAGGTATTTTATCGGCACGCTCTTGAAGCTGGGTTCCCATAGCGCCATCGATTATAAGAGCTCGGCGAGAGATAGTTTCAAGAAGCGTTTGTTTGAGGGACATAACAGAGACCTTGCGCAATAAAAATAAAATACGATTTTATCCAAGAGTAGCCTAAAGGGTTCTAAGTATGAAAATATAATTCTTTTGATACACTCTAATCTATGAAAAAGCTGTTTCTTTTATTACTCTTTTTAATGTCACTTGCATGGTCGAAAGAGTCCGTAACCCTTCAATTGCCGTGGCTCCATCAGTTTCAGTTTGCAGGGTATTACGTTGCCAAGCAAAAAGGGTATTACTCGGATTCAGGATTAGATGTTACGATTTTAGATGCACACAATAGACAAGACCCTTTTAAAGCCGTCATAAACGGGAAAGCTCAATACGGTGTCGGACGTTCTTCTTTGATTGTTGATTACATCAAAGGTGCTCCCCTTGTTCTCATGGCTGCAGTATTCCAATCCTCTCCAATGATGCTCCTTACCCGTAAGGATTTTAATATCCATAATGCCAAGGACCTCAAAAACAAACGGGTTATGTTGACCGGGGATACTATCGAGGGCGCCGAGCTGCAGGCGATGCTCCGAAGTGTCGGATTGCGTACCAGTGATTTGATACTGCAAAAACACTCGTATGATCCGATGTCATTGGCTAGAGGTGAAACCGATGCTATGGTCGCCTACCTCTCTAATGAACCTTATGTTCTTCAAAAAGCAGGAATCGAAACACGTGCTATTCACCCTAAAGAGTACGGATTCGATTTTTACAGTGATATCTTATTTACCACGACGGATGAAACCACTAAAAATCCTCAAAGAGCCGAAGCCTTTTACGATGCATCGATGCGGGGGTGGCTTTGGGCATTTGATCATATTGAAGAGACGGCTGAACTGATTTACCGTGATTACAACCCTCAGCATAAATCACTGGATGCACTGATCTACGAAGGTCGAATGTTAAAAGAATTTGCCTTCCGTCCCAATATTGCTTTTGGCTCCATCGATCCGGTGCGTCTGGAAATGATTGCCCAAGGGTATCGGCTAATGGGTGTCGTTCAATCGATCCCTTCGTTTGAACCTTTACGATATAAACACAGCGCATTGCAATTGAGTGAAAAAGAGAAAGGATGGTTGCGTGATCATCCGGTTATCCGAGTCGGAATCGATCAAAACTGGCCTCCTATCGAGTCAATCGATGAAAAAGGGAGACATTCTGGAGTCAGTGCATCGTATTTGAAGCTTCTCGAAAAGCGCTTAGGGGTCCATTTTGAGGTTGACTACAGCCGCCGCCATTGGAGTGATTCGATCCGATCGGTTCAAAACAAAGAGATTGATATGCTCTCTTGTGCGGCCATTACCGATAAACGGCGGGAGAATCTTCTTTTTAGCCGCCCTTATTTGAAACAATCGATTGTTATTGTTGCCCATTCGGATGTTGGATTTGTAAATGATTTAAATGATTTGGGCGGGAAAAAAGTAGCCGTTGTCCGCTCTTATGCGACGGAAGAATTTTTACGTGAACACTATCCCAAAATTATCCCGGTAGTTGCGGATACCTCGCTGGAAGCTCTCCAGAGCGTTGTTTCAGGCGAAGCATATGCCTGTATCGAAGGACTTGGGGTTGTGAGCCATTTGATAGAGAGGCATAATCTAAAACGTCTCAAGGTTGTCGGTGAAACGCCGTATCGGTATGAACTTGCATTTGCATTTCGTAACGATTGGGGGATGCTGGCTTCCATCTCAGATAAAGTTCTCGCTTCCATTACCCCCTCAGAATACGAAGAGATTCACGGACCTTGGCTTGTGATGGAACGTAATTATCCAATCAATTATCGTCTGGTTTGGGGTGTGGTTGGCTTTATGGGGATATTATTTATTTTAATCGCCTATAAAAATCGCCGCCTTGATGTATTGGTACGTCAACGTACCGATGAACTTGAAACGTTTAATCAACGGCTTCAAGAAGAGATTGAAAAAGCGGTTGATAAAAATCGGAAACAGGAAAAATTGTTGATGCAGCAAGCCAAAATGGCGGAAATCGGTTCCATGCTCGAGTCGATTGCACATCAGTGGCGGCAACCGTTGAATATTTTGGGGCTTTCGATGACCCGTTTAAATTTGAGTTGTGCGATAGGGGGGAACAGTGAATCGACTAAAGTCATTGAGATTGCCGAAGCACAAATCGAATACATGTCTCAGACCATCGATGATTTCCGTAATTTTTTCAAACAAGACAAAAGCCAAATTTGGGTAAATATTGATATGTTGGCCAATGATGTTGAAGCCCTTTTGGGACCTTTGTTGATGCGTAAAAAAATCATCATTGAGCGAGATATCGATCCGATGATTGAAGTTTTGGTCTATCCGAATGAACTGAAACAAGTGGTCATTAATCTCGTCAATAATGCCCGTGAAGCGATTGAACAGCATCGCGGACGTGAGAGGGTTATTCGTATTCGCTGTCTTAATGATGAGCAATATTGTACGATCGCAATCGAAGATACCGGAGGAGGGATACCTCCGGAGATCATCGATAAAATTTTTGACCCCTATTTTACGACTAAATTTGAATCCCAAGGGACGGGAATCGGTTTGTATATGGCCAAAATGATTATTGAAAAGCACTTTTTAGGAAAGCTCAGTGTTTACAATACCTCAAAAGGGGCTTGTTTCGAAATCCGGCTTAATCGTGCGGTAAAAGAGGGTTAAAACAGATTACCTCAAAGCAGTGTCTTCCCTCAACATAGCGATAATGAAGGGCAAAGTTATGGGCATCGAGAATCGATTTTACAAGGTAGAGCCCTAAGCCGAAACTTTGAGTATTTTCATGGTGATGAAAAAACGGTTCGCAGAGGGTTTGCAGTGTACACCCGCTCTCCCACGGTTCTCCTCTATTATAAAAGAGGATATTTTTCTCGTTTTGAACAATGGTAACTTTTCCATCCGAACTGTACTTAATCGCGTTATCGATTAGATTTTTAAAGACGGTTACCAACACCTCGCAATCGGCATAAATCGGTATTCCGCTCAATTGAAGATCGAGAATATCATCGCTTAAAAAAAGTAAGGTTTGTCCTTTTTCAATCAGGATTTTCGGATCACATTCTTGCAAATGAGGGGCGAGTGCTCCGGACGTGATCTGCTCTACTTTTACCAATTCCGCAATCAGATGCTCCATCCGTAAAAAAGCGCGTTCTAGAATAGACTTTTCTTCTTTGTTCTTGAGGAAAGGCAGCGCCAGCTTCCCAACGGTAATCGGCGTTTTCAGCTCATGCATGATGTTGCGTAAAAAGAGTCTGCGTGCTTCAAGGAGGGTTTGGTTTTTATCCATTGCGCTGTCGAGTGTACGAGAAACGAGAGAAATCTCGTCTTTTTTATCGCTTTTGATCGGGATATAAACCCCCTCTTTTCCATAATGAGTAATCGAATGAATCAGTGTTTTAAGGGGGAAAAGAGTTCGGATGATAAGCCAGTACAAAAGCAAAAGAGCCAGTGTCAGGGTGGCGAAAAGTGCTGCAGGCCAAAGGGACTGATGGGCCACATCGGTTTTGATGAGCAGCAGAGGCGGAGCTGCTTTCGTTAGATAAACATAGAGATGATTCTCATCTTTTAAAATCCGTATTCGCCCCTCTTTAAGTGAGTCTTTGATCGCTTCAGGATAATTCTCAGGGACAGCAGTGAGGGCATTATCCAGTGTTTTAATAAGATCAGGATGAGGTTCGGTAACACTGTATCCTTGTTCTTGCAAAAAAGAGCGCCGTTCAGGGAGATCCAGGACAATACTTTTGCGTAAAACAAGAAGGAGATTTCCCGCTTCCAGCTCAAGCTTTTTGGTATGCTCTTGGGTGAGTTTTTGGTTTAAAAAATAAAATCCTATACCCATGGCAATGAGTGTGATGATAAAAAACAGGGTAATACGCAAAAAGATACTATGTCGCATCATTTAACCTGAAAATCGGTATCCGCTTCCGCGAATGGAGTGGATAAAGCGGGGGTTTTTGGGATCTTTTTCAATTTTTTGACGTAAACGGCTGATGATAACATCGATAGTCCTCACCGAACTCTCCCATGAAATTGCTTCGGAATTGTTGGAAAGGAAATCACGACTGAGCGTTTGATTCGGATGGAGGATAAAAAGAGACAAAAGCTCATATTCGGCCCGCGTCAGAGCGAGAGATAAGCCATTAAAGAGAATGCTCTGCTCTTGTTCATTCAGGAGAAAGAGCTTGTTTTTTTTCTCCAGCGTGGGACGGTAACGGCGGAGAACACTTTTGATCCGAGCAATCAATTCACGAGGTTCATAAGGTTTTGGGAGATAATCGTCTGCCCCGTACTCTAAAGAGAGTACTTTATCATTGATGTCGCTTCGTGCACTTGAGATCAGTATCGGGATATCGGTTTTAAGACGGATTCTTTTACAGAGTTCCAGCCCATCCATCTGTGGTAGAGTCAAATCCAAGATGATAAGATCAAAATGCTCATTCTCAAGCAGCTCTAATCCTGCAGATGGTGTTGAGACGGCGTTGAGCGCTATTCCGTAGTTTTTGAGATAGTTAACCAACAGCGTTGTGATATCCGGGTCGTCTTCGACCATCAGGGCTTGAAGCATAGGAGTCCTCATTATGTATTCTGCTGAAAGTATGACGTAACGATGTTAACAAAAGGGAAAAGGGTAAAAAAGAGGATTAGAGGAAGTTGTTTGCTCTTAAGAGCAAAAAAGATTTTAGTCTACCATCCAGCTGGCACGTTTGGATTTACGTAATTTTTTGACCAACATTTTTTCTAACGGTGTCATTTTGTCCATTGGGTTCTCCTTTATTAAAGTTAAACGGAATCGTATCGGTATTTGATTACCGTACGATAACGTGTTTTGACGAAACAATGACATTATAAAGCCATTAAATTATAAAATATTCAAATAATTGATTAAAAAATAATCAACTTAAAGTATCCACTCACTAAAGATTCTTCAAGCGCATAACAGCCTCGAAAACGGATAATTCTCCCGTATCCATGTGGGTAGCTTTAGTGCGTAACATCAGTTAAAAAAGGATAAATGAATGGAAAAGGCACTTTTAGGGGGCGGATGCTTTTGGTGCATCGAAGCAGTTTATAATCGTGTGAATGGAGTGCAAAGTGCCATTAGCGGCTATGCGGGCGGAGCACGAAGAGATCCGAGTTACGAGCAGGTATGCAGCGGCGCAACCGGACATGCGGAAGTAGTAGAGATAACCTATGATCCCGCACTTATAACCTATGAAGAGATACTTGATATTTTTTGGGCCATTCACAATCCGACAACATTGAATAGCCAAGGGGCTGATCGCGGAACGCAATACCGTTCGGTAATTTACTATTATAATGACGTTCAAAAAGAAAAAGCGGTTGTATCGATTGCAAAAGCTCAAAAAGAATGGGAAGATCCGATCGTTACGGAACTCTCATCTGCGCCTGAGTTTTTCGCAGCAGAAGGGTATCATCAAAACTATTACACGGAACATCCGACGCAAGGGTATTGTTACGCAGTTATTGCGCCAAAGATTCAGAAATTTATGGTTAAATTTGGAGATAAGGTAAAATGGTGAAACAAGAGAACTCAGCGGTAGAGACAAAGGGGGCATTGCTCCCTTTGACCTAATATGCCGGTTATTTGCAAAGTTCTACTTCGATACGGCGATTTTCAGCACGTCCTACTTTTGTTTTATTGGAAGCTACAGGCATTTTTTCACCCATTCCTTCTGATGTCAAACGAGAAGCATCAATACCCTCTTTAATCAGCATCGATTTAACGGTCTCTGCACGTTTTTCGGAGAGTTTTTGATTGTATTGGTCTGATGCGGTGCTGTCAGTATGACCGACAATGTTTGCTTTATAGGCCGGGCTGTCTTTCAAGAAGCCAGCGAAGGTTGCAACTTTAGCCGTACCTTCAGCATCGACCTTGTTTGAATCGGTTGCAAAGTTGAGGTGCAATGTCGCTTTAAGCGGGCAGCCCTCTGTATCAACTTTGAATCCGGCCGGAGTATTCGGGCATTTGTCATATGGATCAAAGACACCGTCTTTATCACTGTCGATCGGAGCCGCAACGGCTGCCGGTTTTGGTGCAGGGACAACTACGGGTTTCGGTTCAGGTTTTGGCTCCGGTTTTGGTTCCGGAGCAACAACGGCTGCAACAACCGGAGCTACAACCGCAGCAATAACCGGAGCCGCTTTTTCTTTTTCATCAAAACTGAATGTCAAACCGGCAAGCGCCGCTACATTATGAACTTCACCGCTGCTTGAATCAATAGCACCGCTGCGGTTCATTTTGTACATGTAAAGCCCTTCGAGTTTGAGAGCAATATGTTTGGTAATATCGGCTTTCAACCCAAGACCAGCGTCTAGGAGCATTCCATCAAAATCATTTTCATGGGTATTGGTATACCACTCATACCCTAAACCCGCTTTTGCAAACGGAGTAACAACTGTACCGGTTTCCATTTCGTAAACACCGTTAAACATGGTTGTCAAAACCCCTGTTTTCTCTCCTGCACCTGGGACACGATTACGCCCGTAAAGAACAGATAGCTCAGGTTTAACGCTATCGTAAAGGTCGTTTGCTTGCATCTCCAAACCGTATACCATATGGTTTTCTACACCACCCATTGCACTAGGATTGGTTTCGTCTGAAGTACTGTTCCAGAGGTAACCGACAACTGGCGTAACTTCATAATTAAAGTCACTTGCCCCGAGTAAAGTTGCAGCAAGAATTGCTGAAAACGCTAATTTTTTCATCGTCAAAATCTCCTTAAGTCAGATTGGAATGTTCAAAGTATAACACACAAATGTGATTGGAATGTTGTCTAAATGTAGTTAAACGTTTTTTTTAATGGTTTCAAATTCAGACTGCATAGCGTTTAACATCGAAAAAATTTCATGGTTTAAGTGTGCTTGCGCCGTATCGATTTTTTCAAGATGGGAACGTTTAAGGAGTTCAAGTTTCTCAAGTGTTGATTGAAAAAGTGCGTGGTCATCCGTCAGTAAAACAATATCTTCTTTGGGAGCCCATTTTCGTTTAACGCTTCCATCGTGTTTAAACTCAAAAATGATATTTTGACTTTTTTCAGAACTGAGATATCGTGGGACACTGTAGGCTAAATAATGCTTTTTTGGGTCACCATGGTGACGTTGTATAACATAGTACATCTAAGAATGATAACATAAATCGAATTTTATCCCTCTTTGTGATAGAGTATTTGCAATATATAATTTAGGAGTACGGATGGAACATTTTTATCAATTAGCGATAATCGGTGCAGGACCTGCCGGTATAGCAACGGCGATTGAGAGTTATGTATTAGGGATGCGCGATATTGTACTTCTTGAAAAAGATGAAAACCATAATGCAACAATTCGGAAGTTTTACAAAGATAATAAGCGGGTCGACAAGGATTGGAAAGGGCAAAAAGTTGAGCTGGACGGAACTCTCTATTTTATGGACGGTACAAAAGAGTCTACGTTAGATTTTTTTGATCAGTTGTTGGATAATGAAGTGGTGGAACTCAAAACCCATACCGAAGTGCAAAAGATAATGAAAATAGAGGGTGGATTTGAAGTTTTTATCGCCGGAGGAAGTATCAAAGCCGCTTATGTGGTTGTAACAATCGGACGAATGGGTAAGCCGAATAAGCCCGATTATAAAATCCCCCTTTCGATTAAAAATCAGATTCATTTTACATTAGATGGATGTTCTCAGGGAGAAAAAGTGATGGTTGTCGGAGGCGGTGATTCGGCAATCGAGTATGCCGTAGAGTTGTGCGATCGAAATGAAGTGAGTATTTGCTATCGTCGAGGAACGTTTCGCAGAGCGAATCCGACGAATCAGACGGATATCGAAAAAGCGGTTGCAAACGGCTCGGTTCGGCCTTTGCTTAATACAGAAATTATCGAGCTTGAGAGCGAGAGCGGAAAAGTCAAAGTATTGTTTAGTGATGGGACATCGGAATTGTTTGACCGACTTGTGTATGCGATTGGCGGCACAACCCCAAGCGGTTTTTTGCAAAGCAGCGGTATTCGTGAAGAGGACGGGAAACCGGTCCATGATGAGAATTATCAGAGCAATGTGGAGGGGTTATTCGTCGCAGGTGACATTACCCAAGAATCAGGCGGTTCGATCGCTCTTGGACTGAATCATGGTTTCGCGATTGCAAATTACATTCAATCTTTGTAATACAATTCGTTATTCCCGCGAAGGGAGTACAGCGACCCTCGCTCCCAAGCTCCTGCTTGGGAGTGTATATTTTAGTTGTATTATTTATTTACTGTATGCATTCCCAACGAGGACGTTGGGAACGAGGGAGGTTACGCCTTTAGTATTGGTTCACTTTGATGACTTAGCTCTCCATCGGCGGTGAATAAAGTGAGCTTGATAGTGGTATGGAGATATTCAGAAGTGACGAGAGGATCGAAATTTTCATCCTGAAAGGCGGCAACTTTGGCATTATGGATGATCTCTTCGAGCAGTGAGCGCCCCAGATTTTCTGTGCGTGCAGAACCGCGAAGTTTATTATCTAAATAGAGGGTGATTTCACACTCCATAGCTTGAGAGAGTATGGGATATTCTTCGAGAAGTTTCGAACGCTCAATCGATGTTTCTGCTTGGAGCACCTCTTCGATAGAGGCTCTGGCAATGGTTAATAACAGCGATTGTGACATCTATTAACCCCTTTTTAACTCTCTTGATGGTGTTATTATAACTTACTTATCCTCAGGTGAAGAAGCAATATCAAATCCAAGATTTTGGAGCATCATCAGATCCGTATGGGCTTCACGTCCGGCGGTCGTGAGATAATTTCCGATCACGATGCTGTTGGCTCCCGCTTCGAAAATTTCATGCTGACGCTCTTTGAAGGTAACCTCTCGCCCTCCGGCGATCATAATTCGATCCGCACGATCTAAAATTTTCCGTGAAAGAGAAATAAGCGCTAAGCATTCATCAATGGTGAGCGGATTGGGGTTTAGCGGCAATGCCGGATTGTGGTGGTAAAAGTTGAGTGGTACGGAAATGGGATTAAGCTCTTTAAGCGAATGGAGCATACTGAGGCGATCTTCGTGTGTCTCTCCCATCCCGAAGATTCCTCCGGTGATGAGCTTTAAACCTGAACGGTTGACGTTTTCACAGGTCTCATAACGTTCATCCCACGGGTGGGTCGTACACACCTGCGGATAAAAGCTTCGGCTCGTTTCGAGGTTATGGTTGTAGGCACTTACCCCTGAGGCTTTGAGTTCATTAAGCTGCTCCAGCGATGCTGTCCCGTTGCAGGCGATAAGACGGAGACGGGGAACTTCACGTTTGAGTGTAGAAGCGACGTTACAGACAAATTCGAGGGTTTTGTCATCCAACCCTTTTTGGGCGGTAACGAGGCAAAATCCCAAAGCCCCCAAAGCTTCGAGACGGCGGGCTTCCTCCAAGATTTGATCCATAGGCTTTTGCTTGTACCGCTCGATATCCGCTTTGTATTTCACGCTTTGGGAACAGAATTTACAATCTTCGTTGCACGTACCGCTGTTAATATTGCAGATAGAACAGAGAAATATTTTTTTTGACATATTAAGATCTTTCAAAAGAGTAGTGGCGTTCATCAAATGTATCGTTTCCTACTGCGCGGGAATAGTGTGTCACATTAAAGGTCTCGTTGGTAATTTCAAGCATTGCACACGAAGAAAAAGGTTTGTCTCGTGCGCACGCTTCCCCCGGATTGAGAAAAAGGGTGCGATTTTTAAAATCGCACTCAAATACGTGCGTATGTCCGAAGAGGATCACTTCGGCATCGGCGTTCATGTAAAAAGGGAGATGCATCAGTTTAAAGTTGACCCCGCCGAGTTTAAAATAATGGGGTTCTTGGACGAGATTGTATTGGGTATGATATTCAATCAAATTTGCGTCATTATTACCATATACGGCAATATAACGTAAGCCGCTATTTTTAAGTTGATCAAGAATTTCAGGTTTGACAATATCTCCGGCATGGATCAAAAACTCGGCACCCTGCGCTTTGAGGTGGTCAATCGCACGTTGTGATCGACCTTTTTTAGAATGGGTATCAGAGAGTAGACCTATTTTCATAACGTTCGCCCTGAGCCTGTCGAAGGGTATTGTGTCCATGGTTCGACAAGCTCACCACGAACGGAACCAACATTATTCATTCGTCTCTTCTCGGGGTGTGCGATCTTTACATTTGACACACTCATAGACTTCTTTGTTGCGGTAGGTGCGCGGTGCCAATGCTCCGCCGCATCCTTCGACTTCACATTTTTTGTCACTCGGCTCAAATTTTGAGATAAATTTACATTTTGGATAATGTTCGCATCCCCAAAATGCACCGCGTCGTGATTGTCTCCATAAAAGTTTTCCGCCGCATTCAGGACAAGGAACTTCAGAAAATTTCGTTTCTTGATTAAGTGTTTTCGTGTTTTTACATTTTGGATAGCCGCTGCACGCCAAAAATTTCCCGTTTCGGCCATTTTTGACCACCATAGCACTGCCGCATTTTTCACATACCTCTTCACTCACTTCATCTGGAGTTGTCGGGTTCTCTTTTTGGTTCTCTTCGGTTTGTTCGGTGTATTTGCACTTCGGAAATCCGCTGCAAGCGATAAATTCTCCAAAACGACCTGAACGAAGCAGGAGCTCGCTGCCGCATTGCGGACAGTTGCGTCCGAGTGGTTTCGCCATTTTTAGGCTGACGATATTCGTTTTCCCTGCTTCAATTTGCTCAAGAAACGGGTAATAAAAATCGAGCAAAATTTTGTGCCACGATTTACCACTTTCGCTGATCTCATCGAGGGTCTCTTCCATCGTAGCGGTGAAGCTGGCATCAACAATTTCATTAAAATGGGTCTCTAGCATCTCCGTAACGGTGAAAGCAATCTCAGTCGGGAGAATGGCGCGCTTTTCGATTTCGATGTAATTACGTGCTTGGAGGGTACTGATGGTCGGAGCATACGTTGATGGACGACCGATCCCCTCACTTTCAAGTTTTTTGATCAAACTCGCTTCGGAGTATCGTGATGGCGGTTCGGTGAAATGTTGTTCGGTCGATATGCTTTGAATATCGATAGTGTCACCGCTTGTGAGGGATGGGAGGAGTTTATCTTTATCATCACTCCCCATTACACGGTAGAAACCGTCAAACAAGAGTTTACGTCCTGTTGCACGGAACTGTGCTTTGGGAGATTCAAACGTAATGCTTTGTTGCTCAAATCGTGCATCGTTCATTTGACAGGCGATAAAGCGGTTGTAGATAAGGCGATAGAGTTTGATCTCGTCAGGTTTCAAATACGTTGCTGCTACCTCAGGGGTAAAGGCAAGCATCGTCGGGCGAATCGCTTCATGCGCTTCTTGCGCCCCTTTCGATTTTTTCGTATAAACTTTTAGCTCTTTCGGGAGGTACTCTTTGCCGTAACGCTCTAAGATCAGTTCACGTGCTGCTTCAACCGCTTCCGTTGCGAGGTTGAGGGAGTCGGTACGCATATAGGTAATGACTCCCGATGTCCCCTCAGGAGTTTTAACCCCCTCATACAACGCTTGTGCAACCATCATCGTCTTTTTTGGAGAGAATCCGAGCTGTGAGCTGGCGGTTTGCTGTAGCGTCGAAGTCATAAATGGTGGCGGGGTAGAACTTTTACGCTCTTTGGTTTCGATTTCACCGACTTTAAATGCCTCTTTTTTCAGAGTCTCTACGATCCGAGCGGCTTCATCACCCGTTTTGATGGTGAGTTTATCGATTTTCTCATTTTCAAAATTGACGAGGGTCGCTTCAATATCCTTTTTGAAAAGGGTATCGATTGTCCAATACTCTTCAGGGATAAAAGCGCGGATTTCGCGCTCACGATCGATGACGATTTTGAGGGTCGAGGATTGAACGCGCCCTGCAGATAACCCTTTTTGGATTTTAGAAGCGAGGAGCGGCGAGAGTTTATACCCTACGATACGATCGAGCAAACGGCGGGCTTGCTGTGCATTAACCCGATCCATATCGATGGTGCGTGGCGTTTCCAATGCATGGATAATAGCGTTTTTCGTAATCTCATGAAACACGATACGCGGCAGTGACTCGGGGTCTTTGTCGATGGCATGGGCGATATGCCATCCGATGGCTTCACCCTCGCGGTCTTCGTCGGTCGCGATGTAGATGGTATCGCTTTTTTTGGCTAACTCTTGGATTTGTTTAACGGTAGCGGTACTGTCTTCGCTGATACGATACTCGGCAACGATTTTCTCGTCATTGATTTTGATACCGAAACGGTTTTTAGGGAGATCCCGGATATGCCCTTTGGAAGCGATTACCTCGTAATCTTTGGAGAGGAAGTTTTTAATGGTCTTGGCTTTGGCCGGAGACTCTACAATGATGAGTTTCAAAAAGTGAATCCTATATATATGGATGAGTTTCGAAAGTGTAACAAAAAAAATTGCAAAACCGTTAAAGATTTTTGTTTATCTCCCGATATAGTTGTAGAAGCAAGGATGCTCAACTAACTAAAGAGCCAAAAGCGCTCTTACGATAAAGGATTTATCATGGGTTTCAGAATTAACACAAACATTGCGGCAATGAACGCACATTCATCAGCAAATGCCAATAACCGTAATTTGGACAGTTCACTTTCCAAATTGTCTTCAGGTCTTCGTATTAATACGGCAGCAGACGATGCGTCAGGTATGGCGATTGCGGATAGTCTTCGTTCACAGTCTTCAGCATTGGGACAAGCGATTGCCAATGCGAATGACGGGATTAGTATCGTTCAGATTGCCGATAAAGCAATGGATGAGCAGATTAAAATTCTTGATACGATTAAAACGAAAGCGACACAAGCCGCGCAAGATGGTCAAACAACAGCATCTCGTAAAGCATTGCAAGCTGACATTACCCGTTTGATGGAGTCATTGGACAATATCGCTAATACTACTTCATACAATGGTCAAAACTTGCTTGCGGGTTCATTTACGAATAAAGAGTTCCAAGTCGGTGCTTACAGTAACCAAACGGTAACAGCTTCTATCGGAAATACCAGTTCAAGTAAAGTTGGTGCGACGAGTTATGCAACCGGTATTGCAATGAGTGCTGAGGGTTCTGTTTCGTTGGTGTTCAGTACCGGAACGAAATCGATTACTATGGCGGCAATTACGGTGAGTAACGGTGCAGCAAACGGTATCAATAAAGTAGCCGATGCTATCAATAATATTTCAGATTTGACTGGTGTACGTGCATCGTATCGTGTTGAGACGGTTATGTCTGAAGCAGTTGGTGCGGGAAGTATGGAAGGTCTTACCATCAACGGTATCTTGGTGGGGACTATCACCAGTGCAAAAGCGAATGACTCAGACGGACAAGTGGTCAATGCGATCAATGCTGTTAAAGATTTGACAGGGGTTGAAGCATCGATTGATGAAGGCGGAAAAATTCATTTGAAATCAATGGACGGACGTGCTATTTTGGTATCCGCCACTATCTCGACAACAGGGATGGCTCAAAGTGAAAATATCGGTCAGTTGACCCTTTCTCGCCTGGATGCTCGTGCAATCGTTGTTTCAGGGACAGGTGCAGGTATTTCTACTCTTGCTACAGCGGTTCTTAACCTCTCAGATGTTCGCGGTAATATCGAGTCTACTGATGCAAAAGCAATCGGTGCGAATGCATTCTCTTCTTCATTGACTGATATTTCAACAGGTATTGGATCAGGGGTAACATCACTTCGTGGTGCGATGGCAGTCATGAATATCGCTGAATCGGCAACAAAATTGTTGGATAAAATTCGTGCAGACCTTGGTTCGGTTCAAAATCAACTTTTATCGACGGTCAATAATATTACTGTTACGCAAGTTAATGTAAAAGCGGCAGAATCACAAATCCGTGATGTCGATTTTGCGGAAGAATCTGCAAATTTCTCTAAATACAACATCCTTGCTCAATCGGGTTCATACGCGATGAGTCAAGCGAATGCGGTACAGCAAAATGTACTGAAACTACTGCAGTAGTTTCAGTACATTAGCGTAAACCAGAGAGAAAGATATTGGCCTGTTGGGGAATATCTTTCTCTCTTCTTGCTAGTTTTCTTCTTGAGAAAACTCTATTTTAAACCGTTCATTCATCTGCTCTTGAAATTTAACCATCAACTCTTGATATTTTGCTTCATCCCGAACTATCTCTTTTTTTGTTGGAACGATAATTTGCTTTTTAAGATTTTCAGGCCATGTTTCTATTGCGCGTAAAATAATTTCCCGCTCTGCATCGATCCCTCCGGCAAAGGTGAAAAGCCAATATCGATGAGCGAGTAGCCAACTCACCATTTTTGCTTTTTTATCGTATTCATCTTCTACCGGCATTACTTCAATTTTAACAAAGTCAAGTTCAAAATGGAGCAGCATTGATTGAAGGATATCATAGTAGAGTTGTTTGAAAATCGGTTCAGCTAAATATCCTTTTATGGTATCGATTTTGTCCATGAGAGGAATTAATATTTCAAAAGTAATTTCTTCAAGTTGATTTGTTTCCAAGAGTTTTACAAAGTTTTCTGAAGCCTCTTGAATAGAGATGAAAGCTTCTTCAATCACCTCTTGACGGTTAACTGTGTCTTGTAGCCACAAATTGATTTTTTCGACAATTTGTTGCTTATATTTGACACTCTCTTCTTCTGAAGTGTTAGGGATAGAAATAGATGATTTTTTCGGTACTGAAAAGTCAACATACTGTTCAATAGCATCTGCAAAAGGGAGCTCGGTAGCTCCGGGAATTCGTGCTCCCCCTTCGGTAGAATTAATAGTTTGAATTACTGATTTACTCATATTGATTGCCCGTTCGAAATAGCTTTTAAACATATTCCAGTACATGGTCGTCCGAATTTCTCCATCTCCGCCATACGCTTCAACATAAATATCATGTCCCTCTACCTTTTCTTCATTAATACCGAAAAAGTGATCGCTAGCATGAGAGGTATTGTCTCGACCGAAAGCGAGGTCCTGTCCGATTAAAATGACTTGTTCGAATTTGAGGGCAATGGCTAGTTCGTGAGCTAAATTTGCTGCGCTCATTCCAATGCCTAGATATCCATACGAGTGAAGCTCAAAAAAATGAGTGTAGCTATGTGGGCGCATTTGCAATATTTTAGTACCGGATCTAATGGCATCCAAAACATCTTGATGTGCAATTGAGACACAGATAAAATGGACCCCTTCCTGAGATTCAAGGGCATTGTTTTTAAAGAAATTTGCGGTTTCCGGGATACGTTCCAGGACGGTTACAAAGTCCGGTTTGATTCCGTGTAGCTCAAGAATCGGAAAGCTGGCATCGACACATATGATGGTGACATAATCTTTGATCTTTTTCAAAAGAGGAATTTGTTTGGTTAAACTTGGCCCTGTTGATACAACGATAGCCGTTTTAGGATACTTCTGAGAAAGGAGAGCGTCAAGTTGTGGCCCTTCCACCATGGTAGGGAGATTTCGAATGTGATGTTCGATTCCCATGAGAGTGTCTTCCGCTGAATTACCATACCCGATAATCGTTGTTTCAAACGCTTTGATAAGGATTTTATTTACTTGTAGGATATTCGGTAGATAAAAATGCTCATAGTAATTGGAAACAAATTCAAGTTTAAATAGTTTTGCAAAAAGCTGTGCATTAGAATTTGAAATTAGATAGGATGCTTTCACGAAATCAAAATCATCGCTATGTTCTAAAATTAATTTTCGACTTCTTATAACGTCCGAAAAATCAAATAAATGGATTGCAATATACAACAATTCTAAATTTGGTTCAATAACGGTCATGGATTCAAGCCATTCATCGCTAAGAAGCATTTGAATGACAACGCCTGTTCCGATACCGTAAAAATAACGATAGGGAAGGCGGTTTCCTTCTCTGAGTGCTTCTATTTTTAATATAGTATCACTTAGCGGATGGGCATAAAGAAAGGATTGTAATTCAATATCAAGTACATTGATATCTGCTAAATCTTTTCCTTGAAATACTTCAAAACGGGTATTGGTTGGTATTTGGAAAAGTTTTCCTCCAAGACGGGGATTGACAGAAAAAAGCGCTTGTAAATTTTTTTCAAAAACGGGGTGAAGAGAGATCGATATTTCACTCATTGGAATCCTTTTTTAATATGGGCGTATAGGGTTTAACACTATTCAGTAAGTTGATATTTCGCAAATAATGTAAGAAATCGAGGAGAAGTTTATCATTATATTTACGTGCAACGGCACTAACCCCGATCGGTAATTCATTAGATCCTTTTAAAACAGGGAGTGTAGCAATCGGCAATCCAAGATAGGTCCATATCAAATTTGCATCAGGGATATCCGGCGTTGTTAAACCGATAGGGGCTTCATCTGCTGTTGCAAGAGTGATTAGAATATCGTAAGATTCCATCCAAGTGTCAAATTCGCGTGTTTCGCGGAATTGTTTTTCAAGAGCTTCTTGGTACTCTTCTTTTGTTATACGAAGCCCCTCTTGGATGATATCGTAAAAGATCGGACTCATTAGCTCATGTTTGGCGTATTCCTCTTTAAAATAGTAAGCGAGGGATTTGTCATAAATACTCTGATGGGTTGTGTGAATAGTATCGCAATACGATGGAAGGGTAACTTCTTCTATTCGCAATCTCGGGTCTTGCAAATGGTTGCACCATTGGGCAAATTGCTCTTTAGCATAGGGGGATGCTTCATCCCAGCGAGGATGTTTAGTAATACCAATGCGGTAAATTTTATCGGGAATAGAGACGTAATTATCAATATGTTGATGAACAAATTCGTAGTTTCCTCCGTGAACCCGCGAAGCATCAAACATTAGGCTCAAATCTTCAACACTTCGGCTGAAAAATCCAAGGGTATCTAGAGAATCGGTCGTTTTGAGAACACCGATGCGAGGAAGTACACCGAAGGTCGGTTTAAATCCGTAAATACCGCAATAACTAGCAGGTCTGCTGATCGATCCGGCAGTTTGTGAACCCAATGCAAGAGGAACCATTCCTGTAGCGACAGCGACAGCTGAACCACTTGAGGAGGTACCTGGAGAGCGAGAAAGATCGTACGGATTTCGAGTCTTATCTTGATAATGGACAGCAAATTCCGCAGTTACGGTTTTCCCCAACATAATGGCACCGGCGCGACGAAGATAATGGATAAGACGAGCATCGTTACCGGGAGTAAAATCACTCCACAGCGGTGAGCCCATTTGTGTCGGCATATCAAAGGTATTATAGATATCTTTGACCCCGACTGGGATGCCGTAGAGGGGATGATCTTCTCGCGTATAGGTTGCGATTTTGATGAGTTGTGTCTCAATCGCCTCTTCATCGAAATATTCCCAAGCATTTACGAGGGGATCAATCTCGCGTATTCGTTGAATACAAGCTTTAGCAATCTCTTCGGGTGTTACGGTATTTGATTTGAGTTGTTCTAATAATTCGGTCGCAGTACAATCGGTCAATTTCATCGGCTCTCTCTAAATTTTCCTTGGCGCATCGCTTTGAGGACATTGGTGTATTCTTCTTCGGTGATGTTGGCCATATCTAAAAATTCGTCTAGGTAGGCAGGGCGCTGTTGATCGTATTTTTTGGCAATCTCAAAACCCTCTTCGCGGGTGAGCAATCCGGCACGGACATCGGCGCTGGCTTGATCGGTTCCCCGTCCGAATCCCCGTTTAACATACTTCATATGGTCATGGAGGGTTTCGAATTTGCATTCGTTCCCTTTGAACCCTTTGTAGTGTCCCGGACGGTGCTCTTCGCGCCAGTCATACTCTTTTTTGATAAATTCCATCTGCCGCTCATCATCCCAAAAAAGGTAATCTCCCAGATGCAGACCGACCACTCCGACCCGTTCGATATCCTCAAAACTCGGAAGTTCAAACGGTTTGAGATCTTTGCGGGTGATTTCTTCGTCAATCATCTGCTCCGGATAGAGTTTCGCGGAGACTTTGGTGAAATAGTCACGATCGAATTTTTGGACATTATCTCTAAAATCGGCACGACCGCTGCTTTCGCATACCGACTCTCCCCAGATGAGGAGCGGAATGTTGAATTTAACGGCGATTTGGAGAGGAAATGCCCCCACACCTGCGTGACAATGCCAGCATGAATCTCCGATTTTATAAAACGATTTAACAAACAGTTTTTTGACCAATGCCTTGTTAGGGGTGAACATAATATGGTCGATTTCGAGTTTTTCAAGGGCATTTTCGAGATTGTATTTGCCGGTTTCGGAATACCAGTTGTGATTGAAGGTAACGGCGAGAGGTTTCATCCCGTATACTTTTTTGAGGACATGCAACTGGAAAACGCTGTCTTTCCCTCCGCTGATAGGGATAATGCAGTCATAGTTATCCCCTGCTTTTTCTTTGTACTCCTCTAACGTTTCACGCAGAACCGCTTCGCTTTTTTTCCAGTTGATCCGCATTTTTTGCTCTTGAGCACGGCATGCTAAACAGATTCCAAGTTCGTCAAACTGCATCCCCTCATTAGAACTCGGCATACAGCAACGGGTACAGTATTGCAGATAATCTTTGTAAAGAGGTTCTCCATACGTATCGGGGGGAGTATCGGTAAAAGTCATTTGCTTGGTCATTTAGGCTCCTTGTTTAGAAATAGAGTTGATTAATCCATATTCCACTATATCGGCAAATTGTCCATTTTTGAAAAGAGCATCATGCCGACGCCCCTCTTCGCTCATTCCGAGTTTGAGTGCAAGATACTGCATACTGATATTTTCCGCATGGGTACCGCAATAGAGGCGATGAAGGTTCAACGTATCAAATGCGTAACCCACTAAAAGCTTCCCCGCTTCATATCCGATACCTTGGCCGAAAACAGAAGGCTCACCGATTAAAATGGCAAATTCTGCGCTACGGTTTTTTTCTGAAATCTGCTGAAGGGAGATATTTCCGACATGACGGTCTCCTTCCCGTAAACAGATGGCAAAAACGGCATGGCTCGGATTATCGATGACATTCGCAATATAAGATTGCGCTATTTCTCGCGTGTAGAGGGTATCACCGTGCGAGTTATAGCGGCACACTTCAGGATCGTTGAGCCATGCGGGGTATGCCCCCTCCGCATCCCTCAGTTCAAGCGGTCGTAAATAAATCCGTTCACCCTCTAATCTCATAAGAGCTCCGCTCGATTGTCCCATACTTTGGCAAAGGCACGAACCACATCGTCCATATCCGCTACGCTCATCCCGGGACGCATAAACTCATGGGTGACGAGGCGATTAAAATGCATCTCTTCGGTTATCGGACAGAGCCCTTTGGGGTACGTAACATCGCTGAGGGTAAACGGGTATCCATCCCGTCCGAATGCAATCTTCTCCTGATAAAGGGGTTGGAGGTAGAGCGGTTTGACATAGCCGTAGCCCAGTAGGACAACCGACTCTTCACGCAGCAGTGTCGGAGGGAGTTCAGCTTTTACTGCATCGATAAAACGGTTGCGGTGCATGCCGGCAATCTCGGCGTCAAACTGCAACGGATGGACGTAAAAGGCGTGTTTTGCCCCCTCACGGATTTTGGTTGGTTTCATGCAAGGGATTTGGGCCAATTTTTCATTCAGATAGGCAGTATTTTCGAGTCTTTGTGTCAGCAGAGAGGGGAGCTTTCTGAGCTGGCAACGGGCAATAGCTGCTTCGATCTCAGTCATCCGATAGTTATAACCGACCATGTTGATCAACTCTGATCGATCTTTGATTCCTCGTGCGGATAAAACGGCTTCGGCATGGTTGCGGATCAGACGGATTTTATCGGCTAAGGCATTATCATCGGTAACGATAATTCCCCCCTCACCACTGTGGATATGTTTGTGGTAATTCAGCGAATATACTCCAATATCGCCCAATGTCCCCGCATATTTTCCATGCAACATTGCACCGGGAGCTTGAGCCGTGTCTTCGATTACAAAAAGGTTGTATTTTTTGGCAAGGGTATTGATCGCATCGCGATCATAGGGTTGACCAAAAATATCGACGACAATAATCGCTTTGGTTTTTTTGGTGATCTTAGACTCGATACTTTTGACATCCAGACAATAAAAATCCTCTTCGATATCGGCAAAGATCGGAATAGCACCGTATACCAAAGCCGCTGTCGCCGACGCGCTCATTGTGTAGGCGCTGACGATAATCTCATCTCCCGGGCTTATCCCGCAGGCTCCGACAGCAGCATAAAGACCCGATGTTGCGGAATTGACACTGATAGCATGTTTCACTCCGAAATATTCTGCCCATTCCGCTTCGAGCGTCCGTACTTCGGGACCGCCGTAAAAATCGTCATGCCATGTCCCTAAAAAAGTAGAAAGTTTTCCGCTGCGAAGGACACGAAGAACCGCCTCTTCTTCTTCGATTCCGATCGTGTTATAGGCTGGGAACGGAATAGAACGGAGCTTTTCTCCGCCGTTGATAGAGAGTTTCATCATCGGTATACCTTTGTGAAAGTTTGAAAAATCAATTTATGGATATGGAGGTGTTCTTTGAAAATATCGCTGCAGGTTTGGTTGCTCTCACGGAGTAAAAATTCCAAAGAATCGAGTGCATAGTGAGAAAGTTTGGTTGCGATATTCTCTTGCAAAGCAAGGGTAAAATACCCCTCATACACACTCGATGGAACACGAGCGTGTATTTCGATTTTTTCTCCCCCTTCTAGGATTTTAATAACCCCTTTTTCAAACCAAAGGGTGAGTTCAAATAACGAATATTCCGGAGAAGGTAAAACCGATATGGTTCCGCCGCCCTCTTTCAAGAATATTGCGAACTCACCGCACAAATCGCCGTTGCAATGCGATGCTCCAAGCGGTTTAATGGCATTCAAACTTCCTAAGAAGTGGCTTAGTACACCTAGTAAATGCGAGCCGTTATGGAGTAATCCTTTGGTGCATACCCCTTGAAATCCGAGAACTTTTCCAAACTCCCCATTTTTTATTCGTGACGCGAGGGCAATAAATGTGCTATTGTATCGGCGCATGAGATGAATAAGAACTTTTTTATGAGTATGTTGGAGCATGTTAACGAGAGAATGGAACTCCTCTTTGTTTGCGACAACCGGTTTCTCACACAATATCATCGAGCAATCGCTTCGTTGAATCAGCATTACTAGATCGTGAAAATGCGCTGAGGTGGATGAGGCAATGGAGGCAATATCATAGTGCTCATCCTCACCGATATCATCGACGGAAGAATACCGTTGAACTCCTCCCCATCGTTCCATAAAGGCGACAACATTGAGTTCTGAGGGCTCACATATAGCTTTTAGCTGCGTATCGGGGCATAATATATAGGCATGGGCGTGACTGGCAATAACGTTTGATGATGGAAAATCGATGAGTCCGCCGATACTGCCTGCTCCTATAATCAGTGCTTTATACATATAGCTCTTTTACATAAATAGTTTTTAAAAATAAAGCAAAATCCATACCGAAATCATCTATGTGCAACAGTGAAGGGGAGAGAATTTCCGAAGGGATATTTGATAGGATACGCACTTGCCGCTCCCTAGGGATGGGAAGTAAAAAATTTCTGTTTTTTGAAGGGAGGTACGAGAGGACAGGCCGCTCTAAAAGTGCGGCGATATAAAGCGCCATCGTATCGAATCCGATGATCATTTTTGCATTCAAAAGCTGATCGTTAAGATCAAACACTGCCGCTTCATTGATTTGGACGCGGATATGGGGATAGGATTTCAGAATCTTTTTATACCCCGATCCGTTGTCACTTGGGTGGAGGCGAATCGTGAGCCCTGCACACCTGAATCGATCAAAATTCTTGAGGATATCCTCTAGAGCACTGTATTGGGTAAACCCCCAGTAGTTTTTATCTCCATATGTCTGAAGGGCTACCACATCAGTCGGTTCGCTCAAAAAGAGGAGGTTGTTGTTTGGATGAGGCTCTTTTTGACGAGCTTGATTGATCATATCGCGTAAATAAAAGTTCGGAAGCGCTATAGGGTTTGGGAAATTAAACGACTGGGCAAGCGAGAGTGCTTTTTCATCCGAAACAGCCGTAAAATCCCCTAAATTTTCCTCCCAACCGATATCCGGAAATCCGAACCGCTCACGATAATTGCTCCAATGATCCAAAATGGCAACCGTTGGAATACCTTTTTCTTTGCAAGAGGTGACGTACGGTCGCTCAATCTTATCCTGCCATCCGGTTCCGAATAACAGCATATCGGGATTGATAGAGCGAAGCTGTTTTTGAGGATCATCGACAGGGGTGAATGGGAGATTATATCGCTTACAAATATGCCCCATAGGACTTTGCGGTATCGCAAAAATATGCCATGATGCGTGCTCGAAATATTCGCGTATTAATGCGCAGAGTATCTCCGAACTTCCTGCATCATAGGATACGACCGCGATGTTCATCCGATATGATCCCATGACAAGGGGGTTCCTTTTTTTGCATCAGTTTTAAAACTTTTCCCCATAATTTCTTTGAGATATTTGGGCGACAATCCAAACCCTGGGCGGACAGAGCGGACGTTAGTAGCACTGATTATTTCACCTGCTTTTATATCTTCGGCGATAAACAGACTGCGCGAAAATTCACGTGATTCCAAACTTTTCGGACTTAACTCGTAGGTTACTTTCCCGAGAAGTTTTTCGGTATCACGCACAGCATCTACCATTCCTTTGAACTCATGAGGCTCCAGACTAAATGCACAGTCGGCTCCCCCCATCCCGCGATCTAAAATAAAATGTTTCTCGATGATACGAGCGCCTAGTGTGACAGCGGCAACGGGGGCAGCGAGACTCATCGTGTGATCGCTCAACCCAACACCCACTCCGAACCGATTTTTCATATCCTCTATCGTGAGAAGATTCATCTCTTCCAGCGCGGCAGGATAGGCCGAGGTACATTTGAGGAGGGTGATCTGATTGTTCCCGACACGTCGGCAGGCATCCAATGCCTCTTCAATATCGCTTAGCGTCGCGATACCGGTGGAGATGATGATGGGCTTACCTTTTGAGGCAGTGTATTCGATGAGAGGAATATCGGTGATCTCAAAGCTGGCAATTTTATACGCCGGAACATCAAGATCAAAGAGGAAATCGACGGCAGTTGGGTCAAACGGAGAAGAAAATGCTTCCATCCCCAAATTTTTGGCATGATCGAAAAGGATAGGATGCCACTCCCACGGCGTCATTGCTGAGCCGTAGAGATCGTAAAACTTTCGTTTGTCCCAGAGTGTCCCCTGTGAAATGGTGAACATGTCGCTGTCACAATCGAGGGTAATCGTATCGGGGGTATAGGTTTGGAGCTTGATTGCATCGGCACCGGATTTTTTCATGGCGTCAATGGTGCGCAAAGCGGTATCGAGTGAGCCGTTGTGGTTAGCGGAGAGCTCGGCGATGATGAATACTTTTTCCTCTGTATTATGGTGTCCGATTATCATTGATGCAGCTCCATTGTGATCATTTCTCTCTCGTTATAGAGAGTTCGATTTGTTTCGGTAAAATCGAATTTTTCGTACAAATGTTTAGCCCGCTGATTGTCGGCAAAAACAGTGGCGCTCAGGGTTGTCAATTTGAGCGTTGAGAACGCATAATCGAGCAGTGTACGCATCAGCGACTCCCCGACACCGCGCACGTTGGGATTGGCATAAATTCCGATTTCGGCAGAATCTTCCGATATATTCGTAAAATCAATCACTCCGACATTTTCACTGCTACGTTGAACTAAAAAGTAGCGTTTGTCGGAGCATTGTTTTAGCGATTCGATAAAACCCAAATGATCCTCAGACGAAATCTCATCCGTATTGAGCATCCATTGGCGAACATTCGGATGATTACGCCACGATAACACTACTGTTAGCTGTTCTATATTAAGCGTTGTAAAATCGAGTAATCGCATCAGCATTCCATTCCTCCAAAACTACATACTTCTCTTTTCGTAAATACTCAAAC
Source organism: Candidatus Sulfuricurvum sp. RIFRC-1 (assembly GCF_000310245.1). NCBI lineage: Bacteria > Pseudomonadati > Campylobacterota > Epsilonproteobacteria > Campylobacterales > Sulfurimonadaceae > Sulfuricurvum > Candidatus Sulfuricurvum sp. RIFRC-1. Next base: position 148,011 of record NC_020505.1, read on the forward strand.
ATATCTATTTGATTAGGAGCTGTTTTAATCGCGATAAATGGGGTTCCCATAAAAAGGACTTCATGCACCATGACGCTGGGGGTTATAATCGCTAAGCGGCTCTGATTTAGCAGTTGAGCAATGCTGTTTGAATTTACCTTTAATGAGATATTTTTTTTATCTTGAATAAATGTTTCCAGTTCGCTCAGATGGGGGTTCCCTGATGTCGTTGCGACGCAAACACTCAAATTATCACTCAATGTTGTGAGAATCCCAAGCGTCGCATTGGTCGGATCACTCCCACCCATAGCGATAAAAATATCGTAAAGTTTTTCTCTTCGTATTTGTTTTTCTGTTTTAAATTCATCACGGATCAGCGTATACTCAGCCCCGCATCGAAGTTCACAATGTTCCGGAACCAACCCTTTGTAGCGTATTGCATCTGCCGAAATATTGTGGTTTAGGAGAATATCACAGTGGTGTTTTTCGTAGGTATCATCCAAACACAAAAGGCTAACACCTGTTTGCTCTTTGATTTGCTTCTCGATGGTTGCATCAATATCATAATGGTCAATGATAAGTAAATCAATAGAACAGGTGCGGATAAGATCAATCAGCTCTTCAGGATCGTTTGAAGTGAGGAAATGAACGGGATAGGGGATAGTATCCATGATAGTGCCGATCAAATTTTGGCAAGCAAACGTGATTGTCGCGTCGGGATAGTGTTGCGCGAGGACAAGATCACGCATAATATGACCTAATCCGATACTGCTTGAAGCGTCGGTACGAATCAAAAGGTTCATAGCTCTTGGAGAACTTTGTACATCAGCTCGGCACGCATCCAGTCTTCCGGTGTATCGATATCCTGCACCAAATGTCGAGGAAGGACGATTGTTGTTGCTGTATTTGAGAAGATCGGCGTACTGCTCAACCACGCTTGTGGTGTACCCCAATAGAATTGTCCGACATCATGATACGCCTCGGGTAAATCCTGAGAACGGGTCAAAAAATGCTCCGGCCAAAACATCTCAATACTTCCCTCTTCATTGCGCTTTACCCCTCGAAAAATTGGAAACCCAAATGTGGTAACGGGGAAAGCATAGCTTTTATGATGGGAGATCATCGCATCATACGCACTTTTAATATCCTCGGCACGGACAAACGGAGCGGTAGCATAGATACAGCAAGCAGCATCGATTTTGATCCCCTCTTGTTCTATCGTTTTGATGGCATGGGCGATGACGGGGATGGTGGCGGTATGATCGTCGCTCAGTTCTTTTGGGCGCATAAAGGGAGTTTCCGCGCCAAATGCCCTTGCGATATCAGCGATCTCTTCATCATCGGTGGTAACAATAATCCGATCAAACAATCCTGATTCCTGAGCCGCTTTGATACTGTATGCGATGATCGGCAGACCTGCGAAAAGTTTGATGTTTTTGCGTGGGATCCGTTTGCTGCCGCCACGGGCTGGGATTATTGCTATTCGCATTAGAAACTGCATCCTCGATAAGAATATTTTTCAATCACTTCGAGAAGTGTATCGGCAACTATTTTTGCGTCTTCCAGAGACATCTTTTGATGGCAGGGAATAGAGAGCTCGCTTTTGTAGAACAGTTCGCTAGTGGGAAGTCTGATTTCTCCAAAACGCTCTTTGTAAAAACTATTTTGATAAATCGGTTTATAGTGAACCTGTACCCCAAGACCGCGTGATTGCAGTTCACTGAAAATATCCTCTTTGGCACAATGCAATGTCGGATTGAGTAAAAGGGGGTAGAGATGTCGCGCACTTTGTTCGTTAGAATTGATTGCGATAGTAGAAAAAAGTTTATGCCCTGAAAAACGTTCATCGTAATAACTGGCAATTGCATTGCGCGTTTGGAGAAAACGATTCAGTTTATGAAGCTGAGACAGCCCCAGTGCGGCGGCAAACTCGGTGAGACGAAAATTATGCCCCAGACTCACCATATCGGAGTTCCACAGCTGTTTTTTGATGATACCGTGAGAGCGAAAGAGTTTTAGCCGTTTTGCTAACTCTTCGTCGTTCGTCACCACCGCACCCCCCTCTCCGGTCGTGATCGGCTTGATCGCATGAAAACTAAAAACACTCATGTCGGCAAACGAGCCGATTTTATGATCGTTGATGGCACTTCCCAATGCGTGGGAAGCATCTTCGATTACGAGAAGATTGTGTTTTTTAGCGATGGTTTTGATCGCTTCGATAGCGACCGGTTTTCCGGCAAAATCGACAGGGACGAGTGCACGGGTTCGTGGAGTGATGAGCGATTCGATCAAAGATTCATCGATATTTCCGTCCATTTTAATATCGCAAAAAATCGGTTTTGCTCCCAGTGCGACTGCCATATTTGAGGTTGCGACAAAACTGATGGGAGTGGTGATGATCTCATCGTTTTCTGTGAGTCCGATGGCAGCATATGCACCCAATAAAGCGGACGTTGCCGAGTTGAAAGAGACACAATATGCAGCACCCACATATCGAGCAATGGATTCCTCGAACTCCTCGACTTTAGCTCCTTGCGTCAAATGAGAACTTTTTAGGATTTTAACAACGGCGGCAATATCATCCTCTTCAATAAACTGAGTCGAATAGGGAATCATTTCTCTTCGCCTTGAGTTAGGGCAATTTTTTCGAGCAACGCTTCGGGAGTGAGCCATTCCGTATTGGTTTCAGAACTGTATTTAAAACCGTATTCGACAGCTTTTCCTATTTCACCGCAATTGTTTTTCGAAAAATCGGCGGCTTCGGTAAATTGAATGGTCGGTTTAATGACATAATGGTCGTGAAACTCTAATGTGAGGTGGGAGTCATCACGCGGACACATCACTTCATGCATTTTTTCACCCGGACGAATACCGACATTTTTATGAGAGAGATGCGGAGCGATGGCATGGGCAACATCTACCACTTTCATGGAAGGGATTTTAGGGATAAATGTCTCCCCCCCATGCATACGTTGAAAGTTTTTAAGGACAAAATCAACTCCCTCTTGTAGGGTAATCCAAAATCGCGTCATCCGTTCATCGGTAATCGGTAACTCCGTTGCTCCTTTGGAAATGAGCTTTTGGAAAAAAGGGACAACGGAACCGCGTGAACCTAAAACATTTCCGTAGCGGACAACTGCGAAACGGATGTCTTGTCCACCTCGAATATTATTGGCGGCAACAAAGAGCTTATCGCTTGCCAACTTGGTCGCACCATAGAGGTTGATAGGGCTGGCGGCTTTATCGGTTGATAGGGCGATAACACGGCTTACACCGCAATGCAATGCGGCATCAATCACATTTTGAGCCCCATTGATATTGGTTTTAATACATTCCATCGGATTGTATTCTGCGATAGGAACATGTTTGAGAGCTGCTGCATGAACCACATAATCGACACCGTTCATTGCATTTTCCAAACGAGGTAAATCACGCACATCACCGATAAAATAACGCATACACGGATCGTTAAACCGCTGAGCCATCTCGTATTGTTTGAGTTCGTCACGGGAATAAATAATGATTTTGTTCGGTTTGTAGTGTTTTAAAATCGTTTTGACAAATTGCTTGCCGAAACTTCCGGTCCCACCGGTTATAAGAATGTTTTTTCCATTTAGCATATGCTTTATCCTATCAACCTAGATGATAGGATAAAGCAAAATTAATACCAAGTTTAAGTATTTGTGCCGTTGATTGCCATGTTTATTTGCGTTTTCAATGAAGCAAATTGATTGGTTAGTTTAGTCATAATTGCATCATATTGAATAAACCGTGCGGTCATAGCATCATAACGTGCATCTAATAACGCTTGAGATCGGATTTTATTAGTATTGAGTGCTTTAAGATCGGTTGTTGATCCATTCGTTAGTGTGCTCATAATACCATTATTATCAGTATATCTGGCGAGCAAAGTATTGATTGATGTAAATAAGCCATCTACGGTTGTACTTCCTGCAAAAAAAGTTTCCGCAGCAGAGGATTCAGCATTAAATTTTGTAAGAAAAGTACTGGAATTAAAACTCATCGTCCCTTTTTCACTCAGATCGATTCCGAATTGAGGTAATGAAAGACCGCTATCACTTAGAGAGGTGACGAGTTGATTAATTTCACGTGTGATAGCATTAATGGAATTGTCTCCATTAAAAATACCAACTTTTCCGGCCGTTAGATCGGTTGTCGTCATACTCGTCAATTGAGACGTCAAGGTGTTGTAATTTTCGACAAAAGAAGTCATGTTGTCACTAATGGCTTGAGTATCTTGAGCAATAGAAATATTTGCACTTCCACTCTCCTGCAGTAGATTGAGTGTCATACCGGAAACAATATCGGTAATTGTATTGGTGCTTCTAATCATACTGATGCCATTGAATTTAAACGATGCATCACGTGCGGCTTGTATCTCTTGCATGCCGGTCGGATTGGTTGTTGCATTATAGGCGAGTAATTTGGTATCGAGAGACCCGCCAACGGAATCGGTCAGGCTAATAGTCTGAGCCGCTCCTGTTTGTGCGGATGTTAAAACAAGACGATAATCATTTGTTCCTACTTGTAAAGTAGATGCTTTCACACTGCTTTCGGCCGCATCATTGATCGAATCTTTAAGATCTTCCAGTGTAGTTGATGATGTGTAGTTAATGGCATATGCTACACCGCCAACAGTGAGAGTCATCGTTCCTGATCCGGTAGCGACACTGTTGGTCGTCGCACTAAACTGTCCTGATTCTTTAACGGTCTTAAGTGCCATGATAGTATTGGAAACCGAAAACGATTGTATTGCCACCCCCGCATTTGCTGTAACACTTACCGAAGCAGTACTTCCACTAACACTGCGTTTTTGATAAAGAGCACTATCCCCCAAACTGTTTGCACTGGTTTTAAAAGTTGTTAGAAGACTGCTTAGAAGGCTTAGCGCACTATCTTTTTGTTTTTGTAAAGAAATTTTATTGTCAAGCGGAGTAATTATTGCGGCTGTATCCGCAGCTTTAAGCTGTTCAATAACAGTTGATGTAAGTACCCCCGACCCTGCTCCAAGTGAACTAACTGCCATCACAAACCCTTTTACTTTAATTCTTAAGAATACATATCGACCAAATCGGTCAAATCTTTAGTTTTGGAGATAAAGCAAAAAAAGTTCCGTTTGAGTCGGTAACACCCAAGCAACGATCTGACGTTAGTATAGAGAGCAGGGAGGAAGCGGTTCCTGCAGATATTACACCATCTTGCATTTACAACCAGAGTTAGCTATAATTCCACCTCTCCTCTAGACCTGTGCAAGGGTGCGTTTAGACATCGTGTCAGGGTAGGAATACAGCAGCACACCTAGACGTGTTTTGTGCCGCAGGTATCTGGGGGAGTCCCTCTATTTCCCCTTTTTATCACATATTTATCAAATTACTCTTAAAACACCGACTTAAAGAATAAATTTAATCTACAATACTCTATAATCTTTTCAGATACAGAGATAATTTTTGGAGAATTGCGATGAGAATTGAATTAATGGAACAGATTGAACATGTTCCGATGTTACCGGAAACCGTTCAAAAAGTAGAAGCGGTATTTAATGATTCGAACGCTACGGTTGCCGATATGGCAAATGCAATTAAAAATGACCCGATTATTACGGCATACATCCTTAAAACAGCCAACTCTCCCATATATGGTTTGAGTCGAACGGTAAATGATATTGCGACGGCGGTTTCATTATTGGGGAGAGAAGCGGTTCGTACTTTCACCATTGCATCAGCGGCAAACTCCTGCATGGAACTAGATCTTTCTCCATATGGCATGAGCAAAGAAACTTATTTAGCACGTTCACAACTTCAAAATGCCCTCGTCAGCCGCTGGGTATCAAAAGTAGATCGAACATTACTAGCCCATCTCTCATTGGCATCGTTTTTATTGGAACTGGGTAAGGTCGTCATTAGCCGCTATTTGATTGAATCCAATCAAAGTGCATTGTTGAGCGGAAATCTAGAAAAAGGAATTTCGATCAAGCAAGCAGAGATTGTAGCCTGTGGCAGCAAATCTGAAGACGTTACGGCAACATTGTTTTTCCGTTGGAATTTTGATCCTGATTTGGTTCATTTGATCCGTTTTGCTAACGAGCCTGAAGATGCGTCTGATCCTGAAACCCAAGAGATGGCAAAATTCCTCAAAGTCGCCAAAGAAGCGATTACGCTCGATGGCAAAATCACCGAGGATACTCTCAAAAATGCGCATGATCTTATCGAAGAGTACGGAATGAATCAAAACCTCTTTGATGAAGCGGTCGAAAAAATTCTCGCCGCCGCCTAATTCTCGCCGTTCGTGGTGAGCGCGTCGAACCATGAATGCATCTTATTCTTCCCTATAACTTCCCGCTTTGCACCCGCTTGGGCTGCTCGGCGGATTGTCTCTCAAATAGCATAAATCTTCATACGTCTGTTTTAACACCTTGCTCTCCCGCAATAACGGCAGCATCTTTTCGTCTTTCTCGCTCAGGGAGATCGATTGATTGTACAGCAACGCTTTAACTTCAGCATCGACGGCTGCGAGCGCCGCCTCTATGTGGGTGAGTGAAACCATAATATTCTCTTTTTCCAGACATTATAACGATGAGGTTCTAAAACAACGAGGGCTGAAGCGATTTTAATTTAAAACTTTTACGATGAATTTCACAATGTCCGTATTGGCGGATCGCTTCGACATGAGCGGCACTCCCATACCCTTTATGTCCTTCAAACCCATACTGCGGGTAGAGTGATGCGAGTTCTACCATCTCACGGTCCCGTGTCACTTTCGCTAAGATAGAGGCGGCACTCACCTCAGGGATCGTCGCATCGGCTTTGACCATCGTTCGCAGTCCGCTGACTCCAAATTTTGAGTTTCCGTCGTAGAGATAATCGGCTTCCCCCAACGCTGCCATGATTTCACGCAATCCAGCCGCCAAACATGCCGATAGTCCCAGTTCATCGATTTGTGCCGCGCTAAAGCGGGCGATATGGTAAGCCGAGTTTTCGCAAATGATATCAAAGAGGGCTTCACGCTTTTTTTCGGTGAGTTTTTTAGAGTCGTTTAGACCCGATATCGGTTGATGTAAAATAACTCCTGCAATAGTCAGCGGTCCGGCCAAAGGTCCCCGTCCCGCTTCATCGATTCCGCAAAGATGCATTGTTTATCCATAGTTAAAATGATTGATATTGTAGCGCAAGCGTTCATAGGAAATAGGGTATCATTCTAGAAAAAAGGACTTTATATGTTTAGATCAGCCATTTTGGCCGTATGTTTGATGTCCGCCAGCGCATCAGCGGCAACAATTTTAGGATTCGGTGCCGAGGCAGATTACTACACACCGAGTGCAAGCGGAGATTTTGATTATAAAAATACCCAGACCCGTTTTAACAGTGATGACGAGTCGGGATACCAAGTGGGGCTGTATTTAGAACATCCTATCCCTTTGCTTCCGAATGTACGTGTTGATTTCACACCGGATACGAGCTTTAGCGGTTCAGATGGGCTCGGCGGTATAAATAAAGTTTCATTTGAGCAGACAGATATTACTCCGTATTATGAAATTCTTGATAATGTTGTTGATATTGATCTTGGGGTCAGTTTTAAAATTATCGATGCCACGATCGAAGGTGCGATCAATGATAGTTTTAGCGAAGTGATTCCGATGGGGTATTTGGGGATGGCCCTGACTCCTCCGCTCTCCCCGCTGAGTATAGAGGGCAGTGTCAAATACATCGGATATAACGGAGATTCGCTAACCGATGCCCGAATTAAAGTTTTATGGAAAATTGCTGCCGGCTTAGGAGCTCAAGCAGGGTATCGATATGAATCACTCGATATCAAAGACCGTTTTGATACCAAAACCAATGTTACTTTTAAAGGACCGTTTGTCGGTTTTAACTACCGCTTCTAAGTATCATCCCCTAAAGCCCATCTCTCAAACGGGATCATCTCGATACGGGAGATCGGGTGAGAGAGGGTACTCTCCAGATTCATCGTTACTGCGATAACCTCACGAACGCGGTTTGAGACGATAAATCCCTCCAGCGCTTCTACTTTTTTAAACAAGGCATGCTCATTCGCAAACGGTGAAGCGATGATGATTTGACCCCGCTGCGGGAGATAAAAATCGATCCCCTCGTCATAATAGCATTCGATATGGTGTTTATCCAACTCCGAGAAAACAAGATTCTCGAAAAGACGTCCGAAATGTTTTTGGACAACGAGGGCATGTTTGATCGCAATGTCGCATAAATAGAGTTTCTTGACGGCGCTGGGGTGATTAAACTTGGATAAGCTTTTGAGATAGCCTCGCTCATACATCGATTGCAGATGGAAATAGAGTTTGTCTTTGGAAATTTTCCGTTCCCCTTTGAGCCGTTCGTAGAGGTTGAAGGCAGAGACCTTTTGTGTCACCATCTTGGAGGCTTGGGAAAGGATCGAAAATTCGATCGGCTCCAATGCATGGATAAGAGTGCTTTGCAAATAAAGAACCCGATCTTCACTGGCGATACGGTGCATAGAGGGAAATCCGCCGAGCTGAAAAAAATGGTTCAATGCCGTAGAGTCATATTTGCTTTCAAAGGCTAAAAACTCTTCATAGTCGAGCAACTCGAGATGTATGTGATAATAAGGAAGCTCAAGTGAAGCCTCCGATGAGAGGATAATCTGGTCGATCTCAAAGAGCTTGATAGCGTCATTATAATTGTCCAATGCCAAAATGGAAATCTTGTTTTCGCGGCAAAATAGTTCCAAGGAGCTGTTCAACTCATGAATATCCAGCCGTAGGTCTCTGCAATCAATATACAGATAGGTTGATTTTTTATGAGAAAGGAGATAATTTTTGATCAATGCGGTTTTCCCTGACTGGGTAATCCCATAAATCAGGGTACTTTCTTCGCCGATTGATTGCTTACGTTCGATAAAGGCGACATTATGTAAATCGTATCGATAGTACTCATCTAATAAAGTTTTCATACCTAAAATCATACCCTAAAAAATATAGCTTCCTTCTTATAAGGAAGTAAATTTTACTGATAAAGCAATTTTTACCCCTAAAATCCTTGACCCAGAGGGGATATGTCAGTATAATTTCGCCGCCTTATATAGTCAGACAAGATCTGACGAGTTCTTTTATCTAAGGAAAACATTATGGAAAAAATTCGTTTAAAACTTAGAGCGTACGATCATCGTGTACTTGATCGTTCAGTTGCCTCTATCGTTGAAGCTGTAAAGCGAACGGGTGCGGAAATCCGCGGACCGATCCCTTTGCCAACCAAGATTCGTAAATATACGGTTCTTAAATCTCCGCACGTCAATAAAGACTCACGTGAGCAATTTGAGATCCGTATGCACGCACGTTTGATCGACATCGTGTCGGCTACGCCAGATACAGTTGATTCGTTGATGAAGCTTGACTTGGCTCCGGAAGTGGACGTAGAAGTTCGCTCTATGGACAAGTAAGGAGTAGGGTGTGGAATACATTGTAGAAAAGATCGGCATGAGCCGAACGATTGGCGTACCAAGTAAAGCGGTAACTCTTTTAAAAGTAAAAGAAGTGAAAGTTTGCGAAGTAGTAGATGGCACTGCTCTCGTAGCATATAGCCAAGGAAAAGCACGCAATAAGCCGATTGAGGGTCAGCAAAAGAAATATAACCTTTCTGCTGAATTCAATAAATTCGCTACATTGGAAGTTGCTAACACCGAAGCCGGTGATTTGGACATGACACCTTTAGCGGATGCTAAAAAAGTTAAAAGTGCATTCAAAACCAAAGGTCGCGGTTTTACCGGCGTTATGAAACGTTGGAATTTTGCCGGCGGACCAGGCGCACACGGTCACCGTTTTCACCGTACTGGTGGATCTATCGGTAACCGCGAATGGCCAGGTAAAGTCCAAAAAGGGCGTAAAATGTCTGGTCAATACGGTAACGAATTAGTTACTGTTAAAAACGAAGTGATGTCTTTTGACGCACAAAACGGTGTATTGGTTGTCGTGGGCGCTGTCCCAGGTGCAAACGGTGCATTAGGTCGAGTAAAGGTTGTTAAACAATGAGTGCTATTGTCTTAAATGAAAAATTTGAAAAAGCCTCTGAATTGGCATTGCCTGAGAGCTTCAGCGGTATCAATACCCATAACCTCTATTTGTACGTTAAATCGTATCAAGCGAGCCTCCGTGCAGATACTGCATCGGCTAAAACTCGCTCGACAATTAATGGTGGTGGTAAAAAACCATGGGCTCAAAAAGGTAAAGGTGGAGCACGTGCCGGTTCACGTCGTTCACCGATCTTCGTTGGCGGTGCTGTTGCACATGGTCCAAACACAGGTCGTAACTACGATCAGAAGATCAATAAAAAGCAAAAGAAACTAGCGCTTAAATGTGCGTTGGATGCTTTGGCAACAGCTGGAAAACTTTTCATCGTTGATTCGATTGAAGTTCCAACTGGTAAAACAAAAGACGCATTGGCGTTGTTCAATGCATTGAATGTTCGTGATGCGTTGTTGGTGAAAAAGATTCTCGATGAGAATACCTATCTTGCATTCCGTAACATTGCTTCTACTTATGTTGTAGAAGAGAATGAACTCAACGCCTTTTTGGCTGCGACATACCGTTCGGTGGTTATCGAAAAAGCGGTATGGGAAAATCTGACTAAAGAGAGCTAAGATGGCAGATATTACTGATATCAAATCAATCCTGTATACAGAGAAGACCCTTGGTCTTCAAGAAGAGGGTGTTATCGTTGTTCAAACGTCTCCACGTATGACAAAGAACGCTCTTAAAGAGGTGTTTAGAGAGTATTTCGGAATCGTTCCGGCTCGCGTAAACTCACTAAACCAAAGCGGAAAAGTTAAACGTTTCCGTGGTCTTGCTGGCAAACAAAATGACTTTAAAAAGTTTTATGTGAAATTGCCAGAAGGCGCACAAATCGATAGTTTGGCGGTGTAATATGGCGATCAAAACGTATAAACCAACCACCCCGAGCCGACGTTTCTATACCAACGTTGATAACTCGGACATCACGGCAAAAGCGTCTGTTCGTTCTTTGTTGATTAAAATCCCTGCAGCTGCGGGACGTAACAACAACGGTCGTATCACATCACGTCATAAAGAAGCGGGAGCTAAAAAGCTTTACCGTATTATCGATTTCAAACGTAACAAATTCGGTGTTCCGGGTACTGTTGCTGCAATCGAATACGATCCGTACCGTAACTGTCGTATCGCTCTTATCAACTACGTAGACGGTGACAAACGTTACATCCTCCAACCTAAAGGTTTGGTAGTAGGTGATGTTATCTCTGCTGCAGAGAGCGGTTTGGATATTAAAGTCGGAAATGCGATGAAATTGATGAACATCCCTGTGGGAACAACTGTTCACAATATCGAGCTTAAACCGGGTAAAGGTGGACAAATCGTCCGTTCAGCCGGAACATCTGCGCAAATCATGGGTCGTGAAGGTAAGTATGTATCTGTACGTCTTCCATCAAGTGAAATGCGTTATGTTTTGGGTGAATGTATGGCGACTGTCGGTACTGTCGGTAACGAAGAGTACATCAACATCGTTCTTGGTAAAGCAGGTCGTACACGTCATATGGGTATCCGTCCTCAAACGCGTGGTTCTGCGATGAACCCTATCGATCACCCGCATGGTGGTGGTGAAGGTAAAACGAATTCAGGACGTCACCCGGTTACTCCATGGGGTAAACCGACTAAAGGTGCTAAAACACGTAAGAAGAAAGCAAGTGATAGACTTATTATTACTCGCCGTAAATCCAATCCGAAGAGGTAGATAATGGCTAGATCAGTAAAAAAAGGACCATTTGTTGATGGACACCTAATGAAAAAAGTGATTGCTGCCAAAGAGACGAAAAGCAACAAACCTATCAAAACTTGGTCACGCCGTAGTGTGATCTTGCCAGATATGATCGGTTTAACGTTTACCGTCCACAATGGCCGTCAGTTTGTACCGGTTTTCGTAACGGAAAACCATGTTGGTTACAAACTTGGTGAATTTTCACCAACACGTACGTTTAAGGGCCATAAAGGTTCTGTACAAAAGAAAATCGGGAAATAAGGAAGAGATATGGCAAGAGCACTATTAAAATTCGTTCGCGTATCTCCGACTAAATCTCGTTTGATCGCTCGCGAAGTTCAAGGAATGAATGCAGAGCAAGCAATGGCTGCGTTGGAGTTCACTCCAAATAAAGCGGCAAAAATCATCGCTAAAGTGGTTGCGTCAGCAGTAGCTAACAGCGGTATCGAAGCGGAAGATTGTATTATCAAATCATGCCGCGTTGATAACGGTCCGGTTTTGAAACGTTTCACTCAACGTGCACGTGGTACCGCTTCTGGTATCCGTAAACCGACAGCACACATTTTGGTAGAAGTAGAGGGTAAATAATTATGGGTCATAAAGTTAATCCTATCGGACTTCGTCTTGGTATTAACCGCAACTGGGAATCTCGTTGGTTCCCTAACTTTAAAACAGCTGCGGTTTCACTTGGTGAAGATCATAAAATCCGTACCTATTTGAAAAAAGAACTCTACTACGCAGGTGTGAGCAACATCGTGATCGAGCGTACTGCGAAACGTCTTCGCGTTACTATCATCGCGGCTCGTCCTGGTATCATCATCGGTAAGAAAGGTTCTGACATTGAAAAAATCAAAGAATCTCTTCAAACCCTTATCGGTAAACCGGTAGCCGTTAACATCAAAGAAGAGAAAAAAGCACAAGCTTCTGCACAACTCGTTGCAGAAAACGTGGCTACTCAACTTGAAAAACGTGTTGCTTTCCGCCGTGCGATGAAAAAAGTTATGCAAAATGCACAACGTGCAGGAGCTAAAGGTATTAAAGTTTCAGTAGCAGGTCGTCTTGGCGGTGCTGAGATCGCTCGTACTGAGTGGTACCTTGAAGGTCGCGTACCGTTGCATACTCTTCGTGCAAAAATCGATTACGGTTTTGCAGAAGCGCACACCACTTACGGTGTAATCGGTATCAAAGTTTGGATTTTCAAAGGTGAGGTTCTCACTAAAGGAATTCAACCAGAAGCTAAAGAATCTAAAGAAGAGCGTGGCGAAGATCAACAACGTCGTCCACGACGAAAGGCTAACTAATCATGTTGATGCCTAAACGTACGAAATATCGTAAAATGATGAAAGGGCGTAACCGTGGTTACGCTACGAATGCCAACAAACTTGATTTCGGTTCTATCGGATTCAAAGCAACGGAAGCGGGACGTATTAACTCTCGCCAAATCGAAGCGGCTCGTATTGCAGCAAACCGTCATATCAAACGTCAAGGTAAAATCTGGATCCGCGTGTTCCCGGCTAAACCATTGACTGCCAAACCACTTGAAGTGCGTATGGGTAAAGGTAAAGGTTCTGTTGACCAATGGGTAATGAACATCAAACCAGGCCGTATCATTTTTGAAATGGGTGGTGTTGAAGAGACTCTTGCACGTGAAGCATTAGCGCTTGCGATGCAAAAACTTCCGTTCAAAACCAAAATTGTAACTGCGGAGATGAGCAATGAAATATACTGATTTGAACGACAAAACAGCTGCTGAACTTCAAGGTATGCTCAAAGAGAAAAAAATTGAGCTTTTCACTTTGAAAATTAAGCAAAAAATGATGCAATTGACTAACACGAGCGAACTTCGCACGGCGAAAAAAGACATTGCACGCATTAACACTGCTATGAACGCAGTGAAGTAAGGGCAGAGCTATGACACATAAACGTGAAATTCAAGGTATCGTAGTTACAAAAGCCGGCGAAAAAACAGCAACTATCGTTGTTGAGCGCCGTGTTATGCACCCACGTTACCACAAAACGGTAAAACGTTTCAAAAAATACATGATTCATGATGAGAACAACCAACTAAACATTGGTGATGAAGTGATCGCGATCGAGTGTCGTCCACTTTCTAAAAGCAAATCGTTCCGTCTTAAAACTCTTGTTAAAGGGGTGAACGCATGATTCAAAGTTTTACTCGTCTAGCAGTAGCCGATAACACAGGGGCTAAAGAGATCATGTGTATTAAGGTTCTTGGCGGTTCAAAGCGTCGTTATGCAACTGTTGGTGATGTTATCATCGCTTCAGTTAAAAAAGCGGCTCCAACCGGTAAGGTCAAAAAAGGTCAAGTGGTTACAGCAGTTGTTGTTCGTACGAAAAAAGAAGTTCACCGTGAAAACGGTTCTTTGATCCGTTTCGACGAAAATGCAGCAGTTATCCTTGATAAAAAACGTGAGCCAATCGGTACACGTATTTTCGGACCAGTAAGCCGTGAAGTTCGTTACGCAGGTTTCATGAAAATCGTATCACTTGCTCCAGAGGTTGTATGATGGCAAAATTTAATTTCAAAAAAGGCGACATTGTTGAAGTGATCGCCGGTGATGACAAAGGTACTAAAGCAGAATTGCTTCAAGTTATGCCTAAGAAAAACAAAGTAATCGTTAAGGGTGTTCGTGTTGCTAAAAAAGCGATCAAACCAAGCGAGCAAAATCCACAAGGCGGATTCTTGAGCAAAGAGATGCCTGTAGATGCATCAAATGTCCGTAAAGTTGAGGCGTAATCATGGCACGACTAAAAGATAAATATTTGGCTCTTAAGCCTGAGCTTCAATCAGCTCTTGGCATTGCTAACGCTATGCAGATCCCTAAACTTGAAAAAGTTGTGATCTCTGTCGGTTGTGGTTTTGCTATGAAAGACAACAAATTGATCCAAAGTATCCAAGATACAATCAGCAACATCGCTGGTCAACGTGCTTCAGTAGTTGTTGCGCGTAAATCGGTTGCAGGATTTAAAGTACGTGAAGGGATGCCGGTTGGTGTTAAAGTTACACTACGCGGTGCTCAAATGTACGATTTCATGGATAAATTGATCTCTGTATCACTTCCACGTGTTAAAGACTTCCGTGGTATTCCACGTAACGGTTTTGACGGTCGCGGAAACTATAACTTCGGTTTGACAGAGCAATTGATTTTCCCGGAAGTTGATTACGATTCAATCATGCAAATCCACGGGATGAACATCACCGTGGTAACAAGTGCTACTGCAGACAAGGATGCTTTCAAGCTTCTTGAAATGATCGGTATGCCGTTTGCTAAAGGGAGAGAATAATGGCTAAGAAGTCAATGATCGCTAAAGCGGCGCGTACACCTAAATATGCGGTTCGTGCTTATACTCGTTGTCAGATTTGTGGTCGTCCACACTCTGTCATCAGTGATTTTGGAATTTGTCGCGTTTGCTTCCGTAAAATGGCAAACGAAGGGTTAATCCCAGGCGTTAGAAAGTCAAGCTGGTAATCCCAGCCTGATACTACTTACGACTAAGATAAGGAAATATAAATGATTAATGATTTGATCGCGGATTCGTTGACTCGTATCCGTAACGCGGCTATGCGTAGATTAGATGTAACAACATTGGTTCACTCAAAAGTAGTAGAAGCAGTTGTTGCAATTTTGGCTGATAAAGGCTACATCGAGAGCTTTAACGTTGTTGAAGACGGCGTTAAAAAAACCATCAATGTAGTATTAAAATACGACGAAAAAGGTCGTACAGTTATCAATGAAGTAAAACGTGTCTCTAAACCGGGACGTCGTATTTACAAAGGTAAAGATGAACTTAAACGTTTCAAAAACGGTTACGGTACCATCATTGTCAGTAGTTCAAAAGGGGTTCTTCCTAACGATAAAGCATTCGAGCTTGGCGTAGGCGGAGAAGTCCTTTGTACAATTTGGTAAGGAGATAAGATGTCACGTATTGGAAAACTTCCTATTTCTATCCCAGCTGATGTAACAGCGACACTCGATGGAACGTTATTGACGTTTACGAAAGGTGCAACAACTCAAACCTTGGATACTCTTGGTAACTGTGGTGTAGTACTTGAAGATAACACTTTGACGTTTAGTACAAACTCTGACCAACGCGCTGATCGTGCATTCTGGGGTACTTACCGTGCACTAGCAGCAAACATCATTACAGGTTTGGTAACTGGTTTTGAGAAAAAACTAGAGATCAACGGTGTTGGTTATCGTGCAGCAGTTCAAGGCGATGTTTTGAATCTTCAACTTGGTTACAGCCATGATATCAATTTCGATATTCCAGCGGGTGTTACCATTGCAGTTGAGAAAAACGTTATCAGCATCAAAGGTGTCGATAAACAACAAATTGGACAAATTGCAGCTGTAATCCGTTCATTCCGTCCACCTGAGCCGTACAAAGGTAAAGGTGTTAAATATTCTGATGAGACTATCCTGCGTAAAGCCGGTAAGACATCTAAGAAATAAGGAGCGATGATATGACAGGTAAAACACTTAAAATTAAAACGGCTAAACGTATTCAACGTAAGCGCCGTATTCGCTCTAAAATTTCAGGATGCGCGACTTTGCCACGTGTCTCAATTTTTCGTTCAAACCGCTACATCAGCGCACAAGCGATTAATGATGAATCAGCGGTAACGTTGGCGGCGGTTCACTCAAAAACTTTGGGTCTTAAAGCAAATAAAGCTGATGCTGAAAAAGCAGCGGCAGTATTCGCAAAAACCCTAAAAGATGCTGGGATCAATGAAGTTACGTTCGATCGTAACGGATTTTTGTATCACGGTGTTGTAAAAGCGTTTGCCGAAGCTCTTCGTGCAAATGAAATCAAGTTTTAAGGGCTGATGGATGAATCCGATTAATAGAGAAGAATTTTCAGAAGCGATTGTAAACATCGGTCGTGTAACTAAAGTTGTAAAGGGTGGTAGACGTTTTCGTTTTACTGCTCTCGTAGTTGTAGGAAATAAAAAAGGAACCGTAGGTTACGGAGTCGGTAAAGCCAAAGAGGTTCCCGATGCTATCCGTAAAGCGGTTGACGAAGCGTTCAAAAACTTGACTAACGTGAAGATCAAAGGTACTACCATTGCTCACGATATCGAAGTTAAATACAACGCGAGTCGTATCTTGCTTAAACCTGCATCTGAAGGTACAGGGGTTATCGCCGGTGGCGCTACCCGTCCGGTACTTGAGCTTGCTGGTATCCAAGACATCTTGACGAAGTCTTTGGGTTCTAACAATCCAAACACCGTGGTACGTGCAACAATCGATGCACTATCACGTATCAAAGGATAAGGTATGGCACTCGAAAATCTTACCCCAGCTGAGGGATCAACCCACAGCACAAAACGTCTTGGTCGCGGCCAAGGAAGTGGCCAAGGTAAAACAGCCGGTAAAGGTCACAAAGGTCAAAAAGCGCGTAAAGGTTACAATGAAAAACGTAACTTTGAGGGTGGACAACAACCACTTGCTCGCCGTTTGCCAAAAATCGGTTTTACATCACGTGTTGTAAAACCAACGATTATTAATGTTGAAAAAACAAATGTAATTGCTGAACTTTCAGAGATTACAATGGAAACAATCCGTAGCGTACACCGATTGGCTAAATCGGTTACAAGTGTTAAACTTGTTGGCGCGAGCGCTAAAGATTTAGCATCTAAAATTAAAGACGAAAACGTTACAACAACTGGTAACTAATGAACCAACAACTTGTAAACAAGATCTTAATTACGATCGGTTTTCTCTTTATCTTCCGACTACTGGCATACGTGCCGGTGCCGGGTGTTGACACAGCTGTCATCGCTTCGTTTTTTGATGATCACGCGGCAGATGCGTTAGGTCTATTCAATATGTTCAGCGGAAATGCCGTAGAACGTTTATCTATTATCTCTCTTGGCATTATGCCCTACATTACAGCCTCAATTATTATGGAACTCCTAGCAGCCACTTTCCCGAACTTAGCGCAAATGAAAAAAGAGCGTGACGGTATGGTGAAATACATGCAAATTATCCGATATGCCACTATTGCGATTACGATTGTACAAGCGATCGGTGTGAGTGTCGGATTGCAAGGTATGACCGGAAAAGACGGCAGCAGTGCTATTTTGGTTGATCACTCAACCTTTATGCTCCTTGCGGTTGTTTCGATGTTGGCGGGTACTATGTTGTTGATGTGGATCGGTGAACAGATTACTCAAAGCGGTATCGGTAACGGTGTCTCTTTGATCATCTTCGCCGGCATTGTTTCGGCAATTCCGAGTGCGATTTCTCAAGCAGTAACGATGGTCAATACCGGAGCGATGGGATTCTTATCCCTTGTAGGTATTATTGCCCTCATTATTGCGACGATTTTGGTCATTATTTATGTTGAGCTGGGGGAACGCCGTATTCCGGTTACCTATGCGAAAAAGACAATGATGCAAAATCAAAACAAACGGGTTATGAATTACATTCCGGTTAAAGTGAATCTCTCCGGGGTTATTCCGGTTATTTTTGCTTCGGCAATTTTAATGTTCCCGATGACGGTTATGTCATCGAGTACCAATCCGACGGTTCAAGCAATCGCGGACGTACTTAATCCAAATCACTATTTCTTTAACTTTTTGACCTTTGTATTTGTTGTGTTCTTTGCATTTTTTTATGCGTCTATCGTATTTAATGCAAAAGATATCTCCGATAACCTCAAACGTCAGGGTGGATTTATTCCGGGTGTTCGTCCGGGCGAATCAACCAAAGAGTTTTTGAATGATACGGCGGGACGATTGACCATTACGGGTGCCATCTATCTCGGGCTTGTAGCAACTTTGCCATGGGTTATTGTTAAAGCGATGGGTGTGCCGTTCTTCTTTGGAGGGACAGCAGTATTGATCGTGGTTCAGGTTGCTCTGGACACAATGCGTCGTATTGAAGCACAGGTTTATATGTCAAAATATCAAACCCTTAGCGCGGTTGGTCTGTAACAATGGCGATTGCGCTACGCAAAAATGATGAAATAGCTTCACTTCGTGCTGCGAATCAAATCGTAGGTGCGACGTTGGAATTATTAGCTTCTCATACTAAACCGGGAATTACCCTAAAAGAGCTTGATGCCATTGGTGAGGAGTATATCCGCAGCCAAGGTGCCATTCCCTCTTTTAAAGGGCTTTACGGTTTTCCAAGTGCCGTTTGTACCTCTGTTAATGAAGTGATCATCCATGGTATCCCAACCGATTACGCTTTGCGTGAGGGTGATATTGTCGGATTTGACGTAGGGACAAAAAAAGGGGGGTATTTTGGTGATGCAGCAATCTCGCTTGGAGTCGGAAAGATCACTCCTGAAGACGAAGCATTGATTGCATGTTCTAAAGATGCCCTTTACTTTGCCATCGACATTATCAAAGACGGAATGCGCTTTAAAGAGCTTTCGTATGAGATAGAGCAGTTTATTCACGGTCGGGGATTTGTCCCTTTGCGTGGATTCTGCGGTCATGGAATCGGTAAAAAGCCGCATGAAGAACCGGAAATCCCGAATTATATGGATGGAACCAATGCGAAAGCAGGACCAAAAATTAAAAACGGAATGGTTTTTTGTCTGGAACCAATGATTTGCCACAAAGAGGGAACCTCCAAAATTTTGGCAAATGGCTGGGATGTGGTGAGTACGGATGGGCTGAGAGGCTCTCATTACGAGCATACGGTTGCGATTATCAACGGTAGAGCTGAAATATTATCAATCGCGTAAAGGAATATATATGGCAAAAGATGATGTCATTGAAGTAGACGGAAAGATTATTGAGGCACTACCCAATGCAACGTTTCGTGTTGAGTTGCCGAATGGTCATGTTATTTTGTGTCATATCGCAGGTAAAATGCGCATGCACTACATCAAAATTCTCCCGGGTGATACGGTGAAAATCGAACTGACTCCCTACAGCTTGGATAAAGGGCGAATTACCTATCGCTATAAATGAGTGCTGCTGCTTAGGCAGTCGGCACCCATTATGTATTATAATGGTATATCTTTTTTGAAAGAAAAATTATGTACATACATCCAACCCATCCCCTTCTCCAATCTTTAGTTAATACCCTTCGTGATACGACACTTTCCCCTTTGGTTTTTCGTCATACCATGAAAGAGATTACTAAAATTTTGCTCTATGAATCCCTTAAAAATATTCCGGTATCCTCTAAAAAAATTATCTCTTGGCAAGGAGAACAGAGCGTTGAGTGTATTGACGAGTCGCAGATTATGGTTGTATCGGTACTTCGCGCTGCATTGCCGATGCACGATGCGGTTATTGAGACGTTAAATCATTCGATATCCGGTTTTCTAGGGATAAAAAGAGATGAAGAGACCCATAAAAGTCATCTCTATTATGATCGTGTCGGTGAGTGTACCGGCAAAACGGTTATTTTGGTCGATCCAATGGTGGCAACAGGAGGATCTTTATGTGATGCTATTGAAATTGTCCGGAAGAAAGGGGCAACAAAAGTGATTTCGCTGAATATCATTGCCTCGCCTGAAGGGATCAAGGCTGTAGAATCGGTATATCCCGAAGTGACAATTGTAATAGCACAGATTGATGAGCGGCTGGATGAAAATAAGTTCATTGTCCCTGGATTGGGCGATGCAGGTGATCGAGCCTTCAATACATTGTGAGATGAATATGAAATGGATACTAGTATTTCTAATAATCGGATGGTTAAACGCGCTTAATGCAGATGGATTGAAAGAGGATACACAACGAAAATCGTTTTGGGATACCTATACCTCGGCATTGCGCGGAGATAAGATAGCACAGTTTCAAACCGGTGTTATTTACGAGCGCGGTATCGGTGTAGAAGTCAATCAAACGCATGCGGCTCTATGGTATGAAAAAGCAGCGCATCAAGGGTATGTGGATGCGCAGTATAATCTTGCACTCTTATATGCATCAGGGCGCGGAGTAGAAAAAAACCTTGATTGGGCGATGATATGGCTTACGAAAGCAGCAAAACAAGGGGATAAAGAGGCAAGAGCCCTTTTGTTGGAAATAATAGACGGAAAATTAGACAGGGATAAGCCCAAAGACGCAAACGCAAAAATTGCGTCTCCTCTGATTGAGACAATCACACCCGTTCGTTTTAAAACAATAGAAGGGGGACAGATTTGTTCGTTGGAAGGGGCCTGTAAAAGCTATAAAGCGAATACGACTATAACATCTAAAATAAAAAGCGGTTCACGATATAAAGTGAGCGGTATTGGCGGGAAAAACGGATGGCAGCCGTATATCGGCGAGGGGTGGATTCATGAAAAGGATGTGCAGAGAGATTAAGCTCCGCACAATGAGTTATTTTATAAAACTACAGCAGTAATCGCTCACGATTTTAACTTTTAAATGAAATGCACTGTTGGCAGGTACATCGAAGCTTTGCGGTCCTTGAACGATAATCCACTCTTCTGAACCCGGAAGCTGAACCTCCATCTCTCCGCTCATAATCTCCATAATCTCTTTATCGCCGGTGTTAAACGTGTATTCACCCGGAAGCATGATCCCAAGAGTTTTAATACTGCCGTCTGCAAAATGAAGGGTACGGCTGGTAACTTTACCGTCAAAATAGATATTCGCTTTTTTGTCTGCGGTGACGTTGGTAAATTGTGACATAGATTTCTCCTAAAAATAATGGTGCAATTATAGCGGATTGAGTTCTTGCTTGATCTTTTTAGGCAAGTGGGCGAAAGGAAAATCGGTGACAATCTTCGTTACATCCCCATCTTTGATATGAACTTCTAAGAGCATCGTCTCTCGGTTAAAACTGATGAGGGTAAACGTCTGATCGTTTTCACTGTAAACGAGGTTACGCGCTTTTAGGTGACTAAAAGGGCTTTTACGTGGTCTATATCCCATAAATTCCGTTCTCCTGAACTGTTATTTTTTTACTATCGACGAGCTGTGTTAATGCACTTTTAAAATTCTTTTTACTGAGTCCAAAGGTTTTTTGAATCAAATCGGGATCACTTTTGTAGTTGTACGGCAACATCCCGCCATTGGCTTTTATCATCGAGAGGATTTTATCAGCGGCACCGGAAGCTTTGGCTTTTCCGACCATCTGAAGAGAGAGATCGAGTTTACCATCAGGACGGAGAACTTTTACGAATCCGTTTTTGATTTGTCCGACACGAACCTCTTCAAAAATCTCGTTGGCGTAAATCATCCCCTCAAATTTATGATCCACGATCACTTTATACCCCATAGGGGTTTTGGCGATAATCATAAACGCTACGGGAGTGTTGGGGTAAAAACTCTTCGGCGGCATCTCTAATGCACCGCTGATTTTTTCCGTTCCTACCAGACGGTTGGTTTGCTCGTCCAAGATAACTCGCACGAGCCGCTTTTCACCGACGGCGAACGGGCGTTTTTGAAGCGCACGGGGGATAAAAAGGTCTTTAGGAAGCCCCCAGTTTACAAACGCACCGATAGGGGTGGTATCGACCACTTCGACAAATGCGATTTCATTCACCATCGCTTTAGGCATTGCCGTCGTAGCAACGGGGCGATCTTCGCTGTCGGTATAGACAAATACATCGATGGTATCACCGATGTGCATTTTGTCGGTGACGTATTGGTTGGGCAGTAATATATCGCTCTCATCCAGTGCACGCAAGAATAGTCCCGGCACGGTATCGCGATCAATTGTGAGGATATTAATTTCCCCGATTTTTAGTGTTTCATTCATGATGGAATTATAGCGGGTTTTGGCTACGCCCGTTATCCCCGACCTGATCGGGGATCCAGTGGTTCTAAATACAGGGGATGGATTCCCAATCGAGTTGGGAATGACAGAGATGTTAGATATAAAAGTGACACTTTGGTATAATTAAAAACAGTATAATTTTATGATTTTTCGTCATCCCCGACTTGATCGGGAATCCAGCATTAGAGAGAATGGATTAATGGATGATGAAATCGTAAATAAAATTTGGAGTATAAATGAAAAAAATGATGTTAGTTTGTTTAATGTTGATGATTGCGGCAAGTAGTGTAGCGGCAGGAGAAAAAAATAAAACTTCTCAATCTGAGATGGAAATAATTTATGAATCATCAGGGATTGAAAAAAAGAATGATAAATTTCATCTTTTAGACAATACAGATATTGAGGTTGAGCCAAACATAAAACGTGTTGATTTAAATGGAGATGGTATTGATGAGGTATTTGTGATATTAAATAATTATTCGGGTGCATATGGTAATGCGGAAGGGAATTTAATATTACTGATCAAAGGCAAAAATAAAAAATTTAATAAAAATATCGATTATCCTGTAACAGCTTATTCCATTCTAAAAAACAAATTTAAGGGATATCCTGACATTGATTTGACTATTCCTGGGTATTGTTCATCTGTATGGAGATGGGATGGAGAAAAATATAATTTTTTCAAAAAGAAATGTGTTCAAGGGTATAAAGAATAGGTTATTGAATTTTCTCTATAAATCAAGTTGGGAATTATAAGCAATGAAAAGTGAGAGCAGGAAATAAATCATGAACAAAGTTAATGGTTCAGATATAGTCATTTATAACGACGGTGAGATAGAACTCAATATTTCAGTTACAGAAGATACTCTTTGGCTCACTCAAATGCAGTTAAGTGATATTTTTGAAAAAGATCAAAGTGTTATCAGTAGACATATTAAGAATATTTTTAAAGATAATGAGGTGGATGAAAAAAGCAATATGCAAAAAATGCATACTGCAAATTCAGATAAACCTGTAAATTTCTACAGTTTAGATATTGTCTTAGCCGTAGGATACAGAACAAATTCATCTAAAGCAATAAAATTCAGACAATGGGCAACATCGGTACTCAAAAGCTACATCCAAAATGGTTATGCTATTAATGGCGATAAAATCACAAATGAGCGATTTGTATCTTTGGAAAGTGATGTAGCAACACTTAAATCTCAAATGGGGGAGTTTAAGGCGCTTGTCAATGTTGACACTCTTAAGACAAAAGAAGGAATATTTTTCGACGGACAGATTTATGATGCGTATGTTTTTATAAATGATTTGCTTAAAAGTGCAAAAAGTGAAGTAGTGCTGATCGACAACTACATAGACGACACAGTTTTTACCCTTTTTAGTAAATATCCCAATCTCAAAATAAAAATCTATACTCAAATTATCACCAAGCAACTCTCACTAGACTATCAAAAATACCAAGCGCAATACCAAAACATGGAACTATTAGAGTTCAAAAGCGCTCACGACAGATTTATCATACTAGATGGGGTGGAGATGTATCACATCGGAGCAAGTCTTAAAGATTTGGGTAAAAAATGGTTTGCGTTTTCGAAATTCGAGATGGATGCGTTGGAGATTTTGGGGAGATTGAAATGACGAAAAAGCGTATAATTATCACAGGAGCCAGCAGCGGTTTAGGAGAAGCTCTTGCGCTATATTATGCGTCAGACAAAAATCAACTTGTATTGATCGCACGCAGGGAAGATCGCTTAACTGATGTAGCGGTTCGATGCCGAGTGAAGGGTGCCGAGGTAGAGACGATCATCGCTGATGTCAATGATTTTGAGCGGATGAGAGAGATTGGCAAACATCTGTGTGAAAATCCTATCGATCGTATCATTCTCAATGCAGGAGTTTCGGTCGGTCATAGCGCAGGTGTAACGCCGTTCGAAGATTTTGAGAGAGTTTTTAAAACCAATTTTTTGAGTGTTCATGCCCTTTTGGAACCTATCATTCCTAAACTAATGACACAAAAATCGGGTGAGATCGTTTTTATCTCTTCTCTCGCCTCGCTCTTTACGATGCCGACGTCGATTGCCTACAGCAGTTCCAAACGGGCGCTAAACGCCTATGCTGAAGGGCTTTATTATCAGTTAAAACCGCACGGTATCACTGTTATGACAATTATGCCCGGATTTATCAAATCGGAAATGACGCAGAAGAATCGCTTTAAAATGCCATTCTTGATGAAAACAGAGGAGGGAATAGCGCGGATCACCCATGCGATTGAACGGAAAAAAATACGTTACGCTTTTCCTTTTAGATTCACCTTAATGATTCGAATTGTCTTGCTACTTCCGCAGTCCTTAAGAGACAAAATTGTACACTTCACTAATTTTAAAAAGGGTGCATAACCCGTACTATCAAGGAAATATCCTATGGTTATCGACAGCGTTTGTACCTATTGCGGTGTAGGATGTGATATTTCCGCTGAGGTGGAAGATAACAAAATCCAAAAAATCTTTGCAAAAGAAGAGGGTCTTGTCTCTCAAGGGCGCTTGTGTATCAAAGGAAAACAGGGATGGGATTTTCTGACTCACCCAAAACGTCTACGCAATGCCCGTGTCCGTAAAGCTTTTTTAGCTAAAAACAGTGCATTGTTCGCCGATTTGGATATGGACTATCTCGAACCGGTGGATCACGATTTTTACGAGATCAGTTATGAGAGTGCGTACGAGCTCGTTGCCCGTAAACTTCGATCGATTACGGATGAACACGGTTCGCACAGTTTTGCGGCGATCGGCGGAGCACGAACCAGCTGTGAGGGATCGTATCTTTTTCAACACTTTACCCGTCATGTAGTAGGATCTCCGCACGTCGATAACTGCGCCCGTGTGTGTCACTCCCCTTCACTCAAAGGGATGCGTACTACGATCGGCGAGGGGGCAATGACGAACCCGTTTGATGATATTTATGAGACTGAGTACATCGTGGTGATGGGGTCCAATACAACCGAAGGGCATCCCATCGTCGCCAACCGTATACTCGATGTGATCAAAAATGACGGTATTGAACTCGCTGTACTCGATGTTCGCCGTATACAGCTCTCGAAATCGGCAACCAATCATCTAAGCATCCCGTACGAAGCCAATCTGATGATTCTCAACATGATGGCCTATGTTATCCTCTCTGAAAATCTGGTCAATACAGACTTTGTGAACAGCCGTACCAAAGGGTATGAGGAGTATAAAAATTCTATCCTCAATGATCCGTATGCGAATCCTGAATATCTGCTTCAAATACCTGGGTATGAATCACTGGTAGAGGAAGTTCGAACGGTTGCGCGTAAATACGCAACGCGTAAAAGTCTCTTTTTCTGGGGATTAGGGATCACTGAACATCTAGATGGTTCGTATGCCGTGATGGCGATTACCCATCTCTCAATGTTGACCGGAAACATTGGCAAACGGGGTGCTGGATTGATGCCGCTTCGGGGACAGAACAATGTTCAAGGGACATGTGATGTCGGGATGCTGCCGTATTACGCACCTGATTATCAACCGCCCAAAGAGGTGGGGATGATGACCCCTGATTTGATCAATGCAATGGTTGATGGGAAAATCAAGGCCCTTTACAACATCAGCGAAGATATCGCCCATATCCACCCGAATCAAAACAAAATCCATGCCGCATTGGGCAATCTCGACCTTTTAGTGGTCAATGAACTGTTCGACAATGAGATTACCAAATTTGCCGACATAATCTTCGGGGTAAAAAGTGCCTATGAGAAAACGGGT
This sequence comes from Candidatus Sulfuricurvum sp. RIFRC-1, assembly GCF_000310245.1. Lineage (NCBI taxonomy): Bacteria > Pseudomonadati > Campylobacterota > Epsilonproteobacteria > Campylobacterales > Sulfurimonadaceae > Sulfuricurvum > Candidatus Sulfuricurvum sp. RIFRC-1. The sequence continues at coordinate 174,285 of NC_020505.1, forward strand.
GTCTATGTCAATGCGGAGCGGCGTCTCCACCTCTCTCAGCCTCTTATCAATGTGATGATGCCCGATGACTGGGAAGTGATCGCCGAAATCTCCAAACGCTACGGAACAGATTTCGGATTCAAAAACTCCCGTGATGTTTGGGAAAGAGTACGTGTGGACGCTCCGATCCGCTTTGGCGGGGCGAGTTATGAAAAGCTCGAAGCTAATCGTCTACGCGGATTGCAATGGCCGGTACAGGAAGAAGATTTACCGATATTGCACATCGATACTTTCCGAACCAAAGACGGATTCGGGACGTTTCATTATCACCAATATTCATCGCGAGGACAGGTTGCCGAATTGCTTGAGAATCAAACGCATGACGGCTATTACCTTACGACTGGACGGGTATTGGTTCATTATAACAACGCGGCGCAGACAAATGCGTGTGATAAGCTTCACCGTTCTCACAGCGAAGATATTCTTTTAGTCAGCGTTGAGGATGAGGAGTTTTTTGAATTTAAAGATTTTGTTGTCTTGCGCAGTGAATACGGGCAAAGTGCACCGTTGCGGGTCAAGGTGAGTTCGACCGTGAAAAAAGGGACATTGTTTTCAACTTTCCACCATGCCAAAAGCAATATTAACTTTTTGTTTGGCGATGAACATGATGAGCTGATCAAAACAGCACGTTTCAAATCGATCAAAGTCGAGGTGATTAAACCCGACTATTTGGATTAAAAGTCGTGAACACGCGCGCTCGGGGAAATATCGCCGAAGAGCGCGGGTGTGAATACCTCCGCAATAGTGGGTACCGAATTATCGATCGAAATGTCTACAACCGGTTCGGAGAGATCGATATTATTGCCGTACGTGGGGATGTCATCCATTTTGTGGAAGTCAAGAGTGCCCAAAGCTATGAGCAAGCCGTTAATAACATTACCCGCGCAAAACTCCAAAAGCTGGGTCGAACCATCCAGTTTTATCTTCAGAAGAAAAAATTGAACCGTGATTACTGCATCGATGCATTGATTGTCACTGATGACGTTTTAGAATTGATTGAAAATATTACGCTTTAGCTATCACTGATGCGTTAAATGACCGCGACCGGATGCGGTGCCGGTTCATAAAAGTAAAACCCTTGTGCCGCGTCGATTCCCAGTTCTGAGACAATATGGGCGATAGCTTTATTATGGACGAATTCGGCGACGGTTTCGATTGAAGCACTTTTGGTAAAGTTGACAATCGTTTGTACGATTGTGACCGCTTTATCATCGGTATCGAGGTGTCGAATCAGTGAACCGTCAATTTTGATAATATCGATGGTGAGATTAAGAATACGTGAGAAATTAGAATAGCCGCTTCCGAAATCATCGATTGCAATGCGGCATCCATGGCGGCGCATTCTTAGAATGAAATTAACAATCCCTTCATACTCTTCGATTGCTTCGGACTCTAAAATTTCAAAAATAATCCGTTTTCCGATGTTTGGATACTTTTCCAGCATCATTTCTAACATTTCAACGGTCTCATGATTACCAATATCCTCGATTGAGAGATTAATGGAAAAATCTCCGGCGTGTTCTGCGATGATCATAAAGCTTTGGGCAATGATCGTGCGGGTGATCTGAGGATAGAGATTGGATTCTTTTGCGATAGTAAGATAGGGGAAAATGGAACGTACTTGAGCATTTTTCATAATGATTCGGGCAAGTACCTCATGTTTAACGGCTTTACACGTTGAAAGATCGACAATAGGCTGAAAATAAGGGACGACACGCTCTTCATTAAGCGCTTCTTTGAGTTCTTTTGCTTTTGTGACATTATCATGAATAACCTGTCGGAGATTGAGCCCTTCGTGATAGATAACAGGGTTTGTATGGGCATTGCTTTTAAGCGCCATATCTGCGGTTTCCAGCAGAGGTTTAAAGGTTGATGCGGCAACCACGATAGAGGGGGTTCGTATTTCTGTGTCGATAATGATAGGGGTTTTGGAAAATTCGCTCAAGACCTCTTTGGCTAATACTTCAAGAGGTTGTTTTGAGGAGAATTCGAAGAGGATACCGAAATCATCGGCACCCAAACGATAATAGGTGGGTTTTACCCCTAAAAAAGGGATGTTTCGAATACGATGTGCCGTTTCGATGAGGAGCCTGTCTCCTGAGGATACACCGTAAAAATCGTTGTAATGTTTAAATTTTCGGATATTGATGAGGACTAACCCTAAATCTGCTTTTGCGTGTTTAATCCGCTCTTCATACCCTTTGCGATTTTGCAAGCCGGTTAAACGATCGGTTCGAGCTTCCTGTTCGCTGTGGATTAAAAAGAATGAGATAAGGAGAATACTGGCAATAAAGAGTGCCATTAAAAAATACGAAAAATAGGTAACAAACATCAACTCGTTTATCGATTCTTGTATAAATCTGCTTTTCCCTTTTTCAAGCAGTTGATTAAGTGCAGGATTATGGATTTGGTTGAGTGCTTCGGAATAAAAGGGGAATGCGTTAAGGATGACATTGAAATGTGAGATCAGCTGTTTTAAGGCTTCTTCCTGCCCTTTATTCGTGAAGTGAAGGGATGCGAGTGAATCAATATCGTTACGAAAAGATTCAATCAACTGGGTATCCATCGCATTTTTTGCAACCAAAAGCGCGCCGCTAAGATGAGCGATTTTTCGTAAACCGTTTCGTTGGTTTTCACTCAGAGGTTCAGTTGAAGTCAGTAATTGTTCTTGTAAGCGGGGGATTGCCGCCGTCGAATTTTTAATGACGGTATTGGTGGTTTGAAAATCATAAATAGCATTGGTGTTGGACTCAAATGCTTTTTGGTATTCAAGTAATATTTGGTAGGTTTCTGTGTGTTCTTGAACAAAATGTTGATTCTCTAACAGAGGATTCAGATGAGAGTGAACATGTTCAATGGCTTGGATAATATCATCTTGATTGGTATAAAGAAAAAAAGCATTGGTCAAGATAGCATGGTTAAGTTTTTGTTGGGATGAATCCAGTTCTTTAAAGGCAAGTTCAATCGCATTACGATGGGTGTAATAGTCGTTGGAAGCAGATTTGAAATAAAAGAGTGCGATAAGGGCACTAATACCGAGTAAAGCGGTTAAAAGAAGTTTGGTTGAGAGCTTCATGGACGCAGCTCTTTTCCGGCGAGTTTACCGGTAAGGGTATTTAAAAAAGTGAGGAGGGAATCGATCTCTTTTTCGGAGAGTTTAATGCCGAGATTATGATAGGACATTTTATTGATGGCTTCGCGCAATGTCGCGGCACTCCCATCATGAAAATAGGGTGCGGTGAGGGCAATATTGCGTAATGTCGGCACCTTAAAGACGTTCTTGTCGCGTTCGCGGTGGGTGATGGCATATCGGTCATCGGTTTTAGCTTTTCGCTCAATAGAAAGAATGGCTCCCATTTTTTGATAAGAGTTTCCCCCTACATTGACACCATTGTGGCAACTGATACAGCCCAATGTTTTAAAGAGCTGATACCCTTCCATCTCTTTTGGTGAAAGGGATTTTTCCCCGCGTAAATAGAGATCAAATCTTCCATTGGGGGTAATAAGTGTTTTTTCATACTCGGCAATCATGATAGCGATATCGTTAGCGGTTATCGTGCGTCGACCGGTAATCTTTTCAAATGCATTGCTGTATGCCGGATCGCCTTTGAGACGTAACGTCGATTCGGCGGGGGTAAGCCCCATTTCGATAGGATTGTGGATGGGGCCGAGGGCCTGCTCTGTGAGATTTTTGGCTCTGCCGTTCCAGAATTGGGTGAAATTAAAAATGGAATTTAAAACCGTAGGGGCATTCATTGAACCTTTTTGGTGGTGAATACCGGTGGATACATTGCGTGCATCAGCCCCACCTTTGGAAAAATCATGGCAAGTGGCACAGCTAATAGTGTAATCGCGAGAGAGGATCGGATCGAAAAAAAGCTTTTCTCCCACTGCTGCTTTTGCCGCGTCATAAGGGATACTTTCCGGTATCGGGGCAATAGGCTCTGCCCCATGTGTTAAAGCAGTGACAATAGCAAAAAAATAGAGAATAAATTTCATTGCCCTTCTTTTATCTGTGAATCCTTGTTAGTTCTATTTTGTCCTAAATTTGTTTAAAGTAACGTAAGAGTTCTGAGAAAAAATGTGAGTATTCTGTAATAAGTCATTTTAAAGATTGGGGCGTTATAATGACTCATCACAAACAATTGCAATGCAAGGAATTACAATGGCTAAATACGTAGAATTAACCGTTTCAAATTTTGATGAAGTAACCAAAGAGGGTGTCTCTTTGGTAGATTTTTGGGCTCCTTGGTGTGGACCATGCCGTATGATCGCTCCGGTTATCGAAGAGTTGGCGGCTGAATATGAAGGAAAAGCGAATATCTGTAAAGTTAATACCGATGAAGAGCAAGATATCGCCGTTAAATACGGTATCCGTTCTATCCCTACTATTCTTTTCTTTAAAAACGGTGAAGTCGTTGAGCAAATGGTAGGCGCAGCTTCTAAACAAGCATTCGCTGACAAACTAAACGCGTTGCTATAATTTAAACGATGGGGAAATCTCCTCATCTGCACTCGCCGAAATATAGCACTGAAGCTAGACCCTATCGGGCCAGAATCAGCCTTCTATTTGGTATTCTATAAATTTATTTTTATTATAAATAGAACCTTAATTATTCCCCCCCTCATCCCTCCAAAGTACCCCTTTATTTACAAGAGAGTATGATACTTCCATAATAATTTTTTTGAAAAAAACAGGAGTTATGAATGTTGGATTGTGCGATCATTGGAGGGGGACCGGCAGGGCTTACTGCCGGTTTATACACCACGCGTGGCGGGTTGGACAATGTCATCATGTATGAGAAAGGGATGCCGGGCGGTCAGATTACGATGAGTTCGGAGATTGAAAACTATCCGGGGGTGACCGGTCACATCACAGGGATGGATCTGATGATCCCGTGGCCGGAACAATGCCAACGTTTTGGTCTAAAACATGAGATGTCCGAAGTGACGCGAGTCACACGAGGTGAAGCGGGTGTGTTTATAATCCAAAAATCAGACGGTTCATCCGATGAGGCGAAAAGCGTTATCGTGTGTACGGGATCAACACCAAAACGCGCCGGATTTACGGGTGAAGATACATTTTTTGGGCGCGGTGTGAGTACATGTGCGACGTGTGACGGGTTTTTCTACAAAAACAAAGAGGTCGCCGTGATCGGTGGGGGTGATACGGCTTTGGAAGAAGCTCTGTATTTGGCAAAAATCTGCTCTAAAGTGTACCTTATTCACCGTCGTGACAGCTTCCGTTCTGCTCCCAACACGATTGCGAGAGTGAAAGAGACCGCTAATATCGAATTGGTGTTGAACGCTATCCCCGAAGAGGTATTCGGAGGTTCAATGGGTGTCGATGGTATCCGCGTCAAACTCCAAGACGGTTCATCTCGTCAAATCGATGTTCCGGGCGTTTTCGTATTCGTTGGCAACAATGTCAACAATCAAGTTTTGATGCAAGAAGACGGCTCGTTTTTATGTGACATGACCCCCTGGGGTGAAGTAAAAGTTGATTTGAGCATGAAAACATCCATTCCGGGTCTTTATGCAGCAGGGGATATGCGCGCAGAAGCTCCGAAACAAGTGGTTTGTGCGGCAGGTGACGGTGCCGTAGCCGCGTTGCAAGCCATCGCGTATGTGGATGGACACCAGTAACATTTTTTAATGATGGCGTTTACGCCCTTTTTAAAGACGAAGAGGGTAAAATATCCTTATTAATGTTTGAATAGGGATGCTACATATGATTAGAGCAGGTGTATTTGGCGCTGGCGGACGTGTCGGTAAGCTATTGATTGAAGATTTGCGCCACGAGAACGAGATTTCACTAGGGGCGGTGTATGTCCGTAATGAACTCAATTTCTCAATCGATCCTTCGGTAATGGTGACGAACGATATGGCGACGTTGCTCAAAAGCTCAGATGTCATTATCGATTTTTCATTGCCCGAAGCGACACAGGTTTTATTGGAGCGCGCGATTGAGCATCCTAAGCCTTTGGTGATCGGAACGACGGGTTTAGATACGCATCAGATGAATCTCCTCAAAACGGCGAGTGAATCGATGCCGATTTTGTATGCGACCAATATGTCACTCGGCGTTGCTCTGCTCAATCAACTGGTTCACATGGCGGCTAAAACTCTTGACGGATTTGATATTGAAATCGTCGAACAGCATCATCGTCATAAAAAAGATGCTCCGAGCGGTACGGCTCTCACCCTTGCCCACTCGGCAGCAGCGGGGCGAAATCTTGATCTCGATGCGGTACGTGTCAGCGGGCGTAACGGCAATATCGGTGAGCGAACCAAAGATGAAATCGCCGTAATGGCATTGCGCGGCGGAGATATCGTCGGTCGTCATACGGTCGGGTTTTATAATGAGGGTGAATTCATCGAACTTCACCATACCGCAACCAGTCGCAATACCTTCTCCAAAGGTGCCATTCGTGCCGCAAAATGGCTGGCCGGAAAACCAAACGGTCTGTACAGTATTCAAGACTGTTTAGAACTAGCATAAGGAAACAAAAGTGCGTAGCTTAAATGAAAAATGTGCAGTAGTCGGTATTTTCGACCATCCAGAAGCGTCAAAACTTGCTTATTTCTCCCTTCATGCCCTGCAGCATCGTGGTCAAGAAGCGGCCGGAATCAGTACCAGCGATGGAGAAAAACTCTATACGATCAAAGATCGGGGTTTAGTAACGCAAGTATTTGATCCCCAAAAACTCAATACGCTCAAAGGGCATATGGCAATCGGACATACCCGATACTCTACGGCGGGAGATGATTCGATTCTCGATGCACAGCCGGTATTTGCCCGTTATGATCTCGGAGAGATGTCAATTGTCCATAACGGTAACTTGACCAATGCCAAAGAAGTTCGTGACGCTTTGATCAAAAAAGGGGCGATTTTTCAAACGTTTATGGATACGGAGAATCTGATCCATCTGATCGCAAAAAGCGATCAGCACCATTTGACGGACCGTATCATCGATGCGGTGAAAAAGATCGAAGGGGCTTATTCTCTCGTATTCCTAAGCCGTTCTAAAATGTTTGCGATGCGTGATCCGCACGGTTTCCGTCCTTTGAGCCTCGGACGGGTTGGAGATGGTTATGTCGTTGCTTCAGAAACCTGTGCGTTTGATCTTATCGGCGCAGAGTATATCCGTGATGTAGAACCGGGAGAATTGCTGATTTTCGAAAAAGGGAAAGCGCCAAAATCAATAAAGGTGTTTGAACCGACACCAAAACACTGTATCTTTGAATACGTCTATTTTGCCCGTCCTGATTCAAATGTGTACAAACAAAATGTTTATGAAATGCGTAAAGCGATGGGAAAAGCATTGGCACGTGAGCAGCCCGTTGTTGCCGATATGGTTGTTCCGGTTCCTGATGGCGGTGTGCCTGCTGCGATCGGATATTCGCAAGAGAGCGGTATCCCTTTCGAGATGGCGATTATGCGTAACCATTACATTGGGCGTACGTTTATTGAGCCAACCCAAGAGATGCGTGATTTAAAAGTAAAAATGAAACTTTCTCCGATCTATGATCTCATTCGCGGAAAACGTCTGATTGTCGTTGATGATTCAATCGTTCGCGGAACCACCAGCCGCCAAATTGTCCGGATGCTGAAAGCCGCCGGAGCAGCAGAGGTGCATATGCGTATCTCCAGCCCACCGACAACCGACCCGTGTTATTACGGAGTCGATACTCCCGATAAAGAGAAACTCATCGCGGCCAATATGACCAACGCGGAGATTTGTGCCTTTATCGAAGCCGATTCGCTGGGGTATTTGAGTAATGAGGCATTGCTTGATAGTGTAAACGGCAAAGAAGAGAATTATTGTACAGCTTGCTTCACCGGCAAGTATATTATCTAAGAGAGCTGTATGCGGGAACAGATTTTTACCTTTGGGCAATATTTACACCATAAATTTGGGGTAAAAATTTCTAAAGTTCCCGTCTCAATCTCCGGGTTTACCTGCCCCAATATTGACGGAACGGTGGCCAAGGGGGGATGTACGTTTTGTGAAAATGACTCTTTCAGCCCAAGCCTTGATCATGCCCGCGAGCTTAAAGGTTTTTTCCTTAACCTAAACTCCTCAAGCAACCCCCATTTAGACAAACAGCTTCAGCAGTTAGAGTGGCAGTTTAATGCACTTTCTAATCGTTTGCAGGCGGCACACGGTGCTGAGAAGTTTATGGTCTATTTTCAAAGCTTTACCAACACCTATGCCCCATTCGAAACACTCAAATCTCTATACGAAAAAGCTTTGTCCTTTGACAACGTGGTCGGTCTTAGCATCGGAACACGCTCGGACAGTATCAGTGATGAAACATTCGAGTATCTTGCACACCTTTCAGAAAAAACAGAGATTTGGATTGAGTTCGGTATTCAGTCGATTTACGATGAGACACTGGAGCGGATTAATCGCGGACATGACAGTGCCAATGTCAAAGAGGCAATACTCAAAGCAAAATCGTATGGACTCAAGGTTTGCGGTCATCTGATTTTTGGTCTTCCCGGGGAGACCAAAGAGATGATGCTCGGTACGGTGAACGAGGCGTATGCGTTGGGGATTGATTCGGTGAAATACCATCCGCTCTATGTCGTAAAACGCACGGCACTCGCCAACGAATATGCCAGAGGCGACTTTGATCCCATAAGTGAAGAACTTTATGTAGAGGTTCTTAAAGAAGCGATATTATTGAAGCCCAAACATGTCAGTGTACAGCGTATCAGTGCAGGAACTGACGATGAGACGTTAATCGCCCCTTTGTGGTGCAAAGACAAAAATGCTCAACTACGCACTATTAACGCGACCCTGAAAGCGGTAGGACTAAAATACTAATTGGCTTTTGCTGTAACGTCGTAAGAGGCATTTTTAAAATACGGCGGATACTTCAACATGATGCTAAAGGTTTTGGACTTTCCCGGATTGATATAATCCGCAACGACTTGCTGCTCGACAACATTTTGTCGCTTGAAGTCGGGGTTGTCTCCTTCAAATAATTCTGCAAATGCCGTTGGTTGTGCGAACTGGCTCGCTTTTGATTGACTTGAACCTTTTATATTAACCATTTTTACGGTTGCTACAACATTGGCTACAGGATATTTTCCGATATTTCGAACTACCCCTTTAATCATGATTTGTTCTGTTTGATAAAAACGTTCATCTTCCAAATCGGTAACTTCAACTTGGTAAACCGTTTCGTTTATGAGAGGCCATATGAAGAGCCCCAATAAAACGAGAATCAAGGTAATCGTGGTAAATACTGAGAATTTAGATGTCGAGCGTAAGGCCAGTATCGTTCCCAATACAAATAAAATCGCCAAAGCGGTAATGAGAAAATAATGCCATGAAGTTAAAGGACTCATCTGCAATCTGCCTTAATGGTAATATTGTAATCTTTACTATATCGGAACGGTTCGACAAATAATTTAAAAGGGGTTGATTCTCCGGGTGAAATGGACTCTTCTATCCGTAGAGAACTTTTTTTGAAAGGGATATAAGGATAAAGACGATCAAGGTATTGGTTATGGCTCACTTTATGAACTCCGACATGAATCGCACATTCGCTAAAGGGGCGTTTGGATGTATTGTTAATATCACCTTTAATGAGGAGAGCTTCGGTGAATTCAAGCGCTTTCACCTCATGAAGAATAATTTTATTTTTAAAGAGATAGTGATGTAATGCGATATATCCCCCAACAGGTCCAGCTGTTAAAACCCCAAAGGCAATGAAAACGAAGAATATGGCAAGACCTAATTTATGACGTAAAACGATAGCGATGATAAGAAGGAGAATAAAGAGGATAATCACCCCTCCAAAGAGGAAGTAATCGTAAATAATCAGATGTTGAATAAAATCTTGAATGCGTGCTTTCATTTGTTCCTAGCGTTTTTCTCCGCAATCCCGCTCATCCCGAATCTGCGGGCAAGCTCTTGTTTGACACGATCGGGAGAGATGTTTTTATGCCCAAGTGCAACGAGGACGTGATACACTAAATCGGCACATTCGTAAATAATTTCATCTTCATTGCCGTCTTTGATAGCAAAACTAAACTCTCCAGCCTCTTCGACCACTTTTTTGAGGATGGTATTATCCCCTTTGCTCAACAATTTAGCCGTCCATGAAGTTTCAGGGTCAGCGTTTTTTCGGCTTAGGATCGTATGATAGAGTTCATCAATAATGCCGTAGGTTGCGGTTGTATCGATTTGCGGTTCACTAACAGACTCACCCAATTCGATATCGGTAAAGAAACAGGATTTACGTCCGGTATGACATGCCACACCCTCTTGACGCACGAGGAGGAGGAGCGTATCGTTATCACAGTCAAGCAAAAATCGATCGATGTGCTGTAGGTGACCGCTGGACTCCCCTTTTTTCCAAAGGCGCTGTTTGGATCGAGAATAATAGTGGGCGATTCGCGTCGAGAGGGAGAGCTCCAATGCTTCACGGTTCACGTACGCCATCATAAGCACTTCAAGAGTAGTCGAGTCTTGGACGATGACGGGAAGAAGCTCTGCCTTTGCCCAGTCGATTTGATCAAGATTCATTGGTTATTTCCCTGTAGAACTTATTTTTTGGTTGTCGCCACTTTTGGTATCGAGCCAAATATTGGGTGTTGATCCCCCTGGGGTGAGGAAAATTTTAGCGTCTTTGTTTTCTTTCAGGGCTTCGTTAAATTTACCTTGAACTTGGATTTGCTCCAATTTTAAAAGGCCAGGGGTTAGAGAAGCACCGATAAGATGGTTGGCTTTGGCTTGTGCTTGTGCTTGGATCGTAATAGCGTTCGCAGTACCTTGAGCTTCGGTCTCTTTTTTGAACGCCTCTTGTTTCGCACGTTCAACATCTTGCTGTGCACGCTCTACTTCTTGTTTCGCGACTTGAACCCGCTCAATTTGATCTTTTACTTTTTGAGGAAGACCAATTTCACGCAGTTGAATCGATTCAAGCTGTGCCGGAGCATTTTTCTGTCCTTCAACATTTTTACGAATCCCTGCTTCGATTTGTGTCGCAATAGCATTACGCATAATCGGGAGATTTTCTGCTTCATATTGGCCGACAACGTTACGGACGACATCGCGGGCTACCGGATCGATAATTTTATCTTCCCAGCTAAAGCCCCAGTTGGAGATGGTTTGTGCCGCGAGTTGTGCGTTTAAGCGATATTGGACGGTGATATCGATAGAGACAGGAAGTCCCCGTTTATCCAAAACGGTAATCGCCGGTTTGAGGACGATTCCATCCCCTGCAGTTGAAGCACGATCAATTTTATCGGCATAGTTGATGATACGAACTTTGGTATCGACAACGTACACTTTTTGGATCATAGGAATGAGGAAATGGAGCCCCGGCATGAGTGCCTGATCTTCATATTTACCGTTGGTGGAGAGGATACCGCGTTCCCCCTCGGTGATAATGATGAACGGTTTGGCTAAAACGAGGAGCAAAATAAATCCGCCGATAACCCATAACATTCCCGCTTTTTGGCTGTTTAGATTAAAATCGAATTTTGGCGGTTTTGGAGCCTGAAAGCCCCCCCCTCGTTGTTCTTCTTTTTTCTTTTTATTGAAATAGTCGTTCATATCACTTGCCATGATTTTCCTTTTGCTATGATTTATACGCTATCGGAATACATCCCGATTAGCTACGTTAACACTGGGTTTACTTCGGCAGTAAGCCCAGTGTTTTTTTAATTTATATAGGTTAAATAGTGATCGTAATCTGGGTTTCGACCGCATACGATGTCGAAATAAGCGCTTTGGATTTTTTCGGTCAATGGCCCGCGTCCGCCTGCTCCGAGTACACGTGCATCGACTTCGCGAATCGGAGTAATCTCAGCCGCCGTTCCGGTGAGGAATGCTTCATCGGCTACGTAAATCTCTTCACGGGTGATTTTTCTGCGCGTAACTTTGATCCCCATGTTTTCCGCCATCTCAATAACGGTTTTTTGGGTAATCGACACGAGCGAGTTGTCATTTGGAGGGGTGATTAGTTCACCGTCTTTGATCAAGAAAAACGATGCCCCGCTCGCTTCGGCAACGTATCCCTCATCATCGAGGAGCAACGCTTCATCATACCCTGCTTCAACCGCTTCGAATTTCGCCATTTGAGAGTTGAGGTAGTTTCCGACCGCTTTGGCTTTACCCATGTTCGATTTGTTATTCGGACGGCTGAACGATGAGATTTTCAAACGGATTCCCCGTTTCATCCCCTCTTCACCGAGGTAAGCGCCCCATTCCCATGCGGCAACCGATACTTCGACCGGAGCTTCTTTGTGATAGACACCCATAACACCGTAACCGAGGTAAACGATAGGACGAAGATAGACATTTTCTCCGGTAAATTCGTTGGCACGCAAGAGTTCGATTTGCGCCGCATTGAGTTCCTCTACAGTGTAAGGGACCGTAATAAGGGTCATTTTTGCCGATTCGATCAGACGTTTTGTGTGGTCGTTCAGACGAAAAATGGCATACCCTTTTGGGGTTTTATACGCTTTGGTCCCCTCGATTGCGCCGTTACCGTAGTGCAGTGTGTGGGAAAGGACGTGAATCTTTGCTTCACTCCACGGAAGCATTTTGCCGTTCATCCAAATATATTTGGCTTCATTCATAGGGAAGATCTCCAAAAGAAAAATTGGGAGATTTTAGCGCAGTTGTGATTTAAGGTATATTAAGAGCGAGGAGTTCCCGCAATCGCGGGAAGCATTTAATGTGAGGGTGTATTGATCATCCAAATAGAGAAAACATCGAGATAATCCCAAAACGATTGGATGTATTCAGGATTCACCCCTTCTGCTTCGAGCGGAGGGAGGAGTTCAGCATAAAACTCAAGCCATCGGCGGCGTCCGTGCTCATCGATACGAAACGGTGCGTGGCGACCTACCATACGAGGTTCCCCACGGCTTTGGGCAAAAAAGTCGGGTCCTCCGCAGATTTGGATGAGAAAGTCGGCGGCGTGTTTTTTGGCAGCTTCAAAATCTTCATCATCGTTAACGGGAAATAAAAATGCGATATCACTGTTGCGGATCATCTCGTAGTGATCATCAATGAGGCGGCGAAAACGCTCTTCGCCGACTTGGAAGTAGAATCCCGGGTGGGGTTTGGTGACGGGAGGGCGTACCCCTAAAACACCGTCGGTAATTTTAAGTTCCATGTAAGATATCCTCTGTGTAATTTTGGGACATATTTTAAAGATATTGAGGAAAAAGAATGCTTAAAAACATCTTTATGATATTTATTTTAGTAATAATAAGTATAATTGAAACATAATTTCAAAAGTTTTGAATTTCCAAATTATAGCATAACTTAATTATACACAAGGGAGAAGGATGATGAGAACTCCAAAAGAGATTCTTACGGAATGGATGGATGCCGTTAATCATGGTGACATTGAGGCTCTTTTGTCTTTATATGATGAACATGCTGTTTTAATTCCGACGTTTTCCAATAAATTGCCGAATACACCGGATAAGCTTCGTGAATATTTTGAAAAATTAGGAAGTCGTGAGGGGTTAAGTATTGCGCTGCATGAAAAAACATTGCACGTTCAACGTATCAATGAGAGTGTGTATGCATTGAGCGGTATCTATAACTGGCGTTTTGATGTTGAGGGAGAGATGCTGAATTTTGAAGCTCGGTTTAGTTATATTGTAGATATTTCTAAGTCAAGACCAATTATGCAGCATCACTCTTCTCAAGTACCGCGCATGGTATAGTACAGGTAATCAGAGTATCATCAATAAAAAAGTGAAAACCAAAAATAAAGGGTAAAAATGAAATTTGTTTCGATTGTTATGGGCAGTAAGAGTGACTATGAAGTGATGAAATCGTGTGCTGAAACTTTGGAATCTTTCGGTGTTCCTTATGAATTGATTATTTCATCAGCTCACCGCTCGCCTGAGCGAACCAAGAATTACATCGAAGATGCCGAAAAAAAAGGGTCACAGGTTTTTATCGCAGCAGCCGGAATGGCAGCCCATTTGGCTGGAGTATTGGCATCTAAAACGACTAAACCTATTATCGGCGTACCGATGAGTGCATCGGCACTTAGTGGTATTGATGCTCTTCTTTCGACAGTACAAATGCCTGCTGGAATGCCGGTTGCCACAGTTGCTATCGGAAAAGCCGGAGCGATAAATTCAGCTTATTTGGCCATTCAAATTTTAGCGCTTCAAAATGAAGAACTGCATCAAAAACTTCTTGAAGACAGAGTTGCGAAAGCGCAACAAGTTGAGACGGATTCGTTAGGAATAGAAACTAGACTCTAATATAGAGATGAAAGTTTCGAGATAAAAATACCATAAACCAAGGAAAGAGTATGCTGCAAGATTTTTCAATGGTTGAAGATAATGCTCTTTCAATTGACCTTTTTTTGAAAGAGAACTGCACAAACAGAGTAAAGCCTACGATTTTAAGAGATGTAAAAACAGAAGCATTACTTGTTTTTGCCCGAACGGCGCTGGAGAGATATTTTTATCAAGTTGAAGAGAGTGCGTGCGAGCTATCGGTTGGAACAAAGGTCGATACAGAGTATGTTTATGATACCTTAAGAGAGTTGAGAGACAAACTTCAAGAGAGTGTTGTGAATGTCGATTATTTGTTGACTTTGGCTAAATATGGCGATAAATATCCGCACCTCAAAAAATTAGCCAAATTCGAAGAGCCGTTGAAAGATTATTACAATGCTATGGCGAAAAAAGTGGTGAGCCATTTTTCGGACAAACCTTCCTTTATCCCTGAATTTTTAGTGATTTGTATTTTAAGTCATTGGATACTTGAAGAGGAAAAATCGATACATCACTATCCGTTTTTGAAAGAGATCGATTTTGCGCTCTTAATCGATAAATTTGAAACCAATAGAGGTTTTTTTGAACAGAATAATGATGGAATTATTGAAGATATGCATAACGTAGCCGTCGGTATTGTCGAAAAGCTCAAGGATAAAAAATACAAAGCGAATCCTAAAAGGGTCTCTAAGGTTCGAAGTAAGAAAAAATAACACCTAAGCTTTTTATGTCATGATTTGTATAATTTCCAATATTTTTTAAATGGAGTGAAGGATGGATGCACACGTTTGGATGGGATCACGTCAAGTTGTACCGCAAAGTTACACCGAGCGTCTTAGCCCGTATGACGGGCGTGTCGTTTCGCGTGCGGCGCAGTGCAGTGCCGAAGATGCAAACGAGGCTTTGAAGATTGCTCAAAAAGCGGCAAAACAAGCTAAAAAAATTCCACTCCATCAGCGATGCGCATGGCTGTTGGATGTTGCCTCTAAACTCCGTGAACAGCGTGAGGAGTTTGCCAAAGTATTGTGTGACGAAGTAGGTAAACCGATCACGTATGCCCGAATCGAAGTGGATCGATGTATCGAGACGATCACCCTCTCCGCCGAGACGATGCGAACCATGCATGGGGAGACAATCAACACCGACGCGATGAGTAGCGGACGTAAGGCTCACGCGTATTGGCGCAGAGAAGCGGTTGGCGTTATCGTAGCGATTACTCCGTTTAATTTTCCTCTCAATCTCGTTGCCCATAAACTGGCACCTGCTCTGGTTGCGGGAAATGCAGTTGTCCTCAAACCAACTCCCGAAGCGCCGTTATGTGCGTATAAACTGGCAAAACTTTTTATCGAAAGTCCTTATGCCATCCCTGATGCCCTGAGTGTCGTGTACGGCGATGCGGAAGTGGGAAGCGCGCTGGTCGGCAGTGATATTCCCCGTGTTATCAGTTTTACGGGATCGGTGGGGGTTGGCAATATCATTACCCGCACTGCGGGGATCAAAAAAGTCTCGCTTGAACTTGGCGGCAATGCGGCAACGTACATCGATACCAGTGCCGACCTCGACTATGCGGCAGAGCGTTGTGCTATCGGGGCATTTGTCAACTCGGGGCAAGTGTGTATTTCGCTCCAGCGTATTTACGTAAATAGCTCTATCTACAATGAATTTGCTCTCAAAATGGCAGAGGCAACGACGAAACTTATTGTCGGTTCACCGTATAATGAGGATACATTTTTAGGTCCATTAATTAACGATGAAGCGGCAGAACGTGCAATGAGTTGGGTAGAAAATGCGATGGAAGAGGGGGCGAGCCCGCTAACTCCCCCACACCGTGAAGGACGGATTTTTTATCCGTGTGTGATGGCAGACGTACATGAGTCGATGCAGATCGTATGCGAAGAGGTATTCGCTCCCATAGTCAGTCTGGTACGGGTGGATGGAATCCGCGATGCAATAGAGCGGATGAATAATTCTCCGTACGGATTGCAATTCTCGGTTTTCACCAATAATCTCTCTCATGCGACCCAAGCAATCGATGAACTCGAAGCAGGGGGTGTGGTGATCAATGATATGCCGACGTTACGTTTTGACATTCAACCCTACGGCGGTGTGAAACTGAGCGGTGTCGGACGTGAGGGACCTCGGTTTGCTATCGAAGAGTTTAGCGAAATTAAATCCATAGTAATTTTATAAAAAGGTAGTAATGATGTTAGAACTAGAAACTGTAGCCCCCGATTTTTGTTTAAGTAACCAAGACGATGTAGAAATTTGCTCACGCGATTTACGCGGGAAATGGATTGTCCTCTATTTTTACCCGAAAGACTCAACTCCGGGTTGTACTACCGAAGCATGTGAATTTAGTGCTGCACAGGATACGTATGATGATATGGGGGCGATTATCCTCGGGGTGAGTGCGGACAGCACGAAATCTCATCGTAATTTTATCGAGAAACAAAGCCTCGATATTACCCTCCTTAGCGATCCGACCACGCAGATGATGCAAGATTACGGTGTATGGGCAATGAAAAAGAACTACGGCAAAGAGTACATGGGGATTGTCCGATCAACGTACATCATTGATCCAAAAGGGATAATCAAAGCAGCATGGACAAATGTCAAAGTAAAAGATCATGTGGCACAAGTTAAAGAGGAATTGGCGAAACTGGTAGGATAACTTCTGTCATTGCGGACTTGATCCGCAATCTTAGATCCTGAATCAAGTTCAGGATGACGAGAGATTTAGAATTTGTAGCGAATATAAGCTCGAATATCTTGAGCTTTATCGACAACCATAGAGCCGGCACCTGCTCCAATGGCTTCACTCATACTCATCGGAGTTCCTGTTGTACTTCCGAAGAAACCGTTACTTCCGGCATAATCATAATCGATATACGTATAGCGGAGTTGGAATGTGAGGATGTCATCAACCAACGGTTCTGTGAAATAAAGCTCATAGGCATCCCCGCGAGCGGCGATTTTAGATCCGATCAAAGTGTCTTCTCCGTACGTAATCGGACGCCAGTAGTTCGAACCGTGGTTAAACTCAGCTCCCCATCGTCCCTCATCGGTGAGGAGTGATGGAAATTGAGTACCGATCCAGTAGCTGTATCCGGTTTGACTGTCGGTTGATCCCAGCATACCCCCTTTGCCTTCATAAGGATCAGTTTTTGACATCGCACCACTGACAAAGAAAATTGTCTCATCCAAGAAATCATTAATACCGTCACCGATTCCATTCACCATCGCAAAAGCAGTCGCTGTGTGGAGGCCTCCAACGGTTTTCATTCTAAAGTCTGTTGTACTGGCAGTTATTTGATCAATTAAATTATTGGCATAGGTATATTGGAATCCCGTACTGTATTGTTTATCGTCGTATGGAACCACAATAATTCCAGCCATATCAACATCATTGGTTGTCGCATCATTTCCGCTGTAAGGTGAAGACCCAAATCGCGGTTCAGCATTGCTCATCCCTCGGCCAAGACAGAGTTTAAAGTAGGAGCCATCCAGCCCGATCAGCTCTTCGGTACCGAATTTTGCACTGGCACCGTCAAATTCGACATTGACGGTGTGCGCAAGTGGAGAAGAAGCTTTTACATCATCCCGCAAATTGACGAGATGCCCCTCGGTAGATGGACGGCGACCGATACTGACGGTCCATGGAACATCGGCTCCCATAAACTCATCGTCTTGGTAAAAGAAATAGGCAGATCGTACACGAAGGGTGTCATCGTATGCCGCTTCGCTGCTGATCCAGTCAAAACCTTCCATTCCTGCCGTATTGGAATCAACCATAGAACGCTGACCGAATGTTTTGTTATAAGCAAGTTGCCCTGTAAAACTAAGATTTTTGGTAGCTGCATAGTTCATATTTAACCATAGGCGATTCGAGAGTAGAGCATCGTTTTCTTGTTTGCTTCCATCGGCCATTTTGTAGTGGAGATTATCCACGCTGGTACGGAAATCAACTCCGAATTTGAGGTTGTTGCCATTGGTTTTTTTGTTTAAATCGTCGAGTTGATCTTGGATCTCTTCGAGTGTTTCGTTAAGTTTACCGGCACTTGCGACCTCTTTTTTGTCATCAACAGCAACAGGGGAAGAGAGTTGAGTACTCAATTTAGAGTTTTCGGCTCGGATGGCATTGAGCTCAGCTTTGAGTGCTGCCATCTCTTTTTCCATCTTTTCAAACCGTTGCATCAATGCGTCGTCTGCGAATGCGCTCGTAGTGAGCAGTGCGGCAGCGACAACAGAACCTAGGATTCGTTGTGTCATCATTTCTCCTTATTTTTAATGCCTGTGCATTGTTGGAACTGATATTAACAAAAATTATATAAAAGTAATTTGAATAAGGCTATTTTGTGTGATAAAAAGGTGACGGTGCGAGTAATATTAAATACAGCTAAATTTAAGAGCTATTTCAGTATAATCCGCCCGATTTTCTCTCCTCTATTTGCAGACGTGGGAAAAAATTCGCAAGCGATCACGCAGTTCTCGTGCACCCGATGTCTCATCGGCTCTGTTAGCATTCGCCCAAGACAACGAAGAACAAACTATATTTTATACAGGAGTTATCACTATGGTAACAATGAAAGACCTTCTCGAATGCGGTGTACACTTCGGTCACCAAACACGTCGTTGGAATCCGAAAATGAAAAAATACATTTTCGGTGTTCGTAAAAACATTTACATCATCGATCTTCAAAAAACATTGCGTTATTTCCGTAATGCGTATCAACAAGTGGTTGATGCTGCGGCTGAGGGCAAAACTGTCCTTTTCGTAGGAACTAAAAAACAAGCTCGTGTTGCGATCCGTGATGCAGCTGAAAAATGTGGAATGCCATACGTTGACAACCGCTGGTTGGGTGGAATGTTGACAAACTTCCCGACGATCCAAAAATCAATCCGTAAACTTGACATCATCGAAGAGATGCAAGCAAACGGACAAATCAACCTTTTGACTAAAAAAGAAGCGTTGATGATGAATCGTCAAAAAGAAAAATTGATTGCATACCTCGGCGGTATCCGTCATATGAAAACTTTGCCTGATTTGATGTTCGTTATCGATGCGGTAAAAGAACACATCGCGGTTCAAGAAGCGCGTAACCTTGGAATCCAAGTTGTTGCTCCTCTTGATACCAACTGTGATCCGGACGTTATCGACATTCCAATCCCTGGAAATGACGATGCGATCCGTTCTATCCAACTTTTTTGTAAAGAAATGGCAGAAGCGATCAACGAAGGTAAAGCACTTCGCAACGGCGGAAACGACGAAGCGGTAGCAGATGAAGAAGTTGCAGCGGAAGCAGTAGCAGAAGCGGCTAGCGAAGAAGTAGCAGTAGTAGCAGAGGAAGCGTAATCATGGCAGAAGTTACAGCAGCGATGGTAAAAGATCTCCGCGCAGCGACTGATGCGCCGATGATGGATTGTAAAAAAGCCCTCACTGAATGTGATGGCGACATGGAAAAAGCAAAAGAATTTTTGCGTGACCGTGGTATGGCGCAAACCGCTAAAAAAGCGGATCGCGTAGCGGCTGAAGGACTTTTGGGTCTTAAAGTTTCTGAAACATTCGCATCAGCGTCTTTGGTAGAAGTTAACTCTGAAACCGATTTCGTTGCTAAAAACGACGGTTTCATCAACCTTGTCGGCAATACAGCGGCACACGTATTTACTACGGGTGTAAGCAGTGTTGAAGAGTTGAACGAAACATCATACGAAACGGCTACTTTTTCAGAGTACTTTACGTCTCAAGTAGCACGTATCGGTGAAAAAATCGTGGTACGTCGTTTTGCAACCCTTAATGCGGCTGCAAACGGATGTGTTAACGGTTACGTTCACTCAAACGGACGTGTCGGTGTTCTTGTTGCGGCAACATGTTCGGATGCGAAAGTAGCGGAAGCACTTGCTCCGATGCTTAAAAACGTTGCAATGCACGCTGCGGCAATGAAACCGACAACATTGACCTCTAAAGATTTCGATCCTGCATTCGTAGAAGCGGAAACTATCGGTCGTATCGAAGCGATCAAAACTGAGAACGAAGAGTTAGCGCGTTTGAAAAAACCGTTGAAAAACGTTCCTCAGTACATCTCTGCATCACAATTAACTCCTGAAGTTATGGCTGCTGCTGAAGAAGCGATCAAAGCGAAATTGCTTGCTGATGGTAAACCGGAAAAAATCTGGGCTAACATCATCCCTGGATCATTGGCTCGCTTCGTAGCGGACAACACGACGTTGGATAAAGAGCTTGCACTTTTGGATCAAAACTACGTTATGGATGATTCTATGACAGTTGCCGAAGCGGTTACTAAAGAGGCTGCCAAATTTGGCGGTACTGCTGAAATCGTTGAATTCGTTAAATACGAAGTCGGTGAAGGTTTAGAGAAAAAAGTTGACAACTTCGCCGAAGAAGTCGCTGCTCAAATGGCGTAAGGGGTAACCCTTAGGTCCTGAATCAAGTTCAGGATGACGATAAAAGTTTCGTCATTGCGGACTTGATCCTCAATCTGCTCTTTTTAACTTAATTTCCTTTATAATTCCCCTATGACACTATTACAAGCCACCTCTTTATCTCATGCCTTTGATTATCCGTTATTTGAGGATATTTCACTCACTCTTAATGCGGGAGAATCGATAGCCATTGTCGGTGTAAGCGGCAGCGGGAAATCGACGCTGATGCATATTCTCTCTTCACTTCTTCGCCCAAATCATGGGAAGATCGAATTGTTTGGAAAAGATCTTTACGCAATGGATGACAAAGCCCTTGTTAAATTACGCCGCAATGATTTAGGGATGATTTATCAAAGTCACTATCTCTTTAAAGGATTTAGCGCTTATGAGAATCTCGAAGTAGCGGCAATTTTAGCTCGTGAATCTATTGATCCGCATTTATTAGAGCGTTTGGGGATTGAGAATGTAATCCGCCAAAAAGTGACGGAACTCTCAGGCGGGCAGCAGCAGAGGGTATCGATTGCCCGTGTATTATCCAAAAAACCTCGTCTGATTTTCGCGGATGAGCCAACCGGTAATCTCGATCACGCAACGGCACTTGAAGTAATGGATATTTTTGAGGACTATTTGGCTGAGCACAGCGCGGCAATGGTCTTGGTTACCCATGATGAGTCGTTAGCCGCACGATGTAATCATATCTATCGTATGAAAAACGGTAGTTTGAGCGAGGGTTAAATTATGGATTTGGCAGAGATATTTAGCGAAGGCCGGACCATCGCTTTTATATTACTCTTCACCCGCTTTAGCGCACTTTTTATGGCGGTACCTATCTTTTCTCATGCGAATATTCCCATCTCGATTAAAGCGGCAATGGCTTTTTTCTTTACGGTATTCTTTTTTGGTGCAGTACCGCCGCTTAATATCCCCACCGATGCGCTTAGTTTAACGGTCGCGATTTTAGGGGAAATGCTATTTGGACTGGCAGTGGGGATCGTCTTGCAGCTAGCCTATCATGTCATCACCTTTGCAGGGGGACAAATCTCATTTATGATGGGGTTTTCACTGGCCTCGGCGATCGATCCGCAATCGGGTGTATCAATGCCGATTATCAGTCAGTTTTTAGCATTGTTAGCACTCATGATCTTGTTGGTTTTTGATCTTCATCACTGGATACTGC
The DNA here is from genome assembly GCF_000310245.1 of Candidatus Sulfuricurvum sp. RIFRC-1. Taxonomy (NCBI): domain Bacteria; kingdom Pseudomonadati; phylum Campylobacterota; class Epsilonproteobacteria; order Campylobacterales; family Sulfurimonadaceae; genus Sulfuricurvum; species Candidatus Sulfuricurvum sp. RIFRC-1. The sequence goes on from NC_020505.1 coordinate 196,220, forward strand.
TCTACGCATCCGAATCGATTGCATCGGTTCCACTGGGGGGATTTATGATGACTCCCTCTTTGTTTCAGTATATTATGCACGCCATGACCAACATGTTTGTGGTCGGATTTATGATCGCCTTTCCGATTACGGCATTAACGATGCTCGCCGATGTCATTTTCGGCATGTTGATGAAAACCATGCCACAATTTAACCTTTTAGTCATCGGGATGCCGATTAAAATCGGTATATCGCTTGTGGTGTTAATGGTAACACTGGGCGCGACGTTGATGATCGTCACTTCACAAACACAAAATGCGTATAACTTCCTCGAAAAATTATTCTAAATAGGGTTTGGCCTGCTTGAAAATCGCCAACTGCGATTGCTTAAGTACTCGGATTGTCTGCTGATTGTCACTGCATCGAATGAGATGTTTTTGGGACGTAAGGATTTCTTCTTCAAAAGCTCCATCCAAAGTACAGACAAGCGAATCATCGATCATAACAATACTCTGCGTTAAAGGGTGAGGGTAGGTATAAAGATTGACCCGTTCATATTGAACCATCGAGAGGGGATCTCCATTCGGATCATTTACCACTAATGTGACCAGAGAGCCTTTATGCGCACCGTTCAGAATCCCTTTTTTTAATACGGAATGATTGAAAGAGGAAGTAATGATATGAATATGTGAACTTTTTTTGCACAGCCGGTTTAATTCATACGTCAAAAGTGTGTGATGATCGGGGAGCTGATAAACTCTTTCTTCACCAAAAAGGGGGAGAAAGAGAGAAAGTAGGGTAAGAAGTTTTATCATTTAATTTTTTTTTAGTTACAATGATACCACGAAGCTTTTGATAGAACAAGGGCATTTAAAGAGGGGTAGCAATGAAAATTTTGCTTTTTAACGATAATCCGGTCGTACGAAAACTGGTAGCTCTCAGCGCACAAAAAACCAAAGATGATTTGATTGTTATTTGGTCCGTAGATGAGATCCAAGAGAGCGATTACGATTTGTTGATTATCGATGATGCACTTTACAGTGACGAACTGTTTCAATCTCTGAAAGAGTTGGTTTCGTTTAAAGCTACTTTACTCATGGCAACCCGTGGAAAAGCGGTTCCGGCAGGATTTGACAATGTCATCAATAAGCCGTTTCTCCCTACCGACTTGGTTGATATGTTTATCAAAATCGATAAAAAAACCATGTCGGTTTCCATTGCTCCTGAGCGTGTCAGAAGTGAAGAACCTTTCGTTAAAACTGAAGTTCCATTTGCCATTCATCTCGATGAAACGTTGCCGGATATGAAAGAAGCGGGCGAGATGGATTCGTTTGATTTCGGTGATTTGGATGATGAGATCGATCTGGGAGAGACACTAAATATTAGTGATGAAATAGATTCTTTGGAAGATTTTGATGATGCCGTCCTCCCAACCGCTATTTTGGATAAGGAAGAGGTTCAAGAGGTTCAAAATCTTTTAGATGATACCGAAAGTGATGATTGGAATGTGGAAGAGGAAATTATTATCAAAGGGATTGATGAACCTGATATCCATGAAGACGATGCTTTGAATGTAGCCGATGAACCGGTTGTAGAGAGTGCAGAAGAACTGAGCGATGAATTTTTGTTAGAAGAAGAGCCGTTTGGAGAGATAGAATCTTTTGAGGCTAAAACCGAAGAAACTGTCGGTTCAGCGGAAGAAGAATCTGAACTCGGTGATTTGGATTTTGACCTCGATAATGAGATGCTTTTACCGAATTTGGACGATGAGATGCTTTTGGACGACGACGAATTAGGCGATTTGGAAACTCAGATCCAAGATGCGGTGAACGATCTAGAATCGGAAACTCTCGATAAAGAGTTAGATTTGGATGATTTTAAACTCGATTTTGACGATACCTTATCCGAAGAAATGGATTTGGATGAGAAAGAGATGATTGATGGCGATGATCTTGAAGGATTTGATGAGTTGGATATGCTTGATGAACGCGAACTAAAACTTGCCATCGGAGAAGAGGTGGAAGAAGAATCTGAAGCAGATGATACGGAAGATGACTCTTTTGCGGATGTTGAATTATTGAGTGAAGATTTCGAAGAGCCGGTAGTGTATGAAGCAGAAAATGCGGAGGTATCGCAGCCGCATACACCCTCTCATGCCGAAGGGGTAGAAGCATTGCAAGCATTGCTAAAAGCACTTTCAAACGAAGAAGTAGCCAAGTCGCTAAAAGGTCTTAACATCAGTATTAATATTAATTTCGGGAATGAACAGTGAATCGTCGAAGTGGTGCAATTTTAGTTTTATCCGGTCCCAGCGGTGCCGGTAAGAGTTCTTTGATTAATAAAATAACCGATCATATCGGTCCTACCTATTTTTCGATTTCAACAACAACACGCCCCATACGCGAGGGAGAAGTGGATGGAGTTCATTATCATTTCGTCAGCGTTGATGAGTTTAAATGTGAAATCGAGCAAGAGATGTTTTTGGAATACGCAGTGGTGCACGGCAACTATTACGGAACGTCGTTGGGCCCGGTTAAAAAAGCGCTTAAAGAGGGAAAACTCGTTATTTTTGATATTGATGTTCAAGGACATGATGCGGTTCAAAATCGGCTTAGTGATATTACGACATCGGTGTTTATTACAACCCCTTCTCTCAAAGAGCTAAAACGGCGTTTACATAACCGCTCTACCGATAGTGAAGAGGTGATCGTCGGACGCATTGAAATGGCAAAGAGAGAAGTTCAGAGGATCAGCGAATACGATTTTTTAGTAGTAAACGACAAACTGGAAGACGCATCTGAAATTTTAATTTCGATCGCTAAAGCGGCACGGATGAAAATACCGACGTTACAAATCAACGAATTTGTCCAAACTTGGGAAGCGTCGTAATAAAAACTTTTGGTGTATTCATCGAAATACGTTATACTTCCCCACTTAATTTTCTACAGAAGGGACTCTAATCATGAGTATGCCAAGCGGAACCGAATTATTATTGATTTTCGGGATTGTTATTTTGTTATTCGGTGCGAAAAAAATTCCTGACCTTGCAAAAGGGATTGGACAAGGTATCCGTAATTTCAAAAAAGAGATGAAAGACGATGAGACTGTAGCAACAACTACTCCGACAGAAGCTCCAAAACAAGTCGATGCAACAGCATCTACAACGGTAGAAGCTCCTAAAACTACTACACAAGCGTAATTCTTGAAACAGCGAGTCAGTGCGCTGTTGCGCGATAAATTCAATTGTGATGTTATCCTCGAAAAACCGAAAGATCGCTCTTTCGGACACTTCGCTACCCCTATCGCTTTTTCCCTTGCCAAAGAACTTCGAAAATCACCCATGGCGATTGCCGAAGAGATCGCAACATCGTTCAGCGATCACGATATGTTCGGTGCCGTTGAATCAGTCAAGGGGTATATCAACTTCCGCCTCTCCGAGTCGTTTTTAGATGAATACGCTTCGTGGGCATTGAGTCATGGCGAAGAGTTTGGCAGTGGCGATAAGCAAGGTTCTATCCTTTTGGAATTTGTCAGTGCCAACCCTACCGGACCGCTTCATATCGGACATGCGCGTGGAGCCGTTTACGGTGACACAATGCTCCGTCTAGGTCGTCATTTGGGCTACGATATTACGGCAGAATATTACGTCAACGACGCGGGCAATCAAATTGATCTTCTCGGGGTCTCTTTGCAGCTTGAAGGGCGTTCTAGTCTGCTCGGCGAAGAGGTAGAATGGCCGGAAAAATACTATCGAGGCGAATATCTCAGCGATTTGGCTAAAGAGGCGGTAGAGCTTTTCGGTCAAGAGGCACTTCGTGATGAGAGCGCTCAAAAAGAGCTGGCTCTTTGGGCAAAAGATAAAATTTTAGCCCTTATCGTGGAAGATTTGGCAGCGATTAACGTCCATTTTGACACCTTTGTCGGGGAAGCGTCCCTCTATAATGAGTGGGATCGTGTTATGGCAAAAATGGGTGAAGGTGTTTATCTCAACGAAGGCAAAACCTTTATCCGATCTTCCGAATTTGGCGATGATCATGACCGAGTAGTGGTTCGTGAAGACGGTCGTCCAACGTATCTTGCGGGTGATATCATCTACCATAACCAAAAGTTCGAGCGCGGATTCGAGGATTATATCAACATCTGGGGAGCGGATCATCACGGTTACATCGCCCGTGTCAAAGCGGCGATTACCTTTTTGGGTTACGATTCCTCTAAGCTCGAAGTACTCCTCTCTCAAATGGTAAGTCTGCTCAAAGAGGGTGAACCGTTCAAGATGTCCAAACGTGCCGGAACTGTCATCCTCATGAGCGATGTCGTCGAAGAGATCGGTGCGGAAGCACTGCGCTTTATGTTCGCCTCTAAAAAGTGTGATACCGCACTCGAATTTGATATCGAAGAGCTCAAGCGTCAAGACAGCTCTAACCCGATCTACTATATCCAATACGCTCATGCCCGTATTCAGACATTGATTGCCAAAAGCGAAAAAACGGTTGAAGAGATTATGCTCTCCCATTTACACGGGTTGAGTGCCGATGCGGACGGATTGTTGTTTGAAGCACTTTTGTTGCCGGAAATCATCGAGGATGCATTCGAATCGCGCCAAGCGCAAAAGCTTCCCGATTATCTAAAAGTATTAGCGGGACGTTTGCATAAATTTTATTACGATACCCGTATTATCGGCACCGAAGATGAGGCGAAACTACTCAAACTTCTACTTGTTGTTGCCCTCTCCATCAAAACAGGACTTTCATTACTCGGAATCCAAGCTAAAGATCGGATGTAAATCCGATCTTACCCCAACAATCTCGTAACATTTTGTTGAAGCATATCGTTTCGATGTGCCATCGCAATCTGAGCCACATCCAATTTTAAATTGCTTTGTTGAAAATCTTTGATTGCATTTGCCATGTCGGTATCGGCGATTTGACTTTTTGCCGCTGAGGTTGCTGTGATTTGATCGAGCAGAGTATTAGAAGCACTGATTAAGCCGTTGGTCGTGGAACCGACTGTCGAATTTGCTTGTATCAGTGAATTTCTGTAAGACTCGATGCTCTCTTGGCTGTCGATACTCAGTGAAACCGTGGATAGTTCAGGGAGTGATGCGCTGATCGTACTCTCTCCCAATGAGAGGGTTGAACTATTCCCAAACAGAGTTTTGCCGTTAAAGCTACTGCTCTCGATGCTTTGCTGCATCGATTCTACGGTACGGTTAAATTCACCTTGCAACTCTTGTTTTTGAGATGAATTCAATGATGCGCTGTTGTAGCGGACACTGAGATCATTCAAAGTTTGGGTTTGATCACTGAGAGAATTGAGTGTCCCTCCGGCAATTTGCATCATGGCAACGCCGTCATTGGCATTCATCAGCCCCTGTGACATGGTAGAAATCTCACTTTGCAGCATGTCTGAGATTGAGCGTGAAGCGCTATCTTGCATCCCTAACTCTACGGCTGCGGCTATTTTTTCGAGTGTTTTATCACGCTTATTCATCTCAGAAGTCATCTGAGGAAGCGGATTGAATTGGGTATCTAATTTCATTTTATCCCCTTTTTAATCTCTCATAGAGTCAGAATATCACTGAACAGATTAAAAGTTAATAATATTTTTGGGCTAGATTTGGTTAGAAGTGTAATGGAGCAATGCTATAATTTCGCCATTGTGAACGGTGTAAGGAAATGAGAATGGTTAAAGTAGCAGCAATACAGATGCAGATGAGTGAAGATAAAGCTTCTAATATTCTCAAAGCAGAATCGATGGTGCGTGAGGCGGCGCGTAATGGAGCTAATATCATTTTGATCCCTGAACTGTTTGAGGGGTACTATTTTTGCAAGGATATGGACAAAAAATATTTCGATTGGGCACAACCTCTCGAAGATAACCCCCTCATCGCGCACTTTAGCGCTTTGGCCAAAGAACTCGGTGTTGTATTGCCGATCAGCTATTTTGAGCGCTCGGGTGAGCGCTATTTTAATTCTCTTGTGATGATCGATGCGGACGGCACCGTAATGGAAAACTACCGAAAGACTCATATTCCTGACGGTCCCGGATACGAAGAGAAGTTTTATTTTGCTCCCGGTGACACGGGATTCAAAGTGTGGCAAACCAGATTCGGCAATGTCGGGGTCGGTATCTGCTGGGATCAGTGGTTTCCCGAAACGGCGCGTAGTCTAACCCTCATGGGTGCGGATATGATTTTTTATCCGACTGCGATCGGAAGCGAGCCGGAGATCGGTGTCGATTCGGCATCCCACTGGCAGCGGGTACAGATGGGGCACTCTGCCGCGAACATCGTCCCTGTCATTGCCGCGAATCGTATCGGAGAGGAAGCAGGGGAGAGTTGTAGTCTCACGTTTTATGGAAGCTCGTTTATCACTGACCACACGGGTGCAAAAGTAGCTGAAGCCTCACGCGACCGTGAGGAGATCCTCTACAGCGAATTCGATCCGGTATCTATCCGCGAACACCGCCACTACTGGGGACTGATCCGAGACCGCAGACCGGAGTGTTACGGAATAATCGTTAAAGAATAAATTGGAACCCATTTTGCTTTAGTGAATGTAATAATCGCTAAGCAGGGGGTATCTGTGAGAGTTGTTTTGCGCCATAACGCTATCTTCGTTCAAGGGAGCTCAAATACCCTCGAAGAGCCGTGGATGGAAGAGTTTTTCGACCATCATATTCAAAACACCCTTTTCCTCGATAATGGGGTGCTGGTACTCAATAATGAAAATTCATCGGATCAAAAAGAGGATTTTTTAGAAAATCTAAGTGTGCGGTATACAAAAATGAATGAGCTTTCCGGCTCATTTTACAGCCGATCATTGAAACGATGCAAAAGCGCTGCCGTTCGTATCGAAGTCCCCTATCGTAAAAGTGAAATCGTCAATGTTGCACTTTATGCGTATGGTCCGGATCGGGTTAAACTCTCTTTTGGAACACAAAATCGATGGGTGATGCGCTATCTTAAGCAACAGCTCTCTTCTTTGGTTGTTAGTGCAACCGCAACGGATTTGTACATCGATGTTACTACCTCTGTTGCCAAAGCACGGCTTGAAAAAACCCTCAATCGTCGTGAAGTACTCCATTTTCAAATCAATTATCGCTATGATGATGCGTTTATGAGCAGGTTGTACGGAAATTACTCTGGATGGGGGTACGGTAACGATGCGATCGATAAAATGATTCGCTACCATGCTATTTTCGAGATTCCGATGGGTTCACCCCTAGAAGATTTGAAAAAACGGTATCGCGCATTGGCAAAACGGTATCATCCCGACCGTGTACAAAAGAAAAGCCCTAATATTATCAACAAATATACCGAGAAATTCCAACTTCTCCAAGAAGCATACGGTGCATTACAAGCGGTTAGTTAAAGGTAATAGATCCTCGGCACAAAAACGGTAAAGCCGTTTGTCTTTCATATCCCGCAGTTCATTTGAAAAGCCCCGTTTGGTAAAGAATAAAATTTTATCGGGTGTGATGGAGAGTTTGGTACATTTTTCTTCGAGTTTATGAAACTCTTTTTTGTTCACTTTGTGGTTTGTCCATTTACACTCTCCGACCCAGATCTCCCCTTCCATCGTTTCACAAAACAGATCAATCTCTACTTCACGATTCCAATAGCTTCCCGAATCGAGAAGAGTGTTTTGAAATGAAGGAGCCAAAATTTCGCGAATATACAAATCGCATAATTCTTCAAAGGTAAAGCCGACAAAGGCATTGAAGTGTTCTTGAAAATGATCCAGAAAACGTTCAAAATTCCCTTCACGGATTGAGGGTGCGAAAGGTTCTACAAAAGCGAACCAAAAACGTAAAAACGGAGAAGTAAACCGGTATTTATGAGAAATCCGATGATGCTCGATCTCTTTTTTAAACCGCTGTTTCGGATGGGCGCGTTCCAGCGGCATTTCGCGTGAACGCTCCAGTGTGAGATAACCGCTATAGCGTAAAAATTCAAAGGCCTCGGCTCCTCGCTCTTTGCCGATACGGGCACGACGATAGGCTGATCCTTGACGTCGATCACCAACGGCTACCGCATGCAGAAGATTGAGATAGAGCGGATCGTCATGAAGCGGTGAGAGGAGATGCTCCCGATGGATTTCGAAGTGTTCGAGTATGTGGCGAGTGATGAGCGATTCAACCCTTTCATCGGTATCGATCGATACATCGTATCCCCCGAAAATAGAGAACAGTTCTATGCACTGTTCCATATCCTGAGGTAGATTGCGCTGAAAAAAATTGTGTAAAAGATTTCTATCCATTGGATAGATTATAACGCATAACTGACTCGTACGCTACTGTGGTAAATAGTAACAGAGTGGCTTATGAAGCGAGAACGGTTTTTATATTGGTTAAGATTTTGTTGATACGTTCTGCATATTGGGCAAATTTATCGGTATAGTTATTGGCAGCAGATGCGTTGACTTCAAGCTCACCCAGAACATCCAGCATTGAGCGGATAAAATCGCGGTGATCGGCACATTCATGGCATACGGAGGTATTGGCGCACATCCCTTCGTTCATCAGGACATAGGCCTCTTCGGTTGCAATACTGAGTTGTGTGAAATAATTCCCGTCTCGGACATTTTTTTCATCGAGCAGTTGATGAACCTGTTGAAATTGACCTTGTGCTTCACGAAGAATATCTACCATTGTTCTCTCCCGTTTGAATTGTATTGTCTTAATTGTATCGCAAAAAACGGTAGAATAGCGTAACAAATTGATTACACTAAAAAGAGAATTTATGGAGTATCGCTATATCGGGCGCAGTGGGCTGCGCGTATCGCCGATTACGTTGGGGACGATGACGTTCGGAAGTCAGTGTGATGAGAAAAATGCGTTTGCGATTATGGACAAAGCCTATGAAGCAGGGGTGAATTTTTTCGATACTGCAGAACTCTATCCTGTCCCTCCCGAAGAGAGCCTTGCCGGAGTGACCGAGGAGATGGTCGGGCGATGGCTCAAAACCAAACCTCGTGAAAGTATTATTTTGGCGACAAAAGTAGCGGGTGCGGCGTCAGGATGGTTTGTCCCCCCTATCCGTCACGGATTGACGGCGATTGACCGGTTTCACATCGAGCGGGCAGTTGAGGGTTCTTTGAAAAGGCTCGGTACCGATTATATCGATCTTTATCAGATGCATTGGCCCGATACGATTGTCCCCATAGAGGAATCGATGAGGGCGTTTGATGCGCTGGTGCAAAGCGGTAAAGTACGCTATATCGGAACCTCCAACGACAGTGCGCGGGGGACAATGAAATCGCTGATGGTTTCCAAATACGAAAAGTTAGCCCGTTTCGAGTCGATCCAAAACAACTTTTCGCTCCTAAACCGTCGTGATTTGACCGAGATTGGTGCCCTGTGCCGCGAAGAGAAAATATCACTGCTCCCCTATTCGCCGTTGGGCGGAGGGGTGCTGAGCGGAAAATACAACCAAGATATCAACGCACACGGACGGTTCAGTGATTACGTCAAATCGTCCAATAAGCGTCAACGTCTGATGGCAGCACGCTTTATGAACGATAAAACATTGGCGTCGACACAGAGATATCTTGGTATCGCAGCCGAAGCGGGGCTGAATCCGGTAACGATGGCAATTGCGTGGAGCAAACAGTTTGATTTTGTCGCCTCTACGATTATCGGTGCAACAACGCCAGAACAGCTCGATGCGAGCTTGGCGGCAATGGATATGACGCTGAGCAAAGAAATACTCCAAAAACTGGATGAGGTACATGCTGCAATTCTTTATCCTATGGGTTAGTATCCTTCTCTTTCTAATCACAGGGTGTTCAACCAAGCATTACACTCTCAGTGAACCCAAAATTATTACCCTTAAAACTCCGAAACTCAAATTTGCCGATACGGGTTATATTCGCCATGATGATACTTCGGTCGAAGTGGAGCTTTTTACCGCCGGAGTTGCGGTTGAGAAAATTGCGATTGACGATCAGGTATGTGTGAGTGTGGGATGTATGAGCGAAGAGGCGTTTGTCAAAGAGTATCTCAACCCTGATTATCCGCGTGACACGATGCGCAATGTTTTACTGGGCAAAGATATCTTTGCAGGGCGTGGGAAAGAGGAGATGTGCGACGGGAGGCTTTTGCAGTTTATCCGAAATGATGAAATGGATATCGTCTATCGGCGTGGCAAAGGGGAGATCTATTTTAAAGATCGACTCAATAGCCTGATTATCAAGATTGAGGATCTTGATAACAATCAATCTATCCCGTGATGTTCTAAGTTACAATCGCTATTAAAAAGAGTTTCTATGAACGTCTCCCCCGATTTTTCCCTTCCGCTCAGATGGATTGCCCCCTATTTTATAGTGGCAGTGATTTTTTATATCGTCTCGATGAGTTTCTTATTTTTTTTGCCCTCTGATATTACACTGCGTGATTTCCGAGTGATCGGGTGGGTCCATCTTTACATGATCGGCTTTGTGATGATGGTGATTATCGGGGCGATAGGACAGCTTTCCGTGGTTGTCGGCGAGGTGCATCATCGCTACCCTAGAGTGTTCGGATGGATTTGGCCTCTTTTAATGATCGGGACGGCCCTTTTGGCTATGGGATTTATTCGTAATCCTTCTTTGCTCGGGGTAGGGGGAGGTTTTATCCTCGGTGCATTGAGTCTTTTTGTGTTTAATCTGTTTATGACGCTTCACCGCAGTCGTCGCCGAACCAGTGTTACCCTCTCTATGCAGTGGAGTACCCTTTTTTTAAGCGTAGGATTGGGAATCGGTCTGATGATGGCGTTAGGGTATGGAGGAATGATCCCTATCGATCCGACGCAGTGGCGGATGGGGCATATTTTTGCTGTGTTCGGCGGATATGTGATGCTCAATATTATGGGGGTGAGTACGGTATTGCTTCCCATGTTCGGCGCGTGCAACCGCCCCTCGGATCGAGAGCATACCATCAGTTTTACTACGATGATCGTTTCAGTTATCGGGATGATCCTCGCATCGGCATTACAGCTAGAGTGGCTAGAGAAGGTTGCTCTCCTTTTTGGGATGGGATCGGTTGGCTTTTATATGGTGCAGGTGTACCGGATATTCACCTCGAAAAAACGGGGCTATACCGATATTTGGGAACGTTCACTCGCAGTGGCGTTTATCGCTCTGGTTATCTCAATGGGGTTAGGTGTTTATGGGATTATAGTAGGAAGCGAAAAAGCGGTTCTCCTCTCCTTTTGGTTTTTGACGGCTGGATTTCTCGGTTTTTTAATCACGGCACACCTGTATAAGATCGTCCCCTTTTTGGTATGGTTTGAACGCTACGCCCCCTACATCGATGAGCGAGAAGTACCGATGCTTCATCAGCTTCTACCAACGCAATGGGCAAGTGTGCAGTGGGGGTTGGCCGTGAGCGGATTGGTTGCCATAGCGATTGCGATAGGATTAGCGAATGCAGTGCTGTGGAAAATAGGAACAGCCCTTTTGGCAGGGTCGGGGATTGTTTTACTGGCAATTCTTATCAAGCTTTTGCGCGATAAGTTATAATTCCCTCTTTATTAGGGAGCTATAACATATGAAACTGAGCCAACGCAGCGGTACGATTGAACAATCCCATATCCGCTCTATGACGAGAGCGTGTAACGCAATAAACGGAATCAATATGGCGCAAGGGGTCTGTGATCTCGAAGTCCCACGTGCCGTGATCGAGGGGGCGTATGGGGCGATGAATGAGGGGATTAACATCTACACTCCTACCGAGGGATTGCCCCGCTTGCGCCAAGCGATAGCCGATAAGATGAAACGGTTTTACGAGGTTGATATGGTTCCTGAACAGGTATTGGTCAGCGATGGTGCTACGGGGGCGTTTTATACGGCGTGTATGGCACTCCTTAATCCGCTCGATGAGGTGATAGTGTTCGAGCCTTATTATGGATATCACCGCTCTACCCTCACATCACTGGGTGCCGTGCCGACGTTTGTTCGTCTCGAAGCACCGGAGTGGAAACTGGATATTGAAGCACTCGAAGCGGTTGTGACCCCGAAAACGAGAGCGATGGTAATCTGTAACCCTGCCAATCCGAGCGGTAAAGTTTATACCCGTACGGAACTCGAAGCGATTGGTTCATTTGCCGAGAAACACGATTTGATCGTATTTGCCGATGAGATGTACGAGCACTTTGTGTACGGCGATGCGATCCATATCACGGCACTCAGCATTCCGAGTCTGCGTGATCGATGTGTCGTATTGAGCGGATTTTCAAAAGTGTTCAGCATCACCGGATGGCGATTGGGATACGCGATAGCTCCTGTAAGCGTTATCGAGGCGATGGCACAGCTCAACGATCTCATCTACGTCTGCGCCCCTGCACCACTTCAGATCGGTGCGGCGGTCGGGCTGGAGAGTTTGGGGGATGAGTATTACATAGAACTTGCCCGACTCCATCAGGTTAAGCGTGACCTTTTTTGCGATGCGCTACGCGATGCGGGATTGAACCCGAGTATCCCTAGCGGAGCGTATTACGTTATGACCGATGTCAGCAGTGTGGCGGGAAATGATGATTTTGAGAAAGCGATGGCGATACTGGAAAAAACAGGGGTTGCTTCGGTTCCGGGACGGGCGTTTTATCACGACGATAGCGGAAAAAACATGGTCCGCTTTTGCTACTCTAAACCCATGGATGTACTCGAAGAGGCGGTGGAGAGAATTCGACTACTGTGATATAATATGATACTTGATTAAAAAAGAAAAAATATGAAAAAAGTGCTCATAGGTATTGTATTAATCTTCGGTGTTTTGATGACAGCAAAACAGTTGATTCATAAGGATTACACATCTGCAAAGCAATTAGCAGATTCCGGTAATTATCAGGCATTTTATACTGAGATAAAAAAAGATGTTGCTAAAGGGGATAAAGAGGCAACAAATCTGTTGATGGATGATTTTCTCACTGCTGTACAAGATGGGGATACAAAGAAAGTCAAATTCTATTTGGAACAGGATCGAAGTCTTATCAATAAAACGGATAGAAACGGTGCGAGAGCTGTAGACGCGTCTTTGTTCGGAAAAGTAGTTCGAATCGATCTATTGAAGTATTTTTTAGAGTATCAGCCGGAATTAAACTATCAACTTCCCTATTACAAGAATTTAAGTCCACTTCAGACAATAGCATTGAGTAATGATATAAAAAATGGAAGCTTGATCACAGAATTATTGCTTGATCATGGTGCAGATGTCAATTATTGCAGTAAAAAAGATGATGAGACTAGCTATCCTGCACTTTTGATCAGTTACACATACAATAATTTTGAAGTTTTTAAAACATTGTTAGATCATGGCGCGTTAGTGAACATTGGAGAATATGACCTTTTAGAAAATATTGTAGGAACTTACGGTCTTGAAATAGAAAAATACATGTTCATTAAAGCCCTTTTAAAAACACCTTTGTCTAGTCAAACAAAAGCAATTATACAAAGTAAAACGTACAGAGCAATTCATGAAAATAATATGAAGTATTTGAGCGCAATATTAGATGCAAAATCATTGAATGATTTGGATCAACACGGTCTTTTAAACCTGGTTCGATATTACGCTGCAACGAATGAAATAGATGGTATGAAACTGTTAGTAGACCATGGATTATGTACGTTTTCTTCCATTTGTGAAGATGCAATGCAAAAAGCTAGGCTCAATAATAATACAGTGATTGAAAAACTGATAAAAGAAAATAAATGAATAAACAAGCTAACAATTAAAGACTCCCTCACCGAATTTCTACTCTATACAACACCCAATAGCGATGTAAAAGTCGAAATTAGAGTGTATGGTTACTGCAAAAGAGGATAGCGGAGAGAATTCGACGACTGTGATATAATACATAACTTATGAATTTCTATGGAAAGGGTACGAGATGCAAGCCACGTATCATTTGAATACCGATGATTTGACAATCGATTTTTTGGAATCTATTAAAACATTGTTTAAACAAAAAACTGTTGAGATTTCAATTATCGATGAAGATGAAGAAGATTTTGCGTTCGCTCATGCAATCGAGCAGGGACTAAAAAGTGAAAATGTCAGTAAAGAGGAGCTTTTAAAGGCGTTAAATGCGTCTTGAAATCAAAAAGCAATTTTTAAAAGACATTGAGAATGTTCCTAAAAATATAAAAATAGAGATAGTGCGTATTATTGAACTGTTGGAAACTTCTGCTTCGTTACAAGAACTCTCAAATCTCAAAAAACTCAAAGGCTATAACAATTATTATCGAATTCGTATAGGGCAGTATCGTATGGGGATTGCATTGGTTGACGATGCAGTTGTATTGTCCCGATTTTTGCATCGCAAAGAAGTGTATCGCTTTTTTCCGTAAATCGAACTATTCGGAATTTCCCAATAATTGCCTAAGTTAGTTCCATTTTGGAAATAGTTCAAATATTAAAAAATACACAAGGAAATTAATATGTCTAAATTTGTAGGAGCCCATGTCTCCGCTTCGGGCGGTGTTTTTAATGCTCCCCTAAACGCGATGAAAATCGGAGCTAAAGCATTTGCTCTTTTTACTAAAAATCAAAAACAGTGGGCGGCAAAGCCTCTCGATGAGGAAACAATTGCCCTTTTTAAAGAGAACCTAGCCAAAAGCGGGATTCTCCCGAAACACATTCTACCTCACGATTCATACCTGATCAATCTCGGTCATCCCGAAGAGGATAAACGGCAAAAATCGCTTGAAGCGTTTATCGATGAGGTGAATCGCTGCACTCAGCTCGGACTGGATCGTTTGAACTTTCATCCGGGGAGCCATTTGAAACAAATCAGCGAGGAAGAGTGTATCGACCGTATCGCTTCAAGCATGAATGAAGCGATAAGTGTTACCGAAGGTGTCACTCTTGTCATTGAAAATACAGCGGGGCAGGGGTCCAATCTGGGATGGAGATTTGAGCATCTGAGAGCCATCATAGAGCGTATAGAGGACAAATCGCGCGTCGGTGTCTGTATCGATACGTGTCATATGTTTACCGCAGGTTACGATATCCGAACCCGCGCGGCGTATGATGCAACTTGGGGAGAGTTTGATAGAATAGTCGGGTTTAACTATCTCAAAGGGATGCACATCAACGATTCCAAACCCGATTTAGGGAGCCATGTCGACCGGCATGATTCACTGGGAAAAGGAAAAATCGGGCTGGATGCATTTGGATTTATTATGAACGATCCGCGCATGGATGATATCCCGTTGGTGCTTGAAACAATCGATGAGACGATTTGGGCTCAGGAGATTGAACTTTTGTATGGAATGGAGCAAAAATGAGAATTTTAACACTATCGATTATCGCATCAGCAACACTTATGGCAGGGGGATATAAAATCCCGGAGAGTTCGATTAATGGTATGGCGCTGAGTGCGGCGTATGTGGCTGCTTCTCATGGAGCCGATGCGGCGTATTACAATCCTGCGGCGATGGTCTATAACGATGATGCGAATTTGCTCGAAGTCGATGCGACGTATATCGGCCTTAGTGCGATAGATTTTGACGGAACGAGTGATTACAGTTCTAAAAAAGAGAATTTTTTGGTTCCGACTCTCCATTTTGCTTCTAAAAAATTGGGTGAAAATGGTGCGCGTGTCGGGCTGAGTATTGTAGCACCGGCTGGGCTTTCAAAACGATGGGATAATCAACCGGCGAAATCAAGCGCAGAAGAGTTTACGCTTCAAACAATCGAACTGAATCCTTCTATGGCTGTCCCCTTAAGTGATACAGTAAGTATGGGGGTCGGTTTTAGAATCGTCCGAACTGACGGGGTGGTTAAGAGTAACGCTACACCTACTCCGGTTTCAAGAGATTTGACAGGTGATTCTATAGATTTTGGGTATAACTTAGCATTAAACTACCGTCCAAATCCGAATGTATCATTAGCGGCAACGTATCGTTCAAAAATTGATTTAACGGTTGAAGGTCACGCAGCTTTAAATTATCTGGGGACAACTTATAACGGTCCAGCCAGTGTAACTGTTCCTGTTCCTGCGGCTTTGAATCTAGCGGCTGCTTATACATTTGGATCAGGAACAACGGTTGAGGCTGTATTTGAAAAAACTTTTTGGTCGGCTTATCAAAAATTGGATTTTGATTACAGTGGAACACCAAATGCGGCAACAGTTGCTTTTGGTACTGCAATTGCAAAAAATTATAAAGATTCAAATACGTACCGTCTTGGTTTGACCCAAAAATACGATAAGTGGACAGCCATGGCAGGCGCAGCGTACGATGAATCTCCGGTGCCGGAATCGACACTCGGATATGAACTTCCCGATTCGGATGCATGGATTATCTCACTGGGCGGACGTTATCAGCTCAATGATCAATGGAATATCGGTTTAGCCGGTTTGGTGGATATTAAAAAATCGCGTGAAGTACACAATGCATCGATTAACGGTGAGTTTTCCAACGCCCGTGCTTATTTAGTGACTGCCGGAATTGAGTATCGCTTTTGATTCACTACCCGTATGAGAATTTTTATGCGATGCTTGAGCGCGTTACAGAGGAAAATCCTTCGAAAAGAGTGATTTTTATCGATGACAAAAGTTTTAGCTATCAGAGTTTTTTAGAAAGTGTTGACCGTTTCGCACGGGCATTGGAACTTATCGGAATCAGCAAGGGTGAGCGTATTGCGCTGATTTGTCCTAACGGTATCGAGTTTGTCCAAAGTGTTTTTGCGATCAGTAAACTCGGGGCCATTACGGTACCGCTCAATACGATGCTCAAAAATGAAGAGTATCGCTATATTCTCGGCGATTGCGGTGCAAAAATATTGATTACGGCTTCTAAGTTTGCCAAAGAGGTGGGTAATCTGAGTGAAACGGTAGAGACAATCGAACACACCATTTGGATCGATCAGGCTCCGATTGAGGATTCGCAACATTTGGTACTGGATGAGATTTTATCCGATCATTTGCATACGCATAGACCATCACCCGCAAAGCTGGACGATACCGCCGTTATTTTTTACACCTCCGGTACGACGGGACACCCCAAAGGGGCGATGATCAGTAACCGCAACCTTTTCTCTAACCTCGTTGGAGCCAAAGAGCGTTTTGATTTATGTTCGAGTGACCGTTTTATCGTCTATTTACCGATGTTTCACTCGTTTACTTTTTCCATTATGGTTATGTTGCCGTTTTTTACCCGTTCATCGTTTGTGATTATCCCCTCCATCTTACCCTTTAGCAATATCATCAAACAAACGCTTCTGAAACGGGTAACGATTTTTATGGGAGTTCCTGATATATATAACGCCTTGATTCGTGCCAAATTGCCGTGGTATTTTTTATGGTTTAACTCTATCCGCTGTTTTATTTCAGGCGGTTCTGCACTGAGCGAAGACACGTTGAATCGATTCCGCTCCACCTTCAAGCGTGCTACAATGCTAGAGGGGTATGGACTCAGTGAATGTTCCCCTGCCGTAGCAATCAATCTCCTTGAGAAACAAAAAACCCTTTCGGTCGGATTGCCGCTTTATGGGTATGAGGTAAAAATCGTTAATGATGAGATGCTGGAACTTCCGATCGGTGAAGCAGGTGAGTTGATCGTGCGAGGGGATTGTGTCATGCAGGGATATTTGAATAATCCAGACGCGACGGCAGAGACGATTCAAAATGGCTGGCTTCGCACCGGAGATATTGCCAAAGTCGATAAAGAGGGGTATATCTATATTGTCGATCGGATCAAAGATTTGATTATTTCCAAAGGGATTAACATTTATCCTCGTCAGATCGAAGAGCAGATGATGCTGTTGCCGCAGATTAAATTAGCTGCGGTAATTGGCATGAATGATCCGCACAGCGGGGAAGTTCCTATCGCTTTTGTTGAGCTGGAAGAGGGATATGAAGATACGACCCAAGCCTTTATCAAATCACAGCTCAAAGAGCATTTGGCTGCATTTAAAATCCCTAAAACCATAACCGTGGTAGAATCATTACCGAAAACCGCAACCGGCAAAGTTCTCAAGCGGGTTCTTAAACAAGGATTGAATTGAAATACTTAGTTGATTTTTTAGACAATAAAACGATAGAAACCACCCATATTTTTTCGCAGCTCAAATGTACGGTTGAAGAGGCGAAGATTTTACAGCTTCTCACCCGTAAATTTTTGCAGTCTCAAGAAGATGTGATTGTGGCAGAATTACTGCAAGAACTGTACGGAGCCGATGATTATACGTATCTCAGCCATTTCGGAGAAGTGAAGACATTACTGGAACTGGGATGGATGACCCATCACTCGTTTACCCCGCTTAAAATCAGTGAACTTTCTCATTTGGAACTGTATAACACGCCTGTGGCACTTACGTCGATCTTTATGAAGCTCCTCGAAGAGGGGTCGTTGGAGATGACTCTCCCCGACATTAAACCCTACGCCGATCATTTGGAATATCTTCAAGACCAATTTTTTCGTATCGAACTTTATCAAAAGATGTCGATTATCCGTCACAACGGCAATGAACACTCTTTGGGGATCAACCGTATCCAAAACAAACTCGATCTTCTCGAAAAGCGGATTGATGAGCGGATTGCCCAAACTTCGCTCGATGTCGTACTCGATCGTTTTTTCAAACAAAAGAAACTCGAACCCAAAGAGCAGGTCATTTTTCTCGCACTTCTCAAAGAAGAGTACAGTGCAACCGAGGGAAATCTGCGAGAGATGAATACCCTCATCGATCTGATCAGTTTCGATGATTATGAGCGGATCAAAAACCGTGCACTTCTTGAAGACGGTGCCCGTCTCATCAACGAAGAGGTGATCGATTATGAGGAGATGCTCAACCCGTTCGGCGGTATTTCCCGCGCTTTTTACATCGTCGATGAGGTGCTTCAGTCGATTATGCATCCGCAGAAAAAGAAAAAAGTGCGTAAGCTCAAACTCGATATGCTAATCAAAGAGCAGGAGATTTTTGAGCTGATTGAGCCGACAACGTCGTTAGAAAATGTTGTTCTCAACCCATCGACCGAACAGACGCTTCAAAACCTGATGCGTCAGCTCGATCGTGAAGTGATCGCGCGCCTCCATGAGTGGGGAGTCAAAGATAAAAAAGCGGGGATCGATGCACGGATTATTTTCTATGGCCCTCCGGGTACGGGGAAAACCCTTACGGCACACTCGCTGTCACGCTCATTGAAGCGGCAGGTTTTGAGTTTTGACTGCTCCAAAATCCTCTCGATGTACGTCGGTGAGTCGGAAAAAAATGTGAGAAAGATTTTTGATACCTATGCGGATCTCACGAAGCAAACGAAAACAGAACCGATTTTGCTCCTGAATGAAGCCGATCAGTTTCTTTCATCACGTTCGCAAGGTGCGGGGACATCTGCCGATCAGATGCACAATCAGATGCAAAATATCTTTTTGGAGCAAATCGAAAAGTTTCAGGGGATTTTGATCGCGACGACCAACCTCCTCGAAAACATCGATCAGGCCTTTTCGCGCCGATTCAATTATAAAATCGAATTTAAAAAACCGGATCAGAAACAGCGTGTCACACTGTGGAAGATGATGCTTCCGAAAAATGCACCGTATGAGGAAGGGTTTGATGTGGAGAAACTCGCCTCTTATCCTCTTACGGGCGGGCAGATCAATCTGATCGTCAAAAATACTGCCTATCAGGTTGCTGCACGCAAAGAGGGGAGCTTTAAACTTGAAGATTTCATTGGCGAAATTAAGAAAGAGCGTTCCGGCAGTTTCGAAGGGGAAAAATCGATGGGATTCATCAATCATTAAAATTATCAAAAAATAATCACTATCATTGTTAATTTTTACATAAATGTTGTATTTTTGCATCACTCAGAGTATAATCAACGACTAGTAAAAAAAAGCGTGATTACGGGAGCATACTGTGGGTTGGTTTGGTGAAGATACTGCATTAAAAAATGAGTTAGAACGTGTTAAACAAGACAATACTACTCTTCAGGAGGAGAACCGACGCTTAGAAGAGCGTTTACGCGAACAAGAACTCCTTTTCCAACAACAAAATGATCAAAACAAATGTGAGAATGCATCGATAATGATGACCTATCAAAACGAACAGCTCAAAAGAAATCTGATCGATGTTCAGGGAAATATGGCCACATCGGTCTCTTCATCCAAAGATAATATTGCCCAATCCACTGCATTGTTGGAAAATATCGTTGATCTAGGGCATAAAGCATCAAGCATATCCAATACGTTAGAGGGATTAAACCATCTAGCCCTTGAATCGATGGAAACAGTAGGGGCGTTATCAGAACGGGCGCAGGATGTTGCCAGCATTTTGGTACTGATAAAAGATATCTCCGATCAAACCAACTTACTTGCCCTTAATGCAGCTATTGAAGCGGCTCGTGCCGGCGAGCACGGACGAGGGTTCGCTGTAGTTGCCGATGAAGTACGTAAACTTGCTGATAGAACGGACAAAGCGATCAGTGAGATCAATATCTCATTGCAGTCGATGAAGCAGGATGTTACCACGATCGGTGAGAAGTTTGAGCAGGTTCAAGAAAGCATTCAAGAATCGAATGAATCGATTACAAGTTTCAATGCCAATATGGATCGCAACGCACAGATGATGCGTGAAACTTTTAGCAGTACCGAGCATACGGCGGAACGCGTATTTATGAGTTTGGCAAAGCTTGATCATATTATCTGGAAAGTAAATACGTATCTCTCCGCTATTACGCATAAAGAGCAGTTTGCGTTCGTCGATCATCATAACTGTCGTTTGGGTAAATGGTATTATGAAGGAGAAGGTGCCAATTTTTTCAAAAAAACTGCCAGCTATTCGTCACTGGAGAGCCCGCATGCGATTGTGCATAATTCAACCCATAAGATTTTTGATTTGATGAAAACAGAGGGGATCGGCTCAGAACACTTTGTAAAAGTGTTTGAAGAGATGGAACACGCCAGTGATGGCGTATTTGCGACATTGGATCGTATGCTTCAAGAGAAAAATTAACATTGCTTCAATAAGTAGCACAAAAAGTTTTAGGAAAAATGCAAATTTTTTGACTTGCATTCGTTAGATTGTTCCGATTTGACACGAAATTAGAATAATCTCCTAAAAGTGTTACGTAATTTAACATTTATCTCCAAAACCCAATATGCTAATGTTTCTTATAGTGACAGACCCATATAAATGTGGGATTGATAAGGGTTTGTTTAATTCTCTTTTTGTTATAGTGCAATAACTGTTTTTATAAAAACCGTATAGCGTGGCGGAGAATTCCTCTGCTGCGGGATATGCCATCAACCACAAGAAGGTCGGAACTATGGAGCATTACAACGTAGCAAATCCCTATTTTGGGGTATTTGTACTGTTTGTGTTAACGTTTGGTGCATTTTATGCCACAACAGTCATTGCACGCTTAGCGAGTCGCGCGCTAGCGGCTAAAGATACTGAAAAGATTAAACTCTCGGTTTACGAATGTGGACCTGAAGTGACAAAGCAGCCGAACCGTATTTCAACGCAGTTTTATCTGTTTGCGTTGTTGTTTTTATTGTTTGATGTGGAAATCGTTTTCATGTTTCCATGGGCAATTGATTTTAAACTTTTAGGGTGGTTCGGATTCGTTGAGATGATGATGTTCATCTTATTACTGGCTATCGGTTTTGTTTATGCGTGGAAGAAAGGGGCTCTCGAATGGCACAACATCAAGTAAATTATCTCAAAGACGGTGGACTTCCCGTCGCATTGACGACAATCGACAAAGTAGTCAACTGGGGTCGATCAAATTCTATCTGGGCATTGACCTACGGTTTGGCCTGTTGCGGTATCGAGATGATGGCTTCAGGGGCATCACGCTATGACTTCGACCGTTTCGGTACGATTTTCCGTGCTTCTCCGCGTCAAGCAGAGCTGATGGTCGTTGCAGGAACATTGACGAAAAAACATGCGGAGTTTATTCGCCGTTTGTACGATCAAATGACGGAACCTAAATGGGTTATCTCAATGGGTTCATGCGCCAACACGGGCGGTATGTTTAATACCTATGCAACGGTTCAAGGGGTTGATCGTGTTATTCCGGTCGATTTGTATCTTCCCGGCTGTGCGCCTCGTCCTGAGACATTGCAATATGCCGTATTGCTGTTACAGCAAAAAATCCGACGTGAGAGTGCATCTCGCGCTCAAAAACCAAAAAGGTTGATGTAATGAGAGCTTACACCCCTAAAGACGACGTACAGAAAAAACCTTATTACACCGACCGTTACTGGGTTGCCCCTCAAGTAGCGAAAAGTGATGTCAGTGAAGATGCAGTATTTGCTCACGATCTCGAAGCGATTAAAGCTTCGTTCGACGTTTTGGATGCGTATATCCAAGTCAAACAAATGGTTGTCGTGATTAATGCAGCAGACAACCACAGTGTAATTGAACTACTTAAAAATGAGTTGGGTTACAATCAACTCTCGGAGATGTCTGCGATCGACTGGTTGGCACAAGAGGGGAAATTTGAGATTTTCTATCAAATGCTCAGTATGTCAAAACGCAAACGTATTCGTATCAAATGTAAAATTTCTGAAAAAGAATCGATTCAAAGTGTTTCATCCCTTTTCCGTTCAGCTGACTGGTCAGAGCGTGAGATGTACGACATGTTCGGCGTAGTGGTCAATAACCATCCGTTTATGAAACGTATCTTGATGCCGGATGACTGGGAAGGATTCCCACTTCGTAAAACCTATCCGCTCCAAGGGGATGAGTTTGCTCAATGGTATGAAGTCGATAAAATTTTCGGTAAAGAAGCACGAGAGATTATCGGGCCTGAAAACCGTGATCCTGCCCGTGTGGATCGCTACGACACCGAACGTTTTTCCCGTTTGGGTCACGAAGTACCGCACGGTGCCGACATCAGCCAAGGTGAACCGGATACGCCGTTATGTTATCAAGAGAATGAGGGAGTATTCCTCATCCAAAAATTTGACGCAGAAAAAAGTGTCGTGATCTCTGATCGCGACCGTTAAGGATCATGTATGCAGCAATCCAATAGACTTAGACCCTTTTTCGAAAACATTACATTTGACCGGCACGATAATGAACTGATCCTAAACTTCGGGCCTCAGCATCCTTCCGCTCACGGACAGCTCCGTTTGATGCTCCATTTGCAGCAAGAGCAGATCACAAAAGCGCATCCGGATATCGGATACCTCCACCGTGGTATGGAAAAAATGGCGGAGAACATGATCTACAATGAGTTCATGCCGACAACGGACCGTATGGACTATATCGCTTCAAGTTCAAACAACTACGGATTTGCATTGGCAGTAGAAGAGCTAATCGGGCTTGATGTTCCGCGCCGTGCAAAAGTGATCCGTATGATGCTTCTTGAGACGAACCGTTTGATGTCTCACCTTTTCTGGTTGGCGACGACAGCACTCGATATCGGTGCGATGACGGTGTTCTTGTTTGCATTCCGCGAGCGTGAGTATTTGATGGACTTGATTGAGGATTACTGTGGGGCGCGATTAACCCATGCAGCGATCCGCATCGGTGGTGTACCGCTTGATTTGCCGGATAACTTTATCGCCGATTTGCGTAAATTCCTCGATAAATTGCCGGAAAACATCAAAGACTACGAAGACCTTCTCGACAGCAACCGTATCTGGTTGATGCGTATGGAAAATGTCGGGGTTATCTCTAAAGAGATGGCTCAGAGTTGGGGATGTTCAGGGGTAATGCTCCGTGCGTCTGGCGTCGAGTGGGATATCCGTAAAGAAGAGCCGTATGAGCTGTATGACGAAGTTGAGTTCAACGTTCCGGTTTCCGATAAAGGGGACAACTATGCCCGTTATAAACTCTACATGGCAGAGATGCGTGAATCGGCAAAAATCTTGTACCAAGTGATCGATATGTATGAGGGGACTGAGCCGGCACTGATGGCCCATGCACCGCAATACATTTCAGCACCAAAAATCGATATTATGACCCAAAACTACTCGTTAATGCAACACTTTGTCCTTGTGACACAGGGGATGCGCCCTCCGGTAGGAGAAGTCTATGTTGCGACCGAATCGCCTAAAGGTGAGCTTGGGTATTACATCAATTCTCAAGGCGGAGCTTATCCGTACCGTCTAAAACTTCGTGCGCCGTCATTCTGGCACACCGGAATTTTGACCGACTTATTGCCGGGTCACTATATCCCGGACGTTGTATCTATCATCGGGACGACTAACATCGTCTTCGGTGAAGTTGACCGCTAAAAGGAGCATGCAGTGAAACGTTACGATTTACGTCATTTGAAAGAGAACTTTGCAGGCCGCATGTCCGAAATTATCAAAAATGAAGCAGCACAGGGTGAAGTGTTGATTTTCTTATTTGAAATCGGTGATTTTACACCCGTACAGCAGTCCGCTGATTTGGTTAAAGAACTTGGGTGTGAGCTCATGAACTCGTTGAAATTCAACGAAGCTGACTGGACCATTGTGGTCAAAAAATAAGGAATGCTTGTGAGTAAAGTCTATTTCTCCACGTGGCGGGGTGAGCAGATCAATAACATCGGCAAAGCTGACGATGCTTGGGAAAATTCTGCTTATAACCTTCCGTTGGAATACAACGAACATGCCCATTCCAAAGCATTTATCGGCTGGGACGGTGTGGCGCTTTTCAATCCTGATGTCGATGTCGTTCGTTTAGCAACGGAATACGCGGCGCAGTATCAGGTCTATTCTGAAGCGTGCGGACGCTGTGCACCGGGACGATGGGGTGGACGTATTTTATACGATTTGCTCGATAAAATCGCTCGCGGTGAGGGCTCAATTGCCGATATGGAGCATCTCAAAGAAGTTTCTCGCACAATGCAGGAGACTTCCAAATGTGAGATCGGTAAAACCGTTCCGAATCCGCTGCTTGATCTTATGACTCACTTCGAGTCGGAGTTTATGGCGTGTATCGAGAACCAAAAACCTTCCAAACATTATCATTTGGAAGATACCAGCTATATCGCGAAAATCACTGCTCCGTGTATGGATGCCTGTCCGGCACATGTCGATATTCCAGCATACATCGAGGGTGTTCGCGATTTGCGTTTTGATGATTCACTGATGGCGACCCGTCAAACGATGCCGCTTGCCCATACCTGTGGACGTGTTTGTCCACATCCGTGTGAGACCGAGTGCCGCCGCAGCAATCTGGATGAGCCGATTTCGATCATGGAGCTTAAACGTCTGGGTGCCGACTATGAGACTGATCACGGTTTCGGGTTCTTCCATCCGAGCGAGCAAAAAGCCTCAATAGGTAAAAAAGTAGCCGTAATCGGTGCCGGTCCAGCGGGGCTTACCGGTGCGTATTACCTTGCACTGGACGGAATCGATGTCGATGTCTACGAAGAACTTCCGGTTCTTGGCGGTGAGGTAGCAGTCGGGGTTCCTGAATACCGTATGCCGATTGATAAATACAATCAAGATATCGAAGCGGTTCGCTCTTTGGGGGTGAACTTTATCACGAATAGCAAAGTCACCGCTGACATGATGCGTTCATTTGAAAACGAGTACGACGCAACATTGGTAGCTACCGGAACCCGTATTTCGAAAAAAGTTTATTGTGATAACGAACGTGCCGAGATTCAAGGATACTGGGGAGCGATCGACTTTTTGGACAAGGTCAACCTCCAAGTTAAATACGACATTATGGTCCCTGAAGCCGATCAAAAACGTCATATGTTATCGACAGACTTTGTTGATTTGACCGGCAAAACGCTGGTGTGCGTCGGGGGCGGATTTACCTCAATGGACGTTGTCCGCTGTGCAATCCGTGCAAACGCTAAAAAAGTAGTGATGTTGTATCGCCGTGATGAGAAAACAATCATTAAAAATACAACCTATGAAGAGTATCACGAAGCGGTCGAAGAGGGTGTAGAGTTTATTTTCCACTCGGCGGTTGCGGAGATGAAAGATGAAAACGATGTTTTAAAATCGTTGATCATCGATCGTTATGAGCTGGTCCCTGATCCAAACGGCGGACGTCCGAATTTGGAGAAAATCGAAGGGGCAAGTTTTGAGATGGAGTGTGATTATCTTATCCCTGCCGTTTCCCAAAGCGCCGATTTGAAACTTCTTCCGCAAGAGTGGGAGATTGAGCGTACCTCATGGGCGACGATCAAAACCAACGGAAAAGATTACATGACCTCACGCAAAGGGATTTTTGCCGCAGGGGACTGCGAATACGGTCCGATGACGATCGTCAATGCAGTCGGTCAAGCTAAACGTGCCGCATCGGTGATGTCACGCTATGTGGTAAATGGTGAGATTAGCCTCACCGATGATGAGATTATGGAAGATCACCTCCGTAAACTCAAAGTCTATGATAAAAAAGAGAAGATCCAAGGATGGCTTCCGGGCTTGCCGCGTCAACACAGTGAAGTTCTGACCGTGGATGAGCGACGCGATAATAACCGTGAAGTGAAATACGGCTTTACACAAGAAGAGGCACTCGCAGAGGCGGAGCGCTGTATGCGCTGTTACTACATTGCGATGGTCGCACATTAAGGGGGGATGGATGATTAACTTTACGATTAACAATCAACCCGTTACGGCGCAAAAAGGGGAGAGTATCCTCCAAGCGGCACGTAAAGCGGGATTTTATATCCCGACGATGTGTTACTTGGAAAAAACGACTCCGTGCGCATCATGTCGTTTGTGTGTGGTTGAAACGGACAAAACGGATGGATTGATTCTTAGCTGTCAAACCCCTCCTACCGAAGGGCTCGCCGTTACGGTCGATTCGGATCGTTTGAAGCAGGAACGGACCAATATCATGCGTCTGTATGATGTCAACCATCCGTTAGAGTGCGGTGTGTGCGACAAATCAGGTGCATGTGATCTCCAAAATAAAACGTTGGAATTTGGGGTTTCTGCACAACATTTCAGCGCCAAAGATCAGCACCGCAAGATCGAGCATTGGGGATTGATCAATTATGATCCTTCCCTTTGTATCTTGTGCGAAAAATGTGTTCATGTTTGTAATGAGATTATCGGAGACGATGCGATTGAACTCCAATTTGGCGGATACAAATCGGCGGTAATCCCAAAAAATTCTGAACAACTCGATTGTACGTTCTGCGGTGAGTGTATTGCGGTATGTCCGGTTGGTGCACTGGTGAGTCGTGATTTTCAATACAGTGCAAATGCTTGGGAACTTACACAAATTCCCGCTACATGTGCTCATTGCTCGGCAGGATGTTCATTGATGTATGAAGTGCGTCACACGTCAAATTCGATTGGTGCTGCGCCGAAGATTTATCGTGTAACAAACGATTTTGAACACACGACTCTCTGCGGAGCAGGGCGATTTGGATTTGACTTTGCGGTTCAAGCAACTAAAGACGAATCCGAATTTGCTAAAGCAATCGGTGCATTATCAAATGGCAGTGCGATTCGTTTTAATTCACTGATTACCAACGAAGAGGCCCTGATTCTTCAGCAACTCAAAGAAAAAATGGGGCTAAAACTCTACAACGAAGAAGCACGTGCATATCAGAATTTTATGGCGGCTTACAGTTCGATCAGCGGCAAAACAGCGTTTGGTGGAAGCCTCGATGCAATTGCTCAAAGTGATGGGATCATTGTACTTGGCGGACGCATTACGACTGACAATCCCTCTGTTCGTTATGCTATGACAACGGCAGCTCGTCATAAAGGGGCAAAAGTTGTTTATATGCACCCGATCGAAGATGAATTGCTTCAAAATGTTGTAACTCAGTTTGTGAAATACGAAGTGGGAACGGAAGAGGGAGTTGTGGCAATGCTCGCAAAAACCCTTCTTGAGAGTGCTGATGTGAGTGATGAAACCCGCAACTTCTTTGATGGATTGGATGAGGGGTATTTGTGCGCCGAAAGCAATGTAGGCGATGAAGAGTATGCGCGCATCGCAAAATCATTTGCCAGAGCGAAACGAAAAACACTCGTAATCGGAAGCGATGTCCTGAATCATAAGCGCGCAGAGAACATCGCCCGCTTGTGCGCGATGATTGAGACTTATACTGAGTTCTCGGTTGTGGTTGTTGCTTCAAGTGTTAATACAATCGGAGTTTCTTTGATCTGTGATCTGGATGTTGATAACGGCGGTGAGAGTGTTGTCGGTTACAATGCTTCGGGTTCATACACGATGGGTTCTCTTGGAGATGTTAATCTTACACTGCCGTCTCTCAACAGCCAAGAGGGGACATTTGTCAGTATCAATCATCAAGTATTGCCAACCAATGTTGCGGTAGCGTTTGGGGGATATACCCTGAATGATTTAGCGAATGCTCTTGGATTACGTGCAGAAAATACCATTGATTATACGGCTAAACTCCCTGCTTCAAAGGGATTTGCCGAAAAATCATTCGATGATTTAGGAAACTTTTTCGGCGCGTTGGGTGAAGATTATCGCGGCTATATGCTTGAAACCTGTGATGTTGAAGCTGACGGTACTTTGGAAGAGATTGAGGATTTGCCGGAATTTAACGGCACGGTTGTCTATCGCTGTAATCCGGTAAACCAGTTTAACGCTTACACGGCCCGTACATCACAGCTCGAAAAAGAGGCAGCATTGCGCGGTTCAGCACAGTTTGCCGCTGCTGCAAAAATCGGTGATGGTGATAAAATTCGCATTGAATTTGCCGGTGAGACACAAGAGCGCATCTTTAAACTTGATTCGCTTCTCAAAGGGACCATTGCTTTGGTTCCGGCGTATGATACGGCATTTGGTGCATTGAATGAACAATATCGTTTTGAAAAGGTGAAAATTATGAAGATGGGGAGTGGATCATGAATGAAATCACGATAACCATAGACGGTAGAGCGGTCCAAACGCAAGAGGGTGAATACATCCTCAATGCGGCACGTGCTAATGGGATCTTTATTCCGGCTATTTGTTATCTTACACGATGTTCGCCGACATTGGCGTGCCGTATCTGTTTGGTTGAAGCCGACGGCAAACAAGTTTATGCGTGCAATGCAAAAGCTAAGAGCGGGATGGAGATTACCACTACCACTCCGAATATTTTGGCAGAGCGCAGAGCCATTATGGAAGTTTACGATGTGAATCATCCGTTAGAGTGCGGCGTGTGTGACCAATCGGGTGAGTGCGAGCTTCAAAATTATACATTGGAAGTGGGTGTCGATTCACAAACGTATTCGATCAAAGATACCCATAAGCCGGCACAGAATTGGGGATTGATTCACTATGACCCGGCATTGTGTATTATGTGTGAGCGTTGTATTACCGTTTGTAAAGACATGATCGGGGATGCGGCACTCTCCACGGTAGCTCGCGGAAGTGATGCGATTGAGGCTGAATTCAAAGAATCGATGCCGAAAGACGCGTATGCGATGTGGAACAAGCTCAACAAATCGTTGATCGCTCCAAACGGCGGTGACACCCTTGATTGTACCGATTGCGGTGAGTGTTCATCGGTATGTCCGGTCGGTGCACTTGTGAGCAGTGATTATCAGTATACCTCAAACGCATGGGAACATAAGCAGATTCCGGCGACGTGTGCACACTGTTCGGCGGGATGTCAGCTCAGCTATGATATTAAACACACCTCTATCGAAAACCCGGAGGCTAAAATTTACCGTGTCAAAAATGAGTGGAACTATGTCTCTCTCTGCGGTGCGGGACGCTACGGGTACGATTTTGAAAATCGTGATGTTGTGAAAAATAAACCAGCCTTTGATGCCGCAATCGAAGCATTCAAAAAAGCGGACACCATTGCCTTTACGTCGACGATCACGAACGAAGAGGCGATGATCCTTCAACGTTTGAGCGAGAAGTACGGCTATCGCTTGGTGAATAACGAAGCGTTAGCGCTCAAAAACTTTTTGACTAGCTACAGCGGTGTGAGCGGTAAATCGCTTTACGGCGGAGATTTAAAACAAGTTCATGAATCCGATTTTGTCGTTTCGATCGGAAGTGCGCTCAAAACCGATAATCCGAATGCCCGTTTCGCGATGAACAACGCATTGTCGATGAACAAAGGGGCGGGATTGTATTTCCACCCGATCAACGATCCTGTTATCGCCGATATGTCCAAAAACGTCACGCAGTTCAACCACGCACCGATGATGGAAGAGGCGGCACTGTATTTGATGCTCGATCTTTTCGGAGATAAAGACTCATTACCCGCAGCCATTACGAAGTATTTGGCAAGTTTCCATTCGACGAAAACTATTACAGTGGAAGAGACAGTCGATGAAAAAGTGACCGAAACCGTTGTGAAAAAAGTGCTTAACGAAGAGAGTGGAATCGAAGAAGAGGTGAGCGAAGAGGTCACCAAAACGATCAAGAAAAAAGTCTCGAAAGAGGTGGAAGTGGATGAGAATGCCCTCTTTGCTCTTTTGAATGCCCCGGCAGGATTTAGTGATACTTTGACCAAATATTTGGCAAAAAAAGAGACGTTCAGCCTGATGGTAGGACCTGACCTTTATACCCATCCACACAGTGATAATTGTGCTCGTCTTGTTGCGTTGATTGAAAAATACACAGCTTTCAGTGTAACGATGATCCCGAATCTCTCCAATACCCTCGGGGCAGCGCTGATTTGTGATCTTGACAGTACACGCGGTAGTTTTACTATCGGTTATAACACAGCGGGTGATTTTATCTTGAGTGCATTAGGTAACGGTGATTTGGATATGCCATCACTGAATCAGCAAGAGGGGACATTGACCGGCATCGACAAACGGGTCAATCCAACCAATGCGGCTCTCGGATACGGTGGATACGTTCTTAATGATATTGCCTCTTCTTTAGGCGTTAGTGCAAAATTGACGGTCGATTACACGGCTCAGCTTCCGGTTACTGCTGGTTTTAAAGGAATCGATTTCGATACCCTTCCGAATCACTATACCAATAGCGGTGAAGAGGTTCGAGGTTATTGCCTTGATGTTCAAAATAGTGCGACAAGCGGTGATGAAAGTGTTAAAGGATTTGATTCGAATGCAGCGATCACCGATAAAGTGGTCTATTTGGCGAATCCGGTACTTCAATTTTCACCGTTCACGGCAGTATCGCATCAACTTCAAGCAAGCGGAGGTTTATATGTATCCGCTTCGGCAATGGAAGCCAATGGCTGGAATGAAGGGGACTCGGTGAGCGTTAAAACCGCGCGCGGTGAATTAAGCGTTAGCATCATTAAAGACGGTAAAATCGAGGGAGATATCGCTTATCTTCCGACATTTGATGCCGCTATCAATTCTGAGGCACTGTTTGACGGTTACCGTTTTACGTGCGTATCAATTCAAAAGGTGTAAAGCATGGATGTAGCATTTATCATCGAAACGATTGTTAAAATCGTCGTAATCTTGTTGATCTTCTCAGCGCTCGCAGGTCTTGGGACCTATTTTGAGCGTAAAGTGCTGGCGTTCATGCAACGCCGACTTGGACCGATGCACGTCGGACCGTTCGGATTGCTTCAAGTTGCAGCGGATGGGATCAAACTCTTTACCAAAGAGGATATTATCCCTCAAAATGTCGTTAAGCCGATTTTTAAAATCGCTCCGGTTATTACGGCGGCAACGGCATTTATGGCTTCTGCGGCAATTCCGTTTTGGCCGCAGTTTACGGTATTTGGATACACAGTGCATCCGATCGTTGCCGATATCAATGTCGGTATTCTTTACGTTTTAGGGGTTATGGCCATCGGATTGTACGGACCGCTCCTTGGGGGGATGGCATCAGCGAACAAATGGTCATTGATCTCTGCAGCACGTAGTGCCGCGATCTTCATTTCGTATGAGGTTATTTCGGGATTATCGTTATTGGCACCGTTGATGATGGTGGGTTCATTGTCATTAATCGACATCAATAACTATCAAGCAGGAGGGATCACCCACTGGATCGTATGGTCGCAGCCGGTCGCGTTTATCCTTTTTTGGATTGCCGCATTTGCTGAGACAGGACGTACTCCGTTTCACCTTGTTGCAAACGACCATGAAATTATCGACGGTTTCGGTACGGAGTATTCGGGTATGCGTTGGGGTCTTTTCTTCATCGGTGAATATGCGAATATGTTCTTTATCTCGTTTGTAATTGCAATCATCTTCTTGGGCGGTTTTGGTGATGGGACTATCGCAGGGGCAATTCAGCTCTTGATGAAAGTAGCGTTTTTCTTTTTCTTTTTCCTTTGGACCCGTGCTGCATGGCCGGATGTTCGACCTGACCAATTGATGTGGTTGTGTTGGAAAGTATTAATGCCGATCGCGGTGCTCAACATTGTTGTCACCGGTATCGTGATGATGTTCTAAGGAGGTTGGGTTATGCATCATGAAGAACCATTTACGAATCGTAATGTGAGCGAGTCATCGGCTTATTATTATGTTGATATCGAAACCTATCCGACTTCAGGATGGGATAAATTTAAACAAGTAGTCAAACGTACGTTTAACGGAGAGCTTTTCGTAGGTCTTTGGGTAGTACTGCGCGAGATGATCAAATTTGACATCCATACGCTCCAATATCCACTTGAAAAGCTCCCTATCGGACCGCGTTACCGTGCGGTTCATAAACTGTTACGTTTGTGGGAATCTGGATATGAGCGTTGTATCGGATGCGGATTGTGTGAAAAAATCTGTATCTCCGATTGTATCCGTATGGACACCCGTATCGATGAGAACAGCCGTAAAGAGGTAACCGAATACAGCATCAACCTCGGTCGTTGTATTTTCTGCGGTTATTGCGCTGAAGTGTGTCCTGAGCTGGCTATCGTTCATGGCGGGCGTTATGAGAATGCCTCTGAACAACGCGCCCATTTCGTTATCAAAGACGATATGTTAACCCCGCTTGATTTGCTAAAAGCAGGTGAACAAGCAGAATACCCAGGCTTCGGAGCCATCATCCCAGGAAGCGACGCGTCGGTCAAAAAGACCCCGTTGGCGTATTAAGGAGTCAATGTATGTTTGAAGCAATCGCTTTTTATCTGTTTGCGGCCCTCACGATCGTGATGTTTACCATCACGGTTATGACGAGCCAAGCGCTTTATGCGATTACCGCAATGGCGGCGGGGATGATTTTCATCTCGGCATTTTTCTTTATTTTGGGTGCCGACTTTTTGGGTGCGATCCAAATTATTGTTTATACCGGAGCGGTTATGGCGTTGTATGCATTTGGTATGATGTTTTTTGACACTACTCGTAATGTGGTTGAAAAACGGACTAATCCGCAAATCGTATTTGTTTTGGGTACGTTAGCGGCAGTCATGGTGGTAGCGATTTTCGTAGCACCGATCGTTTCCAATAATATTCAAGCCCTTTACCCGATCCAAGAAGGTGTCGGTAATTCTCAAGCCGTCGGTATGATTCTCTTTACGAAATATCTTGTTCCGTTTGAACTTGCAGCGGTTATGTTGTTGGTTTCAATGATCGGCGGGATTGTTTTGGCCGGTAAAAAAATGGATAAATCATTAACGTTGATGAAAGAAGAAGATATCGGTTCAATTGACGATGGTTTTGAAGAAATACAAGCAGGGGGACACCACTAATGGAAGTTACACTCACCCATTATCTTGTTTTATCCACTATTTTGTTTGCAATCGGTTTGATCGGGGTCATGCGCCGTAAAAATCTTTTGATGCTCTTTTTTGCAACCGAGATTTTACTTAATGCAACCAACATCGCATTTGCGGCGATTTCTCACTATATCGGTGATTTGAGCGGGCAAATGTTTGCATTTTTCATTATCGCGATTGCGGCATCGGAAGTAGCGATCGGGCTTGGTCTGCTCATCGTATGGTACAAACGTACCGGTAAGATCGACCTAGATCAAATGAATTCAATGCGAGGATAGGCTATGGAACTTTATTTATATATTGCACTCTTTGCTCCACTGGTAGGGTCGCTTTATGCGGCTCTTTTCAGTGCATCACCTAAATCGCAGCATGTCGGTATCGTGGCATCGGGATTACTCTTTACCTCTTTTGTGAGTAGTGCGATTTTGCTCTCTTACGTTTTGAGCGGACATATTGTTCATACCGAAATGATGACATGGATGGCGACAGGTGATCTTTATATCCCGTTTGGATTTGTGGTCGATCAAGTAAGTGTTGTTATGATGATGGTTGTTACCATCGTTTCAACCGTTGTTCATATCTACTCTATTGGATATATGGATCACGATAAAGGGTTTAACCGCTTCTTCTCATGGCTTTCAGCATTCGTTTTCTCGATGATGGTACTGGTTATGAGTGATAACTTTGCAGGTCTCTTTATCGGATGGGAAGGTGTTGGTCTTTGCTCATGGGGACTCATCGGCTTTTGGTACCACAAAGAGTCGGCTACGTGGGCAGCGAATGAAGCGTTTATTATGAACCGTATCGCTGACCTTGGGATGTTAATCGGTATTTTCTTGTTGTACTGGAATACCGGCTCACTCCAATACGATGTCGTATTTGCTGAAATTGGAAACCTTCCATTAGTGGTTACAACATGGATCGGTATTTTCCTCTTTATCGGGGCGATGGGTAAATCGGCGCAGTTTCCACTCCATACATGGCTTGCCGATGCGATGGAAGGTCCTACTCCGGTTTCTGCATTGATTCATGCGGCAACCATGGTTACCGCAGGGGTTTATCTCGTTGTTCGTGCCAATCCGATTTATGATTTGATCCCGAATGTCGGGATCTTCATTGCAAGCCTCGGGGCTTTTGTTGCCCTTTTTGCGGCATCGATGGCACTGGTTAACCGCGATATGAAACGTATCATCGCGTATTCAACCCTATCACAGCTCGGATACATGTTCGTAGCCGCAGGTTTGGGCGCATACTGGGTTGCATTGTTCCACCTTATGGCACATGCCTTTTTCAAAGCGTTGTTGTTCCTCGGTGCGGGTAATGTTATGCACGCCATGCACGATGAACTCGATCCGTTTAAGATGGGTGGATTGCGCAAAGTGATGAAAGGGACATTTATTATGATGACCCTCGCTTCCGTCGCATTGGCCGGTATCTATCCGTTTGCCGGATTCTTCTCGAAAGATTTGATTTTGGAAGTTGGATTTGTTGAACACCATTATGTTATCTATACGGTATTGTTATTGACTGCAGGACTAACAGCGTTTTACTCATTCCGTCTTGTAGCGTTGATCTTCCATGGGGAAGAGCGTTATAAGCTTTTCGGTATCCACCCGCATGAAGCGTACAAATTTATGTTGGTGGGAATGTCACCATTGCTTATTTTGGCAATCATTGCAGGTTCATTTAAAATGACCTATTATCAATTGGTGATTAACATTCTCCCCGATACCCAATATCATGTACACAGTGAAATGACCTATTGGATTATGACGATCGGAACACAACTGTTTGTAATCGCGGCAATTGCATTCGCTTACAAAAAATACAGCAATTGGAACAGCGTACCGGACGGTACCTCTAAAATGGAAAATAGTTTTGGCTACAAATTACTCTGGAATCAGTATTACATTCCGAAGTTTTATGAAGAGGTGTTTTCTAAACCGTATGCAGAACTCTCTAAAATCGCGTGGAAACAAATCGATCTTAAAATCGTTGATGCAACGGTTGATGGGATCGCAAATATCATCTACAAAACGGGTGAAAATACACGCGATATTCAAAATGGAAATCTCTCCACGATGCTTCGTTGGATGGTCGTCGGTTTAGTTGTTTTAATAACACTGGCCTTCGCCTTTACCGTCGGATACAACGCGGTTGGCGCTTAAGGAGTAATGATGATAGATCATATTTTAACACTTTTAATTTTCTTCCCTGCATTGGCTGCAATGCTCGGGTTTGTCGTCACAAAGGATAGCATGCGTGCGTACGGTATTGCCGTTGCATTCATCGAATTTGTCCTCTCTTTGTGGTTGTGGTATGCGTACGATCCGATGATCTCGGGGATGCAGTTTATGGAGTCAATGCCGTTGATTCCGCAGTTTGGTATTAATTACCTCTTAGGTGTCGATGGAATTTCACTGTTCATCATTATCCTTTCAACATTTTTCACGTTGATCGGTATTGCATCATTAACCGAAACACGCCGTTTAAAAGATTTGATTATCACCTTGCTGTTTCTTGAAATGACAATGGTGGGTGTATTTGCCGCTCTTGATGCGATCGTGTTTTATGTATTTTGGGAACTTTCTCTTGTTCCGATGCTCTATATCATCGGAGCATGGGGCGGACCGTTGCGTATTTACGCGTCGATCAAATTTTTTCTTTATACTTTTACCGGTTCATTGGTGATGCTCGTCGGTATGCTCTTTATGGCGTACTTCTATTACCAAGCAACAGGACAATGGAGTTTCTCAATCCTTGAGTGGTACCGTTTGATTTTGCCGGAGAACTTCCAGTTGTGGTTGTTTGCCGCATTCTTTTTGGGCTTTGCGATCAAAGTTCCGATGTTTCCGTTCCACACCTGGCTTCCGTATGCCCACGGTCAAGCACCAACCATCGGTTCGGTTATTTTGGCAGCAATCTTGCTCAAAATGGGTACGTACGCATTTGTACGTTTCTCATTGCCATTGTTCCCGGACGCATCCGTATTCTTTATGTTCCCGATTGCTATTATCGCGATCATTATGATTATCTATACGGCGATGGTAGCGTATGCGCAAGAAGACATTAAACAAGTGGTTGCCTACAGCTCGGTTTCTCACATGGGGGTTATTATCCTCGGAACGTTTGCGCTCAATGTTGAAGGGGTCAGCGGTTCGGTATTTTTAATGCTGGCACACGGTGTTGTTTCAGGGGCGCTGTTCTTGCTGGTCGGCGTTATTTACGATCGCCGCCATACGAAATTGATGTCAGAATTTGGTGGTCTTGCAACCGTTATGCCGCGTTATGCAACCATTTTCGGAATCATGATGATGGCTTCTGTCGGTTTGCCTTTGACCATTAACTTCGTAGGGGAATTCTTGAGTTTACTCGGTTTTTACAAACAGTCTCATATGTTAACCCTCACCGCCGGTGTCGCGATTATCGTTGGAGCTATCTATATGCTTGCGGCGTACAAAAAAATGTTCTTTGGAACCGTTACCAATGAGGCAAATCGTAACTTGAAAGACGTTAACCGTACCGAGATGCTTGGGTTGATACCTTTGGTTATCGTGGCAATTTGGTTGGGTATC
This sequence comes from Candidatus Sulfuricurvum sp. RIFRC-1, assembly GCF_000310245.1. Taxonomy (NCBI): domain Bacteria; kingdom Pseudomonadati; phylum Campylobacterota; class Epsilonproteobacteria; order Campylobacterales; family Sulfurimonadaceae; genus Sulfuricurvum; species Candidatus Sulfuricurvum sp. RIFRC-1. Next base: position 233,222 of record NC_020505.1, read on the forward strand.
TATCCAAAACCGGTATTAGAGCCGATCAATAACAGTGTTGAGTCCGTCATTCAGTTGATGCACGATAAAGCACAAAGTCCTGAAGCAAAAGCACGTATTCCTGATTTAACAGGTAAGAATGATACTATCTCACTGCAGGAGGCGCACTAATGTTGGAGCCGATTAATGTTTCACTAGCGTCGCTTAATTTAGCGACCTTAGCTCCGATGGTTGTCGCAATCGTTGGTGCACTGACTATTTTAGTGATCGATATGATAAAGGGGGGGTTAAACAAATCATTATACGTAATGATCAGCCTTCTTTTCTTACTCCTTGATTTGGGTGCATTGGTCGATTTTGCCGGTGTTTTTCTTAAAAACGGAACGATTTTAGGGTTCTTTGACGTCATGCTGATGGATGGGATTGCGATCCTTTCACAAATTATTATTGTTGTCGGGTCCATGCTATTTATCCCATTGGCACTAACCTCAAAACGTTTTCATGAGTATGATTATCCTGAGTATTTTGCCCTCTTCTTGTTTATGATTGCGGGCTTCCAGTTTATGGTAGCTACCGATAATCTTATTTTGATTTTTGTCGGTTTAGAGACAGCATCGTTGGCACTTTATACCTTGATCGCCTTACACAACCGTTCTAAATCGTTTGAAGCGGCAGTGAAGTATTTTACGATGGGCGCACTGGCAGCCGGTTTCTTTGCATTCGGTTCGATGATTTTATACGCCATCAGCGGTTCGGTTGAAATTAACCAAATTGCTACCGTATTGGCAGAAGATCATTACAGCAATATCGGATATGTACTTGTCGCAATGGCATTTATGATCGCGGCATTTGGATTCAAACTCTCAATGGTGCCGTTTCATACGTGGACACCGGACGTATATGAGGGTTCATCAGCGGCACTTGCCGGTTATATGTCTATCGTTCCGAAAATCGCAGGATTCGTCGTCGCAATGCGTTTGTTCGAATTCTTGGTACACAGCGGTGTCGTATGGCTTCAAGTGATTCTCTACATCGGAGTGGTTGTGACGATGACCGCTTCGAATATCTGGGCATTGGTTCAGAGCGATGTTAAACGTATGTTGGCGTACAGCTCTATCAGTCATGCCGGTTTTGTAATGGCGGCAATTTTGATCGGTACGACACAATCAAATACGGGTTTATTCTTGTATTGGGCATTGTTTAGCTTTACCAATCTTGGTGCGTTTACCATGCTATGGGTAAACCGTCAGAAAAATCTCCTTCCGGGACAAAGTTCGGATCATCCGTACGAAAAATTCTCAGGTATGGTAAAAACCATGCCGATGGGTGCGGTGATGATGGCGTTGTTTATGCTCTCTCTCGCCGGTATTCCACCGTTTGGTCTGTTTTGGGGTAAAATATACATGATTGGTTCAGCGGTAAGCGCAGGATATACCGTTCTGGCTCTTATTATGGCGCTTAACTCGGCAATCGCAGGGTATTATTACCTCAAATTGATTGTTTTCATGTTTATGAAAGAGCCGATGGTAGGGTATGAAAAGTTCTATTTTATGAATGCTTCACTCTCTCTCAAAACCATTATCGGGATAGCAGTTGTCGGGACTATTTTTGCAGTCTTTGCCGTGAATCCTTTGTTGAAAGTTATTACGCTATTCGTGTATAATAGCGGCTATTAAAAGGAAGATAAAAGGGGGATAGATTGAGATACTGGATCATTCTATCTCTTTGGTTCCCCCTTTTGGCATTAGAACTTACCCTTCAGAGCGGTAAAGAGAGTGGGGAAAAATACAGCGTTCTCCATCTTCGCGAATCTTCCCCCTTTACGTGTCAAGCCACACAAGATGATTTTGGTGAGACAAAGCGTATTGACTGCCGTTTTCCCAAATCCCCTAAACAAAAATTTCCTCCGATTGACAATGAAAGGTTTAGCGTTAGTGCAGCCACATCACCCCAAGGATACACCCTAACGATTCTTCCTAAGTCTAAAATGAAATTAATGCCGGTAGTGTTTAATCTCACGAAAGAGTCCGATACCTATCAATCGGATGTGAAAAAGTCGAGCCACTGGAGTGTAGTCGGGTATGCGAAAAAACTCCCTTTGCTCAGTATCTCGGCACCTTCTGCCGATGGGATTAATTTTCCGGTAAAAATTAAAAAAAATAACCGCCCATATATTGGAGGATTGGATCTCAAGGGAAATCCGATCAAAATATCACGAGTGCAAGATGTAACCGATTATATGAATATGAAAAAGGCGTATGAGGCTAAAGATTACGATAAAGTTCTTGAACTCTCCGAATATACTCTAAAAAATTATCCGAAAACCGTCTTTAAAAATGAATTGATGCTCTATCAAATTCGAGCGCTTCATTATGAAGATGAATCCGAAAAGCTCTTGGAAATCGGTAAGCAGTTTTTGAGACTTTATTCTTCGGACCCTAATCTTGCCGAGGTATTGGCATATATGGGGAACGCCTATGGAAAAGTGGGTCAGAGTACGGATGCCGATTACTTTTTTGATCGTTTGTTTAATGAACAATCAGAAAGTCCATTTGCGTCACTCGGGATGATTTACAAAGCAGAACAGCTGGAAAATTCCGGCAGTTCAAAACAAGCGATGATTTATTATCAACGTTCACTTGCAACGAGCAGTGATGTCGGTATAGCGTCTAAAGCGGCATTTAGACTCGCACAGATTGAACTGGCTAATGGTAATACCAAACAAGCCGCACATTACATTGAAAAAATCACCTCTGCAAATTCCAAGTATTTAAAAGAAGTACTTGAAGATGCGATGCTAATGGCAGAAACATTTTATGACCGAAACGATCCTAAAACAGCTTTACGCATTACCGAGGCACTTTTAAGTGTGATCGATCCGAAATCGTCCGTGCATCCGCAATTGTTGAAAAATCTTGGATTTCAGTATGCTAAAGCGGGAAAACAAAATGAAGCGCTGAAACGGTTTAATGAATATCTGGAAACGTATAAATACGGTGAATTCGTTGAAGAGGTACGACGGGCAAAAGACGGATTGTTTTTTGAAGATGGGGAGAAAAACACCACTGAAGAGATCAAAAAATACGATGATCTGATTGGACGTTACGGAGATGACAGTGTCGGTCGAAAAGCATTGTATAAAAAAGCGCAGTTATTATTAAAAGAGAAAAAATACCAAGAGGTATTGGATTTAGAAGATGAGCTGTACCGTTTGGATTCGACCGAGTATCCGCAGACCAATACGTTGATTTCAAAAAGTGCCATTGGATTGGAAAAATCGTTTTTGAAAGAGGGCAAATGCGCTGAGGCGATGAAATTTCAGAAAATGTACAAAATAAAACTTCTTCCGGAATGGGATGAGGCCCTTTTTAACTGTGCACTGAAAACGACACAATATGCTACCGCTAAAAAAATAGCGCAAAGACATCTAAAAGCCCCATCGGTAGCTGAACGTCAAGTGTGGCTATCGCGTATGGTAAAAACGCAGTTTGGTTTAGGGGAGTATAAAGAAGCGATTAAAGGGGGCGAAGAACTGATAACCCTTTTGGGTGTTGAGAAAAACCCTCCGCTTAATGATATCTATCGCACGATGTATGATGCGGCACAGCGTGTCGGAGATGCCGAGGGGATGATACGTCATGTCAAATTGATCGAAGCTGCCTACCAGAATGATTTTAAAGATATCGAGCGTTATACCCAAATGGTGAGTTTAGGGCTGAAACGCAAAGATGAAGCGATGACGCAAACCTATGCTCGTAAGGTGATGGCGTTGCAAGAGCGGACGAAAACCTATACGCAAAGCCCTTATATTGAATTTACGTTGGCTCAATCGTACCAAAATATCGGAAAAGACACCGATGCGTTAAAAGTATTGAGAACACTAAATCCGCGTAAGCTGGTGAATGAAAAACGCTCACGTCAGCAGTATTTGATCGGAGCAATTGAGCAAAAATTGGGGAATAAACGTCAATCCAGAGAGGCGTTTAATGCGAGTATCAAAGCCGATAAAAACTCCGCATGGGGAAAACTGGCCAAAGACGCACTGTCACTATTTTAAAATTATTTCGGCGATACCCATGAGTTCTTCGGATAAACCGCTGGCACTCAAAGTAAACTGATGAGTATTAAAAGTCTGTTGCCGCTTCGCTAATTGTCCTGTATGGATGCTGATCTGATCGATAAGCTCATTTTTTGTCAGTTTTCCGTCTAAATACTCCAATGTTTCAACTATCCCGATCGATTTCATACTGTTGGGGATTCTTCCGTAGAGACGTTCGAGCTCGGCAACTTCATCAATCAGTCCCGAATGAATCATTTTGTCGGTACGCAGAGCAATTCGATTGCGCAGTATCTCCCGATCAACCTGCAAATTGAGTACGGGACACTCGGTGATGATCGGCTGCGGCGGATGAGCGTGAAACCATTCTGAGGGAGCCAACCCCGATTCGAGATAGATGAGGAGCATTTTTTCGATCCGATAGGTATCACTTGGAGTGATTTTATCCATTGTGAGAGGATCGATATCGCTCAATAGACGATGACATTCACTCAGATCACTGAGCATAGCTTTTGTTTTTTGCAGAGTCTCAGGAGAATAATCGGGAATTTTAGATAAACCATCGATCATGCTTTTGAGGTAAAAACTGCTTCCGCCGACAATGATGATGTTTCGGTTTTCCCTCAACGCTTTATTTCGTATGGAGTGATATTCATCGATAAAAGTGATGACGCTGGCTGTTTCATCCGGTTTGAGCCGATCAATGCCGAAATGCTCTACCATTGAGAGCTCAGATTTGGAAGGTTTAGCCGAGGCGATATCGATCTCTTTATAGATACTGAGAGAATCGATGGAGAGGATTAGGGCATTATACTGCTGTGCAAGAGAGAGTGCCAAATCACTCTTGCCTGATGCCGTGGAACCGATAATCGCTAAGGTTTTCATAAATGACATTATATAACTTTTAGTTAAAGCGTTCGCCCTGAGCTCAAGGAAACATCGCTTCGCGTGCGGTATCCTTGTTTTGTCGAAGGGTAATTTTATGGTTCGACGAGCTCAGCACGAACGGATTTTATGATGACAAAGAGAATTTACGATAAAATAAAGTCATTATGATTGAAAAGGGTTATTGTGAAACGATTAGTGAAAAGATTACAAGACTTTAATGAGCTGGTGATGTTTCAGCACAGTGTCTTTTCGCTCCCTTTTATTTTTATTGCGATGATCGTAGCGGCGGATGGCTGGTTTGGCTTTAAACTTCTCATTTTGGGTGCATTGGCAGCGATCAGTGCCCGTAATGCAGCCATGGGATTTAACCGCTATGTCGATCGCGTTTACGATCAATATAATCCCCGCACAGCAGGACGTCCCAGTGTGGATGGCCGTCTGGACGGGGCATCCATTGCTATTTTTACCGCTGTCAACGCTTTAGTCTTTATGGCGGTAGCCTATTTTGTCAACGATTTAGCATTTTATGTGAGTCTGCCGGTACTTCTGGTACTGTTTAGTTATTCGTATTTCAAACGCTTTAGTTCGATGGCTCATATCGTCTTAGGGATATCATTGGGCCTTGCACCGATGGCAGGGGCAATAGCGGTTTTGGGAACGGTACCTCTGTGGTCCGTTTATTTGAGTATTGGCGTCGTTTTTTGGGTGGCAGGGTTTGATTTGCTGTATTCATTGCAGGATATGGAATTTGATAAAACAAATGGCCTTCACTCTATCCCATCACGTTATGGGAGCAGTGCTACCCTTAAAATTTCCGTTACCTTTCATCTTTTGAGTGTTCTGTTCTGGGGGCTCTTTGTCAGTACCGCAGAGTTAGGATTCTTTGCTGTTGCCGCTATTGTTTTTAGTGCCTTGATGCTTACGTATGAGCATTACCTCGTACGTAAAGATTTTACTCAGATCGATCGGGCTTTTTTTACGGTGAACGGCTATTTGGGCTTTGTGTTTATCGGATTGATTATTTTAGATAAGGTGGTAAATCTATGAGTGATGTACGTTTGATTGAAGCTCCGCTAGAGATCATATTTAGTGTTGAGAGCAGCAACAAAGTTGAATTTGATCGTGAATATATACAGCTGAGCGAAGTAGAAAATGATGCAATAGGCCAATGGCTCCGTAACGCAAGAAGTAAAGGTGAATCGGTGGATGATACGGTAGTGATACAGCTGTTGGTTGAACTGTATCGAAAAATAGATCACTTAGAACAGGTATTGCTCCTGAGTGCACCGAAGAGGACTGTGTTATCGTATGAGGGCAAGATTAGTAGAATCGGGTATGAGCATTTTGAACTGCTTGAGCCGCAGCTTGAAATCGGCCAAAATTATTACGCGCGACTCGAAATGCCGGTCCATCCTAAGAGGGAAGTCAGTTTTTATTTTGAGGCTCTTTCTCCTACTCTGGCGAAAATTGTTCGGATGCACCAAAAAGATACCAGCGACTGGGCAAGTTACATGATGGCACGTGAGCGAGCTATAATTCGCCATTTAAAAGGATATGAATGAATTACACCATCGAGATAGCTCTTGTCGCGTTGGCAATATTACTCATGGGGCTTATTTATTATGTCATCAGCAAAGAGGGGGAAGTCGCTTCACAAATTCGTTCGATTGCCAAGGCGGTCGATGATCTGCATCGTGAACTCTTTATGATGGACAAACGGCTTAAGCAAGAGCTGGAGATTATTGCCTCGCTTCAAGAGAGTACTCCTATGAGTCAGAGTTCTCTTCATGCTGAGCTTGGGCGTGAGGTGAATGAAATCTCGGTTCCGATCCTGGAGTCATTGGCTCATATCGAAGGGAGTTTGAGTGCTTATAAAGAGAAGACGGAGAACCGATTACGTTACCTCGAAGAGCGAATCCGAAATCTCTCTCTTCCTACGTCGATCAGCGGGTTAGATGATGAAAAAGTGATTAGCCGCTACAATCAAGGATTGGAAGTCGATGCTATCGCCAAAGAACTTCGCCTTTCAAAAGCGGAAGTAGAATTTGTTCTAAAAATCAATCAGCTTCGCTGATGGTGTATTAATTACTTTTTAAGCTTATCTAGCTATAATTTCGTTCTCTTTAAAATGCGTCCGTAGCTCAGCTGGATAGAGCACCGGTTTGCGGTACCGGCGGTCAGGGATTCGAATTCCTTCGGGCGCACCACTTACAAACACCGTAATTATCAACCCTTCAACTCCTAAAACCAAACACCTAAGAATCCAATCATTCGCATCATTGATCCCACTTTTTTTTGATAACTCTATTTTTCGTCATCTTGTACTTGATACAGGAGATGGATAGATTCCGTGTCGTGGCACGGAATGACGATATTATTGTTTATTTTTTCGTGCAGTAATTTCGCCCAAAAAGCTTTCCAGGTCGTATTTAACGCGGTATTGCGGAGTGAGGATATGGATGAGGATGTCACCCAGATCAATTGCAACCCAGTCTCCGCTTTCATCAACGTACAAAAACTGCTCTTCGGGTTTGAGCCCTTTTTTGAGGTGATCGAGCAACGCTATGGTGTGACGCTCTCCTAATGATGATGCGAGAATAACGTAGTCGGCGAAATAATCGCTACCATGAAGGTCGAATACTTCGATTGCTTCGGCTTTATTTTGATCGAGAATAGCACTGATCTTTTCAATTCGTGGGTTCACAGATGTTCCTTGTAGTAGGTTGTAATTTTTTGTTCGATATTCGCCTCCAACCCCAAAGGGCTTCCCGAGGCACGAAAATCGCTTGAACTGATCGGTGCGTTGATAGTGAGCCGAATCATATTTTCCGGGATTGGGATGTCGGAGCGTGCTGCAACGACCCAGTGCACCATAGTATTAAGTTCATTAAAAGAGTGCCAAGTTGGCAGTTTTTCGAGATTATCGGCTCCGATAATGAGGTAAATCTCATCGCATTGAGTCGTATAATGTTTTACCGTTTCGATGGTATACACACTTTTTTCTTGGGTGATCTCAAAATCGCTGATTTCTACCTTTTCCAAAGGGGCAAAAATTTCTTTCAACCACTCGTAACGGAATGCTCCATCAGCGACAACGGAGGGCTTGAACGGATTGCGCCATGCAGGGACAATAATAACCTTATCGACACTCAAAACTTCCAGCGCTTTGGTAACGACAGCGACATGTCCGGCATGCGGCGGATCGAAACTGCCGCCGTAGAGTGCAAGCTTCATGAGCCTCAACTTCTTTTAATCGAAATTATAACCGATTTTTGGTAAAATAACCCCCTATTTTGTGTTTAGGATAAGGTGATGGCGCTGAAGATAGCTATAAACGGATTTGGCCGCATCGGCCGCTGTGTTACCCGTCTAATCGCCGCACGTAATGATGTGGAGCTTGTCGCGATCAACGACATGGCTTCAATCGATATGGTGCTCTATCTATTGCAAAATGATTCCGTTCACGGACAGTTTGAAATTGATGTGAAAAAAGTGGAGGATGGGTACCTTCAAATCGGAAAAAATACGGTTCGTATTCTGTGTGAAAAGAATCCTGAAAATCTTGATTTCGGTGCACTGGGCGCGGATGTTGTTTTCGAGTGCAGCGGTCTATTTTTGAGTGGAGCATCAACGTCGCATCATTTGGCAAAAGGGGTTAAAAAAGTGATTCTCTCCGCCCCAACCCAAGACAGTGCAATTCCGACATTCGTCTTAGGGGTTAATGAACATTTGTATGCGGGGCAAGATATTATCTCGAACGCTTCGTGCACAACGAATTGTTTGGGGCCGATTGCCAAAATCATTGATGAGACATTTGGGATCGAAAAAGGGTTGATGACGACGATCCATGCGTATACGAACGGTCAAGCGATTATTGATTCGGCGCATGGGAGCGATATGCGCCGTTCACGTGCGGCAGCACTCAACATGATCCCTACCACCACCGGTGCGGCAAAAGCGATCAGTATCGTCCTCCCGAATCTGGAAGGGAAGCTTCATGGGCAAAGTGTTCGTGTCCCTACTCCGGATGTCTCGATGGTCGATTTGAATGTTCTGGTAGGTAAGTCAACTACCAAAGAGGAACTAAGCGCTCTTTTTAAGTCGTATGCAAATGGAAAGATGCAGGGGATTTTAGAAGTGGATGAACGTTATCGTGTTTCGCAGGATTTTGTCGGGTCGTCTTACAGTGCCACAGTGGCAGATGACTTGATTCAAGTTATTGACGGAAATCTGATTAAAATCATGGCATGGTACGATAACGAATGGGGCTATTCAAACCGCCTTATCGAAATGGCATTGTTTATTAATAAACAATAAAATATAATAAATTTAATCTTACAGTAAGAGGAAATAATGGAATTATTGAACATCAAAGAGTGTGACATCTACGGTAAAAAAGTATTTATCCGATGTGATTTTAATGTCCCAATGGATGATTATGGCAATATTACCGATGATCGCCGTATCCGTTCAGCCCTTTCAACGATCAATTATTGTCTTGATCAAAAATGTGCAATTATTTTGGCTTCTCACTTTGGTCGTCCAAAAGGGGAACGTGATGATAAATATACTCTTGCTCCGGTAGCTCGACGATTGCATCAGTTATTAAAAATAGACGTACAGATGGCGGAAGATGTTGTCGGAGAGAGTGCGATGAAACTCTCAGCGCTTTTGAAAGGGGGAGAGATTTTATTGCTGGAAAATCTTCGTTTTGAAAAAGGGGAGACGAAAAACAACCCTGAATTCAGTGCTTCTTTGGCGTCGATGGCTGAAGTATACATCAATGATGCATTTGGTGTGAGCCATCGTGCCCATGCTTCGGTTGAGGGTATTACACAACATTTTGATAATGCCCATAAAGCAGCGGGTTTTTTACTCCAAAAAGAGATTCAATTTTTCGGTGTTTTGTTAGAGCGTCCGGTCAGACCGTTTGCGGCGATCGTCGGAGGATCGAAGGTTTCAGGAAAACTCGAAGCACTCATTAACCTTTTACCGAAAGTGGATAAAGTTCTTATCGGTGGCGGTATGGCGTTTACATTTCTCAAAGCCTTGGGGTATGATGTCGGTAATTCATTGGTTGAAGATGATTTGTTGGATGAAGCGATCAACATTATGAATGAAGCCAAACGTCTCGGTGTCAAATTCTACCTTCCGGTGGACGTTGTTGCCGCTGAGAAATTTGCTCCTGACGCGATGAGCCGTTTATGCAGTGTCCAAGAGATCCCTGCCGGATGGATGGGACTGGATATCGGACCGGCAACGGTACGGCTTTATCGTCAAGTACTTGCGGATGTTCAAACGATTTTATGGAATGGACCGATGGGTGTGTATGAAATGGATCGCTTTTCGCGAGGATCCAATAAAATTGCCCATTTTGTTGCGGATTCGTATGCAACGACGGTAGTCGGCGGCGGTGACACGGCTGATTTGGTTCAACGCATCGGATTGGACGAGGAGATGACGTTTATCTCTACGGGCGGCGGAGCATCGTTGGAATTACTCGAAGGAAAAATTCTTCCGGGCGTTAAACCCTTAATGAAATAAATATGACTAAATTCCGTTCGTGGTGAGCTCGTCGAACCATGAACAAACCGCTTACCCTTCGACAGGCTCAGGGCGAACGGATAATGTGTCAAGAAGCCTAAGATAAAGGAGTTACCATGATTTTATGCGCTAATTTCAAAGCGAACAAAACACGTCAAGAGACACGTGCTTATATGGCGGTAGTGGAGTCATTTGTAAGTGCAAACGATATCAGTGATACGATTATTGTATTTCCTCCCTTTACGGCGCTAGATCATGACCCCCGTAATGTTTTGATTGGTGTTCAAAACGCTTACCCTGTCCAAAATGGTGCGTATACCGGAGAGATTGCACTTGAGCAGCTCGAAGAATTCGGGATTAAGACGATCCTCATCGGTCACTCTGAGCGTCGTCACGTTATCGGTGAGACACAAGAACAGATTGCGGCAAAATTCCGTTTTTTCGCGGATCAGGGATTTGCAATCGTCTACTGTGTCGGTGAACCTCTCGAAGTACGTGAAGCGGGTGATGCTGCCCTGCTGTCGTATATTGAGAAACAGTTTGAGGGGATTGATCTTTCATATGGTGATTTGATTTTGGCGTATGAGCCGGTATGGGCAATCGGAACGGGGCTGACTCCATCCAATCGTGATATTGAACTGCTTCACGGAGTACTTCGGGGGAAAACGCATGCGCCATTGCTTTATGGCGGAAGTGTAAAAGTGGAAAATGCGGGTGAAATCATGGCTTTAGAGAATGTGGACGGTGTTCTTGTCGGATCAGCCTCTCTCAGTGCCAATGATTTTTGCGAAATGATTGCTCAAGCAGCGGAATTAAATACAGAAGAGGAGAATAATTAATGTTAATGCAAGGGAAAAAAGGTCTGATCGTAGGTTTAGCCAACGATAAATCAATCGCATACGGGATCGCACAGGCATTGCACGCTCAAGGGGCGCAAATGGCGTTCACCTATCTCAATGAAGCGTTGCAAAAACGGGTAGAACCGATCGCAGCGAGTTTTAATAACTCCCCGGTTTACAAACTTGATGTTTCCGATGAGAACGATATGGAAGCGATTGCGGCAAAAGTGGCGGCGGATTTCGGTCAAATTGACTTTTTGGTTCACTCAGTTGCATTTGCTCCGAAAGAAGCACTTACCGAAGGTTTTATGAAAACGTCTAAAAGCGCATTTCAAATCGCAATGGATGTTTCGGTCTATTCTTTGATCGATTTGACCAATCGTCTTGAGTCTGTTTTAGCTCCGGGTGCATCGATTATCACCCTCAGTTACCTCGGCGGACCGAAATACATCCCGAACTATAATGTTATGGGAGTTGCTAAAGCAGCGCTCGAATCAACGGTGCGTTATATGGCGGTAGAGCTTGGCGCATCAAAAGGACAACGGGTAAATGCGATCAGTGCAGGGCCTATCCGTACCCTTGCAGCCAGCGGTATCGGTGATTTCAAACAAATTCTGAATTGGAATGAGGCCAATGCGCCACTTCGTAAAAACGTTACGATCGAAGAAGTCGGAAACTCCGCGATGTATTTGCTCAGTGATCTCTCAAGCGGTGTAAGTGGTGAAGTTCATTACGTTGATGCGGGTTATAATATTATGGGAATGGCAGCTGTTGAGAAAAATGCAGAAGGTAAAAGCGTATTTTGTTGGGATGAGAGAGAATAAAATCTCTCCCAGTGTTACCAATAGTTACTTTCCGATAAGCGGCATTCTGTTTAACATATCGATGTGGGAAGGATCTTTCGGTTTTCCTGCATTCATCTTCTCTTTATTTTCTTGATACACTTTCCATTTATCCGCATATTTTTGCAATGTAAACGTTTCATTGATATCCGTATTAGGAACTTCCATCATTTTAGTCTCTGTAATGACCTTCCCATCGGGTGTTGTTGTCGTTGTTGTAACCTCTGACGTTTTGGTCAACGGTGACCATTCTTCTTTTAACCAAGCATCCAAAGCACGTTGCATTGCACCCCCCTCAGTCGCCGCAGGAGTATTGGGCGACACAGAATGAAGTGATGCGTTTTGTGACGGGGCTACCCCTTCACGATTAGCACATCCAACGAGGAGTAAGGTGCTTACAGCGGCAGTTAACAGGTGAATTGGATTCATTAGCAGTTTCCTTTGGATTATTTGATAATTTGATACTAAGTTGAACTATACCACAAAGCGTCCTAGATTTATGATGATTATTCATTTAAAAAATTAAACAAAAATGTAATACTCCGTAAAATAGGGATTTTTGATTAGTAAACCATGAGTAAATGAAATTTATTTTTTACAGCTATGTTTAAGAATAGCGGCGTTACAATTAACCCCGACGAAACAAAAACATAAGGTCAAGCTTAACTTAAGGAGAATCAATGAAGTTAGTTAAAATGAGTCTTGCAGCAGCAGTGTTGCTAGGAGCGAGCGCGTTCGCAATCGATAATGTAAAAGTAAGCGGGGATGCGAAAGTATTCTATAGCACAAATGATTCAGGGACTGGTACAAATACTGATTTATTTGATCAAGCTCAGAGTGCAGCTGATACTGCTTTGCGTCTTGGTGTAACCGGTGATTTGGCAAAAGGTATTTCATTCGGTGTGACTGCAAATGCAGTAAGTACTCTTGGTCTTGAAAACAACCTTGTAGCAAATACTTGGACAGGTGCACACTATCACAGTGGTTCAGTTGATGATCAAGCATGGGTTAGTGAATTGTGGATTGCTGCTACTCTTGGTAAAACAACTGCAAAATTGGGACGTATGGAATTAGATACTCCATTTGCATTTTCTGAAAAATGGTCAGTTGCAGCAAATACCTTTGATGCAGCAGTATTGATTAATCAAGATATTCCGGACACGACTTTGGTCGGTGCATGGGTAGGAAAAGGAAATGGTGTAAACGTACTAGGAGCTAACGGGCTTCTTGGTGTGACTGACAATCGTCAAGATATCGACGGTACAACTGCAGGTACTCAAGCTCTTGGTATTGATGGTATTCTAACAACCAATGCGAAGTTCACAACATTTGCAAAACAAGGTGCGTATGCTGCAGCATTGGTGAACAACTCGTTCAAGCCTGCTACCGTACAAGCGTGGTATTACAATGTTGGCGGTGTCGCTGATGCATATTGGTTGCAAGCAGATATCGATTGCCAACTTGTTAAAGGTGTCAAAATCGGTGCACAATACGCAAATATGGATCCAAAAAGTCTTTTGGCTGATGCTGGTGTAACGAAAGATTCTTCTGCATTTGCAGTTAAATTAGGTTATGAAGGTGTTGAGAATCTTAAAGTTTCAGTAGCATATTCAGATGCTGATAATGATGGCACATTGAAAATTGCAAACGTTGCAACCAATAATCTTTCTGCAGCGCAATCTAAATTGTACACTGAAGCATGGTGGAACTATGGATACGTAGGTGCTCCAGGCGCTGAATCTGTGAACGTAACTGCTGAATACAACGCAGGTGTCGCTAAATTAGGTGCGTATTATACATCTGTAGATAACGATATTGTTGGAAGTACTAAAAATGTTGATGAAGTAACATTGACTGCTTCTAAATCTTTCGGACCATTGGATGCGACTTTGGCGTATATCTCAACCGATGCTGATGATCAAAATTCTGGTTCAGATTACAATACGGTTCAAGCATACTTAACTCTTAACTTCTAAGAGTTTTTTGCTTCTTTCATCCCTTTCGGGGATGAATTCTTCTTTTACCCTTTCTCCTCTTTCGCTATAATCATCCTATGAAATATTTTCTCAAATCATTGCTCTACACATTTTTAATGCTTTTTCTGATCTCGGTCCTGTCGTTTGGGGCGATTCATATGGCGCCGAACAGTTTTATGGGGGGGGAACTCAACCCTAATATGACTCCTGAAGCGATCGCACAGCTGCGCTCTATCTACGGGCTTGATAAGCCTTTGTTTCAACAATATTGTGATTGGGTTGTTAATCTTCTTACGCTCAATTTCGGTATCTCGTTTGTCAGTGGTGCACAGGTCTCTGATGTCGTGGCGGATCGTCTTCCGGTAACACTGTGGATGAATGTCATTGCGATGGCGGTTACGTTTGCTCTTTCACTATGGATGGGGATTAAAGCGGCATTGGCGCACGGACGTAAAGCCGATACGATTACGAGTCAGTTCGCACTGCTCAGCTTTGCGATGCCGTCGTATTATCTGGCACTGGTGGCGATGATGGTTCTGAGTGTTACATTGGGATGGTTTCCGATTGCGGGGATGCATTCACTTGAGCCACCTGAGGGATTCGGATATTATATTGATATGGCATGGCATTTGACCTTGCCGATTGCGGTTATGGTCTTTGTCGGGGTAGGGAGTTTGGTTCTCTATATCCGCTCTCTAACCCTCGAAATCCTCAAAAGTGACTATATCTATTTTGCCCGCTCACGTGGAATATCGGAGATTAAAGTTATCCGCTACTATATCCTCCCCAATCTTTTACCGCCGATTGTGACGATGTTGGGATTATCGTTGCCGGGACTTATCGGCGGATCGGTGATATTGGAATCGATATTTGGGATCGAGGGGATGGGACAGTTGTTTTATCTATCGGCGATGAGTCGGGATTATCCGGTGATTATGGGGATTTTAATGATGAGTGCGTTTTTGACGTTGATCGGGAATCAGATTGCGGATGCGGTGTTGTTGAAGTTGAATCCGTTTGTAAAAAGATAATACTGCCACCACAACATACAAGAGCAAGGTCGCCCGCAGTAGTGCGGAGGCGTACCGACAGCGATTTGTTGTGGGGGCGATTTTCTTTTGATACTTTTCTTATGAAAAAGAAAAGTATGTATAAATATTAATTCCCGAATAGAGCTTCGAGCGAACTTAATCCCTCTTTTTTCTCTTCCTGAGCTTTCTCACCCATTTGAGCACTTCCGCCCACTTCATTGAGCTCGATGGTATAACCTGTCAACATCGACGCAAGACGGATATTAATCCCACTTTTTCCGATTGCTTTGGATTTTTGATCGCTTGGAAGGGTGACAACCGCTTTTTTCTCGTCACCGTTTTCGGAAACCACAACCGCACTGATGATCGCTGGGCTCATGGCACGAGAGATGAAAAGTTCCGGTGATGAGCTGTATTCTACACAGTCGATATTTTCCCCGCACAACTCTTCACTAACTGCATTGATACGGACACCGCGTACACCTACGGTTGCACCGATCGGATCGATCTGAGGACGGTTGGTGTAGAGGGCAATTTTCGCACGCTCACCCGGGATACGAGCACATTTTTCAACGACGACGATACCGTCTTTGATCTCAGGTACTTCAAGAGCTAAAAGCTCTTCGAGAAATTTAGGAGCAGTACGGGAAAGCTCCATCGAAATACCGTTGGCTTTATCTACATGGACGCGGCGAACAATGGCGCTGACCATATCACCCACTTTGAATTTTTCACCTTTGATACGGCTTTTCATCGGTAATACAGCACGGATTTCATCAATCTCGATAGTAGTATTTTGATCTCCGTCAACACGGGTGACACGACCGGAGACGATTTGGTTGATTTTACTTTTGTATTTATCGTATAACTCATTCTCTACGAGGCGTTGAATATGAAATTCGATTTCGCGGTGTAAAGCGGCAAATGCGCTGCGCCCGTAGCTCTCGATATCGTGTTCCATTTGGAGCTGGTCGCCGATCTCAGCTTCGTCATCAATCTCTAATGCATTAGTGATGCTCATATAAGCACCCGCTTCTTCCCCTTCGATTTCAGGGGCATCATCAGCCACAACCGTGATGATTTGGCGGAGTTTTACCGCTTTTGTGCGATCATCGATATCCGCTTCAAAAGCGAATGTCGGATTGATAATTCGTTTAGCGGTTTGGATAAATGAGGTTTTGATCGCTTCTTGGACATTTTCGCGGCTCAGCCCTTTTTCGTTGGCAATTGAATCAATAATATCTAAAATATTTTCCATAGGACTATCCTCTTGATTAGTGGTAACTCATAAAAAATTGGTTGGTTGGGAAAGCTTTTTTATGAAGGATAGGTATTATACATAAATTTCTCTTAATAGGATATTTATCATATCACCGCTATAATCCCCCTAATATCAAGAACTCTATAAAAGGGAAAAGCAATGGAACTCAAACTCGCCCGTAGCGAACACGACACCAAACCTCGTAAAATCGACCTCAAAAAAATCACTGAGATGGTAGAGAAAAGCAACTCGTCTATCCTCTATTTTGACCGTGAAAACTCACACAAAGACCTTCTTGCGCTTCAAGATCATTTCGAAGGCGAAGGTAAAAGTTTTTACATGCGCGAAGTAAAATTTGGACTTTCAGCTAACGAATACATGTACGAAGTACATATTTTATAGTCTGAATGAGTAAGAAACTTTTTATCGAGACGCTCGGATGCGCGATGAATACGCGTGATTCTGAGCACATGATCGCGGAACTTAACGCCCATGAGGGGTATGAGCTCACCGATGATGCGAGCGCTGCCGATCTCATCCTCATCAATACCTGTTCCGTCCGCGAAAAACCGGTACACAAACTCTTCTCTGAACTCGGTGTTTTTAACAAACTCAAAAAAGCGGACGCTAAAATCGGCGTGTGTGGATGTACGGCGTCTCATTTGGGTAAAGAGATCATCAAGCGCGCACCGTATGTCAATTTCGTTCTCGGTGCCCGAAATGTCTCTAAGATTGCCGATGTATTGCACCGTGATAAAGCGGTTGAAATCGAAATCGATTATGATGAATCACAGTTTGCCTTCAAAGATTTCCGCAGCAGCCCCTATAAAGCCTATATCAATATCTCGATCGGTTGTGATAAGCAGTGTACGTTTTGCATCGTTCCGAAAACCCGTGGGGATGAGATATCAATTCCTCCCGATTTGATCGTCGCCGAAGCGCGTAAAGCGGTAGACAGCGGTGCGAAAGAAGTTTTCCTCCTTGGTCAAAATGTTAACAACTACGGTCGCCGTTTGTCGGGGGGGAATGAAAAAATCAACTTCACTGAGCTTCTTCGTCGTGTGAGTGCAGTGGAAGGGTTGGAACGTATCCGATTCACCTCTCCCCACCCGCTTCATATGGATGATGAATTTATCGAAGAGTTTGCCCGCAATCCAAAAATTTGTAAATCGATGCACATGCCGCTTCAAAGCGGATCGACTGAGATTCTCAAAGCGATGAAGCGCGGATACACCAAAGATTGGTTTTTAAACCGCGCTCGCAAATTGCGGGAGTTGGTTCCTAATGTGAGTATCAGCACCGATATTATCGTCGCGTTTCCCGGAGAGAGTGATGAAGATTTCGAAGAGACTATGGAGGTGCTGAATCAAGTTCGTTTTGAACAGCTCTTTAGTTTTAAATACTCCCCTCGTCCATTGACAGAAGCGGAGAAAATGGCAGAAGTGGATTCAGAAGTGGGTTCCGAACGACTCAGCAGACTGCAAGCAAGGCATGATGAGATACTCGATGAGATGAAATTGGTCAATTTAGGTAAGATCGTTGAGGTCTATTTTGAAGAGTTGCGCGAGGGTGGTTATGTTGCGGGTCGCAGTGATAATAATCTCGGGGTTAAAGTTAAGGGGAGCGAGGAGATGCTAGGCACAATCGCATCGGTGAAAATTACGGAGGTTTCGCGTAACGTCCAGTATGGAGAGATCATTGCGTAAAGAACTTCTTCGCAAACTTGCGTTGTGGTTTATCCCTCCTATCGGAACACTCCTGATTCGTCTTATTTATCTTACGAACGCAAAGCGGTTTCATCTTCCCAACGTTATCCCTTCAGAACCCGTTATTTTTGCTTTTTGGCACGGAGATTTACTGATGCAACCGTATCTCTATTACCAATTCCGCAAAGACCCTAAAGCCAATGTTTTGATTTCCGATCATTTTGACGGTCAGATTATCGCACGTATTATGCGTTATTTTAAACTGGGGACGATTCACGGCTCTACCACTCGCGGAGGAGCTAAAGTACTTATTCAGGGGCTTAAATCACTCAGTGAGGGGTATGATATAGGAATAACTCCCGATGGTCCGAAAGGGCCTCGTCATGAGATGAGTGACGGAGTTGTGATTATGGCGCAAAAACGGAACACCAAAGTGATCGTTTACAGCTGTGTCCCCTCAAAGTTTTGGCAACTCCCCAGTTGGGACCGTTTTAGTGTTCCAAAACCGTTTGGAACCCTTGATTTCTATGCGTCTGAACCTATCGATGTGAACGGATTGGAGATGGAAGCGGCCAAAGCGGTGATCAAAGAAAAATTGATGGAACATGTACTCTAAGGTGCTGCGACGATGAGTGAACTCCATCGTGCCAAAGAAGATTTTTTAAAATATCTCGATGGGATACGGGGATATTCAGCTCTTACCATCCAAAGCTATCATGATTCGATCGATGCAATGCTCTGTAACGCTGAAATCGAGGAAGAATCAGGGGTATTGTCGATCAATCTTATGCCTTTACGACTCAAAATCGCTTCGCTCAATCCCAAATCGATTGCCTCTAAACTCAGTGCCATCCGAAGTTTCATCAAATACCTCCGTTCACAAGGAAAAATTGTTGAGCTTAAGGGGGATGAGAGTGTGAAAATTCCCAAAACTCTCCCGAAACCGATCGCACATGAGCATGTTCTTCATGCACTTCAATACGCTGAACCGACCGCTAAACTGGCCATTATCCTTTTGTATACGATGGGACTTCGTATTTCAGAACTTTCCCATCTTCGTGTTGCTGATATGTCGGATGAGTGGTCTCGTATTCGAGGAAAAGGGTCAAAAGAACGCGACATTCCGATGATTGAGTCAATTCGGGTGATGGCACAAGAGTATCTTGTTCATTACCCTTCCAAAGAGTACGTTTTTGAGGCTTTGGGTGAAAAATTAAGCGAAAATAGTCTAAGATATATAATTACCAAGGCATTCGCAAAGGTTGGACTCAAAGTGACACCTCATCAATTGCGTCATACGTATGCGACCGAACTGTTAAACAATGGTGCGCGGATTGCCGATGTTAGCGAATTGTTGGGTCACGCAAGTATGGCTACCACACAGATTTATACCAAATTGGGAAATGCTTTGAAAATGGATCATTATCGTCAATCGCATCCATTATGCCTTCCTCATGGGGAATCTTTGTGATAGCGTGGTTATATCAGAAAATCTTTATCGCTATTGTTCCCGATGGAGGCTCTTACGACGTACGTGTTGTTACCCTCAAACAGAAAAAACTCCTCTCCAAAGAGAGCCGACATTTTGAAGGATCCACGGCATACGAGGATATGGCGGGGTATGTGCGAAAACGACTTGATATTTCTCCTCTGCATTATATTGCCATCTTAAATCCGGGAATGAATCAAGGGGCATTGAACGGCTGTTCATTGCACGACATTGCAGAGGATTTAAATGGAGCCAAAACTCTTTGCCGTAATCAAAAATGGCTTCTTTATACTTCGATATTGGAACTTGAAACGCTGAAAAAACAGTATTCTACTCTAGGATTGGATTTTGTCTTTTCACCGTTTTCGATTATTGAAAATTTTTTTAGAGATAAAATCGGCACCGGATTTGCCCTTTACGCATTGGCTCAAAAAGATTCGTTCAGTGTTGCATTTTTTGATGATGGGAAACTTGAATACGCACATCATTATCCGATGCACCGACATGAAGGAGCAGGGATTGAACAAGAAGGAAATGTCATCGGATTTACCGTCGGTGTCGAAGAAGACGAAGTGGTTGAACGAGGGATCAGTCTAGATGATATTGAAAATTTGGACGATTTGGACATTATTGATGAACTGGATAATCTAAGTGATATCGAAGATCTTGATGCTCTCGAGGATATAGACGAATTCAGCGATGATCAGCCTACCATTGAAGAGAAACGTTTAGTTCTTCCGCGCAGTGATGAGATCAAGCAGGAGATGGAGGGTTTCAATGACGATTTTGCCCGGTTTGAGTTTATTCAAAAAACTCTCTCCCGTTTTTACGCTTCAGAACAATGCAATGATCGTTTTGTAGAAACGGTCTATATTGCTGATGCGTACGGGAGCGGAGTTGAGCTGAAGCGGTATCTCGAGGAGGAACTTTTTTTAAATGTATTGATCCGCCGTATCGATATGGGTGATGAGGTGATATCTCTCGCAATGAGCGAAGAGGAGGAACTGTGAAACACAGTTTTATTACTCCGAACCCTAAGCGTCTTATCAGTGGAGAACTGCGCCTCGTCCTTTTCTTTTTCATTGTTACCATTATGATGTTAGTGGGAACTTATCTCTTTTTAGAATATAAAACGTATGATTTTATCGATGAACGCGAAGAAGTTGTACAGCAAGAAAAATCGTTAAAGCACTCGATTACTCAAATGGAAGAAGAGATCAAAACAATCGAAAAAGAGGTAAAAATTGCCGAGCAGATTACAACCGATAATACGGTTATGAAAGAGAGCATTCGCAATTTGTTCGATCTGGTCCCTGATGATATTACCCTTGATCGCGCCGAGCTGGAGAGTTCATCGCTTATTTTATACGGTACGACTCCGAATAAAGATACCTATGAATATAGGCTTCATGCTCCGCTCCGCTCTATTTTTCATCGTACTTACACCAGTTTTTATCCGATAGAAAACGGATGGTATCGATTTGTATCATCGAATTATTTGGATGATGAAACGATGACTCAGGGCGAGGAGATCAAATGAACCGTCAAACGCTCTATATCGTCATTCTCTCGGCTGTCCTTTTAATCGCGGTGATTTTGTTCTCTTTTTTCTTGTTGATTCCGACAGGGAAAGAGTATCGATCATTGCGCCTTGAGAGTAAAAAAGAGTTTCAACAACTCGATGTGGCACAGCGGGAACACGATCAAACACAAGAGCGTCTCAAAGAACTTCAAGAACGTAATGGGCATACGATTAAAGCGTTTAACACCTCTTTTAACCCTGATCACTTTGAAAAAATTTATAAACAAGAGTTCACCGATCTGTATCTAACCGAAGTGACAACATTTGAAACAAATGGGAGTTTTACGGTTTACGAAGTGAATGCAACCTCTAAAATTACATCACCGGAAAGTTTTTACAACTTTATTGAATCGGTCAATAAAAGTAAATGGATAATCGGGGTTAATTTTCCGATCCATTTTGAGAGAGACGGGGATAAAATTCGCTCAAGTTTTACTATGAGAGTGCATAATGCCTCTTTGGAAAAAGAAAAAAATGAAGAAGCATCTCTTCCTCCTAAGAAAGAAACGAAAAAGCATGCTCCCATGAAGGAACATACTCCGCCGCCTCACCATTAAAAGGGGATTATTTCATCCCTTTGGCACGATCATGGGCCGCATGAATCGCTTCCATACACCCTTCTCTTACTTTCCCTTTTTCCAATGCCCCATAACCGGCGGCCGTTGTTCCTCCCGGACTCATAACGGCATCTTTTAGGAGGGCAGGATGAGTGGTTTGGATCAATTTGCCAAATCCATTGAAAAGGCCGCGCATCAATACCATGGCATCATCACGTTTGAGCCCTTCACGTACCGCTCCATCACAGAGTGCTTCGGCAATGAGAGCAAGATATGCCGGTCCGCTTCCGGCGAGGGCGGTTGCAATATCGAGCTCTTTTTCACTGCTAAGCCAGAGGGTTGAGCCAATCGTTTCAAACAATGCGATTGCATTGGTCACGATTGTACTGTCGCCGACCAAAGAGGTCATAGAGGCTCCCGCTTCCGCAGCAAGGTTAGGCATTGCACGGCAATACGTACGTGCAGAGATTATTTTAAGTGCTGCCAGGGGTGTACCGGCCAAAACCGAGTACAACGCATGCGCATTCCCTTTTAGATAAGGGGCTACTTCGTTAAGGTTAGAAGGTTTGACACACAAAATAACCGTTTTATTGGTGATATCGGCATCCGCGTAGAGTGTTTTTTTAAGCGGGATATTCAAGGATTGCTCGAATTTTTCCATCGCAGCCATGCTTCGGCCGATCACCTCGATCGCATGGGTTTCACAAAGGCCTTTTGCAAGGGCAAGGGCCATTTTCCCGTTGCCGACGAAGGTGATTGATTTAGCCATTGGTAGATCCCTTGAGGTATTTTTCAACCGGCTCGGCAATTCCGAAATCGGCACGGTTATCGACGATAATCTGGGCCATGGTTTGATTGTCGGTATTAAAAATCAGAGGTGCGATAAAATTGATGGTCGATTTTTCGATGGGCGTTTGTAAAATCATAATGTTATAAATCAAAAGGTTGCTCTCAGGGGTAATCCCCAACAATCCTTGGAGTGAGGAAGGGATATCGAAAGAGTATTCGCGTAATGCAAAAGGGTTGATTAAGGTAAAAGAGGGACCATCTCCAACACTTTCTAACCGTAAAAAAATTTCGTCCAGTTTTTGAAGCTCCATTTTCGAGACTGCTTCAAAACCCAGCAGGGGAAGTTTTAAATCAAATTGCATAACTACCTTCTTATATCTATAATGGACTGATTTTAACACATCAAACTAAAAAGTTTCAACTCATTGTAGGGGTGTTTAATCTCTTTACGGTAAAATAGCTGATAATTTCAAATAGAGCGTAGGTTTTCTCAATGATTAGAACATGGTTAATCGCAATGACGGCACTTATTCTTCTTACCGGATGCGGTAAAGAACTCGAAGAGTTTAATAAGCCTGCAGAGTATTGGTATGAAAAGATGGTTACGGCAGTTTCAAACGGTAATCTGGAAAAAGCAGACAGCTATTTTAGTTCACTTCAAAGTGAGCATATCAGTTCTCCATTTTTAGCGGAAGCAACCATGATTATGGCTCAAGCGCATATGGCGCATGATGAATATCTGCTTGCGGAACATTTTCTTAATGAATATATCCGTCGTTACGCCACTCCTGCAGGGCGCGAGAATGCGGAGTTCTTGAAAATCAAAGCAAAATTCTTGGCCCTTCCGAATCCGGGACGGGATCAGGGATTGATCGATGAAACGTTAAAAGGGGTGGAGACATTTAAAATGAGTTACCCGTATTCCACCTATTTACCGCAAATTAATACGATGGAAACACAATTGCAACTCGCTCGTGGAGTACTGAATGAAAATATTGCCCAAATGTATGAGCGTTTAGGCAAACCTAAAGGCGCAGGGTATTATCGTTCAATGGCTCCGGTAACGTGGATTAAAGCGGATGAAGTCGTCAATGCCGATATTCCGTGGTATCGTGAAATGTTTGAAGGTGATGGAAGCAGCAGTTGGTATGATTTCCTTATTCCGAAAACACGCAATGTCATCTCTATGGATGATAATCAAAGTAAATAAGAGGATTTTTTCCCATGCAACTCAGTAATTACAGCTCTTTCCCCACTAATTTACCGGTTATTGCCGAAGATGAGCTTTTTTTATATCCATTTATGATCTCACCGTTATTTCTAAACGATGAAAAAAATATTGCCGCTGCTGCCGAAGCGATTGAAAATAACTCTCTCGTGATCGTATGTCCTGTGAAACCGGAACACGAAGGGGAGCGAGAAGGTGATTCCGTTTATGATGCCGGAGTAATCGGTTCGATAATGCGCAAGGTTGTGTTACCTGATGGCCGAATTAAGGTACTTTTTCAAGGATTGGCGCGTGGTCATGTAATTGAGATGGTTCATGATAACCCTCTGCGTGCCCATGTCGATTTGATATCGTCCAATGCGGTTAATGAACTCAAAATGGATGCAATTTTGGAAGTGCTTCGTGAAAAAGTACGTGCACTTTCACAGGTAAGCAACTATTTTCCCCCCGATTTGCTTCGTACGATCGAAGAGAATCACGAATACAATCGTATCGTCGATTTGATTTGCAGTTCGATCAAGATCAAAAAAGAGAATGCCTACAAACTTTTTATCGAGCGTGATCCGGAAAAACGGTTTTTGATGTTGATTGATGAATTGATTGAAGAGACAGAAGCTTCCAAGCTCCAAAAAGAGATCCGATCCAAAGTTCATTCCCGCATTGAAAAAGTGAACAAAGAGTATTTTCTCAAAGAACAGCTCAAGCAGATCCAAAAAGAGCTGGGAACCGATACCCATCGTGACGAAGAGATCGAAGAGTTCCGCAAAAAGCTTGATGCCAAAAAAGATAAAATGCATCCTGATGCGTACAAAGAGATCAACAAACAGCTGGAGCGCTTTGCACGGATGCACCCTGACAGTGCCGATGCGGGGATGATTCAGACCTATCTCGAATGGGTATTGGAGATTCCTTACGGTGATGAGTCAAAAAAAGCGCTCAATATCCACGACGTCGAAAACCAGCTCAACAAAGATCACTTCTCACTCAAGAAACCGAAAGAACGTATTTTAGAATTCTTCTCGGTCAAAGAGTTGTTGGAATTGCGCGGTATTGCCGATAAAGAGGGGCGCGGTGCGATTCTCTGTTTCGCGGGCCCTCCGGGTGTGGGTAAGACTTCACTTGCCAACTCGATAGCCACAGCGCTTAAACGCCCTCTTGTGCGAATCGCACTGGGTGGACTCGAAGATGTTAACGAACTGCGTGGACATCGTCGTACCTACATCGGTGCCATGCCAGGGCGAATCGTACAGGGTGTGATCGAAGCGAAAAAAATGAATCCGGTCATCGTCCTCGATGAGATCGACAAGGTAGCGAAATCGCATCGGGGTGATCCGACGGCGGTATTGTTGGAGATTCTCGATCCGGAGCAAAATACCCATTTCAGAGATTATTATCTCAACTTCAACCTCGATCTCTCCAAAGCGATTTTTATCGCGACGGCGAACGACGTAGGACAGATTCCGGGACCGTTGCGCGATCGGATGGAGTTTATCTCGGTAAGCTCTTATACGCCGCAGGAGAAATTTCAGATCGCTAAACAGTATCTGATCCCTCAGGAGTTGAAGAAACACGGTCTTAAACCGGCGGAACTTTCGATTTCGAAAACGGCATTGGCAGAAGTGATCGAAAAACATACCCGCGAAGCAGGTGTTCGTAACCTTCGCCGCCGTGTTGCCGATATCGTCCGTAAAGCGGCGAAAAAGATTCTCGAAGATCCGAGTACCCAAAAAGTGACCGTGAGTTTGAAAAATCTCAAAGACTTTTTGGAAAAAACAATTTTTGAGATCGACCGAACCGACCATATCGATCGTATCGGTGTTGTCAATGGTCTTGCATGGACGGCAGTGGGCGGCGATGTTTTGAAAATCGAAGCGATCCGTATCAACGGTAAAGGGGTATTACAGCTCACCGGTAGTTTAGGGGACGTAATGAAAGAGTCTGCCCGTATTGCCCTCTCGGTTGTCAAAACGTTGATTGACGAGGGAAAAATTACGGTAGATCACTCGATTATTCCTCTCAGCCCTACTGAGCGTGAAAACGATCTCCCGGTCGATGCGAGCGAAGTGTATAAGCGATTTGACCTTCATATCCACGTACCTGACGGTGCAACACCGAAAGATGGTCCGAGTGCAGGGATTGCAATGTCCACCGTTATCGCATCGATTTTGACCAACAAAAAAGTACGTGCCGATATCGCGATGACGGGTGAGGTATCCCTCACTGGAAATGTTCTTCCGATTGGCGGATTGAAGGAAAAACTGATCGCCGCACACCGTGCAGGGATGAAGCTGGCTCTTATCCCTCAGAAAAATTATGATCGTGATTTGAGTGATATACCGGATGAAGTGAAAGCAGCGATCGAAATCGTCGGCGTGAGTCGGATTGAAGAAGTTCTCAGTCGCCTTTTAATCGACGGATAACACGCATAGCTTCGGGTGAACCGTAAAGGTATCCTCGAAGTTTGCTACCTACTTTTAGTTTTCTGCACTCTTCCTTGAACCCTTTATCCATGACAACGTTATGCTCATACGGAGCGATAAACGTATAATTACCCTCGATCGATACTACAGTGTGACGGGCGATAATATGTTCACCACCACGCTTCAACGCCTCTTTGTCATGTTGGCTGAGCAAATATCCTCTATTTTTAAAAAAGGTATCAATTCCAACCATTAATGAGCGGATATTTTCAGGATTTCGGGCATAAGAGAGAGCCTCTACACACATAAAATCAACGGGGTGAATTAGCGATTCGCTGTCTTCTTCGAGATAACGAAAGCTTCGGCGGATAGCATCACGATATTCACGCATCATCGGAGTGCTGTATCGATGCCGAAAAGCATTTCGGGTATAGCGCTCATCCGCATTGCTCTCATCGATATGATGGGGGATATGGTGTTTGTATAGATACCCTTCAATCGATTCGCGATCCCATTCGAGAAGGGGACGGAGGATTTCAATCCCCTCACGTTGATCGTGTGAACGGATTCCCAGCATCTCCGGTAAACCTGATCCTCGGCATATTTGCATCATCAGCCACTCCAAACGATCATTCAGCTGATGGGCGGTGAGAAGATAGGTATAGCCGTACTTTTTCATCAGATAGCCAAAAAATCGGTATCGCTCTTCACGGGCACGATGTTCGAAATTGCTTCCTGCAAGATGGCAAGAATGGGTGTGGCATTGAAGATTGTGTTTTTGGGCGAGATCAATGGCGCTTTGCGCTTCATGCTCACTGGTGTCGCGGGTGTGATAGTTGACATGGGCAATATCAAATGCAATATTATGCTCAAGGAGAAGATGAAAGAGGGCAGTCGAATCGACCCCTCCCGAGAAAGCGAGGAGAACTCTCCCCTCTTTTAGACGCTCAAGATGGAGAAGTTCAGACATTTCCCGTTACGGTTGCCAGAGGGCGTTTTTCGGCAAGTTCCGTGATGCGGGCACGGTAGATTTTTCCGAAGCTGAGTTCGCCCTCTACTTCACGATCGTTGACGTAGATTTCGCCGTCTACTTCCGGTGCCCAGTTAAGTGCTCGGGCGCTCAGGAGAAATTCGTGCTCGTCACTTTCACCGTCGATGATGATGTCGATTTCCTGACCGACAAGTTTTTGCAGACTTGCCACTTCGACATCGGAAGCGATTTCCCCCAGTTTTTTAGCGCGGGCATTGATCACTTTGGAGGGGATTTTTTCGTCCATCGTATAGGCGCTTGTTCCCTCTTCGTCAGAGTAGCTAAAGACGTTCAGACGATCAAATCCGAAACTCCCTGCAAACTTTGCCATCTCATCAAACATGGCTTCAGACTCTTGCGGGTGGCCGACGATAAAGCTGGTGCGGATAAAGGCATTAGGGAGTGCTTTCATGGCATTAAGGAGCTCAAGGGTTTTTGCTTTTCCAAATCCCCGTTTCATGATGCGAAGCATATCATCGTTGATGTGCTGGATCGGCATGTCGAAATAGTTGTGGAAAACTTTGGAATCACCGATCGTTTTGATCAGCTTCAACGTCGTGGTAGAAGGGTAGAGATAAAGGATACGGGCACTTTTTACCCCGTCGATCAATTCGATCCGTTTGATAAGGTGGATGAGACCATCCGAAATATTTTGGTCGCGTAGATAGGAACTGGAGTCTTGGGAAACGAAGCTGAAATCATAGTACCCTTTGGCCACTAACCCTTCAACCTCTTTTGCGATACTCTCTAAATCTCGTGAATGGAGTTTTCCTTTGAACGAGGGGATAGCGCAGAAACTGCATACCTGATTACACCCTTCGGAGAGTTTGATGTAGGCATGATACGTCGATCCCGTAACGACCCGCTCGGCACCGTCGATAAGGTAAACTTCAGGGGTAAAGCGACTCTGTTTCGCAGCGAGAAGTTCGTCGATTTTGTCGTAATCACCCACTCCGGTGAAAATATCGACTTCGCTCAGTTCTTTGGAGAGTTCCTCTTTGTACCGTTCAGAGAGACATCCCGCCATAACGAGAACCGAATCACTCTTACGTCCCGCGTCGAGATTAAAGATCGTGTTGAGCGACTCTTGTTTCGCCGCATCGATGAATCCGCAGGTATTAACGATAATGACATCTGCCTCACCGCTCGCATCGGTCATTTCAAAATCTTTAAGACGCCCAAGCATGACCTCGGTATCGACGAGATTTTTAGTACAACCTAATGAAACTATATGGAGTTTTTTGGACATTTACCAACCCTTGGATAATATAGTGCAATTATAGCCAACTGGAGGTTGAAGATGCTTAGACGACACAATTACGATTTGATCCCTTCGTCGGAGATAACATCCGAGTCGCTCTATCATGAGCGTCGTGCGTTTATGAAACTGGGTGCATCGGCCGCATTGCTAGGAACATCGCCACTGATGGCGGCATTGGGATTTGAGAAATCCAAAAGTGCATTGGAACTGACATCGTATGATCAAATTACGACGTATAATAATTTTTACGAGTACGGAACCGATAAAGAGTCTCCGGCAAAATTGGCTAAAAATTTGAAAGTACGTCCGTGGACACTCACAGTAGGGGGAGAAGTTCAAAAGTCTCTGACACTGGATATAGATACTCTGATAAAAAAAATACCGCTGGAAGAGAGGATATACCGTTTTCGATGTGTAGAGGGGTGGGCGATGGTAGTACCGTGGGTCGGATTTAGTCTCGCCTCTCTGCTGAAACAGGCCGGTTTGACCTCCAAAAGCAAATATGTCGAATTTGAGACACTGTTTGATCCGCTCCAGTTTCCGCAGCAATCCAAAAGTTTCGGTAATATTCCATTTCCATACCGAGAAGGATTGCGAATCGATGAAGCGATGAATCCCCTTACGATTTTAGCCGTGGGGTTGTACGGCAAAGAGCTCTTACCCCAAAACGGTGCACCGATCCGCTTGGTTGTGCCGTGGAAATACGGGTTTAAGAGTATCAAGAGCATTGTCAAAATTACTCTAAGCAATCATCAAACCCGTTCGACGTGGAATCAAATCGCTCCGAATGAGTATGGATTTTATGCCAACGTCAACCCTTCTGTCGATCATCCTCGGTGGTCGCAAGCGCGCGAGCGTGTCTTGGGTAAATTCTTTAAACAAGATACGTTAGCGTTTAACGGCTATGGGAACCAAGTTGCCCATTTGTATAAAAATATGGATTTACGAAAGTTTTACTAAAAGAGGTTTAATGAGAATACTAATTTGGATCGGTGCGTTACTTCCGATTGTTTATGCAGTGCTTCGTTTTAGTGTCGAGTTTCAGCCGGAGTGGTTACGTGGACTTTTTGCTTATTTAGAGCATTTTATCCCTCTAACACTGACTAAATCTCCGAATGATCCATTGAAGTTCCTCATTAATCTATCCGGTAACAGTGCGTTCTGGCTTTTGGCTCTCACCCTTAGCTTCACCCCTATTCGTGTTTTTTTTAAACTCAATCTCATCCGATATCGTCGTTTGAGCGGATTGTTTTCATTTTTTTATGCATTGATTCATGCGATGCTATTTATTGGAATCGATCAGGAATTTAACCTTCAGGATGTAATGCATGAAGTGCTAACAAAGCCTTTCATCGCATTTGGAATGGGGGCATTTGTCATTATGCTTACCATGGCGCTTACCTCGACCAAAAAACTGTTTGGATTGTTTCGAACATGGCATAGGATGGTCTATATTGCCGCAGTATTGATTGTGATTCACTATCTGATGAGTCATAAAACGATCACATGGGACAATATATCAGTAGCGGGGGTTCTTATTTCTCTGCTGGTACTGCGGCTTATTAAACGATGAAACATTACGACGTACTTATTCTCGGAGGCGGGGCGAGCGGGCTGATGTGTGCGGCACAGTTACGTCAAAACAGCTCCCTTTCCATTGCAATTATCGAGGGAAATAATCGTCCCGCACTCAAGCTCAAAGCCAGCGGCGGAGGCAAATGCAACCTCACCAATGTTGAGGTGGATGAGACCCATTTTCTAGGGGATGAAAATTTGGTGAAAAATGCACTCTCCGTTTTCCCTCAAAAAGCTCTTTTAGACTATTTTAAAACAGGCGGTTTACGTCCGGTTATCCGCAAAGAACGGTATTACTTTTGTCCGAAAAGCAGTGATGAAGTGATTGCTATTTTGATGGGAAAAGCAAATGGATGCGATCTTCTTTTGGGGTATAAAATCCTCTCCGTAGAGGGGGAGAATCCTTTTATCGTCATAACCGACAAAGGGAAACTTCAAGCCCGTCGTGTCGTGGTTGCAACGGGTGGTGCGAGTTACAAAGAACTTGGTGCGAGTGATATCGGAGTAAAGATTGCTCAAAATTATGGGATTCAAACTGTGCCGTTTTCCCCTGCATTGGTGGGGCTGACATTACAGCCTAAAGAGTTTTGGATGAAGGAGCTTAGCGGGATCAGTTGCCCTGCACGCATTCATGTGGCAGGAAAAACGCTGGATGAAGATTTACTGTTTGCCCATAAGGGGATCAGTGGCCTCGTTGTCCTCTCCGCATCGCTTTATTGGCATCGCGGGGAGATCGTGATCGATTTTCTCCCCAATTTTGAGTTGAAGTTAATTCAAAAAGAGAAAAAACTCCTCAGTAGTGCATTGCCGTTGCCGAAACGGTTTATCAAAGCATTTTTAGAGGCTGTCGGAGTCGAAGATAAACCGTGTAACCGCTTAAGTCCGAATGAGTGGGAGCATATTTTACGTATCCGAAATTATGCTATGGCTCCATCAGGGACCTTCGGTTTGAGTAAAGCTGAAGCATGTCGCGGCGGGGTAGCGTGCGAAGAAATTGACCCGAAAACCATGGAAAGTAAAAAAGTAAGTGGACTCTATTTTATCGGCGAGACAGTGGATGTGACGGGTGAGTTGGGGGGATATAATTTTCAGTGGGCGTTTAGCTCTGCTGTTGTTTGTTCCACTGCAATTATGAAACAGTGATATAATCGGTTCCAAAGCTTTAGAGTGAGGGAGACTATGAAACGCCATCGTATTGTTATTATCGGTGGAGGATATGCAGGGGTTAAAGCGCTCAATGTTCTGGCGATGTCAGGAATATGCGATATCGTCTTAATCGATCAGCACCCTTATCACTATCTGCAGACCGATGCGTATGAATTGATTGCTAATGAGTGCTCAATGACGATGGTTTCGATCGATCTTGTGGCCCTTTGTTTGAGCTATGGGGAGCATGTACTCTACGTTAAAGACACTGTCCGTAAGATTGATTTTAAAAACCAACATGTTCTCGGAGAAAATTCGGGTCATCCGTATGACTATTTAGTCTTATGTGCCGGGAGCCGTACCGCGTATCCGAGCTCTATCCTTGGGCTAAGAGAACATGCCCATGGAGTTAAAACCCTTTCTGGTGCATTGGCATTCAAACAGCAGTTTGAACAGCGTTTGTATGAAAAAATGGAGAGCGAGGGGGGATGGCACACTGAGCCATTTAATATCGTGATTGGCGGCGGCGGATTGAGCGGTGTTGAAATTGCAGCGGAAATGGCCCATTATGTGCGGATATTTCACAGAGACAACACTCTTACCTGCGAAAAAATACATATTTGTTTAATTATTCCTCATAAAAATGTTTTGGACGGGATGGAAGAGTATTTGGTCCGACACGCAACACAGCGACTTTTACAGCTCGGGGTGAAAATTATCAATCACTCCCGCATTACATCGGTTGACGAACATACTCTGATTCTCAATGAAAAAGAGTCCGTTTGTTTTGATTTTATGATTTTTGCCGGAGGGATTGTTGCATCGACTTTGACATCGGCTCTGGATGTTCCGAAAAATAAAAAAGGGCAATTAATCGTCGATGATTATTTGCGTCTCCCATCATGTGAACAGGTCTTCGCGGTTGGAGATATAGCCGAGTTACGTGACCGAAAAGGAAACATGGTTTCACCTTCGGCTCAAAGTGCAGGGCAAAGCGCTGAACATGCGGCAAAAAATATCATAGCACTGATGAAAAATGAAATAATGATTCCCTCTGATTTACGGATACGAGGGACGCTCATAGCTTTGGGCGGCAAGTATGCCAGTGTCTCATTGCTGGGATGGATCCGTTTTAGTGGTTTATTGGGCTATTGGATAAAGACGATAGTAATGCGAAGTTATCGATTTCGTATACATTTGCAGTGCGCTAAAGGGGTTGAACTGTTGCGAAAAAATAAAGGCCCTTGTCGAAAGGGATTTTAATTTTTTCACAGTACAATATCACTATTAACTCATAGGAGCATGGATGATACTTTTAGCCGGACCGTGTGTCATCGAGAGCGAAGAGTCGATTTTTAAAATCGCCAAATCGCTCGAACGCTATCAGAATGATCCTCGATTTGATTTTTATTTCAAATCGAGTTTTGACAAAGCGAACCGCACTTCATTGGAGAGCTATCGCGGACCGGGGATCGAAGAGGGACTTCGAATACTCCAAAAGGTCAAAGACGATTTTGGCTACAAAATCGTCACCGATGTACATGAGAGCTATCAGGTTCCCCTTGCGGCAGAAGTGGTCGATATGTTACAGATTCCCGCTTTTTTATGTCGTCAAACCGATTTATTGGTGGCGGCGGCCAAAACCGATAAAATGGTGAATATCAAAAAAGGGCAGTTTATGACTCCCGCAGATATGCGCTTTTCGGTTGCTAAAGTACTTAAAACCCGAGGATGTGATGAGGTGAGTTATGAAGCTTCTCAAAAACACGGTGTTTTGTTGTGTGAACGGGGTTCAAGTTTCGGATACGGCAACCTCGTAGTTGATATGCGTTCACTTGTGATAATGCGCGAATACGCACCGGTGATTTTCGATGCGACCCACTCCGTGCAAATGCCGGGAACGGGAACGGGGAAAACCGGAGGAGACAGTTCGATGGTTCCACACCTCGCACGCGCCGCCGCAGCCGTCGGAGTGGACGGATTTTTCTTCGAGACCCATTTCGATCCTATTTGTGCTTTGAGTGACGGGCCGAATATGCTAAAATTAGAACAATTAGAAGAACTTAGCGAAAAATTATTGCAACTAAGTGAAATTAAATAGAGATTAAAACTTACAAAGGAAATGTATGAAACTTATCGAAGGACAACTTCGTGTTCGCACGGATAAAAAAGTAGCGATCGTCAGCACACGCTGGAACCATTTTATCGTTGATCGTCTTGTCGAAGGGGCAAAAGATGCCTATGCACGTCACGGCGGAAACGCTGATGAGTTGACACACGTTTTAGCGCCGGGTGCGTTCGAGCTTCCGATGGTGATCGAGCAGCTTCTAGCTAGCGGTAAATACGACGCTGTATGTGCATTGGGTGCCGTAATCCGTGGTTCAACGCCTCATTTTGATTACGTATCCGCTGAAGCGACCAAAGGGATTGCAACGGTGAGTTTGAAACACAAAAAACCGGTATCGTTTGGACTTTTGACGACCGATACCATCGAGCAAGCTATTGAACGTGCAGGGACCAAAGCAGGGAATAAAGGGTTTGAAGCAATGACCGTTGTCATCGAAATGTTAGATTTATACGCGGAAATTGGCGCATAATGGCAACACGTCATCAAGCCCGCATGGCGGTAGTAAGTTTATTGTACGCATACGATTTGGGGAACCAGACTATCTCTGATTTTAGTGATGAAATCCTTGAAGAGAAAAAAATCCGTAACAAACAGCGTGATTTTGCCCTTGATTTATTCAAAGGGGTAACGGAACATTTGGCGGAAGTGGATGAAGCAATCGTTAAACATCTCAAAGATTGGGATTTTGACCGTTTAGGTTCAATTGAGCGTGCGACACTCCGTTTGGGCGGATATGAGATTATGTACGGTGAGCTTGATTCGGCGGTTATCATCAACGAAGCGATCGAAGTGGCAAAAGCGTTCGGAAGTGAACAATCACCAAAGTTTATCAATGGCGTTCTTGACGCAATTTCACGAGATAAATAGACACAATGCGCCTTAGTAAAGAGCAAGCACTCGAACTCATTCGCCACGCTGATCTTAAAGAACTCGGAAAGATGGCAACGGCTCGCAAACGTGAGCTGCATCCAGAAGGTATTACGACATTTGTCGTTGATCGCAATATCAATTATACCAACGTCTGCTGGGTTGATTGCAAATTTTGCGCCTTCTATCGTCACGGTAAAGACGAAGATGCTTATGTCCTTACTTTTGAAGAGATTGACCAAAAAATTGACGAACTTTTAGAAATCGGCGGAACCCAGATCTTGTTTCAAGGGGGTGTCCACCCGAAACTCAAAATCGAATGGTATGAGGATTTGGTCGAACATATCCATACTAAATACCCTACGATTACTATCCATGGGTTTTCCTCGATTGAACTCGATTTTATTGCCAAAGTTTCCCATATCACGATCCAAGAGTGCCTTTCACGGCTTCATGCCAAAGGATTGGCATCGATTCCGGGTGCCGGGGCTGAGATACTTAGTGACCGTGTCCGTGATATCATAGCACCGAAAAAAATGGATTCGTTAGACTGGGTGAATGTTCATCGAGAAGCGCATAAACTCGGGATTAAATCGACAGCCACAATGATGTACGGTACGGTAGAAACCGATGAAGAAATTATCGAGCATTGGAATTTGATTCGTGATCTTCAAGATGAGACGGGCGGATTCCGTGCTTTTATTATGTGGTCATTTCAGGGGCAAAATACTCAGTTGATGATTGAGCACCCTGAGATTGAAAAACAATCTTCCAACCGTTATCTCAGACTGTTAGCGGTTTCACGCCTTTTCTTGGACAATTTCCCGAATGTTCAAAGCTCATGGGTAACTCAAGGACCTTACATCGGTCAGATGGCATTGCTCTATGGTGCGAATGATTTGGGTTCAACGATGATGGAAGAGAACGTTGTTCGCAGTGCCGGTGCAGGGTTTCGGATGGCAAAAGATGAAATGGTTCATCTGATCCGCGATATCGGCGAAACTCCGGCGATTCGTAATACCGCTTACGATCTACTTGAGATTTTCACACCGAATGAGCAAAGCCCATCCGGTTACGCTAGCCGCTGTGGCACTGAAGCTAGCCCTTTTCAGGGCAGTGATAATTAGTGTGAGTAAGTTTTTTATAGCGATTTTACTATTAGGGCAAGCACTTATGGCAAGCACATTGGATTTTATTGAAGTTCACGGGGTAAAGATACCTTTTATTTTTGAAGAGGACAAGCGTCTTCCGATCGTTTCGATGCAGATTGTTTTTACCCATAGCGGCAGTATCGATGAAGGAAAACATTACGGATTGGCACGCATAAGCGGCAAAATGTTGAATGAAGGGTCATTGAAAAAAGGTTCAGTGGGTTTTGCCGACGCACTGGATGCGAGAGCTATTCAACTCAGCGCTAATGCGGGAAATGAGACTTTTGTCATTGAACTTGGCAGTTTAAAAGAGGAGTTCGATACAGGACTCTCGCTACTAAATGAACAATTGCGTGAACCGAACTTCACCGCCAAATCGCTCGAAAAAGTAAAAACGATGGCGCTCAGCGATATTGCTCGTAAAGAGGCTGATTTCGATACGGTCGCATCGGATGAGCTTAAAGCAGTTCTGTTTGAGGGAACTCCTATGGCGGTGCCTAACATTGGAACCAAAGAGAGTATTAAAGCGATCAAGCTGAGTGACGTTGAAAAATTCAAACGAGATCAGATGGTTCTTTCAAATGCCCTTATTGTGATGGGTGGCGATATTTCCATGGCTGATGCAAAAGCCAAAGTTCAATCGCTACTAAGTGTTTTAGATGCAGGGAAAGCAGGGAATGAACGTCATTACGATCCTCGAAAAGCTCCTAAAGAATCGATCTTAAACCGCCCTCAAACGGAGCAGGCATATCTCTATTTTGCTTCTCCTTTTGCGATGAGGGAGGGTGATAGCGAGTTTTACAAAGCTCGTGTCGCCATGTTTATCCTAGGGAGCAGCGGATTTGGGAGTAGGTTGATGGAAGAGATTCGGGTAAAGAGGGGGCTTGCTTATTCAGCGTACTCACGTCTATCTGTAGCGAAAACCCATACCTATTTCAGCGGTTATCTTCAAACAAAATTAGAATCACAAGGTGAAGCGAAAAAAACGGTGGTCGAAGTAATCGATACTTTTGTTCGCTACGGAGTGACCCAGAGCGAGCTGGATCAAGCCCGCAAATTTTTACTCGGTTCAGAGCCTCTTCGTGTTGAAACTCTCTCACAGCGGTTGGGCAGAACATTTGGCGAATATTACAGTGGAAAACCGCTTGGATCAAGTGTCCAGGAGTTGGAAATGATCCGTGCACTCACTCTTGATGACGTGAACGATTTTATCAAACGCCACGGTGAAATTCGCGATCTTAGCTATGCTATCGTTACCAAGTGAGGAGGGTGACAAGTTTCACCGCTTAGGGGTGAGCAGTATCACCGCTCTTTCCCTTATCGCCCCCACCTCATTCGAAGATCGTCGTCTCAGCACGGAGCTTTTTCATAATTCCTCCTGTGTCATCGATGCAATGGTGGAGCATGTCGTCCGCACTCCAAAAACCCTCAAAATTACGTTTTTTGCCCATAACCTTGAGTGTGTGATCGAAGGGGTGATTTTTCATCCAAAACCCTATATGATCCATCAGTTCGTCAGAGGTGAGAGAGCTTTTTTCAGCGGAAAAGCGCAGTGGGAACTAGGAAAATGGACGATTGTCCATCCGGTAAAAATCAGCGCTGTCGGTTCTCTCGTTCCCATCTATAAAACAACTCTTCGAATAGATGTAATGAGACGACTGGTTGAAAAGTATGTCACGGTTCTGCAGCTGATAAACGATGGGCTCCCTGATCTTATAGCACGAACACTCTATTGCGTTCATTTTCCTGATCAACCGAAGCCTCTGAGTGAATCACAGCTTCATGCCCTTAAATTTGGCGAACTCTTTGAGTATATGCGTCGTCTCCGTCTCAAGCGCCGTTATCATAAAACCTCATTTCGTGCTTCAGGTAATGTGAAAAGATGGATGAAAACCCTCCCGTTTGAACTGACAGAGGATCAAAAAAAAGCGATAAGTGCTATAGAAAAAGATCTTACCGGAGAAAATGCCGCGCGTCGGATGATCGTCGGGGATGTTGGTTCGGGGAAAACGATGGTGATATTGGCTTCGGTTGTTTTGATGCATCCGTATCGCTCTATTTTGATGGCACCGACAACGATCCTCGCAGCACAGCTTTATGAAGAGGCGCAAAAGTTTCTCCCTGATTTGCGAATAGCATTGGTAACCAATGCAACGAAAAAAGGGTCGTTAGAGGATTACGATTTCATTATCGGCACCCACGCACTTCTTCATCGTAGCCTCCCTGAGGCAGGGCTTGTAATGGTGGACGAACAGCACCGTTTCGGTACGGCTCAGCGCCATGCCCTGACCAAGCTCACTGATAATGACACCTCACCGCACTATCTTCAATTCTCTGCTACCCCGATTCCCCGCACACAGGCAATGATTGATTCGGCTCACATCGATGTGAGTTTGATTGTCCAAACCCCGTTTACGAAAAATATTGCCACCCGTATTATCGGCAAAAGCGATTTTCCCGCTCTGCTGGAGCATATTCGCTCCGAAATAGCCCAAAACCATCAAGTCCTTATCGTCTATCCGCTGGTGGAGCAGAGCGAGAGTATCAATTATCAAAGTATCGAAGAAGCACGGGGATATTGGGAGAAGAATTTTGAGAATGTCTACGTCACTCACGGAAAAGATAAAGAGAAAGAGGCGGTATTAATGGCGTTTCGCGAAAACGGGCATATCCTTCTCGCAACGACTGTGGTGGAAGTGGGGATTTCGCTTCCGCGCCTCTCCAGCGTCGTCATTGTCGGAGCAGAGAGATTGGGACTCTCGACCCTCCATCAGCTTCGAGGCCGTGTGAGCCGTACCGGATTGCAGGGGTATTGTTATCTCTATACAAACAAAAGCGGCAAAAATGAACGCTTGGAGTCGTTTAGCACGTGCAACAGCGGTTTTGAGATTGCCGCACTGGATCTAAAATTTCGCTCAAGCGGGGATTTGTTAGAGGGGAGTATCCAAAGCGGTAAAAAATTTCGATGGGCGGATATCGGTGAAGATGAAAAAATTGTAAAAGAAGTGAAGGAGTGGTTAGATTCTCCGTCATTGCGGACGTGATCCGCAATCTTAGATCCTGAATCAAGTTCAGGATGACGAGGACTTAATACAGCCCAAACCGTCCATCAGCACGTTTATACAGCACCCGCATTTTCCCGTCGTTATCATAAAATACATCAAATACTTTTGCGCTCTCTTTAAGTTTTTCTAACACTTCGGCAACCTCTTGGGGTTTAAAGAGTACCGGTTCGGCAGGAACGATTTCGTCTTCCATCGATTCACTCGCTTCATGCAAGTCTACTTTTGCGGCTGCTGCTTGTTTGGCTTCGTTCATCCCCTCATTTTTATGATCTGATATTCGATCATGCAAACGGCGGAGCGCTTTTTGGGCACGGTCGATTGCGATATCGATGGCGGCGTAGAGGTCATCGTCGCGTTGGCTGATCACAATAGTATTTTTTCCGGCAACATTGATCGTGAATTCGATCGTTACCCCTTTTTTACGCTCATTGGCGCTTGCGACCGCATTGACACTGATAAGGTCGAGATGATATTTACTAAGTGTATCGATAGAGTGCATCAGATGATCTTTTATTGCATCGCTGAGCTCGATGTGGCGTCCGACGAGAGAGATATTCATAATTTTACCCACCTTGTAGTGATATAGAGGAACTTCGATTATAACACACAAAAAACAAACGTCAAGTCTTTTAGATAAAACAAAATCGATTGGGCAAAATAATTATTAACACATTTTAATCCTCATTTAATCTACATAGCACTACAATCAAAGTATGGCGTCTCCTCGTATTTATGTTTCAGAAAAGAGGGACAATGGTCGATAGTAACCAATTAGGAAAAACGGGTCTCAGTGATGAATGCTACCGAGCCCTGATTGTGTGTGCCTTAAAAATCCCAAGGAGGATGAGATGAGTGTTATACCGTTGTCACAAGAGATTCAACAGCAGATAGTGGATTCTCTGAAAGTACTTCAGCCGTATAAGATTATTCTTTTTGGATCGTATGCTTACGGAATTCCGAGAACTGATAGTGATATTGATTTGGTATTCATAGCGAATGAAGAAGGATATAAGAGTTTTTCAGAACGGATAGAGATCAAAATGAAAATTATGAGAAAATTGGATCAACTTGAACAGGCGGTCGACGTTTTAGCTTATACGAAACAAGAATGGGAGGATTTACAATTAAAAAACAGTTCATTCATCCGCGAAATCAACCATAAGGGGGTTATGCTTGAGAACGTTGCATAACGAATGGATCGAATTTGCCAAAAAGGACTATTATGCCCTTAAAAAGCTCGATGGGGATGAGTATTTGACAAATATTGTATTGTTTCATGCTCAACAATGCATTGAAAAGCTTTTTAAGGGGATCATAGAAGAGAGCGGAGCCGATGTACCACGTATCCATAATAGCAAAAAACTGTATGAATTGATCGCTGATTCGATCGATCATCCTGTTGATTTGGATG
The DNA here is from genome assembly GCF_000310245.1 of Candidatus Sulfuricurvum sp. RIFRC-1. NCBI lineage: Bacteria > Pseudomonadati > Campylobacterota > Epsilonproteobacteria > Campylobacterales > Sulfurimonadaceae > Sulfuricurvum > Candidatus Sulfuricurvum sp. RIFRC-1. The sequence goes on from NC_020505.1 coordinate 273,044, forward strand.
ATTTGCTTTATATAGACAGTGTTTATATAGAGTCTCGTTATCCTGCAAGTTTTGGATTATTACCCGGTGGTCAACCGACATTAAAAGAATCAAAAAAAGCGATAGCAATTGTCGAAAAAATTTTAGTTGTGCTTTCGTTGGATTTTGAGCAAAATAATCAATCCCAAGGAGGATGAGATGAAAATGAGTCAACTTTTTTTACGTATAGTTGTGATATTAACATTAATCTCAATTAACATATGGGCTGCAGTATTGGATACAGATGATTTCAGTGCTGGAAGTGAAAACTGGAGTAATGGTTCTGTTGTGAGTTCAAAGTATAAAATTGCAAGTCAAGTAACGGCATCTAAAATCTTTGTACATTCAGCATATGCAAATGAACCTATTAAATTGACTCTGACACTTGACCAAACAGGTTATGATTCAGGTGAATCTTATATTATTACTATTAATGGCGTGCAAGTCACAAGTTCAAATTTAGATGAAACGGTAACTTTTAATGGGTATCTCAATACAAGTGGTGAATTAAATGTGACAGTTAAATCTAATTCAAGTAGTTCTAGTGAATATGTGACTATTGATGATGTTAGTTTGGAGACAGGGGCATTAAACACTATAGATAATTTTCGTGATTTCGAATTACTAACTACCTATAATATAAACGGAAACATGCAAATTATTGGGAATTCAGTAATGCTTGAGAATGGAGGGACTTGTCCAAATACTACAACAAATAATAATGACCTTGATCCTGTTTGGGCGGATAAAGATACTAATGCAACAACATGGAATTCTACTTCGGCAAATTTGAAACTTCCAGCAGGTGTGGATAGTACAAAAATAAAATATGCAGGACTCTATTGGCAAGGGCGTGTTGATAGCGGTGAAGCATTTAGTTCTGGAAATACAATTTTATTTAAGCCTGAAGGATTTACGTCATATCAATCAATCACATCTCTAAATCGTAAATTTAACTGGTCTATCCGTTCTCAAGATAGGAGCTATCAAGGGATAGATGATGTGACGAGCTTGGTCAAGCAAAGTATTGATAAAGTTCCTAGCACCACGATTGTATCAAGCGGTTTTTCAGGAACTTTTTGGGCGGCGAATATTCTTGCAAAAGAAATGAGGAATGGTTTTGGAGCATGGTCATTGGTAATAGTGTATGAAGATTCGACAGATACTCTGAAGAATATCAGTGTCTATGACGGTTATAAAGAGGTAACTGGAAATACTCCGGTTCCAATTACACTTACTGGTTTCTTAACCCCAAACACTACGCCGGTTAATTCCAAATTTTTAATCTTTGGGGGAGAAGGTGATATTTCATTGAATGATAGTACTACTTTAACAAATAATGTTGGTACTGATATTTCATTAGGTAGTAATGTTTTTAATTCAAGTGAAACGAATAGTAGTGGTAGCAATATAACAACACGTAATCCGAGTTGCCAAAATACAATTGGTATTGATATTCATACTTTTGATATTGGAACTAATGGATCTCCATCTATTATAGGAACTGGACAGACAACAACAACTATTAAACTCAAAGGCGCATCAAGTGATAGTGATACCTATTACCCCGGTGTATTTGCTTTTTCAACAGATATTTATCAGCCTCAAATTTGTTATATTGAAAATATTTTTAAAGGTAATACAAATATTAGTGGAATAGGTACTCAGGTTAATGAAGATGATAATTTAACGGTACGAGTTTATATTAAAAATCAAGGGACTGAGGCAGCAACTGGTGTTCAAATCCGACATCAATTTGATAGCTCTTTTCCTTATTCGGTAAATTCGGCAAATTATAATAATAGCAATCCTGCCTATGAGACACTGATGCCTCCTTCTTATACTAGAACAACAGCAAGTGACAGCAGTGGAAATGATTTATACGAATACAATAGCACGACTACATTAGCAAAAATAAATTTAGGAGTTGGTGCGACTGCTACTTCTGGCGGACAATTTAATACGATATCATCAGGTAGTCCTACGTATGCAGTATTTGAGTATAGTGCTATAGTTAAAGCTATAGACAATAATTATAGTAACGTATATCAGGCAGGATATATAAATAGTGTTTTAGGGCTTGATTATACTAATAATCCTGTCGTAATATCTTCTTGCGATGGTTCTAAAAACAGTTTTTGGGGGTATCGTGCACCTACACCAACGGGTACTGTAGATGTTGTTGACCCTGATAAACTAGTCACATATTCAACAGCTCCGGTTATCAAAACAAAGATAGCTAAAAAGGACTCTGTGCAATTAAAAGTCGTTTATCTAAACCCGGCTACATTAGCAATCAAAAATTATATACCATTTATAGCATCTTCAAATCAGCCTTTGAGGGTCATGTTATATCGTACGGATTCTCCTTGTAGTACGAGCGCTCCTGAACTTGCACTTGCTGAACCCACAACTGGAAATCTAGCTGGACAACCGGTTGTAGCTTATATCTCACCAAATGAGAACAATGCAAGTACAAATACTTTTGTTATGAAAGCTATAGCAAGTAAAGATTCAAAAATTTTAGCAAAATATGCAGACTGGTCTAGTATTATGCAAGGATTGGATAATACAGCTCCTTGTTTTAATAATAGCAATGATGCAGCAAACTTTAATGGATTGCCTCAGTGTTTGAATTCTTTAGGCTCAGCATCTGAAGATAATCTTGCGGCTGATTTGAGAGCAAAATATCCATCAATTGCTACAATGTGTTTGAATCAAACGGTAGGAGATAGTGCTTGTGATTCAAATGCTTATCAAAGTGGAGGGTCAAAAGGATATATTATCCCTAGTAAATATAATCATTCATATGGTTGTTTGGCATGTATATTGGATGCAATAGGCGACACGGAAACTTGTTCACGTGATAATTTTGCCATCCGTCCAAATGCTTTTAATAATACAATCACTGCAAATCAACAATTTACGGCAATGCAACCTACTTCTATCACATTCCGTGCCGATCAGTTCGGCGGAACGGGAACAGTCGATTATAACGAAACGGAGCACACGTCGTTTGTAGTCGATGTCAATATCAGTGACAGTACAAAGAATTGTCAAGATATGAATATCAGTTTTAGTCCAAGTATTGACTTTATTGATGGGAATGTGACAGATAATTATACATTAAGCAATGTGGGTGATTTTAATGTCACTATGCATGAAATTAACGGTTCAGAATATGCTCTTGTTGATTCTGATAGTGGTGATACACTTGAAGTAGATCGGCTGATTACTCCGTATCAAGTGCAGATTAAAGTAGTTCCTGATCATTTTGCACTCGATGGAAATTTAACAAATGGTTCGAATGGGTTTACCTATTTATCTAATTTTGAGCAGTACGATTCAAATGATAGCCGCAATATATCGGCAGTATTAGATATGAATATATCCGCATTAGCCGCAGATAATAATATTACAACCAACTATAACGCGTCGTGCTATGCAAAAAGTGGGAACTTGACCCTCTCTTTGGCGAATGCTATTGCTGTTACACCATCAGGAGCATTGAGTAAAGTTATTTGGTATCACTATGCCCCTGATCATAACGGCTCAATCGTATTTAATGGGACAATGCAGTATTCAATACCGTTTTTGAATACGCAGTTTGATAACAATGATACCAATGGGACTGGCCAGTTTGATTATCGGATTAATTTTGACCGTAATCAAATATTATTGGTCAATCCATTTAATATCGTTATTAATGAAATTAATGCAACCGATACGGATTCAGTCGATGGAAATCGAACGATGAGTACTAACAATAATGCTTATTATGTGTACGGCCGCGTCATCCCTCGTGATATACGTGTTTTTGGAGGAGCTACACCATTTACAGCAAATGCGTACTATGAAGTATACAATGCTCCAAGTATCAATGGAACTTTACCAGCAAGTAAGAATGAAAGTGCTTGGTATACCAATACACAACACAGTGATCTCTCAACCACCTATGATGGTGATGCGAATGTAACGTATATCGGTTCAGCTGCTTTGGCCCCTCCGATGAGTAGTAATGTTGGCAATGATGGCACGGAAGACTATACGGATAGTGATGGAATGGCATTGGGTGGATACAAAGCCCATATCAATACTGATCCATGGTTATGGTACGGTATAAATGCCCTAGGGTATGCGGATCCGGGTATGAATGTGAATGGAACTGTTGATGGGACAGTAAACTCCGATGATTGTATTAATCATCCGTGTTTCAATATCACTATTGTTCCATCGATTGGAGCAACCGGCAGCGCGAAATCGACTAATGAAGGAACTAAAGCGAGCAAAAAATCCGATAGCGGAGGGGGAACGTGGAAAAGCACCAGCGATTACGCTCCGGCGATCCGATGATGTTCGCTCGTCGCGGTATGGCGATGATCGAATTGATCTTTGCCATCGTTATTATTGCCATCAGTGTGATTACGATCCCGACAATGATGAGCGTAGCTAACAATGCATCCAAAGTGGTTGCTATCGATGAGGATGTTATGGCACGCTTGCAGGGGTGGGCTATGGATAAATTTCAAGCCCGTTGGGATGGAAACTACAGTGCTTCAGGTTCTGGAGCGCTCAACCTTTCAGCGACATCCGATTTGAACTGTTCGAGAACAGGCGGGTATCGGATCGGATCGGATGAGAATGTATCGTCAATGCAATGCAATATGAATGCGTGGACTACCAGTATACCGACTCCAAGTACGGATGGTAATTTGTCATTGGGGATTGAACAACTCAATGGTGGAAGCGAATCGATTACGATTACCCCTACAGGCGGAACACCCTATAATGTGACAGCGACGTATGAAGTAGACTATGTTCCCTCATCGGTGACGCAAGTCACTTCCAATACTCAATCTGCTGTATGGCTTTTGGGTTCGTCCAACAGTATAAATACCAATGTGACCGGAACAACAAGTCATCTCAAACGTGTGGTCATCCGTTTTAATGATGCGACATTGGATACCGATGTCGTTCTGACATTTTTCAAATCAAATAAAGGCAATTAGATGATCACTCAGAGAGTACGTAAAGCCTTTACGATGATAGAGCTCCTTTTTGTTATTGTCATACTTGGTATTGTCGGAGGATTTGCACTCGAAGCGGTTCGTCAATATTATGAAGGTATTTATCGTACCCAAGAGTATACTAAAAGAGTAGCGGAAGCGGATCAAATTCTCGAGCAGCTTTCCAAATATTTTGAAAATGCAATCAGCAGTTCGATTGTTAATTTAGATATTGATCCAAGCACAGTCGCATGTTATGGCCCTCCAACAGCGAGTGCGTCTGATTTTACCGTTGCTTTTATCGGAGTAGATGTTGATAGTATGCGTGGTATTTCCGGTAATCGTCCCGGTTGGAGCGAAGAGGTACAATTGGTTGCCGGGTCAAATGACATTAATGGCTCGGATGCGAATTATACGATGGCAAATAATATAATCAGTCTCTTGGGAACATCGACGTTAAGAGGTTCAGCGTTATATGATTCAGAGAGTATAGATTCGAATGCTTGTGTACGATTTAATTTTGCAGCAGAAGGAAAAGTAGGATTTCATAAACTCGATGGTGTAAATCCAAACCCGATGGCCAATGGTTTATTACGACTTAACAATGATAACAATGCTACGCATGGGCATCGTAAATATCTGCTTCGAACCGGTTATGCTTTTCGGGTTGATGACAATGGCAGTTTTTGGATGTACAGTAATTTCCGACCATGGGTGGATGAACATTTTTCCGCTTCGGGAAAGATTAATCTTTTAGGACAAAATGTTGCCCATTTTTATGCCGATTACAACGCTACCGATTTTATGAACAATCCGAGTGTAAGTGATCGAGGTCTCGTCTGGCGCCTTAAGGTGTGTATGAGAGGTCTCGATACTAATCTCAGTACCAGTGATACTGAAAGCCAAGGAATCTGCCGCGAAAGGAGAGTGCATGTACGGTATTAAACGATCTGCATTCGCAATGATTTTAGCGATATTTGTCGTTGTTCTTGTTGCCTTAGGTGGAGTATTATTGCTCAGTAATGCTTCTATGGGTTCAAAATCCGTAGGTGATAATTATCTGCGTGCTCAGGCGGAACTTTTAGCTGACAGTGCAACCGAATTTGGTGTAATGCGAGCCCAAGGGTTCAATACCAATGGGAATACGGATTGTCTTGATAATCTGAATATTACCGTGTATAACGCTAACGGGCAAGCGGCAGGGAATGAAATGTTTGATATTTCTATTTCATATTCCTACTCATTTCGTTATCTGAATCAAAATACGTCGTGTTCCAATATTTTGGCGCACAATACAGGAAAAGATACGATGATGCTGCTGGATGTAACGGTGACGGATCGTAATTTAAGTACGGAGCCAATCCGTATCCATAAACGTTCGTGGCAAAAGCTGTAAGAAAGAAAATGGCTATAAGTTGAAAGTTAGATTCCGAATCGAGTTCGGAATGACATTTTTCGATTCACCTGTGTCATCCTGAACTTGGTTCAGGATCTTAGAGTGCGAGTTGAGCAATCTTAGCGAGGACATCTTTTTCGCGGACCGGTTTCATAAGAAAACCGTTAGCTCCACACTCTAATGCTTCGCCTTTTTTTGTTTCATCGGTTGTTAAAACGATGACGGGAAGTTGACGGAGAGATTCATCGGCTCGAATAACTTTGAGCATTTCAATACCCCCCATCACAGGCATAATAATATCAAGCAAGATAATATCAATATCGTCTTGTGTTTTAAGAACCCCGATTGCATCTGCCCCATTTTTGGCTTCGACAACTTGAGAGACATTAGGGGTTTTCATTAGCATGGTTTTGAGCAATTTGAGATTGATCAAATCATCATCAACTGCAAGTACTTTCAGTTTTTTCTCGCCCATTTAGAGTTTCCCCAATCTTTCAGATAAATTTTTCAAAAACAAGACGTAACAAGTCTTTGTTAATGATATTTTTGATGATTTCATGAACATACATAGCATCATCTCCATTTTCCGGAATATTCGGATCGATAAGCATGACCAGAGACGTATCACTATTATTGACACGAATTATATCATACAGATCCTTGAGATTCAGGCCGCTTAATGTTTTGTCAAATAATGCAAGTTTATAGCGGTGTTCATGAAGCTCATGCATCAATTCTTCGGAACTGCCGATACTTTTATAGGTATATCCTAAATCGTTTAGGATACGACAAAAGAGCTTCATCTCAAGGCTGTTTTGTTTCGCAATCAATATATCTGCAGCATATGCAGATTTGTGTTCTTCTTGCACAACATCTGAAATAACCAAAAGAGGTTCTTCTTCCGCAGGTGTGAGTACGATTTCCTCATCTTCTTCCGGTATTGATTCTTCTGGAACAACAGGATTTTCGACTAACTCCTCTAAAATACTCGGTGCTTCAATTTCATCCAATGGTTCAAAACTTTCTTCCGCGTTTAACGTGAAAGGTTCATCAAGTGATACAAATGAATCTTCTACAGCAGTATCGATTGTTGGTTCTGTCTCGATTTCAGGAGTATTTGAATCTTCTGTGTTTGTTGCGATATCATGAATCGATTTCGGAATGGCTTTAATATCAATAATTTTATGGGACAAGAAATTATTGAGCAATGAAATAATTTCAGAACGGACAAGTGGTTTGGTCGTATACTCATCCATACCAGCAGCCAAGAAACGTTCTCGGTCCCCTTTGAGCGCATTGGCGGTAAGAGCAATGATCGGGATATGATGTTGAGCGTAATCTTCTTCAAAATCCAAGATCTCTTGAGTCGCTTCAATACCGTCAAGTACCGGCATTTGAATGTCCATAAAGATAACATCAAAGTTACCGTTTTTACGTTTTTCAAACGCTTCAAGACCATTGCTGGCAATGGTGATCTCCAGCCCAAGGTCTTCCAGGGTACGTCGAATCAGTTTTTGGTTAATAATATTGTCTTCTGCAACGAGTGCAGTTGCTGCAAATCGAGAGTTTTTCTCATCGAATTTTTTACGACGTGTTGCTTTTTGTTTGCGATTACTAAATGCTTCAGCATCATATGCATCAAGTGTAGAACGGATTTTAGAACTGTTAAGCGGTTCGTACAATACTTTGAAAATTTCGATTCCCATAGAATCGATTTTTTTCATGTAGTACGATTTGGTAATAAGTACTAATTGCTCTTGCGCCGATGAATAGGAGAGGATGTCATCGTCACTGGTGTAATCGTTGTCAATAAAGAGGAGGTCATAATTGACCTGACGCTCCAACATTTTAAGTTCATCCAATTCATGGAAAGTGGTATAGCTGACACCGAAGTAGTCCAAATATTCTTTGAGGTAAGTATTTTGGAGTTTTTTCTTGCTGTGGTTCTCCAAGATGACCGCATTGATATTGGAAAATGATCCTTTAAGCGGTTCATTAAGGGTTTCAATCTCTTCAAACTCTAAGGTAAAGAAGAAGGTTGTTCCATTGCCCGGTTCACTCTCAAGATCGAGTTGTGATCCCATAAGCTCAACGAAGCGGCTCGAGATGGTAAGACCAAGACCGGTCCCGCCGTATTTACGGGTAATGGATGTATCTGCTTGAGAAAACGCTTCGAAAATGCGTGAACGTTGTTCACTGGTAACCCCAATCCCGTTATCTTTGACTTCGAAACGGATACGTGCACGGTTAAGGGTTTCACACTCTACGCGGCGGATATCGACACTGATCGCCCCACCGCTATTGGTAAATTTGACGGCATTGCTGAGGAGGTTGATAATAACCTCTTTGATTTTAGTCGGATCCCCTTTGAGCGGACGCTCAAGGCTTGGATCAACATAACAAGCAAGGTCGATATGTTTTTCAGAAGCACGAACACCGTATACTTCAACGGCACTCTCGAACTCGTCCATCGGATTAAAGACGATCTCTTCGATTTCAAGTTTATTACTCTCAATTTTCGAGAGGTCAAGGATGTTATTGATAATTTCGAGAAGATTTTCAGAACTTTTTTCGATGATGTCGATAAATTCGCGCTGTTCATCATGGAGTTCCGTATCTTTGAGAAGTTCGGTAAATCCGACGATACCGTTAAGTGGAGTACGGATTTCATGGGACATATTCGCCAAGAACATTGATTTGGCTTCGGATGCTTCCATCGCATATTGTTTGTCATTGAGCGTTTGTTCAATGATACGTTCCAAAAGGGCGTACGCCTGCGCCGTTCCGGCAGTCGTATCAAGATTAATCGAATGACTGAGTGCTTCTGCCTCATTGTCATGGGTGTCTTCCGCAACCCGTTTCAAAACCGATTCGAGGTTTTTAATGTTGGTAGTGATCTCAGCAGAGAAGAGATAGCCTAGAATGGCTACCAATACCCCTAAAATCCAAACACCGATTGCAATAACCAGAATTTGAACCGCTTGCTCTTGAACGACGAGTGCACGTTGGTCCATAGCTTCGATCAAAACTTGTTCAGCTTCATTGATCGCGTCGATTTTTTCTGAAATCATTGCAAACCAGATACCCGATTGTGTTTCATAAACACCGGTAGTAGCCGCTTGCAAAATACCGGTTCGCTCAGTCGTAATATCAAGGTAAAGCTCGGTGTTGTCTTCGTTAAACAGAGATTCTTTCAAAGTGGTTTGAATCGCTTTATTGCTGATACCTTCTAGATTAAAAGTATCGGCTTTGGCGATCAGAGAAATCCATTTATTTAGCTCATCTTCGGCAAGCGGCGTTGCACGAGAGAGAACGTAGGTGATATAGTCACGTTCGATACTGCTGTATTCGTTTGCGCGTACCAGCGAGAGATAGCTTGAAGAGAGGGAGTTGACCTCTTCATCAAAATGGAGCGTTGCAAGGTCTGCGAGTTCATTAATTAGCTTCTCTTCCGAGTTGCCGTAAAGATCGGTAAAAATTTTATTAAAATCAGCGGTGCCGCTATCAACAATTGGTCGAGATTGCACAATCTCTTTATGAAGCGTGATGATGAGTTTCGACAGATCATTGGCCTTGGCAGCTTCTTGTACATTGGTGCGAGCAAGCGTAGCAAGATGTTTTTGGTAATCGCTTACTTTTTGATCAACAATGGTACGTTGCGCGTGGAGCGATTTGAGGGTGGCAGCTGAAGCGTTACCCATATACATAACCGTCATACCACGTTCACGCGAGAGGTTGTTGATAAGATCATTGAGTTGTTTATTACCCTCAAGTCTCACTTGGAGCTGTCCGGCCCCTTTATAGCTGACATACGCGTTATAAACATAGTAGCTCGCAAGGGTGAAAAGTATCAGAATTGGCAAGAGACTGATAAGGCGAAGTCGATTTCTAAGTCCTAATTGCATTGGTTCTCCTATAAATTTATAGTTGTTCGATAAAGCTATTGAGTCGTTTGGAAGCTTTATTGGCTTCTTGAGCATCATTGGTTTGAGACAAGATCGCCAACTCATCGGAAATTTCGCTTAAACGTAAATTATCGCTTATCCCCTTGAGTTGAGAAGCAGTTTTTTTCCAAGCATGGGTATCAAATGCCCCAATTGCTGCGGTAATTGCTTTTCCTGATGTGAGGGCATCATGCTTGTACTCATCAATCAGCTCATCAAAGAAGTCATGCTCAATGCCCAGCTGCCCTGAAATGAATACTTTATCATAATGCAAAGGCGGAGTCGGAAATTCAGTGACAGTAGTTGTTTCATCCGAATCATCAAGGTTTGTGCTTAATGCATCTTCGAAAGGTTCATTGCTAAGGGGTTTAAAGAAACTCTCATCATCGGTAGAATCGGCAATTACTTCCTTTGTCTTTTCGATGGGAGCAGGGGCATCGTCTTTAAGCATGAAACTATAGATATCATCTTCTTCCACTGCATCGGCAGAAACGGATACCTTCATGTCAGATGTAGGTGCCTCTGCTCTCTCCGGTTTAAAGAAAGGGACGTTTTCAGCCTCTTTGGGCGGCTCTTTCCCCTCAAGTTTTGAAATAATCGTGTAGAAATATTTGAGATTTGCTTCGATTTCGATCGGGTCATTCGTGGTATTGATAATGCTGAGGGTTTCAAAAGCATCTTCGATACGAAGATTGGCTGCAACCCCTTTGAGCTTATGGGAAAGAATCTTGATATTATTGCTATCCCCTTTGTGGACCGCTTCAAAAAGTTCGGCTTTAAACTCGTAAGATTGTTGAATAAAATCACCGATAAATTCTTGGATCAAATCGACCGGAAGGCCAAGCTCATGGGCTGCAACATTTGGGTCAAAGCGGTATGATTTATCGACTTTAAGCGTTTCCAAAAACCCTTGTTCTGCATTGCTGTAATAAACATCACCGAGCATCGGACGCTCTACACGTTCTTCAACGACAGGCGCTGCTGTTGGAAGATCTTCGTGCAGTTCTTCTTCATTCAGCGGGAGGGAAAGTTTGGCATACAAATCCTCTGCAGGCTCACCAAGCGGTTCTAAATCATCGATGGCTGCAGGAATATCCAAGGTACCGGGTTCAGTAAGTGTTGTAGGGGTGATATGCCCATAATCGGGTAGAATATCGGTGCTTGGAGCAAAAGGTGCGGGTGTTTCGACAGGGGCAGGCTTGAATTCAGGCTGAGCTTTAGGGGTGATGGTATGGGGTTTGATCTCATCGCCGCTAATGGACTGAATATGGGTCATATCAATCATATAGCCATTTTGCCCGGGTTCTGCACACAGGAAAAAGTTATGGACACTCAATGTACATGAAAATGTTTTCCCATGTGCGTGAACGATAGCTGATCTGGCATCCGAATCGGCATGGAGAAGAAAATCGATCCAGCCAAAGCTTTTGAAGTTGTGGATATACCCCGGCTCTTTTGCAAAAAGATCGGCAACATCTTCACATACTTCTAACAGATCGTCGAGGGTTGCATAATTTAAAAGCTTGAGCCCATCTTCATCGATTCCTATAAATTCGTGTTTGTGATTATAAAATAGCACTCATTTCCCCTTATTGTTCTTGTTCGATCATTTTTCGGTACAACGCTGCCGTCTCTTCAATATTTTTACGAGATGCCGGTTTTCGTGCTGCCATATACCCTTTGAGCTTCCCGTTCTCATCATAGGTTGGGGTTACTTCGGTATCAACCCAATAATAGCGGCCGTCTTTGCGGAGGTTCTTGACCAATCCGTGCCAAAGTGTACCGGATTGAACTGTTTTCCACATGAGTGCAAACGCCGCTTTGGGCATATCCGGATGACGGATGATGTTATGCGGTTGAGCAATGAGCTCATCGACGCTGTAGCCGGAGATTTCACAAAATTTTCGGTTTGCAAAAGTGATCACACCATGCAAGTCTGTTTCGCTAACAATAGCGCGCCCGTCAAAAAGATACTCTTCATCGATTGGAATAGGTTTTCCCATCATTTGACCCCTTAGCTAAAAAACTGCTGAAAACATAATCCTTGGAATATGGCATAAACTCCATAAAAGATTACTTAGAGATCTTCTCTGTGTAACAATTTTGGATATTTTTTGCATCTTTTTCCCCGATTAGGTCACAAAGTGTCTCAAAATCGCTTTTTGCGATGGCTTCATACGTTCCAAAATACTCGATTAATTTATGAATTTTTGGTTGTGATATTCCATGAACCAGTAGTAATTTAGAGTGCTGGTCACGTTTTAGTTTAACCTTTTTATGAAAGGTAATAGCACTGCGGTGAGCTTCATCTCGAAGCATTTGGATAAACTGAAGCCGTTTATCAGAACTCTCCAGCCGTAAGATTTGATGCTCCGTGTGAAGGATATCATGAGCGGCCCCTTTAGAGCGATGGGCTTTTGCGTCAATTTTCTCTTTGCTGATAGCGATGACATCGAGATGAATACCATGAGAATTCAGTAGATCAACCGCTAAAGTCCGTAGAGTAGAACCGCCATCCAAAACCCATAAATCCGGTGGAGGATTGGATTCGAACCCTTCGATTCGGCGACGGAGCATTTCGGACATTTGTCCGTATTCATCGCGGCTTTGTAAGTGATAGGTACGGTACCCTTTTTTATCAAAATGGCCATTATCGTAAACGACCATTGCTCCTACTATGGCATCGCCTCCATGGTGAGAGTTATCAAATATTTCGATCCGATTGGGGAGGGTGTCGAGCCCAAAGAGTTCTTGAATCTGAGATAAGAGTACCTCATTAGTGGGTTGCGGTGTCCGCAGAAGCTCATGGGCATTGGTAATGGCGAGATCGATCAGCTCTTTTTTCCCGCCTCGCTGAGGCGTTTCTAAGTGAGCTTTTTTACCGAAAAGTTCACTTAGATGTTCATGAACCCAGTCTCTCGATTCAAACGGGTGGGCTGTCAGGATAGGGGCAATGATAGGGGGCTTTTCACTGCCATAGAACCCCACCAGTGTCCGCTCGTACGCCTCATCCAGCGAGAAATAGGGGGTAACCGGGATGAAATCGTGAGTGCTGGAAGCCACTTTCCCCTCACGGATGAAAAGACGGAGAATACAGCCGCGTGTTTCGTTCACGGCTATGGCGAATACGTCGTAGTTTTCGGTCGAGGCCAGATCTATTTGGGAGGTGATTTCGCTTTTGGAAATCCGCTCAATCCGGTCTCTTAGTATCAGGGCTTCTTCAAAGCGGAGCGATTCGGAATAAAACTCCATTTTCGCTTCGAGCTGCTTGATGAGACGCCGTTTGTTTTGAATCCATTCGATCCCCTGCTGTACCATCGGAAGATAGCTCTCACGCGGTACTGGAAATTCGCAGGGAGCGAGGCATTGCTCCATCTGGTAAAAGAGGCACCCTTTTTTTCCTCTCAAACAGCTTTTTTTCTGTACCAGTTTAAGCAACTCGTACAAAGAGTCGAGAATATCGCGTGCCCCGATGGAAAAAGGGCCGAAGTAGCGGACCCCTTTGCCCTTGATAATTTTGCGGGTAAGCTCGAATCTTGGGTAGGGTTCTTCCATATCGACATACAAATAGGGATAGGTTTTGTCATCACGCAAGAGGATATTGTATTTGGGTTTGAGCTGTTTAATAAGCGAGTTTTCCAAAATCAGAGCGTCGTGTTCGTTTTCAACGATAATATAGTGAAGCCCCACGGTTTCAGAGAGCATTTTTTGGATACGCAAGGAGAGCGATGTTTTGGGTGAAAGTTCAGGGGTAAGATTAAAATAGCTTTTGACCCGTTTGGAGAGGTTTTTGGCTTTTCCGATGTAGAGGATTCGACCTTTTTCATCAAGATACTGATAAATCCCTGCAACCTGAGGCAAAGAGCGAATCTGATTGACCATCGCTGAACTCTTTAATCAATAATTTATTGAAGCTATTATACCATCCGTCATTAAAGAACTGACAATGGGCTTTGCTCATTTTAATGTGTAACATTTAGTTAAAAAAAGAGGGAACGATGTCAAAAATATTTGCAGTGGGCGTCATTGTCGCCATCATACTATTTTTGAGCGGATGCGGCTATAAAGCTCCCCCGTATTACGAAAAACCGGCTCCGGCAAAGGAATCGTCCGTTGCGTTATGATGTAGTCATTATCGGTTCCGGAATTGCAGGTTTATACGCGGCGATAGGTCTGCCAAAAACGCTGAATGTTTTGGTGATCAACAAATCGTATCCGTGGGAATGCAACACCTATTATGCCCAAGGGGGAGTTACCACGGCGTACGATAATGCTGATATTGCGCTGCATATCCAAGATACGCTGGACGCGGGTGCGGGGATGTGTGATGCAGAGGCAGTTCGAATACTGAGTGAAAATTCTCAGAGCGTTATTCATGATCTCATTGATCGGGGTTTCTCGTTTGACAAAGACGAAGAAGGAAATCTCCTGTACACCAAAGAAGCGGCCCATTCGCGCAGTCGGATTCTCCATGCCGGAGGGGATGCGACGGGGAGATATTTACACTTTTTCTTGTTGAATCAAAACCCCCATCCGATGCTTAGCGAGGCTACCGTAATCGATTTGTTGATTGAGAACGCCCAATGCTGCGGAGTGGAAGTTCTGATTGAGGGGAAGCGAAAAATTATCTTGGCCGATAATGTTATTATCGCCAGCGGCGGGGTAGGATCGCTGTACGAATACCATACGAATGCTTCGAGCATCAGTGGGGACATTCACGGAATTTGTATCGAAAAGAAGATTGAACTCGAATCGATGGAGATGATGCAGTTTCATCCGACGGTTTTTGTGGCGAATGATTGGGCACGTAAACAGCTCCTCTCCGAAGCACTCCGAGGGGAAGGTGCTCATGTCGTAGATGACAACGGATACCGCTTTTTGTTCGAGTACGACCCGCGCGGGGAACTGGCTCCTCGCGATATTGTCAGCCGCGCTATTTTCGATTACAAAAAGCGGAGCGGGAAACAGGTTTATCTCTCGTGCGAAGATTTTGAAAGCGAATATTTCAAAGAGCGGTTTCCCAACATTTACAAATCACTGAACGATATGGGATTTCATTTGCCTAAAGAGCGTGTTCCTATCTCTCCGGCATTTCATTACGCGATCGGGGGAATAAAAACCGATTTAGAGGGGAATGTGCCGGGGATCAAAGGGCTTTATGCTGTGGGTGAAGCCGCTTCGACCGGAGTCCACGGTGCAAACCGTTTGGCGAGCAATTCGCTTTTAGAAGGGCTGGTATACGCTCAAAAAGTCGCCCTTTCAATCCTTTCCCATTCATTTTCACATTGCAGTAAAACGTTTGACATTGGAGACGAACCGCTGGAAATGGCGGGGGATAAAGAGAAAAAAGATCAGCTTCGACATATTATGTGGGAGAAGGCTTCGATCGTTCGGACACCGCAAGGGCTTCAAGAAGCACAAGAGAAGATTGAAGCGCTGTTGCGTGAGCCAATCGGGAAGCTGTTGAAACTTCGTCTTTTGACGGCTAGAGCTATCGTGGAGAGTGCTCAGAAGAGAACGGAATCGATCGGAGTTCACTATATTATAAAATAAAACGTTAGTTATAATTCACCATATAAATATAAGGAGTTTTAATGTTTTTCGAAAGTATAAAAATCATGTTTTTGGGGATGGGGACGGTTTACCTCTTCCTTATTATTATGATTTACATGACTAAACTGATGTCAAAACTGCTTCTTCGTTATTTCCCGGAAGCACCGAAAGTACATTCACACACATCTGCACCAAAAGCTCCGGTCCAAAAAAATAATGAGAATGCAAAAATTGCTGCTATTTTAGGTGCATTACAGCATCATCATCAATTAGAACGAGAGGGGAAAATTTAATGAAAAAATTATTCTTTTCTCTTGCAATGATATTAAGTCTCTCTTTGTCGAGCATGGCCTCAGAGCCTACGGCAACTGATACTACGGTGGAAACTGCAACAACGGTCGCATCTGAAACTGAGGCACCTAAAAAATCAACTTATCGTGAAGAGAACTATCAACCGATGAGTTTCAATGAAATGATGATTAACTTCTATCACACGACAGGAATCAGTGCTCTTGTAGAGCCTCAAAAAGGGGTTTTGACTTCTCATGGCGAACCGATGTCGGATTTCCACCAAACGTGGGGACGGCTGATTATGTTTTTGGTCACTTTCGTCCTCTTTTATCTGGCGATTGCCAAAGGATTTGAACCGTTATTGCTTCTACCCATCGCATTCGGCGGGTTACTTGCCAACGTCCCAATCGCAAACATGGCGGGGCCGGATGGCTTGCTCGGTATCATCTATCATATGGGGATTGCCAACGGTCTTTTTCCTCTCCTGATTTTTATGGGGGTAGGGGCAATGACCGATTTCGGACCGCTCCTCGCCAACCCGAGACTTGCTCTTTTGGGCGGTGCGGCACAGTTCGGTATTTTTGGAACCCTCGTCGGTGCGTATGCCCTCAGCCAATATACAACAATTTTTGATTTTACGTTGCAACAATCTGCCGCTATCAGTATCATCGGCGGAGCGGACGGCCCGACGTCGATCTTTATCGCTTCGACGTTAGCTCCGGAGCTTTTAGGTGCGATTGCCGTTGCATCATATTCGTACATGGCATTGGTTCCGATTATTCAACCTCCTATTATGAGAGCATTGACGACTCCTGAAGAGCGAAAAATCCGTATGCGTACACTGCGTCACGTTACGAAACTCGAAAAGCTCCTTTTCCCGATTCTTGTACTGATGCTGATTATTTTTATTCTTCCCGATGCGGCTCCGTTGGTCGGTGCGTTTGCACTTGGTAACTTCTTTAAAGAGACGGGCGTTGTCAATCGTTTGAGTGATACGATGCAGCATGCATTGATCAACATTGTCACCATTTTCTTAGGTCTTGCCGTAGGATCGAAACTGGCGGCAGAGCAGTTTTTGGTTGTCGATACGTTGGCTATTTTGGGTCTTGGTCTTTTGGCATTTTCCGTCGGAACGGCTGCTGGAGTTTTGATGGCGAAACTCATGAACGTATTCAGCGAAGAGAAAATTAATCCATTAATTGGTTCTGCGGGGGTTTCAGCGGTTCCGATGGCGGCTCGTGTCTCTCAAAAAGAAGGGATGAAAGACGACCCTAGCAATATGTTGCTGATGCACGCAATGGGACCGAATGTTGCCGGTGTTATCGGTTCTGCGGTTGCTGCGGGTGTTATGATCGCACTGTTTAAATAGTTGATGTCCCTTATAACCTTCTAAAGCTACCCGTATCTTTCGGATACGGGAGAAAGCTGACGTTTAACACTCTTCTTGAAAGATTTTGTAAAGTCATGTCAAAGTACTCTTTCGGCATAATTACGCATTGCTGTCTATAATCTTCATCTACCCCTCATATTCATGAATCTCTAATTCTTTGTTTGGGTCTCTTCATCACATTACGTGATTATGCGAAGAAAGATAAACACAGTTAACCCTATTATTACAGGAGCTTCAATGTTATTGATGTCCCCAAGACAAGAGTGGTGCGGCAATATCCGAGGCGATATCCTCGCCGGTATTGTTGTCGCTCTTGCCCTCATTCCCGAAGCCATAGCCTTTTCGATTATAGCCGGAGTTGATCCAAAAGTGGGACTTTATGCCTCATTTTGTATCGCAGCGGTGATCGCGTTCGTCGGTGGTCGCTCCGGGATGATTTCGGCGGCTACAGGGGCAATGGCACTGCTCATGGTAACACTCGTTAAAGAGCACGGCTTGCAGTACCTGATGGCGGCGACCCTTTTGACGGGTGTATTACAAATCCTTGCAGGGTATTTGAAACTCGGGGTCCTTATGAGCTTCGTTTCTCGAACCGTCGTGATCGGATTTGTAAACGCATTGGCCATTTTGATTTTTATGGCTCAACTGCCGGAGCTTACGAATGTGACGTGGCACGTTTACGCCCTTACAGCAGCGGGGTTAGGGATTATCTATCTTTTCCCCTATATCCCTACTATCGGAAAATTGATCCCCTCACCGTTAGTCACCATTATCACGCTGACTGCGGTTACGGTTGCGATGGGGATTGATGTCCGTACCGTCGGCGATATGGGATCACTCCCCGATACATTGCCGATTTTTTTATGGCCCGATGTTCCGATGAATTTTGAGACGTTGGCGATTATCTTCCCTTACGCTGCGGCATTGGCTGCGGTGGGGCTGTTGGAGTCGTTTATGACGGCAACCATCATTGATGATATGACCGATACCGACAGTGATAAAAACCGCGAAGCCAAAGGGCAGGGGATCGCCAATATCGCCAGCGGATGTATGGGGGGGATGGCAGGCTGTGCAATGATCGGTCAATCGGTTATCAATGTCAAATCAGGGGGACGGGGACGTCTCTCTACCCTCACCGCAGGGGTATTGCTCCTCATTATGGTCGTCTTTATGTCCGATTTGATTAAAATAATCCCGATGGCAGCACTCGTAGCCGTGATGATTATGGTCTCGATAGGGACATTTAACTGGGACTCGATTAAAGGGCTAAAAACACTTCCGCTTTCAACGAATATCGTAATGCTCTCTACCGTCTTTGTAGTGGTGGGAACCCATAATCTGGCATTGGGTGTATTTACAGGGGTATTGCTGGCATCGCTGTTTTTTGCCAATAAAATTAGCCATTTTATGTACTGGGAGAAATACTTCGAAGAGACGAGCAGTACCCGTATCTATAAATTTATCGGGCAGATTTTCTTTAATTCCGCCGATCGTTTTGCCGATGCGTTCGATTATAAAGAGGATGTCAATAGAGTCATTATCGATGTAACACGTGCTCATTTTTGGGACATTACGGCCGTTTATGCTCTCGATAAAGCAGTGATAAAACTGCGTAATATGGGAAAAGAGGTTGAAGTGATCGGACACAATGAAGCGACCCAAACGATTATCGATCGTTTCGGCATTCACGACAAACCCTCTGACATTGAAAAGGTAATGGGCGGGCATTAATGCTAATACGTTAAAATAACTGAAAAATAAAAGAGAGGGGTTGGCTTGTTAACGATTATTGTAACAACATTGCTCTTATCACTCCTAATCAATATTTTTATTCGTAAAATTCATCTGCCTACCATTATCGGCTATATTATAACGGGAACGACGATAGCGTATATCTTTAATCTTCATGATGCGGTCAGTAATCATGATCTAAAAGAGATCGCCGAATTCGGGGTTGTGTTTTTGATGTTTACTATCGGGTTGGAATTTTCTGTAGCTCATTTAAAGCGGATGAAGTATGAAGTATTTGTCACGGGAACATTGCAAATACTTCTCACATCTTCTCTTGTTTTTTTCCTTACCTATTACGGATTACATATTGAGCAAAATTCTGCTTTTATTATCTCTCTTGTTGTTGCCCTCTCTTCAACTGCTATTGTCCTTAAACTTTTAAACGAAAGTGGTGAAATCAACCGCCGACACGGGCAAAGATCGCTGGGGATTCTCATTATGCAGGATATCGCCGTTATCCCTATTTTGCTTATTATCGGGTTTATGAGCAGCAATTCCACAAATATCTCTTTGGCATTGCAGGATATGCTACTAAGTGCGGTGATATTACTGGCATTTTTATGGATATTCGGTAAGCATATACTGGAGCCTTTTTTAACCCAAATCCTTAAAACAAACTCGGATGAACTCTTTGTAGGAAGTGTTTTGTTTTTGGCGATTGGTGCATCGTATTTAGCGCATGTTTTGGGTTTTTCCTATTCTTTGGGTGCTTTTATCGCAGGTATGCTGATCGCCGAAACGAAATACAAACATCAGGCGGAAGCCGACTTGATCCCTTTTAGGGATTTATTGCTCGGTATCTTTTTTATCACCGTAGGGATGCAGATAGATTTTTTCTTGCTGATTTTTCAACTCCCTCTCATCTTGGCGATATTGATGGGTGTTATGGTCCTGAAATTTATCATTATTTTCGCTCTTGTTAAGATCGATGAAAGCAAAAGAGTCACGCTCAAGACGGCTTTTAGTCTCATACAAATCGGTGAGTTTTCACTGGCAATTTTGGAGTTGGCACGCTCAAACGATCTGATCGCACAACCCTACAGCCAAGTATTGATCGCAACGATCGTTTTATCGATGATTATTACCCCGCTCATCTTGAAACATCTCACCCCTCTTACCGATCTGTTTATAAAAAAAGAGGATGAGAATATTGAAAATGAACTCTTTTCGGATGAGTTAAAAGATCACACGATTATTTTGGGATTCGGCGAGTTTGGGCGCAACGTTGCCGCAGCACTCAAAGAAAAAGGTGAATTTTATCTCGCTATCGAAAACAATATCAACACGTTTCACGAGATTCAAAAGATGGGAGAGCCTGCTATTTTCGGTAATGCTCTTAAAAAAGAGGTATTAAAAAAAGCCAATATTCATATGGCTAAATACGTTATTGTCGCGATCGATAATCCGGCAAAACTCTATCATGTATGCCAAACGATTGAGCAGTTTGTTGATAACTCCAAAATTATTGTCAAAGTACATACACAGCATGAAAAAAATATTATTGCCGAACTAGGAATTAGCAATATTATCATTGAAAATGATGTGATGAGTCAGCAGGTATCTCGGCTTATTATCGATTGATCAATGCGTTAAGACTTTTTTTTTACGATAAACTACGATTTTTAATTTTCAACCAATACAAAAGGAACAAAATTATGACTACCGTTATCACGGAACAGCCTATAGACTTAGTATTTCACCCTTT
This sequence comes from Candidatus Sulfuricurvum sp. RIFRC-1, assembly GCF_000310245.1. NCBI lineage: Bacteria > Pseudomonadati > Campylobacterota > Epsilonproteobacteria > Campylobacterales > Sulfurimonadaceae > Sulfuricurvum > Candidatus Sulfuricurvum sp. RIFRC-1. The sequence continues at coordinate 294,138 of NC_020505.1, forward strand.
TGGATGGCTACTTCTTAGTATTTTTGTCATAGGGTATTATTTTATCGCTGCTGAAGAGAAATACCATATCGATAAAGCCAAACCGGCACTCTTTACCGGAACGTTGATGTTTGTTCTGATCGGACTTTATTATGTGAGCGTCGGGGCGGATTTAACTCCGTTTGAGCACGAAGTCGATCATCTGATTTTGGAAATCGCTGAGATCTTCTTTTTCTTGTTTGTCGCGATGACCTATATCGAGGCATTGGTTGAGCGAGGTGTTTTTAGTGCTTTACGTGCGAAACTGATTGCAAAAGGGTACAGTTACCGTGAGCTTTTTTGGATCACGGGTACGTTGGCATTTTTTATCTCACCGGTTGCTGATAACCTTACAACGGCACTTATTCTTTCAACAGTTTTGTTGACGATTGATAATAAAACAAAAGAATTTTTGGTTCCCAGTGCCATCAATGTGGTTGTCGCAGCCAATGCCGGTGGTGCTTGGAGTCCGTTTGGGGATATTACGACGCTCATGGTTTGGGCAGCTGAGAAGGGAGCCTTTGTCGATTTCCTTTATCTTTTTCCTGCGGCGTTTATGGGTTGGCTTATTACCGCAGCATTGCTCGTTCGATATGTTCCCGATCTCGATCCACATAAAGACGGAGATCCCGAAGCGGCCGAAAAAATCGAAATTCTCAAAGGGGGGAAAGTCATTATCGCATTCGGTGCATTGACGATTGCCCTTGCGGTTGCAGGGAAACAGCTTCTTCATCTACCTCCGATGTGGGGGATGCTTTTTGGTTTGGCAATTTTGCAGCTTTATATGTATTTTCTCAAAGCGAAGCACAATGTCGATGTGAATATTTTCGAGGCGATGAGCAAAGTGGAAAACAACACACTTCTCTTTTTCTTTGGAATTTTGGCGGCGGTAGGAGCGCTCCATTTTATTGGGTTTCTTACTTATGCGGCTCAACTGTATGAAGCCTTCGACCCGACGATGGTTAACATCGGTGTGGGATTGCTCTCCGCCATCGTTGATAACGTTCCGGTAATGTCAGCGGTTTTAAAAGCCAATCCTTCTATCGATCATGCTCAATGGATGTTGGTGACGATGACAGCGGGAATCGGCGGTTCGTTGATCAGTTTTGGAAGTGCCGCAGGTGTGGGAGTAATGGGGAAAATGCACGGTATTTATACCTTTTCCTCCCATATGAAATTGGCATGGACGGTGCTGGTTGGATATATCGTCTCACTGATAGTGTGGTATGTTCAGTTTAGTGTTTTAGGCTTCTATTAATCTATATTAGGGTACCCTTTCATTAACGCAAAGGGTACATAATTGCTTACCCTCCCGATTATCTCCACTTAAAGGCTCTCCTTTGAAAGATGTCAATATTATCGTTCTTGATTTTGGTTCACAGTACACACAGTTGATCGCACGACGTTTGCGCGAAGATAAAGTCTATTGTGAGGTACTTCCTTACCACACTAAAATCGATGCTATTAAAGCAAAAAATCCAAAAGGTATCATTCTCAGCGGTGGACCTTCATCCGTTTATAACAAAGATGCGTATACTGTCGATCAAGGTGTTTACGCACTTGGAATCCCTGTTCTTGGGATTTGTTACGGTATGCAGCGTATCGCGGTTGATTTCGGCGGTTCGGTTATCCGAAGTGATCATCACGAATACGGAAAAGCGGAACTTACCATCGATATGACACAGCACTCAATACTCTTCGAGGGGTGCGAAGACGAACGCGCCGTGTGGATGAGCCATTCGGACAAAGTGGATGTATTGCCGGAAGGCTTTGTCCCTATCGCGTATTCGCCAAACTCCCCGTATGCAGCCATCGCAAATGAAGCAAAAATGATCTACGCGATGCAATATCACCCGGAGGTAAACCACTCTGAAGAGGGGTATTTGATGCTTCGCAATTTTGCACGCAAAATTTGCGGCATTACCGAAAAATGGGACATGGGACATTTTCTCAAAGAGCAAATCGTGAAAATTCGCGCCCAAGTGGGTGAGGGGAAAGTACTTTGCGCACTCAGCGGAGGGGTGGACTCTTCGGTCGTTGCGGCATTGTTGTACGAAGCGATCGGCGATCAGTTGATCCCGGTTTTCGTCGATAACGGATTATTGCGCAAGGGGGAACGTGACTCGGTTGAAAATATTTTCAAAGTTCATCTCAAGGTACCTCTCGTCGTTGCCGATGCATCGGAAAATTTCCTCGGCAAGCTTGCCGGTGTGACGGATCCTGAGACGAAACGAAAAATTATCGGACACACCTTTATCGAAGTGTTTGAAGCGGAAGCGAAAAAGCATGACGGTATTAAATTCTTGGCGCAGGGGACATTGTATCCCGACGTTATCGAATCGGTTTCCGTTAACGGCCCATCGGTGACGATCAAAAGCCATCACAATGTCGGCGGACTCCCTGACTGGATGGATTTCGAGTTGATTGAACCTCTCCGTGATTTGTTCAAAGACGAAGTACGTAAACTCGGGCTTGAACTCGGATTGCCGGATTCATTGGTTAACCGTCATCCGTTCCCGGGACCGGGTCTTGGTATCCGTATCATGGGTGAGGTTAACAAACCGGATTTGAATCTTTTACGTGAAGCCGATGCGATTTTGCTTGATGAACTCAAAGCGAGTGGCTATTACACCAAAACATGGCAAGCATTTGCGGTACTCCTGAACGTCAAATCAGTCGGCGTTATGGGAGATAACCGTACCTATGACAACACCGTTTGTGTCCGTGTTGTGGAAGCGGTGGATGGGATGACGGCAACGTTTGCCCATCTTCCTCACACCTTGTTGGAACGTATCAGCCGCCGTATCATTAACGAAGTTGATGGAATCAATCGTGTCGTATACGATATCAGTTCCAAGCCCCCTGCTACGATCGAGTGGGAATAAGGCGCTCCCTTGCGCCCGATTTATCTCATCTCAAAAACTCCCTATGAGGGAGTAATTCATATCCCTATCCTCACGATCTCTTTTTTACAACCTCGTATTGATTTTGACACCTATCAGGGGATTATTCTCACTTCGAAACAAGCATTGTTAGCTTTAGAACATTACACGTTTGGATGGGAAAAACTGCAATGCATCTGCGTATCGGAAGGTACGGCAGAAGCGGCACGAAAAGCGGGTGCTCTGAATGTTGAAGCGGCAGATGGCTATGGGAGATCGATTCCGGCTATTTTACGAACCAAAGCGGGAAAGGGAAAATGGCTTTATGTGCGTCCGAAAGTGATTGCTTCGGATTGGGTTATGGAAGCTCGAAAGGAGGGGGTTGAGATTGACGAAGCAGTGGTATATGAGACGACCTGCAATGAAGCGGCGAGAGAGTATACGCTAGACAAAGATGCCGTTTTAGTCTTTACTTCTCCCTCATCCATCGATTGTTTTTGCGCTTCTTATCCGATCCTTTCGTCGTACAGTATTGTCGCTATCGGTAAAACAACTCGCGCTGCTTTCAAAACTGCCAAAGAGGTTCATGTAAGTCCTTTAACCAGTGTCGAATCGGCGATTGAACTGGCACGAAAAATTGCCCAAGACGCATCTGCGTTTTAAGCATTTTGAGGATATAATTGTATTCTCTGGGCGCAGCGAGTAATCGCAATATGAGGGTTCTACATATACAATAAGTCATATCTGTAGATGTTTCGGTGTGTCGGTGATCTTGTTTGAGTGCTAACGCATGAGAGATTGCCGCCGGTAGAGACGCTCGATGTGGCGCAATTACAGCTTTGAAGAACCAAAGCTACTGCGAAACGCCCGCCTGGGCTTTTACCTTATTTGAGAAACGTTAACGTATTTCAGATAAGATAATTAAATTTTTTCAAGGTGATCTATGCGAGTAATGGTAATCGGAAGCGGCGGACGTGAATTTTCAATCGGACGGGTGTTAAAACAAGACCCCGAAGTAACTGAGCTTTTTTTCTCTCCCGGCAATGGCGCTACACCGATGTTAGGTACAAATATTGAAATCAAAGATTATGAAGAACTGGCGCAATTTGCACTCGATAACGCGATTGATTTAACAATCGTAGGTCCTGAAGGTCCTTTGACCGATGGCGTTGTGGATATTTTCAAAGCTAAAGGGCTGGTGATTTTCGGTCCTTCAAAAGCCGCAGCACAACTCGAAGGTTCAAAAGTCTATATGAAAAACTTTTTGGCCAAATACAATATTCCGACGGCACGCTATATCGAAACAGCCCATATTGGTGACGCGTTCAAATTTATCGAATCATTAACTGCTCCGATCGTTGTAAAAGCGGATGGTTTGTGTGCCGGTAAGGGTGTTATTATCGCCATGAGCCACGATGAAGCCAAAGTAGCCGTTTCAGAAATGTTGAGTGGAAAATCGTTTGGAGATGCGGGCTTACGCGTTATTATTGAAGAGTTTTTGGATGGTTATGAACTTTCCATGTTTGCTCTTTGCGATGGAAAAGATTTTATTCTCCTCCCTGCGGCACAAGATCATAAACGGCTCCTTGATAACGATGAGGGACCCAATACTGGAGGAATGGGCGCGTATGCACCGACTCCTCTCGTCGATGATGTGATTTATGAAAAAGTCAAAGAGCGGGTAATCCGTCCAACATTGTTGGGGATGCAAGAAGAAGGAGCACCGTTTGAGGGAGTTCTTTTTATCGGTATCATGGTGGTGAATGGTGAGCCTATAACGCTTGAATTTAACGTACGTTTCGGTGATCCTGAATGTGAGATTTTGATGCCATTGCTCAAAACTCCTGCTCGTGAATTGTTTTACAAAGCCGCGACCAAACAACTCGATACTCTGAATGTTGAATTTCACGATAAATATGCAGTCGGTGTGGTAATGGCAAGCCGTAACTATCCGTATGACAATTCAGAACCTGCCGAAATCATTGTGGATGAAGTCCATCATGAAGAAATCGCTCAAAATACCCATATCGCGTATGCAGGTGTAGCGGAAGAAGATGGAAAACTCTATGCGACGGGCGGACGTGTTCTTGTCTGCGTCGGTGTTGGTGATAGCATCAAACAAGCGCGTGACCGTGCTTATATGCTCTGTGGGCAAGTTCATTTTGCCGGCAAAAAATTGCGTACCGATATCGCGTATCAGGCGCTTCGTTAATGGACGAACGCATCGATTCGCTTTTACAACGAGAGCATTTGGAACTCTCTTCTATTCGTCAGCGTGTGGCTGCCTTTGGAATCGATGAATTGCTTTTATCCATCATCATGATTATCATTTTATGGGATGCGATGAGTAAAGCCGAAACGTTAGAAGCAATGATAGCGGTGACAAACAGCTTTTTGCTGGAGTATATGGCGATTAAAATTATTTACCAAACTTTTTTTACGATGCAATACGGTGCCAGTCTTGGAAAAATTATTATGAAAATCCGTGTTATTGAACTCTCAACCCTTTCAAACCCAAGTTTTTTAAGTGCTTTTAACCGAAGTGTTTTTCGGGTAGTGAGCGAGATCCTTTTTTATCTGGGTTTCGTCTGGGCGATGCTTGATCCGTATAGACGGAGCTGGCATGATCGAACCGCACGGACATTGGTGATTAATGCGTAAATTTATCTGGATCAGTCTGGTTACATCTACTTTACTTTTGGGTGAAGATCGTGTTGAATTGTATGGAACCAATGTTGATGCAAACGGTTCGATTGCCACTGCGATAGGCGATCCGGTAGCCCTCTATCAAGATCAGATACTCAGTGCCGATAAACTCATGTATGATCGCAATACGAGTGTCATTGAAGCGATGGGCAATGTGAATGTTTTTAAAGCCAAACAATATCATATGCTCAGTGATTATGCACGTGTCGATTTGATCAATGAAACCCGTTATTCCAAACCTTATTACATGGTCGATCAAGATTCAGGGGCATGGATCAGTACCGATGAAGCGCAAGCGTGTAAAAATGAGATTGACTTGGCCAGCGGATCGGTATCGGGATGTGATTCACATGATCCTCTCTGGAAAATACGATTCAGTAGTGCGGATTACGATACCGAAGAGATGTGGGTTAATTTGTATAATGCACGTTTGTTGGTCAATGATTTACCTCTTTTTTATCTCCCGTATTTTGGTTATCCAACCGATAAAACAAGGCGGAGCGGATTATTGATCCCGTCGTTTGGGCTCTCCAACTCGGAAGGATTTTATTATCAGCAGCCGATCTATTTTGCACCACAAAATTGGTGGGATGCAGAGCTTCGTCCTCAAATACGAACGTCACGCGGATCGGGTATGTATACCGATTTTCGATTTGTCGACACTGCTTCATCAGAGGGATCGATCCGTTTGGGTTATTTCAAAGAGCAGTCTAAATATGCGGAAGAGTACGATCTAGCCAATCTTAAACATTACGGATATAACGTTAAATATCGCCATTCTGCCCCTTTGCGTGAATGGTTTGACTTAAATCTCGAGGGTGAGTCAGGGCTATATCTTGACGGATTGTGGATGAACGATGTCGATTATCTTAATCTGCAACAGAGTGACGAAACCCAAAATGTGACTGCCAATCAGGTTCTTTCACGCATCAATGCCTATTACAGCAGTGAAGATAACTATTTTGGAACCTATCTGAAACATTATCAGTACTTGGATCAAGAGAGTAATGATCAAACGATTCAAACCCTTCCAAGTCTACAATATCACCGTTATTTGGAGAGTTTTTTAGACAATCATATTCTTCTAAGTGCGGATGCAATAGCAACCCATTTTTATCGGCCGGACGGAAAACGTGCCATTCAAGGTGATTTCACCGTTCCAATCACTTTTCAGAGTGCATTATTTGATGAGTATCTCGATGTCGCTTATACCGCTACCGCATTTTCAAATGTGATTGGGTTTTATGGAAATCCGAAATCCGGAGAAACCACCAACTATGAAGAAGGGCTTTATGCTCAGCTCGATCACACCTTTTCCCTCTCATCAACGCTGGTGAAACCGTACGAATCTCTAACCCATGTCCTTAGCCCTTCGGTAAGCTATACAGTCTCAGGGAACCGTTTTTATAATGGTTATTACGAGACCTATCATGATAATGGAATGTGTGCTGCGGGGAGTACCCTTCCTGAGTGTGAATATTACAGTTTGAATGAACCAAGTGATACTTTATCGTTTGGATTAAATAACTACCTTCTTGAAGGTGGAAAACAATTCCTCGTGGATCGTTTGAGTCAAAATTTCCGATATGACGATCAGGGAAGCTATTACGGTGAGTTGCAAAATGAGCTCGAATGGGAGATTAGCCGTGCGGTCTCGTATTATAATCAGACGGCATATAATCATGATCGAAATCGTATCACCAAAGAACAGAATACTCTTCGCTATAATGATGGAATCGTAACGGCGGGTGTGAGTCATTATTATACCGATGAACTGCGATACGACTCTACGCTATTGCGCAATGTTACCGAATACGCAAGTTACTGGACAGCCGATGCGGCGTATCAATACAACCGACATTATCGTTTTTTCGGTATTTTGGCTTACGATTATCGTGAAGATTTGATGAAACGAAGTGAGATCGGGTTTTTATATACTCAGCGATGTCTTGATTTCGGTATTCGCTACGTTCAAAATCGACGTCCGATCTTGACGAATACGACGGGGAATGATTCGGTAGATGATTCGTATATCTTTATAACACTCATTTTAAAGCCGATCGGCGGATCGGAATTTAATTATAAACTCACCAGTAATTAAAAGAGGATAGCTTATGAAACTGGAAGCAAAAATTGGTCTTTTTGTCGTGATGGCTTTGGGTGCATTGTTGTTCCTCTCGACTCAGGTAACGTCACTCGGAAAATGGGGAAGTGATGGCTACACAGTCCAAGCGTATGTTGAAGATGCTTCGGGTGTAGAAAAGCATACCCATGTTTTGATGAACGGGGTAACAATCGGTGATGTTGAAGATATTATGATCGAAGGGAAGCGGGTTAGACTCACGCTTATGATTGATAAAGGGGTGAAAATTCCGGATGACTCATCGGTGATTGTGGCTCAAGAGTCTCTTTTAGGATCAAAAGTAATCAATATCGTCGTCGGTGATTCACTATCAGTGCTTAAAGAGGCAGGGGTCTTGTCCCAATCCAAGCGTTATGCTTCGTTTGATCAAACGAGTGATTCAGTCAATGCGGCAGCCAAAGAGTTGGAATTATTACTCAAAGATTTCCGTTCTACGTTGGATGATGAGCACCGCGCCGCGATTCAAGAGATGATCATTGCATTTCGCAATGTTGGGGTGAACCTTGATGGTGTGATTGTTGAAAACAGAGATGATTTGCATGCGGCGATTGCTAACTTTAGAACGATGAGCGCCGGATTTTCTCAGACGGCAGATACCGTCAATAAAGATTTGCCGGCCATTATGGCCCGTATCAATTCACTCTCAACGCGCCTCGATAATATTAGCGGTTCATTGGAACATAAACTTCCTGAGGCGGTCGATAAATTTGTCAAGATAGAAGATAATGTCAGTGCTATCCTCACGGAAAATCGCTCTTCATTGAAAGATACGATTACAACGGCAGGATCATTTTTCAAAAGCGGTGAGGAAGCATTCGGGAAAATTGACTCGATGTTGAGCAACTTTACAACCAGTGAACTTCAGGTGGCGATGCATACTGATTACATGATACGAGATCAGTATGGAAAAGTCTATTTGGGGGTTAATTATCTTCCCAATCCTGAAACCTATTATATGTTTGATTTGGTCAGTACCGATGATTATTCCCGCTACGATACGAATCCTCCGGGTAAAAATATCAAAGGGGAGACCTATTATTCTCTCCAATACGGAAAACGCTTTGATAACACATTGCTCCGCTTTGGAGCAATCGAGTCAACCGGCGGTATCGGAGTCGATTATTTCATGGATCATGATCGTCTGAAATTCAGTGCCGAAGCGTTTGATTTTAATGCTATTAATGATATCCGTGGAACTCGTACCCATTTGAAAGCACAAGTACGCTATCAAATGTTAAAACATCTTGAACTGTACGGTGGATGGGATAATTTCCTCAATCCGCAGTCGCAAAATATTTTCTTAGGGCTTGGCCTGCGTTTTATCGATAACGATCTTAAATACACAATGGGTGCTGCCTCGATGGCACGATAAAAATGGAGAATGAATGAAATACAATGTTGAATTGGCATTAAAAAATAAAACGGAATCGTACGCGTTTAATCAAGTTGCGGCACAAGCCAATGGAGCTGCATGGCTTAAATGTGGAGATACCGTTATTTTAGCAACGGTTGTTGTCGATGAGACCGATTTTGTGGATGAGGATTTTTTACCTTTGACGGTTCAATACATCGAGAAAAGTTATGCTGCCGGAAAATTTCCGGGGGGCTTTATCAAACGTGAGACGAAACCGAGTGATTTTGAAACATTGACGTCACGTATTGTCGATCGTTCATTGCGTCCGCTATTCCCGAAAGGATTTGCGAATCCGGTTCAAATCACGGTTATGGTTTTGAGTGCCGATAAAGAGGCCGATTTACAAGTACTGGCACTCAATGCTGCGTCTGCCGCTCTTTATGTTTCTGATATTGATATTTTTAACTCGGTGAGTGCGGTGCGCGTCGGTAAAATCGACGGAGAGATTGTTTTCAATCCGACACGCAGCCAAATCGAACAGAGTACTCTCGATTTGTATTTGGCGGGTAGCAAAGAAGATATGTTGATGATCGAGATGCAAACGCTCGGATCTGATGAAGTGGAGATTCTCGAGATGGGGATGATCGATCCGTTGGTTGATCCCTCTATGAGTCTACCCGCGATCCCTGTACGTGTCTCTAATGCGATGAATGAAGATGACCTTATCCGTGTTCTCGCATCGGCACAAGAATCTTTGAGTGAAGCGAACAGTGCGTATGAGGCTGCGTTTAAACCATTCGCGTCAGAGCCGTTTGAGATTCAGTACGTGATCAGTGAAATGAACGGTGAAATGATCGACTATGTCCGTGCCAATCATACGGAAGATCTAAAGCGCGGCATTAATCAAATGGCAAAAACGGAACGCTCTACCGCATTGCGTACGATCCGTAAAACGATCATGAATGAAAAACCGCAGTGGAATGAACACGATTTGAAAAAAGCGATCGAATCGGTAAAACGTACCATGGTTCGTACTCAGATCTTGAATGAAAAGGTACGTGCAGACGGTCGTGCGCTCAATGAAGTACGTCCGATTCGTATTGAGACGAATGTATTGCCAAGTGCCCATGCATCAGCCCTCTTTACCCGTGGACAGACCCAAGCGTTGGTTGTTTTGACACTCGGCGGGGCTAAAGATGCGCAGATGTTTGAAAATCTTACCGACAGCGGCACTCAAAACGAAGGGTTTATGGTCCACTATAACTTTCCGGGGTTCAGCGTGGGTGAGCCCTCTCCGATAGGTGCGCCGCGCCGTCGTGAGTTGGGACATGGAAATTTGGCTAAACGTGCTTTGGAAGGTGCGTGTGTCCGTAACGGTCAAACCATTCGCTTAGTTTCCGAGATTCTTGAGTCCAACGGTTCTTCGTCAATGGCAACGGTCTGCGGCGGTTATATGGCACTTCGTGCGGGTGATATCGAGATGGCGGACCCGATTGCCGGTGTTGCGATGGGGATGGTTCAAGAGGGTTCACGTCACGCGATTTTGACCGATATTATGGGACTTGAAGATCATGACGGAGATTTGGATTTCAAAGTAGCGGGTTCCAAAGAGGGGATTACCGCGATGCAGATGGATATCAAACTCGGCGGTATCCATCTCGATGTTCTCAAAGAGGCTCTTTATCAAGCCAAAGAAGGTCGTGCCCATATCATTGACATTATGATGGGTGCGGAAGATAGTATCGAGCTTAACGAGGGGACGTTGCCGAGTACCGATCTTTTCCATATTGATCCGAGTTTTATCGGCGATATCATCGGACAAGCGGGAAAAACAATCCGTGAGATCATTGAACGTTTCGATGTAACCATCGATATCGATAAGAAAAAAGGCTCAGTCAAGCTGACCGGTAAAAATCGAGACGGGCTTCGCGGAGCACGCGATCACATCGAAGGGATCGTAAGCGGATCTACCCCTGTGGAAAAAGTGGAATATAAAGTGGGGGATGTTGTCAAAGGGAAGGTGAAAAAGATCGTTGATTTTGGCGCTTTTATCGAGCTTCCGGGGGGAATTGACGGCTTGATCCATATTTCTAAACTTTCCGACGGACATATCTCTCGTGTGAGCGATGTGGTGAATGAAGGGGATGAGCTGATGGTGGAGATCGTCGAGTTCAAAGGAAACAAGATCGGATTAGGGCGAGCTAAGTAATCATTTTCATGTTACACACTAAAACGAATTCATCCGTTTTAGTGGCAGGGACAAATGTCCCTACAACCCCCTAAAGCTACAAAAAACATTGTTTTTTGAGAATTCAGTAACCTTTTAGTTCTTTGGTTTTATAATTCCACCCACAAAGTGATAAGTAGGGACACTATCCGAACAGACTTTGATTTAAATACGGAGATTACTCATGAAAAAAGTTCTTTTTCTTATGCTCGCTCTTGTTGCTTCAGTATTCGGTGCTGAAGAAGCGGTAGCGGTTGTTGAAGCTGCTGTTGAAGCGGCACCTGCTGCGGCTGCTGCATCTGCAGACGTTGCTAACCAAACATTGAAAGCGTATTCTATGATCGCTGCGGGTGTTGGTCTTGGTTTGGCTGCTCTTGGTGGAGCAATCGGTATGGGTAGCACTGCTGCTGCAACTATCGCTGGTACAGCTCGTAACCCGGGTCTTGGCGGAAAATTGATGACAACTATGTTCATCGCTCTTGCTATGATCGAAGCACAAGTTATTTATACACTTGTTATCGCTCTTATCGCTCTTTACGCTAACCCATACTTGGCTGCGTAAGTTCGATCTTTCTTTCTCTCAAGCTACGGCTTGAGAATTTTCTTTAACGCGGACGTGGTGGAACGGTAGACACACTACCTTGAGGTGGTAGCGCATTACGTGTGTGGGGGTTCAAATCCCCCCGTCCGCACCATCTATTTTTAAACTCCTGTTTTACATACTTCTTTAAATTTCCCCCCCAAAAAAAATTGCAACGAAAGCTTAATTATTCTCTTTACAGCATCTTTTATCTCTTATTAAATCATCCTTGTAATGGTGTATAATAATCCTACTTTAGTTTAGGACAATTGCAATGCTACTCAGTGATCTTGTTACGCATAAAAAAGATTTTCTCTCTTCAGACGTATCCTTATTTGATGCCATAGAACGAATGGGTAAAGAGGGTATTAGCCATATTGTCTTGATTGAAAATAATGTGGCTGTAGGTGTATTGACACTCAGAGATATTATTGGACTTTATCGTAACGGGATTGAAGGAGAAAAAAAAGCGATTGATTATGCAACCTATCCCACTATCTCCATTCATGACGATCGTCCGGTTGAAATGGCGGTAGAATTAATGATAGACTATGAAATACGCCGACTGGTATTGATCGATGAAAATGGGAAATACCTCTGCACTCTTACCCAAAGTGATGTATTGACTTACTATGAGAGCGAAGTACACACCGCACAGGAAGTTTTTCAGTGTTTAAATCGCCGAAATTGTGCCATTACGGTAGACCATGATGCGAGTGTGTATGATGCTATTAGTTTAATGCAGCATAAAAATCGAGATGTTCTGATTGTTCTGAATCAAACGTTACCGGTCGGAATTGTGACGGAACAGGATGTATTGGAATTAGCGTATCGTCAGGTAGATAGCAGGGAATCTATTGCCCGATATATGCATTCACCCATTATAACAGTGGAATTGAACGAAAAGATCCATCATGCGATTGAGATTATGAAAGAGCGTGATATCCATCACTTGATGGTATGGGGGAGAGACAAAGAACTTTATCTTTTGAGTGAAAAAGACATGCTTCTGAATTACAGTACAGCATTAGAAATGAAGCTCGAATCAAAACTGCGTGACAGCAAAGCAACGTATAATCTTTTGGGCCTTGCATTTTGTGAAATCATCGATATAGGTGAAGACCAGATTATCAAGTGGTTGAATGCAGAAGCAATGATGACGTTTCAAATTAAGATTGATGATTCGGTATCAAAAATGTTTCCGGCCGGGGTTTGGAATGGTTTGATGGTTACACTAAGAATGCATGGAGGAGTCGATAAAGAAAAAATCGAAATTGCTGATCGTGTGTATGAAGTGACATTAATCGAGGCAGAGGTGAACAGCCAAGCCATTATGAAACTTTTTTTGAACGATATTAGCGAATTGATCTATTTGGGTGAAGAGCTTCGCAAGAGTTTAGAACATACGATTGAGTTGGAAAAAGAGAAAAGTAAACTTTATCTGGATGTTGCTTCCGTCATATGTTTGGCCCTTAATCAGGAGGGGATAGTCGAGCTGATAAATCCCAAAGGGTGTGAAGTATTAGGGGTGAACCAAGAAGAGGTTATCGGAAAAAATTGGTTCGATACGTTTGTTGTGTATGAACAGGTGGGGCAGGTTAAAGAACTATTTTATGAAATCATGAACGGGGAACGGGAGTTGGTTGAATATTTTGAAAACAGAATATGGACCAAAAAAGGGGATGAACGGATTATCGCATGGCATAGCGCACTGATCAAAGACAGTGAAGGGAAGAATATCGGAACATTTTCATCGGGAGATGATATTACCCGTCTTCAAGAATCGGAACGCGAAATTGAGCGGATGGCCCATTACGATATGCTTACCAACCTTCCGAATCGATTATTGCTCAATGCAAGGTTGAAACATTCGATAGAACGCTGCAATCGTGAAAATACCAAACTGGCGGCCATCTATATCGATATCGATAATTTTAAAGATATTAATGAATCGTACGGGTATACGGTCGGTGATGCGGTGATCATGGAAGTAGCCTTTAAAATGGAAGAGATTATTCGTCGTGAAGATACGATTGCACGTATCGGCGGTGATGAGTTTATCATTGTCTTGGAATCGTTACAGGATTTACGTGAATGCGATCGTATATTAAAAGAAGTGATTCGGATATTTGAAGAGAGTATACATACTAAGGATAATGATTTTCTTCTCAGTGCCAGCATGGGAATAACCATTTACCCCGATGATGGCGAAGATGCGCAAACATTGCTTAAAAATGCAGATATTGCACTGCGCCGAGCCAAAGAGGCCGGACGAAGCAACTATTGCTATTTTGCGCAAGAGATGAGCGTTCAGCTTTTTGAACGGGTTTTGATGGAGCGGGAGTTGCGTCGGGCGGTTGATGAAAAAGAGTTTGTGGTGTATTATCAGCCGCAAGTCGATCTTTTGTCGGGTCGGGTGATCGGGGCTGAAGCGCTGGTGCGGTGGAAACACCCTTCACTGGGGATTGTGCGCCCTGATATGTTTATCCCTTTGGCGGAGTCCAATCAGCTGATCATCCCTATCGGCGAACAGGTCTTGGCGCAATCGTGCTCAACAACAAAGCGTTTAATCGATGAGGGACTATTTTCGGGAAGGATATCGGTAAACGTATCGGGAAAACAGTTTGAACGTCCTGATGTGGTGGAAACGTTGAGCCGAATTATCGATGAGAGCGGTTTGGAACACAAGTATGTCGAACTGGAGATTACCGAGAGTGTTTTGATGAGTAATCCGAAAGTGCTGGGACAAAAACTGATTGAGCTTAAAGCGTTGGGGATTGAAGTCGCAATCGATGATTTTGGTACAGGGTATTCGAGTTTGAGTTATTTAAAAACCTTTCCGATCGATAAACTCAAAATTGATCAGTCATTTATTCGCGGATTAGAGAGTGATGAACAAGATCGTGCAATCGTCAAAGCAATCATTGCAATGGCCGATGCGTTAGGGCTTAAAACGATTGCTGAGGGGATCGAAGAAGTACCGCAATCCGTATTATTAAAAGAGTATGGATGCCAACAGGGTCAGGGATATCTGTATGCAAGACCGCTTAGTGAAGACAAATTTGTTGATTTTTTGAAGTATAATGAGGTATCCAAATCATAAGGATTGAACATGGCTTATATTACACAATTAAAACATTTGATTCAAAACGAGTTGATTCCCGATGTGGAAGAACATATTGACGATATTTTCGAATCAATCGCATCACAAAAAGATGCAACCGTAGAAGAACGTGCACAGCTTGAAGATATGCAGGCGTTGCGTGATGAGTATAAAGAACTTCTCACAGAGCTTAATAGCGGCGACATCGATGAAGAAGAAGCAGAGCAGCTTTACACCGAACTTACTTCCATGCGCGAAGGAGAAGGTGATGGAGAGGATGACCTTTACGATGACGAAGATGATGAAGACGAAGATGATTACGATGAGTTCGATATTGATGCTGAAGATGATCAGTATTAATGGCTAAATTCGTACTTCTCGATACGGAGACGACGGGTGCAGGGGATAATGATCGTATTATTCAACTGGGATATATGGTTCTAGACGGTAAAAAAGTCGAGGTCTATAACGATTTGTGTTCCGCTGAGGTTCCCATCGGCTATGGTGCAATGGAAGTACATGGCATTACCCCTGACATGATAGAGGGGAAGCCAGAATGTACGCAAACAAATGCCTTCCAAACTCTACATGAGCTCAATACTCCTGAGAATGTCCTCATTATTCACAACGCCCCATTTGATTTGGGAATGTTGGCTAAAGAAAATTTTACCTCTCAGATGCGTCTGATTGATACCTTGCGCTGCGCACGCCATCTGTTTGAGGATGAAGAGGCTCATCGATTGCAGTATTTTCGTTATCGCTTTGGATTGTATAAAATCGAACAAGCCGAAGCGGATGCGCTAGGGATCGTCGTTAAAGCGCACGATGCGATCGGTGATGTTTTGGTGTTGAAACTGTTTCTCACTGAGCTTCGAAAACGATTACAAGAACGCTTTGCGGGGGTAAATCCAATCGATAAAATGGTGGAGCTTACTCAAACACCGGTATTTTATACACGACCGTTGAAGTTTGGAAAGTATAAAGGGAAAACCCTCAGTGAGATTGCCGAAGCGGACAAAGGATATCTAACCTGGATGCTGGGTAACATGGATAGCCTCGATGAGGATATGCGTTACAGTATTGGACGGGTTTTAGGTAATTCCTAAAACGTTGTTTTTGTCGAGGTGGCAATTTCGCTTAGGCGATACGCCGCATCGACATGCCCTGCGCGCATCGCTTTTTTCCACCACTCCATCGCTTTATCCACATCTTTTTCAACACCTTCGCCGTAAAAATAGATCATCCCCATATGAAACTGCGCTTCAGGATCACGTTTGTAAGCGGCTAATGGGTAGAGAAGCTCATGGGCTTTGGTAAAATCTCCCGCATCATACGCGGCAATTCCCTCATAAAGTTCGTCCATCGTTAAAATCCTTTTAAACTATTGATGACATTATACCTTTGTGTAAGTTTTTTAGAGTGAGTGAATATAATACGCGTTATGAACTATGATGAGCTTTGCGATAAATCGATTCTACTGTTGGGAAAAACCCGTGCATTGAGTGAAGAGGAATTTGATGCTCTTCTTAAATTGCATAAAATCACACGTGTCGGCAGTTTCACCGATGATGTTTCCCTCATTATCGAAGGGAGAATGATGAATCCCTACGAGCAGGTCGAATTGGCGCATCTTTATGAGACACAGAATGCCCCTATTGTGGAAATTTCAAGTGTAGAGGAGTGGCTATGCCGCTCCATCGAACCCAATCGATTACTAATGAGCCTGAAGCTTTCCCGCAACCAAGAGCGTCTGGTTGATTTTCTACAAAATCCCTATATCACCGATGAACTTTTTTTCAAACTTCTCAAACTGTACGATTGGCAGAATGAGGGGTTGTTTGACAACGATACCAACCGAGATGTCACCGCTTCGATCATCGGGCGGTTTTACGTCGATCTGGATCGTAATCATAATGTTCAGTATGCGATGAGCGGATTGGCCCATTTGATTGAGCAGTACGGAAGCAAAGAACTCATAAGTGCGATAGCGGAGCTTCCCCCGATAGCCAATGAAATCAAACATCCGAGAGATCGCTCTTTGAACGGGGTGTTGGATGCAATAGCACTTCATTCGGAAACACAGGAAAGTATTTTACGTCTGTTGTTGGGTGAGCGTGCTGCTTTGTTAGCCCATCGGGAACCGTTGGCATTGGAGATCGGATTGTTAGAGCTGAACGATGAAGAGGTCAATAGGATACTGGCTCAAAACACGACCTTATCCCAGAAGGGAGCGTTGCAGTTAGAAGCAAAATATCCGAATGTGATTGCTTCGAAAACGGTGTTGCGTGAGGAAAGCTTTGATCGTTTAGTTGAGCAATACGCACAGGATTTGGCGAGCAATCCAAGCCTCACCCCCATGATGCAACAAAAACTCTTTTCACTAAATAATAATGCCGTATCGGGGGCACTTGCTTCCAACTCTCATGTAGAGAGGAGAATACTGGAGGAGCTTTTCGAGAGTGGAAAATTTTACTTACAGCTTGCTTCCAACTCATCGCTTTCTTCGGATATGCTGGAGTCGCTTGCGGCAGATGGTGATGCCGAGGTATTGTCTGCCTTAGCTGCAAACACAGCAACTCCGATAGAGACACTCTATCAGCTCTCTTTTGATCGGCGGTATGAGAGGGCGGTGAAAACAAACCCCGCGTTCGGAAAATATATACAAACTCATAATATAGGATGGTTTTAATGCGCAGTTCATATGCGAAAACGACGATCGAATCGTTGATCGTCTCTCAGATCCCGACCTTTTTGTGGGGGGCTCCGGGAATTGGGAAATCTTCTATCATCAAACAGATCGCCTTTGAGAAAAATCTCGAATGCATCGATTTGCGTCTCTCCCTCCTTGATCCTACCGATCTCAAAGGGATTCCGTTTTATGAGCGTGATTCCCATACTGCTCTCTGGGCACCCCCGTCGTTTCTTCCGCGCGAGGGGGTGGGAATATTGTTTCTCGATGAGCTCAATGCGGCCGCTCCCGCCGTGCAAGCTTCGGCGTATCAGCTGATTTTGGATCGTAAAGTAGGGGAATATACCCTCCCCGATGGGTGGTCGATCGTCGCGGCAGGAAATCGTGAAAGCGATCGAGGGGTAGTTTATCGTCTCCCCTCGCCGCTGGCGAACCGATTTGTCCATATCGAGATGGAGGTGAGCGTGGAGGATTGGCGTTATTGGGCAGTGAAAATGCGTATTGATCCCCGTCTGATCGCCTACATCGGATTTAAAAACAGCGCACTATTTGGATTCGATCCACTCAAAAACGTCCGCAGTTTCGCTACACCGCGCAGTTGGGAAGCGGTCCATAAGATCCTTCAAAGCTCGTTGCCGCAAAATCTCTTACTCGAAGCGATTGCGGGTGCGGTGGGAGAAGATGCCGCGATCGATTTTTTAGGCTACTGTAAAATCATGGATCATCTCCCCGATGTCGATGCGATTTTACGAGGCGAAGAGAGTGAAGCGCCGAGTGAACTCTCTACCCTCTATGCCCTCTCCAACGTCCTTGTATCCCGAGTGTTGCACACGCGCGATGAAGAAGAACTTTCTAACGTATTGCGTTACACCCTCAAACTCAAAAATGAGTTTGCCGTCCTCATCGTCCAAGACCTCCAGCGTCAAGGTGTAGCGATGGAACATCTGGATGCCTTCGGCGAGTGGGTCGAGGCATACGCCTATCTGCTATGATCGATTTCCCCCCTCTCAAAGCCAAACTCCTCCTCGATTATCCGTTTTTCGGAACCATCGCCAGCGGCATGGAAACAATCGTGAATGACAACATCGAGAGCTTTGCAACAAGAGAGAACCGTTTTGAGTATCGTGAAGCCTATATGGAAAGTCTGAGTGAGGGGGAGCGAATATTTACCCTCTGCAACGCCGCGCTGCATGAAGCCCTTGCTCATACCCATAGACGGGGAAATCGCAGTCCTTGGCTGTGGAATATGGCGTGCGATTACGCGATTAATACGCTGCTGATCGAGAGTGGTTTTTCTCCTCCTTCTGCTATCACCTACGATAAGCGTTTCGGGAATCTCAGTGCCGAAGAGATTTATCATGAGCTCTCACTGGAGTTTTTGGATCAGGAACAAAATGACCGTGACAGTGACGAGGAGAGAGAAGGGGATTCTCTCGATGAAAAACTCTCACGTGCCCAGCGTGAAAAACGCTCCCTTGAGGCATTGGAGAAATCGGATCCTCTCAGTGCTGAAATCCACCATCTGATCCAACCTAACCAAAAGAGTTTTATCGACTGGAGAAGTGAGTTACGCGAGAGTGTCGGGGGGCATTATGTCAGCGATTACACTCTGATACCGCCGAGTAAAAAGCTCCTCTATGATGGGGTCTATCTGCCGGGGGTTCATTCGCGTCATTTGGAGTTAGCCATAGCGATTGACAGCTCGGGATCGGTGGATGAGGTGTTGTTGGCACAGTTTATCGCCGAAGTCGAATCGATTACTGAATTGTTTGGTTCGTACACCATCGACCTGATCGTTTGTGATGATCGCATCCGAAGCCAGACCCGATTTGAGCGGGGAGAATCTATCACGTATGCTCTTAGCGGAGGAGGAGGGACCGATTTTAATCCGGTCTTTGAGCTGATAGAGTCATGGATGTACCGTCCGAAAATCCTCCTCTATTTTAGTGATCTAGACGGTAAATTCCCCCCTTATGAGCCGCCGTATGAGACATTATGGATTTCACCGATGAAGGGTGAAGTTCCGTTTGGAAGAGTGATTGAGCTAAAGGATGAGAATGGTTGAAAATGCGTTGAAAATAGTGGAACACTCCAACCTCTTTATCACCGGCGGTGCAGGATCGGGTAAAACGACCCTTACACGTGCAATCATCGAGGATGCGGTGGAAAAAGGGAAATCAGTAGCCCGTCTCGCCTCGACGGGGATGGCGGCGACGCTGATCGGGGGGCAGACACTCCACAGCTTTTTTGATCTTGGGATTGCTTCGTCTCAAGAGGAGTTGGAACGCAACGGCAAGATTGAGCCTTCTAAAAAGATCATCAAACTCATCCGTTCCATGCAGATTATCGTTATCGATGAGATTTCGATGGTGGGGGCACCTTTGCTTGACATGATCCGTCTGCGATTGTTGCAAGCCGAATTTAACGGACGACTCATTGTGGTAGGGGATTTCTTACAGCTCCCCCCCGTAACACGAGGGAATGAACCAATCTATTTTGCGTTTGAGTCTCCCTCATGGGAGCGACTTGGGTTTGAGACCCTTCATTTAGAGGGGTCATACCGTACCCACGAAGCGGAATTTTTGGAATTGCTTGAAAAAGTACGTCATGCGAGGCTTGATGAAGCGGCGCACGATGCGCTCGAAGCATTGGTCAAACCGCTGAACGAGGATATGTCTACGATGACACTGTTGTTTGGAAAAAACATCAGTGCCCAAAACCATAACCGCGCTCAGTTGGAGCACCTAAACGGCGAGATTATCGAAGTTGAAACCTATGTCACGATTCATGATAAAAAGATGCAGGATCGCGACGTAGAGCGGTTTATGAGTGAGAGCCGTATCGAGCCGATTTTGGCTTTGAAGGTGGGTGCCCCCATCCTCTTTACCCGCAACGCATGGAACTACTACAACGGCGAGCGGGGGCGGATCACCTCCATCGAAGAGGATCTGATTTGGATCAAAAAAGAAGATGGTGTGAGTGTGAAAGTGGAGCGTGTCGATAGCACTAAAACACGGTGGATCGAAAAAGGGAGTACGGCAAGCGAAGAGAAACTGATCACCCTCAGCCAGTTTCCGATCACGCTAGCCTTTGCGATTACGATCCATAAATCGCAGGGGATGAGCTTGGCCGATTACGTCATCGAGAGCAATGAAATTTTTGCTCCGTCCCAGTTTTATGTGGCGTTGTCACGTTCCGTGTCGGCACATCGGGTGACATTAATTCGTCCGAATCGGGGGTGGGAAAAACTTTGCTTTGTCCACCCCAAAGCGAAACAATTTAGCGAGGGTTTGTAAACGCCGCACCGATAATGACCCGATAGGAGAACATCGTGCTAAATACCGCCGCGAGCAACGCCACCGCCACCATCATATACATGACGGCGAGCTGATACGAAATGGCGCTTAGCGGATCGGCACCCGCGAGGAGCATCCCCGTCGTTATACCGGGGATGTGGATGATTCCGACCGTTTGGAGCATATTAAGCGTCGGGATCATCGAAGCTTTGACGGAGGCTTTCGAGGCAAAGCTAAGCGCTTCTTTGAGCGGCGCACCCAGCGCCACCATCCCCTCGATAATCTCAATCGTATTTTTTACCTCTGCACGGAACCGCTCGGTGCTTTGGGTATAGACGTTGAGGGCGTTGCCGATAATCATCCCCCCGATAGGGATCATCTCATGGGGAACCATGTGGATCACCCCAAATGCCATCATTGAGAGAAAAACAATCCCCGATGAAGCTCCGAGGGTAAAAAAGGCGATTTTAAAACTGTGCTCACCTAAAGGGGAGCGTTTTTTTGCCGTATACGCTCCGAATGTCACCATCCCCAGTAATACGAAAAATAAGAGTGATGGGTGTTCGATTTTAAAGAGATAAACGAGAGCATACCCGAGGAGCCCCAACTGCACCATCGCCAAAATCGAGTTGGTGAGGATTTTTTTCTCCAAACCGAACTGTTCACGGCGTGAGTACCAGAGAGCGAAAATAATAAGAGCGTAAGAGGCTAAAAAAGAGTATTGCATAAGCTATTATACAAGGTTCTACACCACGGTAATCTCTATCTTTTTATTAAAAGCATTTCCGAGTTTTTGCAAGAAATCAATCCCGACATTGACCGAACCGTTTTCGATGCGGCTAATGACCGTTTGTGTCGTTCCTAGCTTTTTTGCCAATTCACCTTGGGTGAGTTTGTATTGCAACCGAAGTCCGACTAAAATATCGATAATTTTAAAGCGTAACTCTTTTTGCTGATACGCCGTTTTAAACTCTTCGTTTTGTAGTGATTCGTTTAGATGGTGTTGAAAATCATCCATTTTGTACCTCTTTTAGCCGTTTGATGGCAATTTCAAGTTCTTTTCTTGGTGTGCTCTGGGTTTTCTTTTGAAACCCATGAAGCATCACGAACGTTTTGTCTGTGTAGGCAAAATACAATACCCGATAAATACCGGAGTTGTCTTTAGCCCGTACTTCGTAAATCTTTTGTTCTAACGGTCTTACAAATGGTAGACCCAACTCTGTACCGTATTTTTGTAACAGAGTGAATATCCTGAATATTTCAGCTTTCGGTTCATTGCTGATATCCTCTAACCACTCTTTTACGGGTAACTTACCGTTTTGGTTTTGATAATAATTTATTTTCCACTGCATCGCTATTATATCTTATTAGATATATTTTTGTCAATTGAGATGGTAAAATAGGATGACATCATTACATACCTTTTATGGTGATGCTAACAGTATAAGAGTGATTTTTTAGAAGAGAATGAAAAATGACAAATTGCAATATTAAGAAGAAAAATGAGCTTTTACCGCTGAGGTAAAACATAGCGTTAGCGTAGCCGAAGGGATTTTATTCCTTCGGCGTTTAAATTATAATGTTTCTGCGTGTTCTGCAAGGTATTCCGCAACACCCTCAGTGCTCGCTTTCATTCCTGCGTCACCTTTTGCCCAGCCTGCCGGACAAACTTCACCGTGCTCGTTGGTAAACAACATCGCATCGATCATACGAAGCATCTCATCGATGTTACGTCCGAGTGGAAGGTCGTTGATGACTGCGTGACGAATCGTTCCGTCTTTATCGATCAAAAACGATCCGCGAAGTGCAACCGATTCACCGAATAATACGTCGTAATCACGTGAGATTTGTTTGTTAAGGTCTGCTACCAATGGGTAACGAACTTGACCGATACCGCCTTGGTTTACCGGAGTATTTTTCCATGCGAAGTGGCTGAATTGTGAGTCAACCGATACACCGATAACGTTGATTCCGCGTTCTGTAAATGCATCAAGACGGTGATCAAATGCGATCAATTCAGATGGACAAACAAATGTAAAGTCCAATGGGTAGAAGAACAATACGGCACCTTTTTCGCCGAGGTTTTCGTAGAGGTTGAAATTATCAACGATTTGATTGTTTCCAAGAACGGTTGTAGCGGTAAAGTCAGGAGCTTTTTTGGTAACGAGCATGTGATTTCCTTGTGTGGTTTTTGAGTAATATGAGGAAATTGTAACACACGAAGATTAATTCAAATAAGAACTCAGAAAGTAACCCTAAATTCTAAAGGAAAATTTTTATTATTTAGAATAAAACAGGTAGTTTCACTTACTTGCTTAGGATATAATCACTCTATGATTACCTTTAGATACCTTTTTTCGATGATGCGCGATTACAAGCCCCAGTTGCTTCGCGGTAATATGATCGCGATTATTGCGACGCTGGTCAGTATCCCTATCCCTCTTCTCATCCCTTTGCTGGTCGATGAGGTATTGCTCCATAAAGGGGGGTGGATCACCGATGAAATCGATAAATTTACCCCGTTGCACGAGCCGCTTTTGTATATCGGGATTGTGTTGTTAGTAACAATCTCGCTTCGATTTTTATTTTTCGTTCTCAGCGTCCTTTCTCAGCGCTATTTCATTACCCTCTCCCAAGAGATGAGTTTCAAAATCCGAACCCAAGCCCTGAATCATCTCAAATGCGTCTCGATGTCTGCGTATGAGGCTCTGGGAAGTGGAAAAGTCGTTACCCATCTGGTGACCGATATCGATACGATCGAGCATTTTTTGAGCAGTGCCCTCTCCAAACTGATCGTCTCGGTAGCAACGCTCATCGGTGTAGCGGTGGTGTTGATTTGGATCAATCCTCTGTTTGGGATTTTGATCCTTATTTTTCAGCCGATGATTATGATCGTGACACGCAAGATTTCGGGTCGGGTCGGGTTACTTAAAAAAGAGCAAAACCGTACCATCGGCGAGCTTTCCGATAGCTTGACTCAGATGTGTGATCTTTTCGGGCAGATCCGCGCGAGCAACAAAGAGGAGCGTTTTATCGAGCGCAGTATTGTTCAGGCACAGAAGCTAAAAGAGAGTGCCGGACGCTACGGTATACAGGCATTGCGGGGCGAGCGGTTTTCGTATACTCTTTTCTTGAGCGGATTTGAGATATTCAGAGCGTTGGGGTTAGTGATGGTGTTGTTCTCCGACCTCTCTATCGGGCTGATGTTCGGGATATTCGGATATTTATGGTTTATGATGACACCGGTGCAGGAGTTGCTCTCCTTGCAATACAGCTTTGCCAACGCAAAAAATGCCCTTGCACGACTCAACGAACTTTTGGCATTGCCAAAAGAGCCTTCCTATACTGCACATCATGATCCCTTTGAACACAGTGAAGGGATCAGTATTGAAACCTCTTCGCTGGTTTTCGGGTACGATCCAACTGAACCGATATTGAAAAACCTCACCCTCTCCATCGGTGCCGGGGCAAAAGTGGCGATTATCGGTTCCAGCGGAAGCGGTAAAAGTACCCTGTCGCAACTTTTAGTAGGATTTTATCCGCCGACATCAGGGGATATCCGTTACAATGGAGTGAGTGTTCAGGAGATCGGATTTCCCCGTATACGCGATTCGGTGTTTGTGGTTTTGCAACAGCCGTTGATGTTTAACGAGACGCTCCGATTTAACTTATCGATGGGGGATGACATCAGTGATGAAGCGATTTATGAGGCACTGCGTATTGCCCAGCTCTATGATTTTGTCTCCAGCCTCTCTAACGGACTCGAAACACAAGTAGGAAAACTGGGGATTCGCCTCTCCGGAGGGCAACGTCAGCGACTCAGCATTGCACGGATGGTATTGGCAAACCCGAAAGTGGTTATCTTTGACGAATCAACCTCTGCTTTGGATGTTCATACGGAAAGTGCATTATTTGAAGCATTGGAGAAATTCTTGAAAGGCAAAACGGTAATTATCATCGCCCACCGCCTTAGCACGATTACCAAAGCCGATTATATTTATGTTCTCGAGAACGGCGTTGTCTTGGAAGAGGGTACACGTGAAGCACTGGAACATCTGGATGGAAGTTTTAAAAGCTTTGTCCATAAACAACACTAATAAGAGGAAATAATGGAAAATACAACCTTTGTCCGTTTTATGATTTTTACAGCGTTAGGATTGGTCACTTGGCTTTTTTTCCCTTTTTTAAAAAGTTTTTTTGTCGCTTTTTTATTGGCGATTGTGGTGTTTCCGCTTCACCGAATTGTTGAGGCAAAAGTACGAAATCTTCGCTGGTTCCAGCCCGTTTCCTCGGTGGTTTCGGCAGGGATCGTTACATTGGGACTCTCGTTGATCCTTTTTGCCCCTATCGCTTTGTTTTTGTACCATTTACTCGGTCAGCCTTCATCTGCTGTTGCGACACTCAAATCGCTCGGGAGTGAGATTGATACGCTCCCCTCCCATCTTCCTAGTTTTCTTTCATGGTTAAAAGAGCCGTTCGATCAGCTGATCGTGATGGGGAAACTTCATAAAGAAGAAATTATTACCGCTATCGCCGGATGGCTTGGAAGCGGGTTAAAAACATTTGTCTCCATGTTGGGCGAGATGGCGATGATCGTCGTTTTTTTCTTTTTCCTTAGCTGGTACGGACGCAGTATTATGCTCTTTATTCTCCCGATTATCCCCCTCTCACGGAGTATAAAACGGGCATTTTTCAACGATATATTGACGACTACAGCGGTTGTCTTTTACACGCTTGGCGGAGTCATGATCGCTCAGGGGTTGGCATTTGGTGTTTTTATCGCATTTTTTGATGGCTATAACCCGTTTTTACTTGGCTTTATGACCGCCATTTCTGCGATTATCCCCGTTTTCGGTACAGGATTGGTGTGGATCCCTATTGCATTGAATGAGTATTTCCACGGCAATATATTCAATGCTGTGATTATTGCAATTTATTCCTGGGCAATGTTGGCATTTTTTATCGATAATATTATAAAACTGGTGATTTTGAACTTTGTCAATCGAACTCTGAGTGAGGGGAAAAGCCGTATGAATGAATTTTTGATTTTCTTTTCGATTGTCGGAGGTTTGGCGACATTTGGATTTTGGGGATTTATTTTCGGTCCGGCAATCGTGGCATTTGCGGTAACGACACTCCGAATGCTCCGTAAAGCAAATCGAAGTGCATTGCATTAAGTGGCTTGCAGGGTTTTAACCTCTTCACGCAACTTTGAGAGTTCTGCCATAATCGCGGTGATCTCATCGGTTGTTTTTGGCTCACTCCCATGAGTGTAACGTTCGATGGTGGATTGAACACTCTGGGTTAAATCATCGAGTTTGCTTTTTGCTTTGTCGATCAGGGCATTATGATCGATGTTGAGATTTCCCTCGAGTTCATGGATTTTATCGACGATTTCGTCTTGGTGTTTAAAGAGATAATATCCAGCGGCTGCACCGATAGCGGCACCGAGGATAAAACTGAGCGTGTTATTTTGATTCATAGGTTACTCCTTGTTTTTTTTCTTTAGCATTTGAGACAATGCACCGATTGCAAGTGAACCGATCGTCACTTTTGCAATCCCGTTAGAGGCTTTGAGGGCCAGAGATTTGGTTTCGTCATGGACAAACGAGATCAAATCGTGCAGTTCATGCAGCGAGAGTTTTGATTTATCGCTCAGTGATCGTGTCTCCTCTTTGAACTGACCGATTAGCTCATTGACTTCATGAAGGGTGAGCGCCGCTTTTGTCGAGAGAAAACTGAGTTCATTTTGGACATGTGCGGTAAATTCATTAAGCTGCTTCATCGTTTTGAGCATTTGCAAAGCGATGAGAATGATAACGGCCGTAATAAACACACTGCACAGTGCGATAATTCCGACAAAGATGGTTAAGAGTTGATTATCCATGAAATACTCTCCTTGCATGGATGCATCATAGCGCACTAATCCTTACAGTTTTTTTCATCCTCGTTGAGTGACAAAATTAGCTATTATTTGATCCTAGAACCATATGAGGAATTTTGATGATGAAACGAATCTTTGCAACGATGACTGCTGCGTTACTGATAGGTGGATGCTCAACGCTTCAGATAGGGTCAAAAGATCCTTTGAACGGAGAGTGGAAATCCCTCAGCTCGAGTGCCACGATCCGTTTTGATAATGGAAGAATAAGCGGGAGTGATGGGTGTAACCGCTTCGGATCAGCTTATATTTCCAGCGGCGATACCCTAATGATATCGGATAAAATGATGTCGACGATGATGGCATGTGAGCCGGAGCGGATGAAAAGTGCCGATCAGTTTCGTCACGTACTGATGCTCTCTAAACGATACCGCTTAGGCGAAAAAACATTGACACTATTGGGTACGTCAGGAGAAATTCTCGGTGAATTTGTTCGTATAGAAAAACAACCGTAATCCTTTTTTAAGTGATAAAGAGAAGAAAAAAAAGCTGATTACCATACCGGTAGAGTGGGAAGAAAAAATAAGAGAATTTCATGGAGGAACAGTGAGCGCCTATATTTTGATAGCGCTTCAAGAGCGGATGCAAAAAGACGCATTGTTGTGATAACACTGCCATAAGCGAGTTGGCTTAGGAGTGATAAAAGTACTTAGTGTGAGGGCTGTAGTTTTGATTTTTGGTAAAGCTCTACCGTAGCTTGAACGTATCCGTCGATACTTCCGCAGTCGTAACGCTTGCCTTGGAATTTATAGGCGATAACATTTCCGGTGCGTGCTTGTTCCATGAGCGCATCGGTGATTTGGATCTCTCCCCCTTTGCCGGGTTTGGTGGAGCTGAGAATATCAAAGATATCGGGTGTGAGGATATAACGCCCGATAATTGCAAGGTTGGTTGGCGCATCGGCAGGTGAGGGCTTTTCAACCATCGTACTGACGCGATAAATACCCTTTTCAATCTCTTCACCGGCGATAACCCCGTATTTATCGGTATGATTGGGATCGATTTCTTCAATAGCAACGATCGAGCATTGATATTTTTCGTACAATGCGACCATTTGGGTAAGTACCCCTTGATGATCATTGACACATAAATCATCCGCCAAAATGACGGCAAAAGGTTGATGTCCGACTAGCGGTTTTCCGGTTAAGATGGCATGTCCCAGCCCCTTCATCTCTAACTGTCGTGTATAGGAAAAGGTACATTTATCGATAATATGACGAATGTCTGCGAGCATTTTCTCTTTTGATGTCCCTTTGATCTGATGTTCCAGCTCATAACTGATATCAAAATGGTCCTCGATAGCACGTTTTCCGCGACCGGTGACGATTGCCATGGTGTTCATCCCCGCTTCCATCGCCTCTTCTACTCCGTATTGGATAAGAGGTTTTGTGAGTACCGGAAGCATCTCTTTGGGCATTGCTTTGGTAGCGGGTAAGAAACGGGTTCCGTATCCTGCAGCAGGAAATAAACAGACTTGGATCGGAGATTTTTGTTTCATGCATGACCTTAGGGATTTGTATTCGGAAGTTCAACAAAATCCGATAATTGAAAATACGGTTTGGATGGCAATTCATAAAATAACAATAAAACGGGTATTTTCTTTGACATTATACAAGAAATACTCGATGTAATTATGATCGGCTTTGAACGGTTAGTGTTCGCATTGAATGGTGTGCATCGTACGAAATTATCGAGTATTACTGAAAGTAAATCTATTTTCATGAAACAGTTTCAGACATGCATCAACCACTGAAGCATCGTACCAGCTTCCCCGTCCCCGTCTGATCTCTTCTAACGCCGGTTCGATCCCTAATGATGCGCGATAAGGTCGATGCGATGACATCGCTTCGACGACGTCGGCAATGCAGATAATTTTTGCTTCAAGCAGTATTTCATCCCCTTTGAGCCCTTGCGGGTAGCCGGTACCGTCTATTTTCTCATGGTGTTGTAAGATAATGTCGGCAATCGGCCATGGAAATTTGACATCTTTGAGAATATTGTATCCTTCCTCAGGATGGGTTTGTATCAGCATGAACTCGATTTTGTTGAGTTTACCGGGCTTGGATAGGATTTCTGCAGGGATATGAATTTTACCTAAATCGTGGATGATAGCGGCGAGATGTATCCCCTGCACCTGTTCATCACCTAATTGCATTTCACGGGCAATGGCTGTCGCTAATTCACTTACACGATGTTGGTGACCTGCGGTATAGGGATCGCGTGCCTCAACCGTAGCGGCTATGGTTTGAATAGACTGTTCCAAACTTTGCCGAAGAAGTATTGTATGTTGTTCATGAAGGGCGCGGGTGCGTAGATTGAGGATACCGTAGGAGAGATCATTGGCGAGTTCTTCGAGGAGGCGAATCTCTTCCTCGTCAAAAGTGTTTTCTTCGCTGGAATAGATACACAGAGCGCCAAAAGTTTTGTCTGCATTTGAGAGCGGGAGAGCAATATTTGAAATATATCCTTCTGAGAGGGCCGCCTCTTTCCATAATTTTACGCCGATGGCACAGGCGATATTGTGACAGACTTGTGTTGTCCCGGTCCGTATCGCAAACGAAACGGGCAATTGACCATCGGGCGTATCATCCCATGTGATATTATTGGCCCATTCATGATTCTTAACGTTTAATCCGGCTCCGGCTATGAGAGTCAAACTCTTTTGCGGGTTTTCTTCAGCGTATACAACGGCAGCGAGGTTATATCCTGCCTGCTCAACGATTACATTGGTGACTGTTTGAAGCAATTCGTATTCATGTTTAGCTCGTACCAAGGCCATATTGCACGATGAGAGGGTTTTGAGTGCACGGTTGGCACGGCTGAGTGATATTTCAGAGAGTTTTCTCTCCGTAATGTCCCGATCGATCCCCCGATAACCGGCAAATTCCCCCTGCTCGTTAAAAAAAGGGAGACCGCTCGTTTCCAAAGTTTTGGTACTTCCGTCTTTGCACACATTGGTGTTTTCCAAGGTCGTAAGCGCAGTATGATCAGCTACCAGTTTTTTAAATCCGGAACTGAGACGCTGAGCTTCATCGGGGGGCATAAAATCAAAAGGGGATTTCCCTAAGACTTCTTCAGGGGTGTAGCCAAGGAGTGTCTGCACGCTTGGGCTGACGTAGGTGTAGTTTCCATTTTGATCAACTTCCCAAATCCAGTCACTGGTTGATTCGACAAGCATACGGAATTTCTCTTCACTTTCGCGAAGAGCCTGTTCAATTTGTCGTTGTTCGGTAATATCTTCGAGGATATGCAAAGAGTAAAGATAATTGCCTCGCTCATCTTTGATGATGAAACCTTTTGAATGAAAAAGTTTATCGTCAATCTTAACATCTTCCTCACTTCCTTCACTTAAAGGATCTTCGAGTGCTTCGGTGCAGTGGGGCAGGGGCCCGTCGCTTTTAGGGAAGAGTTCATAATAGAGTCGGCCGATAATCTCGGAATAGGGGATGCCGGCATACTTACTGTAGGCTTTATTACAGCGGAGGATACGGAACTCTTTGTCATGCAGAAATATCGGAGATGAAATAGCATCCAAAGCGTACAACCATTCTTGATAGGCATACTCGATTTTAGTATTTATCTTTTCTCGCGTATTGTTCACAATTTGACCCTGTCCAATTTTCTTTAATTGTATTGGCAATGATTATAGCATTTTATTGTGCAGAGGAGTAATAGTGTTGTATCTTGTGGTTTAATGGGCTGTGAGTTTCAAAATATAGGTGGTGGCTAATCTCGGAATCGAACCAAGGACACGCAGATTTTCAGTCTACTGCTCTACCGACTGAGCTAATTAGCCACTTTTGTGAGGCCGAAATTATAGCTTGACAAGCTTAAAGATAAGCTTAAAGTGTGGAAAGCGACTATTTTGTCGCTTTCGCAAGTTCCTTAAATAGGTTCCCCCGCTGGGCGTACGAGGTAAATTGATCCAAACTTGCCGCTGCGGGAGAGAGCATCGCGATGCTGTGGCGGTTATGTTTCTTGCTGATCTGCTCTACCGCAACATCGAGAGTGTTACAGAGGGTGCAGGGGATGTTGTATTGTTTACAAAGGGCTTCAAGACGTAAAGCGTTGCTTCCGATTGCGTAGACATCTACATCGTAGCGTTTAAGCGGTGCAAAAAGCTCTTCGAGATCGACCCCTTTGTCATCCCCTCCGAGTACCAGATGAATTTTATGATCGCTGTAGGTTCGTAATGCGGCGAGGGTTGCATCGATATTCGTCGCTTTGGAATCGTTGACCCAAAGACGGTCGCGAGCGTCGCGAAACTCCTCTTGACGGTGAGGATCGAGGACGAAAGCGTTAATACGGTCATAATCGCATCGATCATAGAGGATTTTATCAATCCCCATCGCAATCATCGCATCCATCAAGAATGCCCCTTTAAATTTGATCTTAGAAGCATCAAATCCGAAATATGCGGCGAGATCTTTTTCATCTTCGTAGATGATTTTAAATCCGTTGGTGGGGGCATCGGCAAACATTTTAGGCAAGATGACCGCTTCTCCCTCCTTCATCATGGTGAGGGGCCCCAGTTTCGCATCGTAATAAGCCTGCATACTCCCATGCCAGCTGACATGATCGGGGGTAACAGGGAGGAGGGCATAGATATTCGGACGTGCAATGGTGTTGTAGTGCATACTGAACGAACTGGTTTCCAAAATCCAGATCGGGGCATCGGGGGACATATCGGCTAATGGAGTCCCGATGTTACCGCCGCTGATGGCTCCTTTGTCGCTGAGGAGGTGTTCGACCATCTGTGTTGTCGTTGTTTTGCCGTTGGTACCGCTGATCCAGATCGAAAACGGCATTTGCGGGGCAAAGAAATCGTATTCGCTGATAAGGTGCTGTGCGTGTTGGATCAGCGCATGCGAAGGGGGGAACCCGGGTGAGGGGATCTCGTGGGAAAAGTGAGAGGAATCAAATTCACCGACCGGTTTGAGAAAATTTCCCTCTTCATCGACCGAAGCTTCCGTAAATTTATCATCGAAAAAAGTGCAAGGGCCGAAATGTTTGGCGATGGCACGGGTCGTTTTCCCGTACCCGAAACAGGCGATAGTTTGATTTTTCATTAGCGAATCTTTAAAGTAATTAGTGCGAAGATGTTTGAGAGGAGGGCGATAATCCAAAATCGGACGATGATTTTGTTCTCCGCCCACTGTTTCATTTCAAAATGGTGATGAATCGGTGCCATCAAAAAGACCCGTTTTTTGCGGAGTTTGTAGCTTCCTACCTGCAAGATAACCGATACCGTTTCGATGACGAAGATGAGGCCGATGAGGATAAGGAGAATCTCACTTTTACCGATGATTGCCATGTAGGCGATAAACGCTCCCAAGGTAAGTGAGCCGCTATCCCCCATAAACACTTGCGCAGGGTGACAGTTAAACCACAAAAAGCCCAGCAGTGAACCGATCAATGCCGCCGCGATGATCACAACCTCTCCGGCGGGAATTTTCGGCATCAAGAGATAATGGGAGAGTGCGGCATTACCGACGATGTAGACGATAATGCTGAGGGAGAGGAGGGCAAAGATCGAGGGAACCGTGGCAAGACCGTCGAGTCCATCGGTAAGGTTGACCGCATTGGAAGTGGCAATCATAACCAAAACCCAAAACACAATACTCCATCCCCCCATATCAAAAAGGCTCGATTTGATAAACGGAACGTAAAAACCGGTCTCTAGTTTGGCAACATAGATCAAAAATAATCCAATGGCAATACCAAAAATGATCTGGAGGGTAAGTTTCGCACGGGCACTAAGTCCTGCAAGGTTGTCACCGCCGCGAATTTTACCCCAGTCGTCGGTAAAACCGATATACGCATAAAATACTAACGTCAATAAGCCGCCGATAACAAACGGGTTTGTGATATTTACTGTCAGGAGGGATGCTATAACGGTAGAAGCAACAAAAACGATTCCCCCCATTGTTGGGGTTTTGGCTTTCCCTTGGTGAGCGCTGACGTACTCATTGATTGGCTGCACGCGTGCGGAGCGCTGTGCCCAGGTGATAAAGCGAGGCATAAAAAAGAGGGTAAGGAGTAAACCGATAAAGAAAGCAATGCCCGCCCGAACGGTAATGTATTGAAAAATATTTAAGTGGAAAAAAGAATCAGCAGGGATATTTTGATAAAACCAATATAACATTTAGGGTACTCTTTAAAAGACAAAATTGTAAAGCAAGTGACATTTTAATATAATTAGTCAAAAGTTTGATTAATCGAAGGAGCCAATTTGAGTAAAAAAACGGTTTTAGTCATTACTGACGGCATCGGCTACTCTCAGAAACGTGAATATAATGCTTTTCACGCGGCCCATAAGCCGACGTACGATCAACTGTTTCGTGATGTTCCCCATTCACTGATCGATACCTTTGGGCTGAGTGTCGGTCTCCCTGAGGGACAGATGGGCAACTCTGAGGTAGGACATATGTCGATCGGAAGCGGTCGGGTATTGTATCAGGACTTAGTCAAAATCTCTCTGGCTCTCGAAGAGGGAACGTTTGAGAATAATAGTGTTTTTGCCTCATTACTCAAAACCAGCAAGCGGATCCATTTGATCTCTCTTTTAAGCGACGGTGGTGTTCATTCGCACATCGATCATTTGATGGGAGTCGTGGAGATTACTGCCGAAGCGGGCAAAGAGGTATGGCTCCATCTGATTAGCGATGGGAGAGATGTGGCCCCTACATCGGCAAAACTCTTTTTGCATACGGTCAATGCACACGGCTATCCTAACGTTAAGATCGGCTCATTGGGCGGGCGATTTTTTGGAATGGATCGTGATAATCGCTGGGATCGTGTTCAAAAGGGCTATGATGCAATCGTATGTGCCAACCCTAAAAGTGAACAAAGTGTTGCCGATTACATCGAAAATGCCTATGCTGCCGGTGAGACCGATGAATTTATCACCCCTACGGCTTTTGAAGGATATGACGGATTTAAAGAGAGTGATGCTGTTTTAATACTCAATTTCCGAAGCGATCGGATGCGTGAGCTGACAACGGCTGTGGGCGATTCTGCGTTCAACGGATTTAAGCGGGAATTTGTACCGACTCATTTGGCGACAATAACGCAGTACGACAAAAATTTCCCTTATCCGGTGCTGTTTCCTAAAGATGCGCCGATCAATACGCTCGCTGAGGTCATCTCTAAAGCAGGTTTACGACAGCTTCACACGGCAGAGACCGAAAAATATGCCCACGTTACTTTTTTCTTTAACGGCGGTATCGAAGAGCCGTATGAAAACGAAACACGGGTACTGATCCCAAGCCCACAAGTGAAAACCTATGATATGCAACCGCAGATGTCCGCTCCTGAAGTAGGTAATGTTGTGCTTAAAGCGATGGATGAAGGGGTTGATTTTGTGGTCGTTAATTTCGCAAACGGCGATATGGTCGGGCATACCGGAAACTTTGAAGCAGCGGTTAAGGCGGTTGAGGCCGTTGATGAAGAGCTGGGACGGATTGTCGAAACAGCACAAAAAAACGGCTATGCAATGGTTTTGACCTCCGATCACGGTAACTGCGAAGAGATGCGTGATGATGCGGGCAATACCCTCACGAATCATACGGTCGGAAAAGTATGGTGTTTTGTGATGGCAGATGGGGTGAAGCAGGTTCATCCGGGCGCACTGAATAATGTAGCACCGACGGTTCTCAAACTGATGGGGCTTGACATTCCATCCGAGATGGATGGGCCGCTGATTTAGTATATCATTAGGCTTTTTCGTCATCCTGAACTTGATTCAGGATCTCAAAGATTGCGGATCGGGTCCGCAATGACAAAACTTTACAACATAAGGAAACAGATGAAATTCACAGGTAAAAATGTATTGGTAACAGGTTCAAGCCGAGGAATCGGTGCGGAAGTGGCAAAAGTATTGGCGGGATACGGTCTTAAAGTATGGATCAACTATCGCAGCGGTGCGGCAGCGGCAGACGCAGTCAAAGAAGCGATTGAAGCTGAAGGCGGATGTGCGGCGGTGATCGGTTTTGACGTTGCGGATGAAGCGGCGTTTGTCGATGCGGTGAAAACCATTGTCGATGCGGACGGTGAACTCTCTTATCTTGTTAACAATGCGGGAATTACAAACGATAAATTGGCGCTTCGTATGAAGGCCGAAGAATTTACGAGTGTCATTGATGCAAACCTTACTTCTGCATTTATCGGTTGCCGTGAAGCGATGAAAGCGATGCGCAAACAAAAATTCGGAAGCATCGTCAACATGGCCTCAATCGTAGGTGAAACCGGGAATGCGGGACAAACCAACTATGCCGCATCCAAAGGGGGAATGATCGCGATGACCAAAAGTTTTGCGATCGAAGCGGCAACCAGCGGCATCCGTTACAACTGTATCACTCCGGGCTTTATCGCAACCGATATGACGGATGAGTTAAAAGAGGAAGTAAAAGCGGCCTTTACGGCAAAAATCCCGATGGGACGTTTCGGTGATGCAAAAGAAGTGGCGGAAGCAACGGCGTTTTTGCTTAGTGATCATGCGAGCTACATTACCGGAGAGACCCTCAAAGTCAACGGCGGGATGTTTATGTAGTACTAGGTTGGGAGGTCTATTTTGCCTCCTTAAGCTAAATATGGTATAATTTGCCGATTTTATTCATAGGAACAGGAGCTATTATGGCACTTATCGACGATATTAAAGAAGTAGTGGTTGAGCAACTCAGCGTAAACCCGGACGAAGTTAAAGAGGATTCTAAATTCGTAGAAGATCTTGGCGCTGACAGCCTTGACGTTGTTGAATTGGTAATGGCTCTTGAAGAGAAATTCGATATCGAAATCCCTGATGACGAAGCGGAAAAAATCCAAACTGTTCAAGATGTCATCAACTACATCCAAAGCAAAAACTAAAACCATTATCGAGGTTTTGCCTCGATAGTATCAATCTAACAATATGGTCTAAGAGTTTGGCTTAATGGAGCCAAAGTTTCAGACCATCCACCATCAGGAGAGAATGTGAAAAGAGTAGTAGTAACCGGAATGGGAATGATCAATGCAGTTGGTCATGATAAAGAGAGCTCATTCAAAGCAATTTGTGAAGGTGAATGCGGGATCGATATGATCACGATTTTCGATGCTTCAACACAAAGTGCGCAAATTGCCGGTGAGGTCAAAAACTTCGATCCTGAATCGGTTATGGATGCAAGAGAGGTTAAAAAAGCGGACCGTTTTATCCATTTGGGGATTAAAGCGGCGCAAGAGGCGATGGCAGATGCCAATTTTCCGGAAGGGTTTGATAAAGAGCGTTTCGGTATCGATGCAGCATCGGGTATCGGCGGTCTTCCATCGATTGAGCGCAACTCGATTATCCTCGAGACCAAAGGGCCTCGTCGTATCTCTCCATTCTTTATTCCGGGTGCATTGGTCAATATGCTCGGAGGATTTATCACGATCGATCATGGTTTGCAAGGGCCGAATCTTTCTGCGGTAACGGCATGTGCGGCGGGGACTCACGCTATTAGTGAAGCGGCAAAGACGATTATGATCGGCGGTGCGGATCAAATGCTCGTGGTTGCGGCTGAATCGGCGATTACCGGTGTCGGTATCGGCGGATTTGCTTCGATGAAAGCGCTTAGCACCCGCAACGATGATCCAAAACACGCATCACGTCCGTTTGATGCGGAACGTGACGGATTTGTTATGGGTGAGGGAGCGGCTGCATTGGTACTCGAAGAGTATGATGCGGCAGTGGCTCGCGGAGCACGTATTTATGCTGAGCTTATCGGTTTCGGTGAAAGCGGCGATGCGAATCATATTACGACTCCGAGTCTTGAAGGGCCGTTACGTGCCATGAAAGCGGCATTGAAAATGGCGGGACATCCGAAAGTCGATTACGTCAATGCCCACGGAACAAGCACCCCTACCAATGACAAAAATGAAACTGCGGCGCTTAAAATCGCATTCGGTTCCAAAGAGAACTGTCCTCCGGTAAGTTCAACCAAAGGTCAAACGGGTCACTGCCTCGGTGCAGCGGGTGGAATCGAAGCGGTTATCAGTATTATGGCGATGCGTGATGGTATTATCCCTCCAACCATCAACTACGTAAACCCTGATGAAAACTGTGATTTGGATATCGTTCCGAATGTGGCACGCAAAGCAGAGCTGAATATCGTTATGAGCAACTCATTTGGATTTGGCGGCACTAACGGTGTCGTTATTTTCAAAAAAATATAAGAGGGCAAGCCGTTGGCTACCTATTTAGATTTCGAACAGACTATTCGTCAAATCCAAGAGGAGATCATTGCGGCAGAAGTACGCTATGATCACCATGCAGTAGAGATTCTGAAGCAGGATTTGGACAAAGAAGTTCAAAAAACCTATGCTAATCTTTCCCCTTATCAAGAGCTTCAGCTCGCGCGTCACCAAGACCGCCCGTATGCGCTTGATTACATCAATCTCCTTTTGGATCAAAAATATGAGATTCACGGGGATCGCCATTTTCGTGATGACCTCTCTATTATCTGTTATATCGGAACCATCGGTGATGAACGGGTAATGGTGATCGGTGAGCAAAAAGGGCGCGGAACCAAAAACAAGCTCAAACGTAACTTCGGTATGCCGCATCCTGAAGGGTATCGCAAAGCTCTCCGCGTGGCAAAAATGGCCGAGAAATTCAATATCCCTTTGTTGATGCTGATTGACACTCCGGGCGCATATCCAGGGCTTGGTGCTGAAGAACGTAATCAAAGTGAAGCGATTGCCCGTAATTTGCTCGAACTCTCTAACCTTAATACGATTACCGTATCGGTTGTTATCGGCGAAGGGGGAAGCGGTGGAGCATTGGCAATCGGTGTGGCCGATCGCCTTGCGATGATGCGCTACTCCGTATTCAGTGTTATCTCTCCAGAGGGGTGTTCGGCTATTTTATGGAATGATCCGACCAAAGTGGAAGCTGCAACCAAAGCGCTTAAAATCACCTCTGCCGATCTTAAAGAGCTTGATTTGATCGATGATATTATTGATGAACCTCTAATCGGGGCACATCGTGATAAAGAGGGTGCTGTCCGTGCTCTTAAAAACTATTTTCTGGGTGAAGTGTCAAAACTCAAAACTTTGAGTGATGCGGAACGTCTGGAAAAACGTTACAACCGTCTTGTCGGAATGGGCAGATTCAGCGAATAAGGTTAACCCTTATTCCTCTATTTTTATTCTCTTCTCTTCTTTTTTTACTTTTGGTCTTTTTAACCGTTTTGCCTCTTTTGAAAATGCGATCAGCTCTTCTGTGTTGTGGATAGTACTGGGGATGAGTGTCAGTGTCCGTTTGAGGAGCTTTGTGGTTGTCATTGCATCGGAGAGGGCTCGATGATGGGTGGCATCTTTATAGAGCTCTAATTGCTCGTTAAGATACTTGAGACCGTAGCGTTCACTCTCGATGGTTCGTTCGGCTAAATCAATCGTACACAAAGAGCGGTTGAGCAGTTTTTGAAGGCCCACCCGTTCCATCATGCCGGAGACAAAATTATAATCGAATTTGGCATCGTGACCGACAAATACGGCATCGCCTAAAAAGAGACGGAATTCCCGCATGACCTTTCCCATCACGGGCGCTTTTAGGGTTTGTTCCACCTTGATACCGGTGATTTCTTGAATCTGATCCGATATAGAGTTGCAGTAGACCAAGCTTTCATAGGTATCGAGTATGCGGCCGTTTTGAAGCTTGACGGCTCCGATTTCGATAATTTGGTCACGTGAGGGTTTAGAACCGTTGGACTCGACATCAACGATGCAAAAAAGGGTATCATCAACACTGGTAACGGTACTTTCAAAGAGGTAAACATCATTATGCAGTGCAATGTTCATCCCCTGCGCTTTTAACAGTTCAAGGGTAAGTTCACTCTCCATACCTAAAGAATCTTCAAACTCTTTTTTTGGGATACCGTTTTTAGAGAGTCGAGAGAGGGTTTTGGGATCCGATAGTGTCACTCTTTAGCCTTTTGGATAAAAGCTTTAACACGCTGAGGATTTTTTTTACCATAAGATGCTTCGACACCGCTGCTGACATCAACACCGTAGAAACCGTACGATTTAAGACTTGCCACGTTACCTGGGTCAAGCCCTCCGGCAAGGATAATTTTAGAACAATCAATCCCTTCAAACCATTCGATATTGAGCCGTTTACCGCTTCCGCCAAAACTTTCACAATACGCATCAATCAGACGGTATTCATCGGTATGAGTGAGGATGTCCTCTCGTTTTTTGGCACGCACAACACGCAAAGAGGGGAAATTTACCTGAGTAAAAAAATCGTCTTCGACATCGAAATGGATCTGTGCCAAGGTGCAACCGCTTAAGAGGCAGGTTTCACGAATCATTTCGGGAGTTTCATTGACAAAAAGGGCTACCTTTTCCACGAAGGGGGGGAGCATTTTGATGATGGAACGAGCATCTTGAGGAGTGATATAGCGGGGTGATTCAGGATAAAAGACAAATCCGAGTGCATCGGCTCCCGCATCAATAGCTATATAAGCATCTTCTAGATTAGTAATCCCGCAGATCTTGACTTTCATACTTTTAAGCTGTCAATCGCGGTTTTAAAATCCTCCGCCCCAAAAACATAACTGCCGGCGACACAGATATCAACTCCGGCTTCTTTAAGCAGTTGGATGTTTGAACTACCCACTCCGCCGTCGATTTCGATCAAACACTCGGGGTTAATACGATCTCGCAACGCTTTGAGACGTTTGATTTTATCAATCACGGTTGGGATGAATTTTTGTCCTCCGAATCCCGGATTAACCGACATGACCAAAACCATATCCAAATCACCCAAAAGATACTCGATCGCTTCGGCGGGAGTATGAGGGTTTAGAACGATAGCGGGTTTGATCCCCAGCGAGCGGATATACTGAATAAGGCGGTGAGGATTTTTTTCCTCTTCGATGTGAAAGGAGATGTATTGCGGTTTTAAGGGAGCGAAGAGGTCAACAAAAAAAGTGTTGTTCTGCACCATCAGATGGATATCGAGCGGTTTTGTCGCAGCTTTTGCGATAGCATTGACGACGACCGGCCCGATGGTGAGATTGGGGACAAAGTGTCCATCCATCACATCAACGTGTACCAAGTCACACCCTGCGTCACAAATGGCACGGACATCACGCGCTAAATTACCGAAATCGGCTGAGAGGACACTGGGAGCAACGAGCATAGGATACACCTTGAATAATATTTTCGTTATTTTAGCGAAAAAGATTTTTAGATAGCTTTGACACTTTTATCGTGTCAGGAAAAAGATAAAGTTACTCCCCTCGAAGCTAAGGTTCACTTGAACCCCTTTTTTGTTTTGTGCCATCTCCATAAGGGACGCAACATCGCCGTACGTACGGGGAAGGGTAATATCAACATGCTGCTTTTTCTCCCCTAACAGGGCCTTGGCACGTCCTCCGATGATATTGACGAATTCTGCTAAAGAGTCCAAAATTGCCTCTTCATCTTCGGTTGTTTCCCCGATAAGAAGTTCACACGCTTTTTTGGCGATCTCTTTGGGGAAAACGAGGATGATCATTCCATCCACATCCCCATAGAATCCGATCGAGCTGGCGTACTGATTTGAACTGTTTTGGATGTCGAGGGTTTGAACGTTCATCGACTCTTTGGTGGCTTGAGCGTTGGTCATCATCGCAATGGTTGAAACCGTGGCATCGATAA
This sequence comes from Candidatus Sulfuricurvum sp. RIFRC-1, assembly GCF_000310245.1. Taxonomy (NCBI): domain Bacteria; kingdom Pseudomonadati; phylum Campylobacterota; class Epsilonproteobacteria; order Campylobacterales; family Sulfurimonadaceae; genus Sulfuricurvum; species Candidatus Sulfuricurvum sp. RIFRC-1. The sequence goes on from NC_020505.1 coordinate 334,736, forward strand.
AATGAGGCAGTTCATTGACCAATGCTTTATTGAGAGTGCGCATTTGTTTCGAGGCTGCTGCGCTGCTTCCGCCGAGTTCTTGGAGCAGTTCTTTGTTTTTAAGAATATCATCCATGTTGTCAAAAAAGATGATACCGGCATCTTCGAGATCGTTTTTAAAACTTTGCGGCGTTTTTTCGAAGGTGAGCCCGACAAAACAGATCGAGGCATTGTATTCAGCTGCGGAGGAGGCAAGTTTGGTGAAAAAGTTCAATGCATGGACATTCATCGAGACCACTTTGTACGCATCAAAAATAAAGAGGCGGAACCCGACATTGAGTGAGTTGTTATGGTAGGCGATGTTAAAGGTATTTCCGATTTCGGCATCAAGAAAGTTGGCAATGGTATAGATGATCGCATTGCCGGTGACACGGGTCGCGATTTTTTGACCGAACAGCCCTAAATAGGTATCTTCGATAATGGCGTAATAGAGGTCAGGATTTTGTTTTTTCTCATCAAACTCTTTTTTGCTTTGGGCAATTACCGGATTGTGTCCGTAATCGAACAGTTCGATGGCCATTGCCGAGCGCTGAGAGGGGTCATCATTGTAAAGAAGGACCGTTTTCGGGTCGCTTTTGTTGGTCGGGGCAAAAAGTTCGGCGATTTTTTCGGTACGAAACAGTGAAAAATTCAGATTGTTTCCGTAGAACGCTTTGATGGTTTTAAATTTGGCGGAATCGTAATCGCACAAACCGATTGCAATATGTTTTTGGTTACGGATGGCGAGCATGAGTTTAATAAAAACATCCAAGCCGTTTTTGTTGAAAAATATCACTTTTTTAAGGGAGACAAGAAGCATATCGACGTTGAGAGCTTCGGTTGCTTTGATATCATCAATACTTAAAAAAGAGGGGGCGTTGTTGCCATCCAAAAAACCTTGCGGATTGAAGATGGCGACTCTCCCTTTAACGGTTGCTCTCATCGTACTCCACCACCTGCATAAAAGATTCATAAATATCTTGGACGAACTCGATTTGGAAATCGATAAACTCGTTTAATCCGCCTTCCACATAGCTGCTTTGGCTCAGTTCATAAAAGAGCAATAAATGGATCCACTGGGCCAAAATTTTCTCGTTGGGTGCCACCTCTTGATCCAAGCCCGATGCGGCATGAACAATTCGACTGATGGTGGGAGACATTTCCCATTTTTCAGCGATAATGGTGCATATATCAAATAATGATTGTTTGCTCAGACGGTAGAGAATGGTATTGTAATCCAGCGCTTTGACACTGCGCAGTTGTTGCACTTCGCTCTTATGATCCCCAAAGAGTGCGTCACACACGATGATACTGGCGGGTAAAAGGGTAATAGCGCTTTCGGTATCATGGTTTAAAAGATTAAGATGGCGAAGAATTTTTTCCCATTTTCGACTCAGAGAAGCTTGTAAATCATAGAATGCATTGTTGTTGAGCGTAAAGAGCTTCCACTCTTTCGGGGCCAAAAGGGTTAGGAGGTAATGGTACATAATTTGTTGTGTTGTCGAGGTACCTAAAATTCCAAAAATTTGGGCTACGTCGTGTACTTCATTTCGAAACCCGTAGATGGGGCGGTTAATGAGTGTTTTAAGGTAGAGCTTGAGAGCCGGATCCCCTTCGGCACATTTGGCGGCTTTGGTCAGATCACCGACTCGGACAAATTCGAGAGTTTGTTTGACAATGGCAGGTGTCGGCGGAATATTTTGGATGTAAAGCGATATTTGTTCTTGTGTGATCACGGGCTCACAGTTCCAATCGATTATTAATGTGGACTAATTGTAATGGCGTATTGATTAAAGAAGCCTTTAGTAAAATTTAAACCATTACTTAAGGTAAACTTTGGGTTGCATGAGATAAAATTCGCAACCTAAATTTACGCAAGGAGCCCCAACATGGCAAGAAAATGTGCTATTAGTGGTAAAGGCCCAATGAGCGGGAACAACGTTTCTCACGCGAAAAACAGAACAAAACGTCGTTTTTTACCAAATCTTCGTACTGTTCGTGTAACACTTGAAGACGGTACTACGAAAAAACTTCGTATCGCTGCTTCTGAGCTTCGTACCCTTAAAAAAGATTCGTAATCTCTCGCGTGGTCCCCACGCTTTTCCGGGAGATTCCTCCCTTCTTTCCCCTTTACTTTTTTTGTAATCAAAAACTCTCTATAATTTGACACTTGTTTTTCCAGGAGAATTTTTTTATGTATACTCTTAACCCTATTGATGGCGGTGTATGTGCTGCAAACGGCTTTTTCGCCGATGGGATTCATATCGGACTCAAAAAAGAGGGTGCTAAGGATTTAGCATTCATCTATTCTGAGAAACCGTGTACTATCGCTTCGGTCTTTACCACCAATAAAATGACGGCGGCACCGATACGCCATTTTCGTGCGCAGGGGGAATTTGAAGGAAATTTTGTCCTCATCAATTCCAAAAATGCGAACGCGATGACGGGACGGGCAGGGATCGATGATATCGATGAGGTCATGAACGCACTCAAAGCAAAATTTCCTCAGATTCAAAATCCGGTAATGAGTTCGACCGGAGTCATCGGGGTACGTCTGCCGAAAGCCAAGATCATCGAAGGTGCTATGAATTTTGATCTCTCTCACCGTGAGGGGATCAACGCTTCCGAAGCGATTATGACGACCGATACGTTTGCAAAGCGAATTGCGTATGAAGTAGTCCTTGAAAATGGAGAATCGTTTCGCCTCGGTGCCATGGCCAAGGGTGCAGGGATGATTAATCCGGCAATGGCGACCATGCTCTGTTTTATCACAACCGATGCGGCCGTTGATAAGGTAACCATGCAAAGTATCCTCGATGAGTGTGTCCATACGACGTTTAACGCGGCAAGTGTTGATGGGGACACGTCGACCAATGATACGGTATTGGTTATGGCGAACGGACAAAGCGGAGCGTTTCATGCGGCGGCTTTTAAAGAGGCTCTAGAGTCTATCATGCTCTTTTTGGCGAAAGAGATGGTACGTGACGGTGAAGGGGCGACCAAGCTGGTGACCTATCAGGTGAGCGGAGCGATCAACCATAAAGAGGCGGAGATTGCGGCGAAAGCGCTCAGTAATTCGCTTCTCGTCAAAACGGCACTTTTCGGACAAGACCCCAACTGGGGGCGTATCGCTTCGACCGTCGGTGCAAGCGGTATCATGTGTGACGAAGCATTTTTGAGCATTTGGTTTGACGATGTATGTGTTTACAAAAAAGGGGAGCTTCTGTTCGATGAACAACTCGAGCCTTTTGCCGCTGCGATTATGCAAAAATCGGCCTTTACGATCCATTGTGACATCGGACTTCAAGACGGTGAGTTTACCGCTTACGGATGTGATTTGGGTCATGAATACGTTAAAATCAATGCCGATTATCGCACGTAATCATAAGTTCGGTTTCTTGTCATCCTGAACTTGATTCAGGATCTCAGATTCCGTATCAAGTACGGAATGACAGGCGTATCGTATTATCTCACCCTAAGTCTCCTCTTGCTATAATCGCGATAATTTATGCTCAAGAGGAAGACTAATGCGCGGATATAAAATTTTCAGCGGTTCAGCGTGTACCGAGTTTGCAGCGGAAGTGTGCAGAACCCTTGATGTTCCCCTCTCCAAAGCTTCAGTAAAACGTTTCAGTGACGGAGAAATCAACGTTCAAATCTCAGAGAGTGTTCGCGGACGTGATGTATTTATCGTCCAATCTACCGGTGCTCCCTCTAATGACAACTTGATGGAACTCCTCATTATGACCGATGCATTACGCCGTTCATCTGCCAACTCTATTACAGCAGTTGTTCCCTATTTCGGATACGCACGACAAGATCGCAAAGCGGCTCCTCGTGTTCCGATTACGGCTAAACTCGTTGCCGATATGTTCGAAACTGCGGGAATTGACCGTGTGGTTACGATCGATTTGCATGCGGGTCAAATCCAAGGCTTCTTTGATATTCCGGTAGACAACCTTTATGGGGCTATTATTTTTGAAGAGTATATTCGCTCTAAAAATCTTCCGAACCCTGTTATCGCATCACCGGATATCGGAGGAGTGGCACGTGCTCGATATTTTGCTGAAAAATTGGGTCTGGATATGGTTATCGTCGATAAACGCCGTGAAAAAGCGAATGAAAGCGAAGTCATGAACATCATCGGTGACGTTGCCGGTAAAGATATCATCATTATCGATGATATGGTCGATACCGCAGGAACGATGGTCAAAGCGGCAGCAGCCCTCAAAAATCGTGGAGCGACCTCGGTTATGGCCTGTGCTACCCACGGTGTCCTCAGCGGAAAAGCGTATGACAATCTCAATAACGGTGAACTCGATGAACTGGTAATCTCCAATACGTTGGTATTAAGCGGTCAAAGTGACAAGATCAAAGTGTTGAGTGTCGCTCCTCTTTTCGCTGAAGTCATTCGCCGTGTCTATCACAACGAGAGCGTTAACTCGCTATTTAGTTAATGAATAATATTCGCAATTTCTCTATCATCGCCCATATCGATCATGGGAAAAGTACACTGGCTGACCGTATCATCCAAGAATGCGGTGCAGTAAGTGACCGTGAACTCTCCAAGCAGATGATGGATACGATGGATATCGAGCAAGAGCGCGGGATCACGATCAAAGCGCAAAGCGTTCGTCTCGATTATGTCAAAGACGGCCAGCACTATATCCTCAATCTGATCGACACTCCGGGCCACGTTGATTTCAGCTATGAAGTCAGTAAGTCGCTCGCATCCAGTGACGGTGCATTGCTCATCGTCGATGCGGCTCAAGGGGTCGAGGCACAAACCATCGCGAATGTCTATATGGCGATGGAAAACAACCTCACCCTCATCCCTGTTATCAATAAAATCGATCTTCCCGCCGCTGAACCGGAACGGGTTGCCGAAGAGATCGAAACAACCATTGGAATCGATGCAACCGATGCGATCATGATTTCGGCCAAAACGGGTGTGGGTATCCGCACCCTCATCGATGCAATCGTCGATCGTATTCCCGCTCCTGTGGGTGATCCGAGCGCTACGACCAAGGCGATTATTTACGATTCGTGGTTTGACTCCTACCAAGGGGCGATGGCACTGGTTCGTGTGTTTGACGGTGAGATCAAGATGGGGCAGATGATTAAACTGATGCACAACGATGAAAATCATCAAGTGCTGGAACTGATGTATCCTCATCCCCTTCGTCGTCAAAAAACCCAAAGCATTAAAGCCGGAGAGATCGGGATTGTGATCTTGGGGGTTAAAGAGGTGGGGAGTATCCGAGTCGGTGATACGATTACCGATGCTCGCAACCCTACGAAAGAGCCGGTAGGTGAATACGCTCCTGCAAAACCGTTCGTTTTTGCGGGGCTTTATCCGATTGATACCGATGAGTTTGAAGCGGTGCGTGATGCGCTCGATAAGCTAAAACTCAATGACAGCTCACTCAGTTATGAGCCGGAAACTTCTATCGCACTCGGATTTGGTTTTCGTGTCGGGTTTTTGGGGATGCTTCACATGGAGGTGGTCAAAGAGCGGTTGGAGAGAGAGTTTAATCTCGATTTGATCGCTACCGCTCCATCAGTCGTCTACAAAGTCTATAAGACGGATGGAACGATGGTAGAAGTTCAAAACCCGAGCGAATTGCCCGAACCGCAAAACATCGATAAAATAGAAGAGCCGTATGTTCGTGCGACGGTGATTGTTCCGACCGATTATTTGGGGAATGTGATTACCCTTTTGACCAACAAACGGGGAATGCAAGAGAAGATGGAGTATCTCAACGAGACGCGTGTTATGCTCATCTATGTTATGCCGATGAATGAGATCGTCGTCGATTTTTACGATAAACTCAAATCAACCTCGAAAGGGTATGCAAGTTTCGATTACGATCCGATCGAATTTCGTCAGGGAGATTTGGTCAAACTTGATGTACGTGTTGCGGGAGATGTCGTCGATGCACTTAGCGTTATCGTCCCTCGCAGCAGTTCGGAATCACGCGGCCGTGCACTCGTGACCAACATGAAAGAGATAGTCCCTCGTCAGCTTTTTGAAGTGGCGATCCAAGCCTCTATCGGAAACCGGGTTATTGCTCGCGAAACGGTTAAATCGATGGGTAAAAACGTTACCGCCAAATGTTACGGAGGGGATATCTCCCGTAAACGCAAACTCCTCGATAAACAAAAAGAGGGTAAAAAACGGATGAAAGCAATCGGGAAAGTTCAGCTTCCCCAAGAGGCGTTTATGTCCGTTCTAAAAATGGACTAATATGCGCTGCATGATGTGTGAGCGATTCAGTCTCTCGCATATCTGCCCCGCATGTCAAGATTCACTGCTTATTCCGACACTCCACAAACGCAAAATTATGGGTTCCATCCCTGTCTATTCATTTTTCCCTTACAACGATATCGAGCCTCTGTTGCTGAGTAAACATACCGATGTCGGATACTATATTTATACCATTTTAGCCAAACGATCGCTGGCGGCTTTTGCGCACGAGTGGCAGTATGAGCGTCGCGTCGCTTCCATCGGAATCGATGATCATGCTAGCAGCGGCTATTCTCACACAGCGGTATTGAACCGTGCATTGAACGCTGCAAATATCACCCCTCGCTATGGAAAACTGCGTGCTACAAACGCTCATAAGTATGCCGGTAAAAGTGTCGAAGAACGTCTCATGAACCCTCGGCAGTTTCACTATAAACCGTTTGCCGAAAATGAGGTAATTTTGGTTGATGATATTGTGACAACGGGGACAACGCTGAGTGAAGCCTCCGAAGTACTTCACGCTCAGGGAAAGAAGGTGATCCTTTGTCTTACCCTCACCGATGCGGAGAATAAGTAGTTAATACGGTTTGAGTGTCGTGATCCGTGTATCGACGATAGCACGACCGATCGTGAAATGGTAAAGTGACTGATAATGTTGATCCCTTAAGCCCAGAAGGGCGTGAAACTCATCGTCCAAAAAGCATCCGATTCCTGTAGCGCTTAATCCCAATGACGTTGCTTCGAGGTAGAGCATTTGACCGATGGCACCGCATTGATGGTAGAGATTTTTATACCCGATGGCACCGTGCATTTCAAGTGAGCTTGAAAAATTACAAAGCATTCCGAAACTAAACGCCCCCTCTTTGGCAATCTCTTGGTTGCACGAGACCATTTGTGCGGCACCGCGAAAGTCACCGCTTCGGAGGAGATAAAGTCCCTTTCCGAGATCTTTCCAACTAAAATTTTCATCCATGGCATGTTTGAGCGTTTCAAGATCATCCGAGTTACGGAGATAAGTGTACAAGCCCTTTTCTAAACCCTCTACCCGATGTACAAAGAGGATGAAATGGACATCACTCGCATGGGTGCAAAAAAGGGAGGCATTCAAAAGGGTACGAAATTGCTCCAATGTAATGCCGCTCCCGTCCATCATCTGTGCACTACGCCGTTTGAGGACAACATCGATAGCGCTTTTGGAGGGGTTTGGAACATCACGTGTTGGATGAAGCGGAGGGGGGAGCGGATAAATTCCTTGAGTTGCCTTCTCTATCCTCTCTAAAATCGGCCATTCATGGTGCGCCGGACTCAGGGTATTTGCCCTATAGGGGAGAGACGGTGTGATCGGAAGGGTCGAAGTGTTTGATTTTCCGATGCGTATCAGCATATCAGGGCTCTCGATCTCATGCGGATGAAAGCGGTGATGTTGATCCAATCCGCATAAACGTCCAATCTCTTCGGTATCTGAAGGGAGTATCTCGCATTCCCATCCCAGCATCCTGCCTGCAATTTTGATCGATTGGTACGCATGTCCCGCATCGAGCTGGCAGTAGCGCCAGCACCGTTCACCGTATTTCCACTCTTCACGCCAAATTACCGAGCTCAGAGCGATCAGGAAGCTCCCCTCTTTTAACGTTTCATCATACGTATGAAGTAATTCAAGTGCATGTTCACGAGGAGCATAGTGGGAGAGAGTTGAACCCTCACTGAGACCTTTGATGGCAGGTGCGATAATATAGCACTCAGTGGGCTGGAGATTACCGCTGCTTGCATTACAGCGTAGGGCCCATGAAGACCCTCCATGACTTTTGATCGCGGCAAGTCCCAGTGAGTAGCGTAGGAGCATGGAGAGCGATTCGATACACAAAGGTGCTATTGGCAGAGCATCTTTTTGAAACAGAAGATGATAGGGGGGTGTTACCTCAGAATGTATGAGGGAGATCAACGGTGCGCCATGATAGCGTCGATAGGGGTCGGGCTGGGTTGCCCAGTCCATATATCCCAAACTTGCGGCATATGCGTGAGGACGATGTTTGGTACGATCGTGGTACTCAAGTACGGAAGAAATATTTTTCATAGCGGGATTGTCGAACATAAGGGGTAAATTTACCCTTTGCGTTCTTTCTAGCGTAGAGTTTTTAAAAGTTCTCGAAGCATTTGATCATGCGCGGTGGTATTATCGATATCCATGCGGTTGAGATCCGATTTGAATGAAGCCCGGTAATGAACCCCTTTTTCAGAGATATCGGCATTAACATCGGCATCAAAATGGATGAGGGGCTGGGTGATGCGGTAGTGTTGTTGTAAGATATCTGGAATAGTGGAACCTTTACGAATGGTTGTTTGGAGCGTTCCGGCGGTGGCATTTAACTCTGCGTAAGCCGATATTTGACCTGTGATGGGTGCAGGAAGTGCAAAAAGCTCAAAGGTTTGTTGTGCATCAGCATTTCGGAGATCCAATAGGATCGATGAAGGTTCCAAATCAGGGATAATAACGGTGAATTTTGTGTTGCTTCGGGCAACATCCGAAGAAGCTTTGAATTTTAGCAGCGTTTTATCCCCGCTCAAAGTTCCTTGTGCGCTAAGCGCTCCGGCTAAGGGGAGACCGACAAATTGTTCCAAAATTCCGGCATGTTCCAAAGAAGCATCAAGGGCAACATTGACATCGAACGGTTTGATTTGACCGAATTTATCGGCCAACAAAGATTTGAGATTAAAGGTGCTGTTGTCATCTTCATGGATCGGTGTGGGGGAAAATCGTTTGGTTTGGGTGCTGAGGTAGATTGTTCCCATCACATCACGACGATCAAGTCCTCTCAAATCAACGGTACCGCTCAGTTGTGTATCGGTATCGGAAGGGTAATCCAGATAATGCATCATAGGCTCATAATCGATTTGATCGATTATGAGATCGAGCTGTGATAGATGAAAGCGATGCAACTCGATTTTGTAAAGGATATCCCCTCCGAATATCGTGGCATTTCCCCGAATATTAAATGCGCCAATCCCTCCGCTAAACGCTCCAACGGTTTTAAAAGGGACACGCATAGGATTCATCCCATCTGCCCTAAAACATTCCAATCGATAATGGGCGTACAGACGCAGAGTTAGAAGCGAAAACCCTCCTTGCGTTGAGAGGGTATTACCGAAATCATCTTGTGCTATCATATGAAAGCGATTGTGGCGCAGGGTAAATTCCTGTACGTTCATTGGTGTTGAGAAGCCTGAACTCAAAGCTTTCTCAACAATAGGGCTCATCAGACGGTTACCCCATAGGGAAAATAAAATGAGATAGAGAACCGCAATGAAGGCGATAAATGCCAGAAGCACTTTCGCAGTTTTAGTTCGTCGGAATCGATGAAGCATATTCATGAGATGGCCAATATCCACGGTGTGCCGATGATGAGGAATATCATCAGATTAAGCAGGGTGATGGCACCGCCGTAAATGTAAATCTCTCGGGGCTGGATGTATCCTGAACTGAGATAGATTGCATTGCACGAAGAGCCCTGCGGTGTGATTGTAGCGTTAAAGTTGGTAGCAAAGAGCAGCATCATCGCCATTAATTCACCCGGGACTCCGGCACTGACACCGATGGAGAGAAAAATACCAAACAGGGCTAACAGATGCGCACTTTGAGAGACGAAGAGGTAATGGATCAAGACATAGATGACGATGAGCAGCAGGTAAACGCTGACCCATGAGAGGCCAGAGAGATAGAGGGTAAAGTGTTCTGCAACGGCGCGCATGAACCCCTGCTCGGCGAGTTGGGTCGAGAGGGCAAACAAAATCGCAAACCAAATGAGGGTGCTGAGCGCTTCACCCTGCGCTTTGAAATCTTCGATTCCAAACACCCGTGTTGCCATGAGTATCCCTAATCCTCCGAAGGCAACGGCGGTTTTATCGATCGGAAACATTCCTGAGAGAGACCAGAGGATCAACATCCCTAAAAAGACGCTTCCGGTAATCCATTCATTGCGGCTGATTCGCCCCATGGCGCTGAGCGCATCTTTCGCTATTTGAGGTGCATCTGGGGTGTCGCGAAGCTCAGGAGGATAGATTTTAAAGAGAACCCACGGTATTGCGATGAACGCGATAATGGTAGGGAGGAGGGCATAAAGGAGCCATGAGATGAAGGTGATATGTATCCCCATGGTTTCGGCGATTCCGACACCGATCGGATTCACCGCCATTGCGGTGAGCCATAACCCCGATGAGATCGTAAGACCTGCCATCGAAGTCATCATCAGGTAGCTTCCTGCCCGTCTATGGGTATTGTCTCCTACTTTCGAACCGCAGTCGTGGGCAAGACCATAGATGATCGGATAGAGTACTCCTGAGCGGGCCGTGTTGCTCGGAAATGCAGGGGCGATCAGGATATCGGTGGCGATAACGCTGTATCCCAGTCCCAATGTTGAATGGCCGAATCGGCGGATAATATGAAGGGATAGCCGCTTCCCGAGACCTGATTTGTGGACGGCGTGAGAGACCAAAAAAGCTGCAACGATGAGGAGAATAAAGCTCTCTGAAAATCCGGCATAGGCTTTTGCGGGTTCGATTACTCCGGCCAGGACACTGACGGCCAGGGCAATAATGGAAGCCGCGATGATAGGGAGGAGGTTAAAAAGAATGGCGGCGATGGTAGTGATAAAAATAGTAAAGAGGTACCAGACATTAGGACTCATCGCGAGTGGCGGCGGAGTAAACCATAGTATGAGTGCGAAAAAGATTAAAGCAAACAGCGGTATAAACCGTGTGATAGACATAAGGGCTCTTTTTTTAGCTCTATTATAGCATTTTAGGGAAGTTTTTATAGTTGATATATATAGACTCAACTATTTTGCATAAAAAAATTCACATACCTCTTGACAACACTTGACTCAATGCATTATAATAACGTCAGATTTCAACAAAGGAGTCTTTAGAAATCATGTCAACAGAAGTAAATGAAGAAGCGATCAGCGAAGAACAAGTTACCCTTCCAGAAGGTGAAGAAGTTATTGCTGAGAGCATGAATGAATTAGAAACTATACAAGCCGAACTGGCGTCGTTTAAAGACAAGTACGCCCGCGTACATGCCGATTTCGACAATATCAAAAAACGTCTTGAGCGTGAGAAATATCAAGCGCTTGAGTACGCAAATGAGAAATTTGCCAAAGATTTAATTCCGGTAGTTGATTCGCTTTCAATGGCGATCGGTGCTACTGCGATTGAAGCGGATGCAAACGTCTTACTTGATAAACTCAAAGAAGGTGTTGAGTTGACAATGAAGCAATTGCTCAGTGTCCTCGAAAAACACGGAGTCACTCCTGTGGATGAGTCCGAGCCGTTTAATCCGGATATTCATAACGCCGTACAGCGTGTGGACAGTCCCGATCATGAAAGCGGTGAAATCGTAAACACTTTCCAAAAAGGGTTTCGATACAAAGAGCGCACTCTAAGAGATGCGATGGTCGTAATAGCAAATTAAAATAAATACAATATGTCGCATTTGGGCTTTTACCGCCGAGGTAAAACCCAGTGTTAACGTAGCCGTAGGGGCTTTGCTCCTATGGCGTTTAAAATAAATAAAAAGGAAATAAAATGTCAAAAGTTATTGGTATCGATTTAGGAACAACAAACTCATGTGTCGCTGTCTATGAAGGCGGCGAAGCAAAAGTTATCCCGAATAAAGAGGGAAAAAATACGACTCCGTCCGTTGTAGCGTTCACGGATAAAGGTGAAATCCTCGTAGGTGATCCGGCGAAACGTCAAGCGATCACAAATCCGGATAAAACGATCTACTCGGTTAAACGTATCATGGGTCTCATGATGAACGAAGAAAAAGCGAAAGAGGCGCACGACAAAGTTACCTATAAAATCGTCGATAAAAACGGTATGGCGGCAGTGGATGTTGCGGGTAAAATTTATACGCCTCAAGAGATCTCGGCAAAAATTCTTTCAAAATTGAAAGCGGATGCTGAGTCATACCTCGGACAAGCGGTTAGCGATGCGGTTATCACCGTTCCTGCGTACTTCAATGATGCACAGCGTAAAGCGACCAAAGAAGCGGGAACGATCGCAGGTCTTAACGTTCTTCGTATCATCAATGAGCCGACGGCATCTGCTTTGGCATACGGTTTGGATTCAAAAGGGGATGAAAAAGTTCTCGTTTACGATCTAGGGGGCGGAACATTTGACGTTACGGTTCTTGAAATCAGCGAGGGAACTTTTGAAGTTCTCTCAACCGATGGAAACGCGTTCCTTGGTGGAGATGACTTCGATAATAAAATCGTTGATTTCCTCGCAAACGAGTTTAAATCGGATCACGGTATCGATCTCAAAGCGGACAAGATGGCGCTTCAACGTCTTAAAGATGCGGCTGAAAATGCAAAAAAAGAGCTCTCTTCTGCGGAAGAGACTGAGATTAATCTTCCGTTTATCACGGCAGATGCAACCGGTCCGAAACACTTAGTCGTCAAACTCACTCGTGCGAAATTCGAGGGGATGATCGATACACTCGTAAAAGAGACGATCTCTCATATCAAAACTGCGATGAAAGATGCAGGGATGAGCAATAACGAGATCAACGAAGTTATCATGGTTGGTGGATCAACGCGTCTTCCAATCGCTCAAAAAATGGTATCCGATGAGTTCGGCGGTAAAACGTTGAACAAAGGGGTAAATCCGGATGAAGTAGTCGCTGCGGGTGCTGCGATCCAAGGTGGAGTTCTACGCGGAGACGTTAAAGATGTACTTCTTCTCGACGTTACACCACTTAGCCTCGGGATCGAAACACTCGGCGGTGTTATGACAAAAATCATCGAAAAAGGGACCACTATTCCGGTTAAAAAATCGCAAGTGTTCTCAACTGCAGAAGACAACCAGCCAGCGGTTTCTATCTCAGTCGGTCAAGGTGAACGTGAGTTTGCCCGCGATAACAAATCTCTTGGACTCTTCGAGCTTACCGGTATCCCTGCGGCACCTCGCGGTGTACCTCAAATCGAAGTAACGTTTGATATCGACGCGAACGGTATTTTGACTGTTAGCTCGACGGATAAAGGGACAGGCAAATCTCAGTCCATCACGATTTCCGGAAGTTCAGGACTCAGTGAAGAAGAGATCAATAAAATGGTTCAAGACGCGGAGAGCCACAAAGCCGAAGATGCGAAACGCAAAGAGATCGTAGACCTTCGCAACCAAGCCGATGCGTTGGCAAGCCAAACCGAAAAATCTCTCAAAGAGATGGAAGATAAAATTGACGCAAGTGAAAAAGCGGCAATCGAAACGGCTCTTGAAGAACTTAAAGCGGTACTTAAAAATACCGATGCGTCTAAAGAAGAGATCGAAGCGGCTACCAAAAAATTGGCAGACGCGAGCCACAAAATGGCAGAGCAAATGTACAAACAAAACGAAGGGGGCGAAGCAGCCTCTTCATCTGCGAAAAAAGATGACGACGTCATCGACGCTGAAATCGAGTAAGTTTTTCTTTCCCGTTCGCCCTGAGCTCGAGGAAACATCGCTACGCGAGCGGTACCCTTGTTTTGTCGAAGGGTGTTTTCTCCGTCATCCCGTACTTGATACGGGATCTATCCCCATAATTTTATTAATTTCCCCCTAAGCTCACCACACTTATACTTGCACTTATATGTATTGGAGGTGTATCATGGCACAAATGACCATTTATCTCGATAATGAACTCGAATCCAAAGTCAAACAAAATGTTGCCGCGATGGGAATATCATTGAGTCAGTTCGTCTCAGGACTGATCCGTAAAGAGCTGCACGAAGAGTGGTCTCCCGCTATCCATCAGTTGGCTGGTGCATGGGATGATTTCCCCGATGCAAAGAGTTTACGAGATTCCGAGGCGCACGATTGTGCGCGGGAATCGTTTTAAATGTATCTGCTTGACACCAACACCCTCATCTATTTTTTCAAAGGGGAGGGAAATGTTGCGGCTAGGATGTTCGAGCACTCCCCCTCTCAAATCGCTATCCCGTCTCTGGTTGTCTATGAACTCGAAGTAGGAATCGCCAAATCTTCCTCACCGAAAAAGCGCGAACAACAGCTCAAAATGTTATTAGAGAACGTGATTGTGATACCGTTTGGGAATGAAGAAGCGCGTGTTTCGGCAAAAATACGTGCTTCATTAGAATCAATCGGTGAACCTATTGGACCGCTTGACACATTGATTGCGGGGTGTGCATTGGCTCATCATTACACTTTAGTGACCCGTAACAAAAAAGAGTTTGGAAAAGTAAAAGGGCTAAAAGTCGAAAACTGGTATTGAAGAAGATGAACTTTAAGCTCTCCCGTTCGCCCTGAGCCAGTCGAAGGGTGTTTTCTCCGTCATTCCCGCGAAAGCGGGAATCCAGCTATCTTTTCTTAATCTATTTCTTCACGTTAATGGCAACACTGATAAAACAATTTTCTGAACAACAAATAATGGTTTTATGTGCAAAAAATTCATTAATATTGTATGATTTAAAGAAAAAAAAGAGTATCAAATGTTTAATGACTCTCAACAAGTGATTATAGCTATCGTTCTCCTTGCCCTTGTGTTATTTATCTTAGTTTTCTTTATGCTAAAAAGAAGCTCAACCTCACAACCTCCTAGCAATAAACCAGAAAAAAATGAGCTATCGGAAGTAGCCGCCCAAGAGCAGGCAGAAGTAGTTCCATTGATAAAAGAAGAGCCAACAGTAGAGCCAGAGCCACTTTCAGAAATTCCCGTATATGGAACAGAGGAAGGAGAATTTGTAGTCACAACACCGATTTTTGAAGATAAACTCGAAGAGTTAACGAGTAGAAGAAAAAGTGACAAGACAATCCAAAAACGAGCCGTTCCTCCGCATGGAAAAATTACAAAACAAAATTTTTCTGAATTTGAGGGTGAGAGAATATTGGTTGCAGAAGATAATCTGATTAACCAAAAAGTTCTTGTGGGTCTGTTAGCCGGAAGCGGTATCGAGTTAGTCTTGGCAGATGATGGTCAGGAAGCCCTAGATATACTGGAAAATGACACCAATTTTTTGATGATTTTAATGGATGCCCACATGCCGAGAGTTGATGGGTTTGAAGCAACGCGTATTATTCGAGAAAATCCTAAATTTGATCACATCCTAGTCGTGGCGCTTAGTGGAGACACTGCATCGGATGACATACAAAAAATGAAAAATGCAGGGATGTCTGAACAGCTAGAAAAACCTCTGAGAATGGAATCTTTGTATAACATTATTTATGCCTATACGGGGAAAGAGACTCCTACGGATGAGTTTGTAAAATCGGTAATGAGCAACAATTTGGATGTTGAGAAAGGGCTTCAAACGTGTGGAGGCGATGAGGAATTTTACCGTGAAATCCTATCGGAGTTTATCACTGATTATGCCGATTCTTCTGATAAATTAGGGATATTTTTACGCTCTCATAATCTTCAAGATGCTGATGTATATCTTCTTGATATTATCGGTGTCGCTGAAAACATCGGGGCGCATCCACTCGGTGAAATTGCTTCAAAGCTGAAACTAGCTCTCAGTGACACGCATGAGCGGAGCTACTTTATCCTTTTCGATCACTACAAGGTCCAATTAGATAGATTAATAGAAGATATTAGAGCGTATGTTGGATGATGCTATCGTATCTGCTGAGCTAAACTCCAGTCAACCTTTGTTATAATCTTTTAAATATTATTACTGTGGATTTTTATGAGCGATCGATATATCGGACGACAGCCTATCATCAATGCCAAAGCTAAAATCGTCGCGTATGATTTACTCTACCGTGAATCAGGTCATAATGACGACAACGGATTGACCGCAGCCGTTATTAGTAATCTCCTGGTTTCGATGGAGAGTATTTTGGGTAAACATATCGGGTTTATCCGGGTTAATACCGAGTTTCTGCATTACGATGTTATTGATCTGCTTTTGCAAGAAAAGGTAGTTTATTCTCTTTTTGCCGATGCAGTGATTGACGAAGCTCTTGCGGATCGAATGCGATATTTGCGTGATCAGGGATATCGGTTCGCGCTCAATGACTGCATTTTTACTCAAGAGAGTGCTGTCCATTATGCTTTGATTCTTCCAGCTTTGAGTTATATTAAAATCGATGTTACGAACAGTGATTTATCTTTTGTCGGACGAAATATTCCAATGTTTCATGAGGTCGGGATTGAAGTCATCGGGACGAAAATCGAGACGCATGATGCGTATGATTTGTGCCGTTCAATGGGATTTGATTATTATCAGGGCTATTTTATCTCCGAACCCAATATCATTAAAAACGCCTCTTTTTCTCCTGAACAAGAGGGGATATTCCGTTTGTGGAACCTTCTGCAAGGTGAAAGTGAAATGCCGGAGCTTGTTGAAGCGTTTCAAAACAACCATGCTATCAGCTTAAAATTGCTTCGTTTCATCAACTCTGCGGCATTCTCGTTGCGTAATCCTGTTTCTTCGATTGAGCAGGTGTTGACACTCATGGGGCGTGATCCGATTTCACGCTGGATTATGTTGATGATGTTCTCAGAACAAGGAGGCAGTGAAAAACGGGTTCCTCTATTGCTGATGGTCGTTCATCGTACGGAGTTGATGAGTGCTTTAGTACAGGTAATTAATCCCAAAGCAACCAAAAAAGATCTTTCAATGGCCTATTTTACCGGGATGCTCTCTTTGATCCATCTTTTGTTCCACATGTCACAGCGGGATATCTTATCAAAGCTCAATATCTCGTATGAGATTGAGCAAGCGGTTTTAGAAGGGGAGGGATTTTATGGCGAGATGCTGGATTTGGTTCGCTCCATCGAGTTGTTTGATACCGAGGCGATTGAAGAGTATTTAGAGACTTTGGGTCTAAAATATGCGATAATAGAGCCGATTATTACCGAAGTTATGGAAAAAGTAAATACGTTTGAAAAGGCGATAGAAGAATGAAGAAAAATGGGATAACGTTTATTCTGCTGAGTTGGATGATCCTCTTTGCAACGATTCAAACCTATGCGGCAGAAGCCAAGGGATATAAAATTGTGTTGGCCTCATATCCTACTTTCGAAGAAGCAAAAGCGGCTTTGGATAAGCTCGGTTCACAAATAGGGACTTCAGAGCTTGCGCTACAAAAAGAGTACCGTTTTGATATTGCTGCCAGAGCATCAGGGAAGGCTTTTATGTTGGCTGTTGAGCCGATTGAAACCGAAAAAGGGGCAGAATTTGTCCTAAAACAGTTTAAAAAATACTATCCTGATGCGTACGTAAATGGTTATTTCGGACCGACCAAGGGGGCAGTATTCTTTAAGCAGCCACAACCTGAGAGTCTCATTGAAGAGGCTAATGCAACCGACGCCAATATGACGACAGCAGCAAAGGAGTTGGTTGAAGAGAATGCTACAGTACCTGCACCTGTAGTACCTGTCATTACGGATGACAATCTTCCTGAAGATTTTTCTGAGCCGGAAGAACCAAAAAGCAAAACAGGGTTGATTATTTCTTTACTCATTGCCGGCGGTGTTGTATTGGTGTTATGGAGAATGCGAAAGCAAAAATCTCCCCAACCGGTGAAAGAGTTCAAAGAAAAATACGAAGAGGCAGTAGAAGAGAGCGAGAGTGAAGATCGCGTAGAGATGATCGAATCGGAAGCATTTAGCATTATTGAGGAAGATGAGACGCCTCAAAATATTCAGCCAAAAGTGTTTGAACCAGAACCCGATATTTTTTACAAACTTAAAAAGAATATATTTTTCATGACATTGATGGGTGAACTAAAAGCTGCATCCGATAGTAAAGATGATCAACGATGTCGCGATTTAATGGATGAAGTATTACGATATCAGAAAAATTTTCGTACAAGTGAAATAATTACCGTTATGCAGAATCTTATCGAGACAAAAGCGTACGATGAACTTGCACTTGTTATCAGTCGTGAGACGAATTAAGTATTATCAAGGATAAAAAAATGGAACAATTTTTAGAAAAAGCAAAATCTGCCAGTCGTGTTTTAGCGACGATGAGCGGGTCGGAACGTAACCGTATTTTGCGAGAGATGGCCGAAGCGCTTCGTGCAAACACGATGAACATCATCGAAGCTAATGCTTTGGATATGCGAAATGCGCAGGAGAGCAGTCTTGCTCCATCGATGAAAGAGCGATTGCTGTTGGATGAAAAGCGGATTGATGCGATGGCAGTCGCAATCCTTGAGATTGCCGCACTTAAAGATCCTATCGGAAAAGTGATCGAGGGATGGGTCACCGAAGCGGGGCTGAAAATCGAGAAAGTGAGCATCCCTATCGGGGTAATCGGGATCATTTACGAATCCCGTCCGAATGTAACCTCAGATACGGCGGCACTCTGTTTTAAAAGTTCGAACGGGTGTGTCCTCAAGGGGGGAAAAGAGGCTGAAGCTTCCAACAAGATCATTGCTGATGTATTACAGCAGGTTCTGGTCCGCAATAATCTCCCGAAAGAGTTGATTGCTCTGCTACCCGATGCAACGCGTGAAGGGGTGGCTAAACTGATCAAAATGGATCAATACGTCGATTTGATCGTTCCACGGGGTGGCGAAGCCTTGATTCGCTTTGTGAGTCAAAATGCGAGTGTCCCTGTTGTCAAACACGATAAAGGGCTGTGCCATACCTATATCGATAAAGGGGCGAATATCGAGAATGCGATAGCCATTGCCCTTAATGCGAAAGTACAGCGTCCCGGAGTGTGCAATTCGATGGAGACACTGCTCGTTGATGGAGCGATTGCCGCAGAGGTCCTCCCGATCCTCAAAGAGGCATTTGAGCGTGCACATACACAGCTCAAAGGGTGTGAATTAACCCGTGAAGTGATCGATGTGGAAACTGCGAGTGAAGAGGATTTTGATACGGAGTATCTCGCCAATATTCTTAATATTCGTGTAGTCGATGGAGTTGAGGGGGCGATAAGCCATATCGTTCGATTCGGATCGGGTCACTCCGAGGCGATCATTACCGAAAACATCACCACATCCGAGCGGTTTATGGATTGCGTAGATGCGGCGGCGGTGTATGTGAATGCTTCTACCCGTTTCACCGATGGCGGGGCTTTCGGATTCGGGGCTGAAGTGGGAATTAGTACCAATAAACTCCATGCCAGAGGACCGATGGGTGTGGAGGGTTTAACGACGTATAAATACAAAGTGTATGGAAAAGGACAGATTCGTTGAACTCTGTTTTAAATATCGAAAATATATCTTTTGGATATAGTAAAGATATATTTATTTTTGATAATTTTTCTTTAGCCCTTAACAAAGGGGAAATCAAAGCGATTGTCGGGCCCAGCGGTGTCGGTAAATCGACACTGTTTGAACTCGTTTTAGGGCATCGTAAACCCTCATCCGGGTTTATCCGAGCATCGTCGTATTCTCAAGTCTTTCAAGATCCCTACAGCTCATTTCATCCTACCTATACGATACGAGAACAAATCATAGAAGTAACGTCGATGGAGGGGTATCAGGAGTTGTTAGAACAGATGGGATTGGAAGAGTATCATCTGGATATGTTGCCGCATAAACTCTCAGGAGGTCAGCTGCAGAGATGCTCAATCCTTCGTGCATTGCTGATGAAGCCGGAATTGCTGCTTTTGGATGAACCGACTTCGGCACTTGATAATCTTAATCAGCTCGAAATTATGAAATTGATTGTGAATCATATAACAGGGATGGGTGTGCTATTGATCACCCATGACGGTGATTTGGCACGCTGGTGTGCGGATGAGATTATTACCCTAACTCAACCAATGTCGAATTAAATAATACCCTGACGCTGCCATTAAAACGGTTCCGAAGGTATTGAGCGCCATATTGGCCGCCGCCATAAGCAGATGGCCGCCGCTGAGCAATAAAAAAGTTTCCATCGCAAAGGTGGAATAAGTTGTGAGCCCCCCCAAAAAGCCGGTAGTAAGAAATGATTTCATGTGTACACTAAAGAGGGTCGTATAGGTGAAGTAGGCGAAGAGTGCACCGATGATGAAACTGCCCAGCAGATTAACCGACATTGTCCCAAAAGGGAGGGTGTGAGGAAAGTTATGATTGACAACACCGTTCATATAGGCACGAAGTATCGCCCCTAAAAAGGCACCGCTACCGATAGCGAGGATGGTTTGCCAGCTCATCATCATAGACCTTTTGCATTAGAGTATGGATTTCATTGAGCCACTCCGGATTGCTCTTATCCGCTATAAACGAGTCCAAATAAACGGCGGTGATAGTACCGGGGTTAAAATCTTTCCGTTTGTTGCTGAAATGCCATGCCGTTGCGATTAACACGACGGGCTGCACTTTGAGACTATACTTGTCGGCAACCATTTTTGCGCCCGCTTTAAAAGGCTTCATTTTGCCGGTTTCGGTACGGGTTCCTTCGGGGAAAATAGTGATAACACGGCCATGATCGAGGCGGTCTTTGCACTCTTTGATCAGTTTGACAAGCGCGGTTTTAGACTCTCGCTCCAATGCGATGTCTTTGGGAAGACGAACAACCAAACCGAAAAACGGGACATTAAACAGCTCTTTTTTAGCGACCCATGCCAAATCTTTGGTACTAATCGTCTCCATAATACCGATGTCAATGTCGCTTTGATGGTTGATTAAATACATTTGCGCATCCGGATCGGGTCTCCCTTTGACACGGACAGGTACAAAAACAAGAAGACGGATGAACCATGCCGAAACTTTAACAGCGTAAGGCTTTGGGAGGAGATAAAAAGTAGCGATCATCAGGGTCATCCCGGTAAAGATGACGATTACCGCATAAAGCCACTTAATTCGAGCAAAGATCACGTTGATTAACCCATCCTACTTTTTCATTGCTAAGGTGGACTTTGGTAAACTCACCCACCTCTTTTTCCGCTTCTAAATGCTCTTCTTGAAGGGTCATTTCAAAAATTGTCCCATTTTTTATCGGAAGCAAGTAGATAGGGGCATCTTTTTTGACACAGACGTCTTGATTCGGTAAAAGTGCAAAAACAATGTAAAACATCGGCAGTACCGAAGCGTACAGATACCATTTCTCACGTCTCCAGTAAAACAATCCTGCGAGAATTAAGACAACAACAACCGCAGCACCCACTTTAAGTTCGGTATGGCGTGCATCCGTCGGAGAGAGATCGCTTTGGGTTGAGACGGTATCATCATCCACAACGATCGGAATAGTGAGCGACTCATAGCGTTGCTTTTGAAGATTAAAGTACGAAAAATTGAGGTTTTGTTCATCGTTAGGAATGATCACATAATAGGTCATTTGTGATTCACCGACATTGGAAAGTTTGGACTCAAACCCCTGTTTGATGGCATTTGGAATGTTAAAATCACTGATATTACAACGTGACGCTTTAACGGTGAAAATGACGACATTGCTCTCATTATTGTAGGCGGTCGTTTTATAATTGATAATAGTAAATTTTTCGGCTAAAACATTCGCAAAACCTGATGGCGGGCTGAGGGTTGTTGCACTGAGTGATGTTCCGCTCAGAGTTTCAGATGTTGCTCCGGTAGAGGTAATGGTGGCGGTAACATCGGGAAGGCGCACTGCAGAAGATTGAACGAGAAAATAAAAGGTGTCGTAAATACCGTCTTCTTGTACTTTTCGACGCGGGGTATCACTAAAAATGCGGATACCCTCTTCGTTTTGAAGGGTATATTCGATATTTCCTGCGGCTAAATCTACCGGGGTGAGTTTAACGGTGAGGGCAATGATTTCACCCACATACGGATGAGTCGGCAGATCGGTAAATTCTAAGGTAAGTCCAGATGCCGTGGAGCCCGTTGCGGCTGAGAAAAGTGAATCGATTGAAGAGGGTGCTTCCTCGGTAGAAGGTTCTTCCGCAGAGGGCTCACTCAGTACGGAGGGCTCTGCAAAAAGAATCTGCGTGAACAGCAGAAAAAAGAGGATCAGTGTTTTCAAGCGTTTATAAACCCTTCGAGCATCGCTCGTCCATCATCTGAACCTAAAAGAGCCTCCATCGCGCGTTCAGGATGGGGCATAAGACCAAAAACATTTTTGGCTTTATTGCAAATCCCTGCGATACTGTCGACTGACCCGTTTGGATTATCGATATTTCCCGAGCAATCAGTGTATTGTAACAGCACTTGATTATTCGCGTAAAGCTCTTTGAGTCCTTCTTCATCGATATAGAAGTTGCCGTCATGGTGTGCAATAGGGATATTGACCACTTGATCGACTGAACAATGACGTAAGAAATCATTATCGTTATTGATCACTTTCAGATGGTGGTGACGAGAAATAAAGTGTAGCCCCTCATTCCGTTTGAGTGCACCTGGAAGGAGGCCGGTTTCGGTTAGAACTTGAAAACCGTTGCAAATTCCTAAAACTTTTCCGCCGTTATCCGCATATACTTTAAGGGCTTTCATAATCGGAGACATTTTTGCAATGGCACCGCTGCGGAGATAATCGCCGTAGCTGAATCCTCCTGCGGCTACTACCAAATCCATGTCAGAGGGGATAACATCTTCTTTGTGCCAAAGAATTTGTGTTTCGCACCCTAATGCGGCAAACGCATATTGGGCATCATACTCACAGTTTGTCCCCGGAAATTGGATGATGCCTACTTTCATGCTTGAATCTCGATTTCATAATCTTCGATAACGGTATTGGCCAAAAGCTCTTCACACATATGGGCTACTTTTTCTTTTGCGACCACAGCATCAGACTCATTCATCTCAATGATGATTTGTTTGCCGACACGGACATCACGAACACTTTCAAAGCCGTGACCGCTGAGGGCATGCTGTACCGCTTTACCTTGAGAGTCCAAAACTCCGTTTTTCAAAAATACGTTTACAATTGCTTTCATCATTATTCCTTTGGTATGTCGTATAATCAGTTCAAAATTCGGTTTAGTACTTCTTCGTAAGCGACTTTGAGTCCGCCGAGTCCTTGGCGGAAACGGTCTTTATCCATTTTCTCACCGGTTTCTAAATCCCAAAAACGGCAGTTGTCGGGACTGATCTCATCGGCAAGGATGATTTTGCCGTCTTTATCGCGACCGAATTCAAGTTTGAAATCGACGAGGTTAAGCCCTTTATCATGGAAATAGGGACGAAGAATAGAATTGACTTCACGAGCCATAGCACGCAATTGATCGAGTTCCGCTTCATTTTTAACGAGTTCTAAAATCAAACAATGTTGATCGTTCAGTTTCGGATCACCGAGGGCATCATTTTTGTAATCGAATTCGACCAACGTAAACGGAAGAACGGTTCCATCGGCAATTCCAAGATTTTTACTGAGACTTCCTGTCGCTATGTTACGTACGATAACTTCGATAAGGATGATGTCCACTTTTTTACAAAGCATGTTAGTATCATCGAGCATCTCGACAAAATGGGACTCTATACCGCGAGAAGCAAGCATTTTAAACAATTCCGTTGAAATCTTGTTGTTCAAGGCACCTTTGCCCGATTCATTGTCTTTTTTTGCGCCGTTGAATGCGGTCAGATCATCCTTAAATTCGGCAATGACCAGATTGGCATCGTCGGTGCTAAAGAGGCGTTTAGCCTTTCCTTCGTAGATGAGATCGCGTTTTTCCATGGTTATTTTCCTTTGACTATGATTAGAGCTTTAATGATATCAACGCCCTCTTTGAGCTGAATGTCTTTGTTCAGCTGTTCAGGGGTAATGACCGTTTTATTGGTGGCATTGGCTTCGGTCACATCGACCATACCGTCATTCTTTTCGAGTTCGGATTCCAGATGTTTTTTGAGGTCGGCTTCTTTGATATTAAACGATTTGTCGTGATTTTTGATCTCACCGGCGATAACTTCGATGTCCGGAACTACGCCGACAGCTTGGATAGTACGGCCGCTTGGGAGATAATATCGGGCAACCGTAAGTTTGATCGCTTCAGTTTCCGTTACCGGCATGACAACTTGAACGGAGCCTTTACCGAATGTTTTTTCTCCGACAATGACGGCCCGTTTCAAATCTTGCAGTGCTCCGCTGACGATTTCTGAAGCACTGGCTGAACCTTCATTGACCAAAACGACGAGAGGCAAATCGGTAACAGTAGCACTTTTAGTCGCGCTGTAAGAAACATCGTCGGCTTTGTTGCGCCCTTTTTGAGAGACGATAACCCCTTCATTGACAAACAAGTCCGTAAGCTCGACCGCTTGATCCAGCAGTCCTCCCGGATTGTTACGAAGGTCTAAAATAATCCCTTTACTTTTAGAGGCATGTTTTTTGATGGCTGTTTTCACATCGGCGGCCACTTTTTTGTCGAAGCTCGTGACGCGGATATAGAGGATATTTCCGCTGATGGTACGGGTGTAAACCGATTCAACGGTGATAATATCGCGGATGATGTGAAATTTCAGAGGATCGGCTGAACCTTTTCGGACGATGGTGAGGTCAATCGGTGTTTTAGGCGTTCCGCGCATAAGAGACACTGCGTCATCGATCGTCATGCTTAAGGTTGCTTTGTCATTGATTTTCAGGATGATATCGCCGGATTTGATCCCTGCCTTATCCGCAGGTGTCCCTTCGATAGGAGCGATAACGGTGAGGGCGTTATCACGCATTCCGACCGTAATCCCTAAGCCGCCGAATTCGCCGTCCGTTTGGGTTTTGAGATTATCGTAGCTTTTTTTGTCCATATAGGTGGAGTGGGCATCCAGATTGGAGAGCATACCCTGAAGCGATTTATCGATCAATTGATCAATCGTAAGGCCGTCTACATTGTATTGTTCGACAATCCCTAAAACTTTAGTAAATTTTGCCAGAGATTGGAGGCGTGAGGCTTCTACAGAGGGTTCAGCAGGTGCAACGGTGTTGCTTTTTGCAAACAGTGATGAAGAGAGGGCAACACTTATTGCTACGGCACTCATAAAGCCGACAACCATCATTTTTGTGTTTTTCATACGTTTTTGAACCTCATGCAGAGCCATAAATAAGATCAGCAATTATAGTGAAAACTTCATTAATTAACAATGACTCAGTTCACTTCGATAACGACATCACCGATCGTGATTTTCTCCCCTTTGGTGATTTTTGCCCGTTTGCGGGTTTCCACGGTACCGTTGCGTAAAACGTGGCTATTCTCGATCAGTATCTTTGCTTGTCCGCCGGTATCGACAAGGTCAAGAAGTTTGATCAGTTTATGGAGTTCGATAAAAGGTTCGGTGAGGGTATAGGTCATGAATGGTCTTTACAGTAAAATTAATAGATATTTGATAGAAGAAAAGGGGAAAAATAAAAGGTGCATGAAAGCCCCGTAGGGCTTCATGGATGTGATTACCAGCGGTCGCGTGGAGGGCGTGGAGCACGAGGACGAGCTTCGTTAACACGAAGTGTACGTCCGCCGAAGTCGTTACCTTCAAGAGCAGTGATCGCTTTATTAGCTTCATCTTGGTTCGCCATTTCAACGAAACCGAAACCGCGAAAACGGCCTGTCTCTTTGTCGTTTACGAATTTAACTGAACTAACTTCACCGTATTGTCCGAAAAGATCTTTCAAATCATTTTCGTCTTTGCCGTAGGGAATATTCCCGACATAAATTTGTGTCACATTGTACTCCGTGAAAAAATCGAACTATAACCAGCATAATCCTTAAAACATTTTAGCCTTTAAAATCTTATGGGAATGTTAAAAATAATTGTATTTCCGTTATTAGTATAATCGTCTTGTAAAAACTTTACAAAAACGATTTTATCGGGATAAAAGCAGAGTGAAGGGTGTTAATTTAGATGGTATATCCCAAAGGTGAAACGGGCTTGAAATAGGGATCTTTGTCCTGCAGTTTTTGAAAAATTTTATCTCGCGGAAGAGGACGGCAAAGGTGGTAGCCTTGCAGGGTGTCAATATTGTTTTCCATTAAAAAATCGTAGTGAGAACTCTCTTCAACCCCCTCCGCCGTCACCTTCATCCCCAGTACATGTGCAAGATTTGAGATTGCTTCGACGATATGACGATTGGAAGCGCCTTCAAAAAGGGGCAAAATGAAGGATTTATCAATTTTAAGGGTATCAATCGGGAGTTGCGCAAGATAGGCAAACGATGAGTAGCCTGTACCGAAATCATCAAGTGCTATCCGTACTCCGCCTGCTTGCAATTGGTGGAGCTGACGGCTGGCTATATCAATGTTTTCCATCACGGCACTTTCGGTCAGTTCTACTTTGATATACGTTGGGGAGATAGAGCGTTTTTCCAAATACTCAAGCAACTCTTTGGCAAAGGCTTCTTGATGGAGTTGTTTTGTGGATACATTGATCGCAACAAAGAAAGGCTCATTACGCAGGGCTCGGACCATCTCGATAAAATTACACGCTTGGGTTAGTACCTCATTTCCGATCAAGAGGATATCCCCGTTGGTTTCGGCAACTGAGATAAAAATATCCGGGGAGATAAATCCCTGCTCCGGATGCGGTAGACGCAGTAGCGCTTCATACCCTTCAAGTTGCAAGGTTTTCGTATCGATAAGAGGTTGAAAATAGAGTTCAAATAGATTTTGAGTCAGCCCATCGCGTATCAGAGATTCAATATGTAAAAAATCGTGAAGAGCTCTTTGCATCGAAGTATGGTAGTAGACGAATTGGTTTTTCCCTTTCTTTTTCGCTTCATACATCGCAGTATCGGCATGTCTGAGTAAATCTTCACCGATAGAAGCATCTTGGGGGTATAGGACAATTCCGATAGAAGAGGAGAGGAAAAAATTCATCTCATTGATTTTGAATGGCTCTTTAAATGTTTGTATTAAGTGTTCTGCAATGGCATTGACGCTTAACGTATCGGCATCTTGGAGCAAAATAACAAACTCATCCCCGCCAAAGCGGGCACAAAAATCGTATCTCCCAGTCGTTTTTTTAATGCGATTACTTACTTCAATTAATATTTTATCGCCGATTTCGTGTCCCATCGTATCGTTAATGTTTTTGAAATTGTCCAAATCCAAAAATAAAAGGGCAAAGGGTGTTTGAGTAGCGTGTTCGAATCGGCTATCGAGTTGAAGTTTGAGTTTGGCACGATTAGGCAATCTCGTCAATGGATCATGGTACGCTAAAAAAGCAATCTCTTCACTTTGCGCTTTGGATGCGGTGATATCGCTGGAAATACCGATAAATAAGTGAAGTGTTGAGTGGTGGTAAATACGGCTTTTTAACCAGCGTATCTCATCGTCAATTTGGAGAATACGAAATTGGATCTCTTGAGATTGACCGGGAAGAAGGGTTTCGAAAAAGATTTGTACTAAAGCGCGATCGTCAGGATGAATTTGTTGTTGCCATAAATTGGGATTGGTTACAAATGTTTCTTTTGAAAATCCTAAAATTCTCTCAATAGCGTTGTTTACATATCTTAGGGCGAGGTTTTGATTATCGATATACCAAATAATTTCATCGATACTGCTCAGTATTTCTTCAATCTCTCTATTCTTGGAGTTCAGTAATATTGTGAGTTTGTGGGCTTGAAGCTCGATTAGTTTTTTGGATTCACGAAGTTCTTTGTTAAGATGGTTGATATCTGTTAAATTTCGAACATTGACAAAAAAGCGAACATGATCGTTATGACGAATCATTTGTACGCTTTTGACCGTTTTAACAATCCCCCCGCTACTGTGGATAAAATCGGTCTCGGCATCGAGCGATTTTCCCTCACGCATCACTTTTTCAATACACTCTTGGAAGACATCAATGTCGGCAAGAATGCTCAATATATTAAGCCCCAGCAAGATAGTGTTTTGATACCCTACCATTGAAGAAAAAGCGTCATTGGCAAAAAGGATGACGCCTCGTTCATCAACCATGATGATACCATCCGGGAGATAATTCAAAACATCGTATAAAGGGGCTTCGGTTTGCATCGTGTCCTAAAGAGTGATTATTTTGTGATATTGTAATTTGTTATAGTTTAAAACTTTCTTCTTTGCGTATACTAGCAACTATTAGCAAGAGATAATTTGAATTTGGCTATAATCGCGAAATTTTAGTATGTAAAGAGTTTTAAGTATGGTACAAGTTACAAAATTAACAATGCGTTTTGGAAGCCGGATTTTATTTGAGGGGATTAACCTCAAGCTCGACCGTAACAAACGTTACGGTCTGATCGGTGCGAACGGCGCAGGAAAAACGACGTTTTTGAAAATCCTCAGCGGCGAGATCAAAGAGTACGAAGGGGATATCTCTATCGAACCGGGTCTCAAAGTAGGGATTTTGGGTCAGAATCAGTTTGCGTTTGAAGATTTCACAATTGCCGATGCAGTATTGTGGGGGAACAAACGTCTTTATGATGCGATCAAAGAGAAAGAGTATTTGTACGCCAACGGTGATTTCGAAGATGATAAAACCAATGACCGTCTCGCAGAGTTGGAGATGATTTCGGTCGAAGAAGATCCGACCTATGAGTACGACGTTCAAATCGCAAAGATTTTGGAAAATGTCGGGATTTCGGCTGAACATCATCAAGATTTGATGTCAAGTCTTCCTTCATCAGAGAAATTCAAAGTTCTCCTTGCGCAGGTTCTGTATCCGAAACCGGACGTTTTGTTCCTCGATGAGCCGACGAATAACCTCGATATCGATACGATCGGATGGTTGGAGCGTGAGCTTCAGCGTCATGAGGGAACATTGGTTATCATCTCGCATGACCGTCACTTCATCAATGCCGTTGTGACCAACATTCTCGATGTCGATTTCCAAAAAATCCGTGAGTTTACCGGAACGTATGATGACTGGTACCTCGCTTCGACCGTTATGGCGAACCAAGCACAGCTTGACCGTGATAAAAAAGTAAAAGAGAAAGAGCAGCTCGAAGCGTTTGTTCGCCGATTCTCTGCCAATGCCTCTAAAGCAAAACAAGCAACCTCACGTCAAAAACAGCTTGATAAACTTACCATCGAAGATATTAAGCCATCATCCCGCCGTGACCCGAGTATCGTCTTTAAGCCTAAGCGTCCTATGGGGGATGAAGCGTTGCGTGTGGCGAATGTTTCTCACAGCTATGGCGATTTGAATGTCTTGCATAATTTTGATATTTTGGTGGCTCCGGGTGAAAAAATCGCCGTTATCGGTGCCAACGGTGCCGGTAAATCAACCTTGTGCAAAATTCTGATGGAAGAGATGAAGCCGACAAGCGGAACCGTAACATGGGGAGCGACGATTGAATACAGCTATTTCCCGCAAGATACGACCGATAAAATCAAAGGGGACGGAACGCTGTATGACTGGCTTCGCGGGTTTGATCCGAAACGTGAAATTTCGGAAATCCGCAACTGTCTAGGGCGAATGTTATTCAACGGCGAGCAGCAAGAGAAAAGTGTTGAGAAGATTTCAGGGGGAGAGAAACACCGTATGATGCTCTCCAAGATGATGTTGGAGGGGGGAAATTTCCTCGTACTCGATGAGCCTACCAATCACCTTGACCTTGAAGCGATTATTGCTCTGGGTGAAGCATTGCTGGATTTTGAAGGAAATGTTATTTGTGTGAGCCATGACCGTGAGCTCCTCGATGCGTTCGCCGATCGTATTATTGAGTTGCATCTTGATGGAACCTACATCGATTTCAAAGGTTCGTACGAAGAGTTTGCTGAAGCTAAAGCGAACGGAAGTTTATAATTTCGTCATCCCGTACTTGATACGGGATCCACGTATTTAGTCTTTTAGATTCCGTGTCGTAGCACGGAATGACGAGAAAGGTACAAAACATGAATGATTATACATCGTATGTCGGTTTCGGCGTTGCGGGAAACTTCGCCCTCCACCTCGAACAAGCGGGCGAGAGTGCCGATTTTAAAGATATTCTTACCGAAGATCCAAACGGTCCGAAAGGGATGTTCCCTTTCTATATCCCCGGACGTGAGGGGCAGCTTGGTATCTATCCGATTAGTTCCGATACGATTCTTCTTTCCGAGGAAGAGTGCAATGTTCAGCTCGAGCCTGAAGTGGCACTTATCTGTGATCTTGAATATGATGTTGAGGGGAATGTGACAAACATCACACCGAGATTTTTCGGTGCCTATAACGATTGCTCACTCCGCAAAGAGGGCTCTGAGAAAATCAGCCACAAAAAAAACTGGGGTGAAGCCTCCAAAGGGTTGTCATCGACGTTGATTCCGATCGATACGTTTGAGAAGGGCGGGGTGATGGACAGCTATCGTATCGCTTCGTTTTTGCGACGTGAGGGGATGTTGATACGTTACGGTGAAGATGTTGAACTCACGGGGTACAGTTTCTTTTACCGTAAATTACTGGAATGGATGCAAAAGCAGATTAATACTCAAAGTGACTTTGGCCCCTTAGAACCTATCGGTGCGTATTTACGAGAAGCCGGATGCCCCAAACAAGCCATTATCAGTATCGGTGCAACCCGTTATACCCATTTCGGTGAGACCAACTTCCTGGAGCAGGGGGATGAGGTGATTGTGGTCGTGTATGATAACAAGACCTATTGTATGAACCCGATACTCTCTTTTGCAAATAAAGGAGTACTGGCGGAAAAAGAGGGTGTCAGTGCGTTAGTCCAAAAGGTTATTCGTGCTTAAAACCGGCCTTTATCGCCATTACAAGGGAAAACACTACGAGGTCATCGGGGTAGCAAAACACTCTGAAACCTCTGAGAGCATGGTGGTGTATCGTCCCCTTTACGGTGAGCGCGGATTGTGGGTGCGCCCTTTTAAAATGTTTATCGAAATTCTCCCCAATGGAACAAAACGGTTTGAATATTGCGGAGAGGTTCAATGAGCCGAGGGACAAAGCTCTCGCTCGATTTGGGAGCCTCATGGGGCGAGGGGTGGAGTATGGAAGCGGAAAAAACAACGAAAACGTTGACGCTTCTCGAACCTTCCGCCCACCGTCTCGTTTTTCAAAAGGAAAAGCGCAAAGGGAAAGCGGTGACACTCGTCGGCCCTTTCAGCCTAAACGAAGAAGATGCCCAAAAAACTCTTTCAACCCTTAAAAAGTCACTGGCATGCGGCGGTGCGTATAAAGAGGGTTGGATGGAGTTTCAAGGCGATATATCTACCAAAGTACGCGAGCATCTCGAAAAGTTAGCGTTTAAATTCAAAAATCCGAAATAACGTTACAATTTACTGGTAAATACGACTTGGTTACGCCCCCGTTTTTTAGCGGCATAAAGGTTGGTATCTGCGGTATGAATCAGCGCATCTTCTCCGATATGAACGGTAGGTACGATACAAATTCCCCCGATTGAGACACTCAAAAGCTGTGAGACTTTGCTTCCCTTGTGTTCTATTTTTAGATTTTCAATATTTTCACGAATCTTTTCCCCCATCATCTTGGCATTTTTACAATCGGTATCGGTTAAAATAATCCCAAACTCTTCTCCGCCTAAACGAAACGGATAATCCCCCGGGCGCTGCAAAGTCATTTTGAGCACTTTGGCGACCGCTTGGAGGGCAGAATCTCCCTGTAAATGTCCATAGGTATCGTTGTATTGTTTGAAAAAATCGATATCAAGCATCATAAAGACAAACGGTTTTCCGGATCGGAGTGAGCGCTTAAACTCCCGTTCGTAGACGATATTAAAATAGCGTCGGTTGTAAAGGGCCGTGAGTGAATCGGTATAGGAAGCTTGTTCGAGTTTGAGATTGAGATGTTGAAGTGTTTCGGTTGAATCGATTAACTGACGCTGCTGTAATTCTATATTCGCAAATATTTTCCATGCCAGACCCATTACAAGAGCGAGGATAACAACGAGAAAAAAGATGAGCTGCATAAGGGCATTTTCATACTGTGTCAAGAGAATGGCATGTTCATAACGTGCTGAGGCATTTTCATACGCGATCAATTGATGAACCGTGTCGTGAATAAGACGGACATTATCATCGAGGGTACTCAGTGAGAGGGGATGGGTTCGATCCGGAGAGGTAATGAGGGTCCGTACTTCACTGAAATATTTCTCTAAACTTTGTATTTGTGATTCGGTGTAATTGACATAAGCGAGTTCTTCGGGCCGTTTTTCGTGCGCAAGATAGGCAGCCCAGAGTTGATTAATCCGATCCAGCCCCAAAGAGATTTTTTCAGCGGCCTGTTCATTGCTGATGAGTTGATTGCTCCACCGGTAGATCGAAGAAGCGAGATCGTTATTGTAGGTTTCGGTAATGGAATTGAGTTCGGTTAGAGGGATTAATGATCCAAAATAGAGGGTGTCCATATTACGTTTAATATTTTGGATATTAATATAGCCGATGAGCCCTATTACACCTAAGCCAAACCCCACGATTAACAGTAAGTAGAGAAGTTTTGACTTAAGTTTGAGTGATTCCACGGCTTGGATAATCTTTTTTATTTGGATAAGTAACCTAAGCAACTCCTATACCAAAAGCGATTACAATTAAACAATTATTTTTGGAGGCTGGTTATGGCTAAACGTATCATTAAAGATGAGCGAATTAAAACAATTGTGCATAACATTGCTGAAGACTTTCGATTTTCGCATGAAACGGGTGATTATGCGCTGTTATTTTACAAAGCGGATACAGAAGGGGTGATTCGGGGTGCTGATATCGACACGATGATCGAGTACCTCTCTACGGGACTAACCGAGTTGCAAGATAATATTCAATGGCGTCGAGAGTTTTTAAGCGATAATCCGGGTATTGATGAGATGCGGATGTTGGAAAATCTCGGAGTGATTGAAAAAGAGTATATCGATATGCTCGAATTTTTACGTTAGAAGGGCATAAAGCCCAAACCCGATGGCAGCGGCTATAAGGGCTATAAGGGCAAAGATGAGTATAAGGCGAGTCGCTAATACCCATATAAATCGTAGCATTTACGGTTTCGGTTTATAGGGTTCCAGTGTGATCTTTTTACCAATCGCGTATTGGATGCCACCTTGTAAATCGATAACGTTGTATCCAAGCTGTTTTCCCAGAAAAGTACCAACCGTTTGAGTGCGGTTCCCGCTGTTGCAGATGAGGGCAAATTTTTCCTCTTTTTTAACGACTTTATTCAATTTATCCAAAAACATCTCGACATTATAGTTTCCCTGTTCATCAAAAAACATGATAGGGTAGGAGCCTTTGACAATGCCCGTAGTTTTCCACTCATTTGGTGTACGGATATCGATAATTTTAATTTTGCTATCGACGAGTTTTTGATCGATCGGTTGGCGGATGTACTCCGCACTGAGTGTCGTGATTGCGAGCAATAAAGAGATAAGTACTAAGCGCATATTGGCTCCTACGAGGTATAATGGCGATATTGTATCGATGAATAATTAATATGAGGTTGTATGGGCGAATCTAAAACAGAAAATGCAAAACGGCTTCGGTATATTCGGCTCTTGGGGCGGTTTATCAGCGGAATACTTTCGTACCTCGCAAAAAGTGAAAACCCGACCAAAGAGCAGTATGATCAGAAAGTGGATATGAACTTTCGTTTTTTAGAGAAAAACGAGGCGGTAAAACTGTATAAAGATGAATACATGGTACTTGAAGCGTTAGGGCAGAAGATTCTCGATTTTAGAGCGAGTGACACAGATATAGAAACCATCAAAGAAGAACTCTTTTACGCCCAAAATCAGCTGGAAAAAAGGGTTAATGCCAGCCGTTATAAAAAATCAAAACACGATAATCACGCTAGCGACGGCTGGTGAGATTAAAGCCATCCGGTATGTTCAAGAAGAATTTTACATCCAAGTCCGATAAGAATTAATCCTCCGAGTATTTCCGCTTTGCTTTCCAGAATCGATCCCAGTTTTTTCCCTATATACACCGCGATAACACACAATACAAAAGTGACCAACGCGATCACACCCGCAGCCGTGAAAATATCGGTTTGTAAAAATGCAAAGGTTACCCCGATGGCCATTGCATCGATACTGGTTGCGATCCCCAGCGTGATAAGGGTTTTCGTGGAGAGATCACTCACCTCTTCGTAAAATTCATTTTTCTGGGCTTCACGAAGCATTTGAAATCCCAAACCGACCAGTAGAGCAAAAGCAATCCAGTGATCGAATGATTGTACGTATTCCGCAAAGCTAATTCCGATCAGATATCCGGCAAGCGGCATGGCACCTTGGAAGAAACTGAAAACGCTCGCGGCAAAGAGGGTTTTAGGGAGGTGAAGATCTTTGTATTTTGAGCCGATGGCGATGGAGACGGCGACGGAGTCCATCGCCAATGCGACCGCGAGGATGAGAAGGGTTTCGTTCATTAAAGGGCCTTGAAAATAAGTGCGCCATTATAGCGGACAAAGTTTTAGTGGCTATTTACGAACAGCATGAACCGCCGTTGCACCCTTTCTCTTTTTTCTGAAATAATCCACGGATAAGGTGCCATCCGATCAATCCCAGCAGGAGGATCGCAGCTGCTTCTTCGAGCACCCCGTGCTGTTCGGAGAAATCGACATTTAGTGTGATGGGGAGGGTGTCAAATCCTAAATCGATGAGTGCGCCAAACAGTACACTTCCTATCACAATCACCGAGAGGTAAATCACTAAAGCGCGCATTCCCAACATCGATTTAACGACTCCCATCGTTACCGTATTGGTCGCGGGACCTGCACTTAAAAAGATAAACGCCGCCCCCGGAGAAACTCCGGCAATGATAAGTGATGCCGCAATCGGAAGGGAAGCGGTAGCGCATACATACATCGGTGCGGCGATCGCGACGGCTATGATGTAGCCCAATAAGCGATTGTCGTTAAAAAGCTCATGAAGGTTGGAGGGGATAGCGGCTGTGATAAAAGCACCGAGCAAGAGCCCCCAAAAGAGCGGTTTGCTGAAACTTCCCAATAATGTAATGAATCCGTATCGAAAAACGTCTGCTACGGAAAACGGTTTACGGAGTTTCGGAGGTGTGATTGTAGAGGACGACTTTGGAGCGGTTGTTGAAAAACTAAACCCTTTTTTGACTATCTCTTTGGGTTCAAACAGATTCATTAACATTCCTGCGGTAATGGCGATAATGACCGAAGAGATGACGCGATAGAGGGTAAATGCCCATCCGAACATTCCAAAGGTAGCCAGAATCGAATCGACTCCGGTGATCGGAGTAGAGATTAAAAAGGAGAGGGTAGCTCCTTTGGAAGCACCGTTGCGTCGAAGCGATGCGGCAAAAGGGATAACACTGCATGAGCACAACGGAAGAGGGGTTCCGAACATGGCTGCCTTATAAACAGAGCCATGGGTATCCGACCCTAAATGTTTTTCAATCCACTCCTCACGGATGAGTTGATGCAATACCCCTGCGGCCAAAAGGCCAAAAAGGATATAGATCCCCATATCAATGCTTAGTTCCCAAAAGGCTTCCCAAATCAGATACATAGGATGTTCCATATATTAAAAATAATAACTATTATCGAATTATGGTCTTTTTTGCTTAATTAGGACTTATGAAGTTTTTAAAAAAAAGAAAATTAATGCAATGAAAGTGTGACCCCTGAGGGGATTCGGCTCATGAGACGTGTCGTATCATTTCGAATGAGTAAATAACCGATGGACAAGGATTCCAGCATCTCAATGGCTTTGGACTCTTCCATGACGGATACCGCTGTTGCAAGGGCATCCAGACGGGTATTATCCTGTGTATCGACTAATGTGACCGAGGCAAACCATTGTTGCGGTTTAAGTGTTTTAGGATCAATGAGATGGTTATGGGCTTTTGTTTTGATGTAACGCTCATAATTGCCGCTTGTGCTGACGCTTAAACGGGGGAGTGAGGAGGTTATGGTAGCAATATCTTCGTGTGCAATAAAAGGATTTTGTACGGATATCGTACACTCCCCCAGACAGCTGATATCACCGGATGCAGCGATAATCGCTTTTAACTGATGCTGCTTTGTTAACAGTTCTATTGCAAGATCAACCGCGAATCCTTTCCCAATTCCTCCTAAGTCAATGGTAGTACCGGGCTGAATGTTTACGAAATCACCCTCAAACGTTATCCTCTCATTTCCGACAAATTCTCCCATTCGGTCAATCTCTTTTTGAGACGGGAGATGCTCATCGGCGGTTCCGAATCGATACGCACCGTGAGTGATCGAACCGATAGTGATATCAAAGGCTCCGTTGCTTAAGAGATACATTTCCATAGAGCGTTCCAAAATACGCCGAGTCACCGGTGATGGTTGTGCGGTGTATTTTTGATTCAGACGGGAAATCTCTGAATCGGGTTTATAGGTTGAGAGTAGGTGATCGAGATCATCAAACAATTCAAAGACTTGATCGCTTAGAGAAGTTTCTTCGACATCAACATTGATGAGTGTTCCCATATGGACTTGAGTGCGAGGCTGACTCCAAAGCAGTACCGGTATCAGGGTGAGTAAGCATATCCATTTCATGATCCGAAGTGTAACATATCTTAGTAAACGATAAGCGTTTTCATTATTAATATTAGTTTTATCTTTATTACCCTATACTTTCGCAATCAATAATCAGTATCATAAAAGGAAAACCAATGAAAAATCTTCTCTTGAGCTCGTGTGCTGCACTGGTGCTTACCGCCAATCTCTCTGCGGATGAGATGAGTGATCTTAAGGCTCAACTCAAAGCGCTGAGTGAACGGTTGGAGAGTATCGAAGCAAGCAATAAAAAACAAGCTGAACAAACTCAGGTCTTAACGGAAGAGTTGATCAACGTCCAAAATGCGACATCCTTTACCTCTCTCGATCCTTCCAAAGATGTGCAAGGACTCGGTGTAGCGGCATCCAAAGTTTATTACTCCAAGAACCCTCTCTCCATTGGGGGATACGGTGAACTCTATTATTCAAAATACAATGACAGTGTCGGCACCGGCAATACAAAAGATGCTTACGGTGATACCTACCGATTTATTCCCTACATCGGGTATAAATTCAGTGATAGCATTATCTTGAATTCTGAAATCGAGTTTGAACACGGAAATGAAGTCGCTATCGAGCAGCTCTATGTTGACTTTATTCTTGATCCGCTTGCAACGGTACGTATCGGACATCAGCTCGTTCCGATGGGATATGTGAATCTCTATCATGAGCCGACACTCTTTAATACCGTTATCCGTCCGGATGTCGAGAGACAACTCATCCCTTCCACGTGGCACGAATTGGGCTTAAGCGTATACGGTAAAACCGATAGCTTTGAATATCAAGTCGGAGCATTTAGTGCTTTGGATATGTATAACTCTACATTAGGTACTCCTCTCGCAGACAAAGACTGGATTCGTAAAGCACGTATCGGCAATGAAAGCGATAAAGGGATGGACAATATGGCTGCCGTTGCACGATTGGATTACAATGGGGTCAATGGATTGCAAATAGGCCTCAGCGGTTACACCGGCAAAGCGGGGAATGCAAAAGTATCCGGTAAATCTGAAGAAGGACAAATGAACATGGTTGATATCCATGCAAGTTTCCAACTTGATGGATTCAAAGCACGCGCCCTTTATACCCAAAGCCATCTAAGCAATGCGGATTCATACCGATCCGATATGCCAGAAAGTGCACGCGGCGGTTATCTGAATTTAGAGTATAATATCCTACCATTTTTTGCGTCATCAAGTGATCGATTACCACTCTTTTTCCAATATGAAAACTATAATTTGGCTAACAAAATGGCTAATGGGAGTTCATTTGGAACTACGACAAGTTATACCTATGGTTTGAACTACTTCCCGCATGATCAAGTAGTTCTAAAAGCGGAATATATGTTGCGTCACAACGAAAATTCAGCCGATACAACCAAGTATGTCAATGAAGGTATTTACTCACTTGGATTAGGATTTATCTTTTGATCAAAACACTCGTCCTTCTTCTTTTTGTTGTCACCGCTAGTTTCGCCCAAGTTTTGGGTGATCCTATTGAACTTACTCAACGTATCTTTAGCTCCAAAAGCGTAGAGACTGAAAATATCATCCTCAATGAGGGGCAGATTGCGCAACTCGCCAAAGCCTCCCAACAAAAAATCGATACGAAACTGTATCGTATTTATGTGGCTAAAAATGGGGCTAAAAATGTAGGGTACGGCGTTTTAATGAATAAAAAAGTACGTACTAAGACGGCGATAGCCCTTTATCTGATCGATACAAGCGGTAAAATCAAAACGATTGAGATCGTTGCGTTTAATGAACCGCTTGAATACCTTCCAACCGCTACCTGGCTCGATGTTTTTGACAATAAAAGCAGTTCAGATACCCTCAAACTCAATCAAGATATCCCTACTACGACGGGTGCCACGTTGTCTGCACGCTCTATCACCGATGGCGCGCGCGTAGCATTAGCTCTTCTCGAAATTGTAAAACCATGAAGTTTGTCGTTTCAAAAAAACTCTCTGAGTCTCCGGTAATGCGGATTATTTTGATTTGGATGTTCATCGCTTTAGGCAGTGTCCTCATCCTCAATCTCATTGCAAAGGCAATCGATTACGGAACCGATCTTGAGGGGTGGACAACCGTTATCTTAGGGAATGAAATGGAGTTTATCGATCCAATCCCTCTAAATGATCTTGTTTTGCAGATTCATACGGATCTTTTTGCCCTGATTATGATATTTGTGATGATTGCCGCCGTATTGGGGCGTAGTTCATTTTCCCATCGGTTAAAAGCATTTCTTTTGGGCATAGCTCTTGTGGGGCTGCTTCTTTATCCGTTAGGTTGGTTAAGTATCTCATGGTTTGGAAGTGTCTCTGTTGCGATAGGAGCTTTTGGCTTTATACTCTACCATACTGTCATGCTGATGAGTACTTCTATTCTCATTGTCGGACTGATTCGAAAGAGAATCTGATGCCGGTAACATTTGTACGGTTTGCGACAGCAGCGTTTGGTTTTTTGATTTTAGGGCAGTTTTTTGTCGGGGCACTCCTGTTTTACCTTTTGGTCGGCTTTTCTCCTCATGACGTGATAGAGTATTATCGTATCAAATCCTTTCACGGATTGCTCGAAACACTCATCCCGCACTTTTTATTTATGGCGATTGCCCTTATGGTGACACTCCATTTTTTAGCTTTTGTGCAGACGAAGGGAAATGGTGAAAAAGTGCCCCTAAGCCATATCCTTTTTGGCTTATTTTTTCTCGATCAACTGAGCCCGGTTGCTATAGCTCAAGGGTTAGAAAGTTTTGCTTATCTGAAGATAGTCTCTTTTGTGGGATTTGAACTTGTTTTAGGGTGGGTTTGGATCATTATTTTTTCTGCCTCATTAAAATCTCGCTAAAGTGTTACGCTAACCGCTCTATCGCTCCGCGTTCCAGATGGACTTTTCCTTTGTGTTCTAAATCTTTCAGCAGTCGGCTGATCACGACGCGTGAGGTCCCCAGCTGCGTTGCAATCTGCTCATGGGTCATTTCGATACGGCTGTTTTCCTGATGTGCGAGCCATTCGAGTAAACGTACATCGAGACGTTTGAATTTGATATCCTCCACGAGCGTAGCCAGCGATGCGAGACGGACGGTAAAGAGGGAAAATATGAAACTGAGATACTCCGGGCTTTGAGACATGAGAGAGCGGATCGATTCATAATCGAGGAGATAGCCGCTGATATCACTCTCTGTGATGGCGGTTCCGATGGCAACGTTTTGGGAGACAAGGCTAGCGGTGTTGACGACGCATTGTTCGAGCGGTTTGAGTGTATAGAGGGTGATCTCTTCGATCCCTTCGCCTTGGATATAGAGACGGACATTTCCCTCGGTCAAAAAGAGGATATCCGTGCATACATCACCTTGATAAAATAAAATCGTGTTTTTTGAGACGGTGATCGGACGGGCGTGAGCATGGACAAACTGTTGAAGTTCCGAGGATAGATGGGAGAAAAAAGTAAATGCTGAAAGTTCCATATAAATGCCTCAAGGAGTTTGAGGCATTATAACACAACATTATGATTCGTGTTTTGGTTTACAGCCTGTATTGATTCCAAGCAATGAATAAAGAGGACAGAGACTCATAGCTCCTGTCAGTAGTAAAACAATCCCGACATAGCCGAAAACGTTACCGCTTATCATCGCCCACACAATAAGAGCCAGCCCGGCACTGATGCGTAGAATACGATCGATCATCCCTATGTTACATACCATTATAAACTCCTTGGTCGAGAATGTGATTCTCGAAATTTGTAGGAGCATTGTAACGCTTTGAAGCTAGAGGTGTCTGTAACCTGAGTTACATAAAAAGAGAGAGCATCAATTGGTAAGATGGGGAAGCACTTTTATCAATTCGATCACTAAAACGGCTACCCACGTAAATATAGTGATTCCTGCGGCTGCGGCTGCAATATCTTTGATAATGCGAATTTTTTCATTGCAGCGTGTTTCCATAAAATCGCATACCGCTTCGATCGCCGTATTAAAAACTTCTCCCGCGATCATAACCCCTGTCGCTAGAATGATCAAAGAAGCATCAATCCACTCTTTATAGAGTATAACCGGAATGAGAAGAAGGGCGGAGATGATGATTTTGTATAAAACACTAAAATCGTAAATAACGGCAAAACGGAGACCTGAGAGGATAATTCTGAATTTTCGCAGCGGATGATAGCCGTGTTCCCCCGTCTCTAAAAATTTGTTTTTCATCCCAATACCCCCGTTTTAACAATCCAACCCGTAATAATGGCCCATATGAAGGCGATGAGCATCCCCGCCAAGATATCGGTCGGAAAATGGACTTGGAGGTACATCCGTGAGGCGGAAACGGACACAACAAGTAGTAAAAGAAGTGAGGATAGTACACTTTGATAGAGCGTTTGAGTGCCGATGAGCGCCAGAGAAAGCCCAAGGGCGAATGCGGTGATCTGAGCGGTATGGGCACTCGGAAACGAAGGATCGAGAGGAAGTTCATTAATCGCTCCGAAAAAAAGAGGACGTTTGCGTTCAAATTCAAATTTGAGTGCGTAGACGGTGATCACGGTTCCCCAAAAGGTGATTCCCAAGATTTTTTCAAAATGCTCTATGTGGGGGCTTAGGGTAAAAGTCAATAGAAGATAGAGGGGCAAAAGGATCCATAACGATCCCATCCACGTGATCGTGGAGAAAAAATGGTCCAGATAGGGATGACGGATCGCATGAAACCACGTCAGAATCGTCTGATCAAAATAGACGACGTGATCGTTTCGCAGGTAGTGAGCAAGGAGAATAAAGATACTCAAGGCTGCAATAAAGAGGAACAGTGAGAATGGCCACGATTCGCCGGAGAGAAATTTTAGATTAAAAGACATAGTTCACCTCTCTTTCTAAAAATATTGTAGCACACTTAGCGCTAAGGTAGGCGATTGAGATGCTCTTTGACATCGCTGAGACGGACGAAACTGAAACCGCTCTCTTGGAGTTTAGCAATACCTTCGATGATCCCCTCTCGTGTTCCTCCTTCGGGATGGTTCATGTGAAACAGGAGAATATCGCCGCTACGGGAACTCATGAGCTGTTGGGTCACTTTGGATGCGCTAAAGGTTGCTCCCGCATCCCCTAAAACGCTGAACCCGGCGATTTCGACGCCATTTTTATGGGCAATGGCAACGGAGTGCTCATCATAATAGGCGGTGCCGGAACGGAAAAAGCGGGGACGTTTGCCGGTGAGCTTTTCGATCAGATCGGCATTAGCGTTGATTTCATGGGCAACCTCTTCAGCAGAAGCGGTACCGGGAATGTTGTAAATACTTTTGCCGTTCACCGAGAGCGGGCGATGTGCGGTGCCGTGGTTGGCAATCTCAAAGAGGGGATTGGCTGAGAGTTTCTGGAAAATTTCGGGGTTAGTGTGTATCCATCGTGAGTTGATAAAGAGTGTAGCCGGAATACGGTTCTCACTCAGAAAATTGATCAGCCCCTCATCGTACTGGGAACTGCGAAAACTTCCCCCGCACGCATCAAAGGTGAGGGCTATCTCTTTTTTGGGCGTATGAAACGTCGTGACGACTCCGGTTACATTTTCACCCCATTGTACAGGTTCATCGGCAAAAAGGGTTGCCCCGACAACGAGTAAAAAAGTGAGGAAATATTTTTGCATAGATACCGCCTTAGAGTAAGGGTGAAATTGTAGCGTAGCGCACTTAGGGTTTGTTGCAGTCACGATCTTTTCCGAAAATACAACGGCCGTTGGTGATGAGTTTGCGGATGAAAAAAAAGAGGGAGAGGGAAGCGATAACTCCGCTCATAATTGCCTGAGGTATTAACCCGTGTGAAAAGAACGCGAGGGTAGCAAAGATAAAGGCCAGGGTAAGTATAAGACACATAGGAAATCCTTGAGATTCAGTCTCCGTATTGTAGAGCTAAAAAAGCGATATCAGCGTAACAAAAGTTACATAACAGGTAAAAAATAGCATTTAATATTTCTTTCACAGCTCATTTGATATGATAAAAAAAATTAATATAAAAAATAAATCAAATGATTAACATGAAAAATTAAAGATCATTTATTTTTATGAATAATGAGGTCGAAATGTCACATAAAACAAGCTATACGAAGATTGCCGCCAAAATTATTTTTATTACGATGTTTTTGACCCTTATAGCCGCCTAT
The DNA here is from genome assembly GCF_000310245.1 of Candidatus Sulfuricurvum sp. RIFRC-1. NCBI lineage: Bacteria > Pseudomonadati > Campylobacterota > Epsilonproteobacteria > Campylobacterales > Sulfurimonadaceae > Sulfuricurvum > Candidatus Sulfuricurvum sp. RIFRC-1. Next base: position 377,368 of record NC_020505.1, read on the forward strand.
TTTTATGGGGAGTATATGAAACGGGATGCGATTAGCAATCTCGCCCATGTAGATGCCAAAAAAACGAGTATGCTTGTTTTTGAAGCCCTTTATTCTGCGATGCAGAGAGGTTGGAATAAAGACGATTTAGAAGAGATCATCACCCGGCTTAATGGTGTTGACGAACACATGAAAGTCAATGTTTATCGAAGTGCAAGAGTGGCAGAACTGTTCGGTGAAATAGAAAAAGACAAGTTGGCCAGAGAATCGGATCACGATATTGCAAAAGCCATTAGCGGAGAAGAAGTTTTAAATATTTCAAACTCTGAAGTGATCGAATACTATTATCCGGTTGTGGCTAAAAACAATTGTCTAAAATGTCATACCAATGCAAAGGCAGGGGATGTATTAGGGGTCATTGATGTTTCGTATCCGATAGACGATTTAAAAATTTCGCTGACGGAGATGATCAACTTTTTTATTATTTTTATCGTAATTTTTTCTTTTGTGGTCTTTATTGCAATTTTTATCGAATTGAATCAGTATTTGATTAAACCGATTAAAAACTTTTCAAATGTCATTAAAAACATAACGGCTTCTCAGGATATGAAAAAACGGGTGGAGGTGAATGATAATATTGAAGAGATCGATTCGATCAAAAATGTGTTTAACACGATGCTCGATTCGATAGAACATCAATTTTATTATGACACGCTAACCGGATTGGAAAATAGGAGAAAGCTGACCGAGAAGCTCGAAGAGAATAAGAGTGTTTTTTTAATGATTATCAACATTGATGCATTTCAGGAGATTAACGATTTATACGGGGATCATGTGGGAGATTCGATTTTAATCGATTTTGCCCTCTATTTAAAAGAGATTATTCCGGTCAAAGAGGGGATATACCGTCTCCATTCGGATGAGTTTGCCCATTTGTGCACTAACGGGATGGATATCAATGAATTTAAGATTTTTGTAGCCTATATCAGTGAAAAAATTGAGAATAAAAGTTTTAAGATTGACGATAAAAGCGAAGTGAGCCTCAGTGCAACGATTGGGGTGTCTCATGGTTCTGAGCAATTGCTGATGAATGCGGATATCGCCCTTAAATTGGCCAAAAAAAGTAAAAAGAACTTTTTAATCTATGATGAAACTATGGCAATGGCAAAAGAGTATGAGAAAAATTTTGACTGGACGAAACGACTTAAAAAAGCGATTGAAGAGGACAAAATCGTACCGGTTTTTCAGCCTATAGTCGATACTAAAACAGAGAAAATCGTCAAATACGAAGCGCTTATGCGGATGATAGATGATAAGGGGGAGTATATAGCTCCTGTCCATTTTTTGGAGCTTGCGAAAAAGAATAAGCTTTATCATCAATTGACCAAAATCATCATTGATAAAACGTTTAAACGGTTCGAAAATTTACCGTATCTCGTATCCATCAATCTTTCGGTGGAAGATATTTTAAACAAAGAGATCCATCATTTTATCCTTAGAAAACTCGAAGAGTTTTCCATCGGGAAGAAGATTGTATTTGAGATTATAGAGTCTGAGGGGATTGAGAATTTTGATCAAGTCCTGGAATTTATTGAGAGTGTTAAAAAATACGGTGTGAAAATTTCTATCGATGATTTCGGGACGGGGTATTCAAATTTTGAGTATTTGATGAAACTCAAAGTGGATTACATCAAGATAGACGGATCGATGATTAAAAATATCGACAATGACCCAAGCTCTCAAATGATTACCAAATCGATTGTCAATTTCGCGAAAAGTATGAACATTCAGACCGTTGCAGAATTTGTACACTCTAAAAACGTGTGTGAAAAAGTGAAAGAGCTGGAGGTCGATTTTTCTCAGGGGTATTACTTCGGAGAGCCCTCAGAGAGTATTCGAGAATCCTAAAACAGAACTTTATTCCGTTTTCTCTTTCACGTAATTGGCACCTTGGTTGACTTGCCCTTTGGTCCATTGGACGGCATTGCTAGAGTCTTGCTGCACACCGCTCCACGTAGCGGAACAGCCGGATACAAAGAGTAGAATAAAAAGGGTACATACGAAAGCTTTCACGCGATCACCTCTTAGATAAAAATAGCGAAAATTGTAACGTATTAATGTTAACTGATTAGAGATCGATTTTATAGCCGATTCCATTTACATTGGAAATAATATTCGGGTAGCTTTTTTTACGAATACCGCGAACCAAGGTTCGAAGGGCATCCATACTCATCAAACCATCCTGCCAAACCAACGATTCGATGACATCATAGGGAATAATGAGCTGCTTTTTATTTAAAAGAAGTTCGATGAGCAGATACTCTTTTTTGGACAATTGCGCCGATGATTTATTCGGACGAGTAATGCTTTTGTTGATAGGATCGTAGCTAAATCCGTCATGTAAAAGGGTATACGTAGATGCATGGCAGTTGAGAATTTTTTTAACACTTAGCTGCAGCGCATCGAGAAGATCATGGTTTTTGAGCGGTTTTTGCAAATAGCGGGTGGTATTGAGATTAATGGCATCCATGAGAATATCTTGATTCGTGTGTGTTGTGGTAATGATGACCGGGGTCAAGACATCTTTTTGACGAAGACATCGGATAAAATCGAGTCCGTTTTCATTGCCTAATTGAAGATCGATGACAATCATGTCAACTTTTTGTGTCCGAAATAGCTCACACGCTTTTTTGGTATTATCGGTTTCCAAGACTTTTAATCCGTTCCCTCGGATGAAGTGCGCATGTTGTTCTCGAATATGGGGGTCACTTTCAATATAAAGAAGGGTCAGATTTCTCGTTTTAAACATCGCTATTTACCTTCATTGAACGCCAAAACCGTTTGATTTCTTCCTTGATGTTTAGCTCTGTACATAGCCTGATCCGCTCCCTTTATGGTATCGTCAATGCTTTTTGTCGGAGTATACTGGCAAAGACCGATGCTAAGGGTGATGGGGCGATTGAGTCCGAAATTATTCTCTTGAGTGAGGTTTCGGAGCTTTTCAGCGATAAGATAGGCCGTATTTTCATCGCTCTTATCCAGAACAATAATAAATTCTTCTCCGCCCCATCGGCAAAAGAGGTCACTGGATCGAAGAGATTCACGAATAAGGGTACTAAACTCGATTAAGACCCGATCACCTTCTAGATGGCCGTATTGATCGTTAATCGATTTAAAATGGTCTAAGTCGATGAAGAGAACGGTGAAGGTGGTATTTTCAAAATAAGCTTGTTCTACTTTATTCATAAGAAGATGATGCAGTTTCGCTCGGTTGTAAATACCGGTAAGAGGGTCGATTTCTACCTTGCGGCTTAACTCTTTTTGCTCTGTAATATTGGTATAAATTCCAACGTAGCCTAGGATATCTTTATCATTGAGAAGCGGTTCGATACATATTTTACTCCAATATCCTAACCCGTGTTTGTTCTTATTTTTGATCTCGCCGCACCAAGGACGACCTTGTGCGATGGTCTCCCATAAATGGGTAAATATCTCTCTTGGTGTATCGGGATGGCTGAAAATTTCGTGCGTTAAACCGACTAATTCATCTTTGGCATATCCAGAGATAATTTCGAATCCTTTGCTGACATCGGTGATGATACCGGCAGGATCGGTTATGATCATGATCAAATTACGATCTAATATTTCCGATTTTAGTTCTTCGATATGTGCGGAATAACTGAACAAAACTGCCTCCTTGTGAAGCTTATTGTAACCATTGATTATGAGATATTAATGACGTTATCTCTTTCTTGGAACGAAGGAGAAAAAACCATTTTATATCATTTTTCATTATAAATATTCATTTTGGATAACCATATAGTATCAAAAAAAAATCAAAAAAAAATCTTAGAGAAGAAAAGTATAGATATTTTTGAAAAAAAGCTATAATAATTTATTACTAAAATACAATTTTTCTTTTTGCCTAGGCAATAATTTCACCTAGTTTGGGAGTTCTCTTTTGATACCAATCGATTCTTTACCGATCAATATTGCAATTTACCGGTATGAAAACGGTGATTTTATTTTTGTCAATTTTAATCTTCAAGCAGAAAAAACAGACAACGTTAAACGCGAAGATCTTATCGGCAAAAGTGTGGAAAAGGTTTTTCCGGGGGTTAAAGAGTTTGGTTTGCTTGAGGTACTCGAACGGGTCTATACGACCGGCAATCCCGAACATTTTAAAGCGGGCTATTATTGTGATGATATACGTGAAGGATGGCGTGTTAACGATGTGTCACGTTTGGAGAATGGTTATGTAATGGCTGTTTATAAGGATGTTACGCAAGAAATCCAGCTTTCCCATTCTCTCGAATCTTTGGGAAATTTGATCGATAAAAGTCTGAATGAAATCTATATTATTAATCCCAAAACATTAACGTTCTGCTATGCCAACGGGAGTGCCTTGCATAATATCGGCTATACAATGGAAGAGCTATCACGGATGAGTCCTCCCGATATTAAACCAGAGTACGGTAATGGAGAATTTAAGCAACTTCTTCAACCGCTTCTTGATGAAACCATACCATTGTTGACCATGGAGACCAAACATCGCCGTAAAGACGGGAGCGAATATGATGTGGAAGCGCGTATCCAGAAAATGATCTATCTTGGTAAAGAGCATCTGGTCGTCAATATTATCGATATTACCGATCGAATCAGAGCTCAGCAGGAGATGTTGAAGCTGCACCGTATTATCGAACAAAGTGATGATTTGATTATGATTACCGATTGTGAGGGAATCATCGAATACGTTAACGACGCCTATACCAAGCAAACCGGATGGGAAAAAGAAAAACTTGTAGGCGGTAAACCTTCAGTTTTTAAATCAGGTCATCTTTCTGCTGAGGTTTACAAGAAGATATGGAAAACGATTTTGTCGGGACACACGTATAAGGGGAGTCTTCAAAACCGTAAAAAGGATGGGTCTCTTTACTGGGAAGAAAAAACGATCACCCCGATCCGACTTGCCGGAGAGGCTATCACCCACTTTATTTCGACGGGAAAAGATATTACTGAGGAGATAAAACTAAAAGAGGCACTGGAGGAGAGTGAGCTTCTTTTTAAAACACTGACGGAAAGTGCATTGGCCGGTATTTTTCTCTATCGGGAAACCTTTCTCTATGTCAATGACGCATTTGCAACAATGACCGGATACACATTGGATGAGCTAAGAAAAATAACACCGATGGAACTTGTCGCACCTCAAGAACAAGCGTTTATACAAGAGCGGGTGACAGGCAGATTAAAAGGGGAGTTGCAAGATCAAATCATTTATCAAGATTTGAAAATTGTGACGAGAACCGGGGAAATTCGATGGTTTTATATAGCCATTTCGACGGTCAAGTTTCGGGGAGAGTGGACAGGGCTTGGAACGGCGATTGATATGACGGAACGCAAAATGATGGAGAAGAAGCTTGAGTATGTCGCGCAGACCGATGCTTTGACCGGTTTATACAACCGTCTCCGATTTGATGATATTATCCAGCGTGAAATTACTTTCGGAAAGCGTCAAGATATACCGCTTTCGATTATTTATATGGATATTGATTTTTTCAAGAAGATTAACGATAAATACGGTCATGATATCGGCGATATGATTTTGAAAGAAATCGCCTTTATCATCCGCGATGTTTTACGCGTGAGTGATTATCCCTTCCGTTGGGGTGGTGAGGAGTTTATCATACTGTGCCCCAGTACGACACTCACTGAAATTAAAGTCTTAGCGGAACGGTTGCGTGAGCGAATTGCAGAGAACAATTTTTCCATTCATAAAAAAGTAACGGTAAGTATAGGGCTCACACAGTATCAAGATGGTGAATCGGTCGATGAAATGATTAAAAGGGCCGATCAGGCGCTTTACCAAGCCAAAGAACGCGGTCGCAATAAAGTTGTAGAAAATATACACTCTTTTGTAGGATGAGTATTCATTGCATTGCGCAAAATAAAAAATAACTGTGTTACACTTGGTTGTTGAATGGGTGATTTGAAAGCAGGTAGTTTGGGAATTTAAAAATGGTGACCCCAACGAGATTCGAACTCGTATGGCCAGAATGAAAATCTGGAATCCTAACCATTAGATGATGGGGCCACATAAATGTGGTTGAAAAAGTGGTGTCCCGTGATGGATTCGAACCATCGACCCCTTCATTAAAAGTGAAATGCTCTACCAGCTGAGCTAACGGGACGTAAATAACAATAAACTGTTCCAGCACAATTTATGGACGGGAATTATAGCGGTTGTAACCTTTTTTGTCAATAGTTTTGGGGATATATGGAACAATTTGTCGTTAAAATAGAGATACGTACACTGTGAGAGTCTAAAACGATTATAAAAAATGATATTATTGTGATAAGTTTAACTATTGAGGCGGCCAAATGATAAAATATTTACTGATGGTGGGGATGATGGTTTTGAACCTTTCTGCGCTTTCCATTCAAAATGATGAACAGTTTAAGAGTGCGGTTGCAGGGATGGGGAAAGAGAATAAACTCGTGTTGATGATTTACACCACGGATGATTGCCCCGAATGTGCCTACATGAAGCAAAAAGTATTTCATGATAAAGCGGTTGAGGGATATATGGACCGTCATTTTGTCGTAATCGAGAAAAATGTTCATAAAAACAAACTCCCTGAGGGGTACGATTTTTTCGGGATTCCGACGATGTTTTTTATCGATAAATCGGGGAATAAAAAAGAGACGATTATCGGGAGCAAGCGGGCACGTGAGTTTTTGAGTGAGCTGAAGCGTATCCGAGGGATCAAATGAGAGTACTCTTGTTAGTGAGTGTTTTAGCCGTTGCTTTAAATGCTTATGATGCTGCGCATCTGAAAAAAACAATCGAAGAAAAAGAGTGTATCGGATGCGACCTTCGGGGAGCGAATTTGAGTAAAATGGATTTTAGCGGCGGTGATTTTCACGGGAGTGATCTGAGCAAAGCCGATTTGAGCGGCAGTATGTTCGAGATGGCTGACCTGAACGGGTGCAGTCTGCGCGGTGCGAATACGGAAGGGGCACTCTTTTGGAAAGCCACAATGGAGCGCAGTGATTTACGCGGAATTCACGCCAAAGGGGCTAATTTCAAGGGGGCCCATTTTAACGGAAGCGATTTGAGCCGTGCCGATATACGGGATGCGAAAGTGTGGAAAGCCGATTTTACCGATGCGATTCTTGCTAAAACCGATTTTCGGGGTTCTGAACTGGGGGCATCGAAGTTTATACGCAACGATCTGAGAACAGCCAAAATGAAAAAGACGCTCCTTTGGCAAACCTATTTCAGCGACACGGTGATGAGCAAAACGCAATGCACTCACGCCAAAAAAGAAGAGGCGATGGTCGACGCAAACGTAACGTGCCGTTAATGTTTTTAAGCTATCATTGCCTTAAAATAAAGGATTAGCATGTTTCTAGAATATTTTCTCTCCTTCGCTCTTTTCTTCTTTACCGCAATAGCGGTTTTCGGCATTTTCCTTTTTCTTTACGCGAAAGTTACGCCGTATGATGATTATCAAATGATCTTCGGTGAAAACAACACCGCAGCGGCGCTTGGATTCGGCGGAGCTGTTTTAGGTCTCTCAATCCCCCTTTACAGCGCGTTGGTGCATAGTGTTTCGTACATCGATTTCGTGATGTGGGCCGGTGTTGCCATGGCAATTCAGCTTGTCTTTGCTTTTATACTTACACGCCTTAGCGGCAAGTTTTCCGTTGAAAAGCATATTCACAACGGGGATCTCTCCGTCGGTACTTTTATGGCGTTTATGTCGATCTCTATCGGTTTGATCAATGCCGGTTCCATGAGCTACTAAGCCATGGACAGGATACCCTCTCCCCCCCTCGTTACTCCTAAGCGCATACCATCCCAAGGTTCTTATTGATGTCAAAAAGTGTCAAAACGGCTTTGGCGGCTAATGGAATTATTGCTGTAGCCAAAGGTCTCGCCGCGTTTTTTACCGGCTCAGCCTCGATGATGGCGGAAGCGATACACAGCACTGCCGATTGCGGTAACCAAGCTCTCGTTCTGGTCGGTCAAAAACAGGCGGCACGGGGAAAAACGGAAGCCCATTCGTTCGGGCAGGGAAAAGCCAACTTTTTTTGGTCGTTTGTTGTGGCCGTTGTCCTTTTTTCCCTTGGCGGATTGTTTTCAGTGTATGAGGGGATTCACAAAATCATGGATCCCCAAGAGATTCAACATCCGTGGCTCATCGTAGGCATTATCATCCTCGCCGTGATACTCGAGGGGGGAGCGTTAAAAGTTGCACTCAAAGAGAGCGGTACGAAACTCAAAGATATCTTTAAAACGATCGAAAAAAGCTCCTCTTCTCATATTTTGGTGGTTCTTATCGAAGATTCCGGTGCACTGTTGGGGCTTTTTATTTTAGCCATAGGGCTTCTCCTCTCTTTATATGTGGACCCTATCTTCGATGGGATCGCGGCACTGATGATCGGAATTTTATTGCTATCGCTTTCGACACTGCTGTTCGTTGAACTGAAAAAATTACTCGTCGGTGAAAGTTTGGATCGAGAGACGATTAAACAAATCAAAAACCTGCTCAAAGAAGAATCGAACGTTCTTGTTCATATCAATTCGGTACGGAGTATGTTTATTGGCTCTGAGGAAGTTTTATTGGTGATCTCGATGAACGTTAAAGATGATAAACTTGGGTATGAAATCGAGCAGGATATCAAAGAGCTGAAACATAAAATTCAAAAAATGCTTCCGCAGCATAGGCTTGATATCTACATCGATGTATTTGAGTTTTGATCAGCAACCGATGGGTCGTTAAATAGTTAAGGGGTATCACAATGACGTGGCTAATTGTAAAATATCTACTGACTGCCGGAGTGGTGGTTCTTGTCTCTGAAATGGCAAAACGGAGCGATAGGCTAGGGGGATTGATCGCGGCTTTACCGCTGGTTACTTTTCTGGCGTTGATTTGGCTTTACGTTGAACAGCAGCCTACGGAAAAAATTGCCAACCATGCATGGTACACGTTTTGGTATGTTGTTCCGACCTTGCCGATGTTTTTAGCGTTTCCGATTTTACTGGAAAGAGTCGGTTTTTGGTGGGCCATGAGCGCTTCGGTTGCCATTACCATAGTATGTTTTATCCTCTTTTCACTTCTCGTTCGGCAGTTTGGAATAGAGCTGTGGTGAGTATATTTCAGTGATGTAAATTTTTTTACGACACCATTTGCTTGCTTGACATGAATCTTTTCTCATGATTTTCTCACGTTAAATCCATAGAATGTCATCATAACTATTTTTATTATGAGGCTAACAAATGAATGGAGCCGATCCAATGAGATTAACATGGGCCTACAGCGCTATTTTAATACCGTTTTTGGGATACGCAATAAGTTTTAATGAACTTTCCGAACGTGCTTATTCCGTTTCAGGGGAAATGATCCAAGTTGACGGTCGCATCAATGCCATCCGTTTTGAAAAAGCTTCCCTCATGGCTTCTGATCCTATGAGCATTGCAACATCGGCGCGAAGAATCAAGGGAGATGATCCTAGCAACAGCGGTACGGAATATGGGGTTATGGTGGATTATTCGCTAAAAAATCCATCCTTTCGTTCAGCGCAGGAACATGAATTCGAACTGTTAAAAAAAGGGATGCACTCTGAGATGGCTGCCCAAAAGGGGCAGATTCAAATCGGGTTAAAGCGTGATTGGCTTTTGTACAGATTGGAACAAGAACGCGGTTCGATTTTTATCCAAAAACGGGATTTCTCCCTTAAAGCCTACCAAGCCGGAGAGAAAAAATTCAAAGCCGGACGATTGTCGCAGATGGAACTGTTGCGTCTGGAAAGCGAATACCGTACGACACTTCAAGAAGTCGCGGCGGCTCTCATGGAAGCCGAACATGCGCAACATCGTCTGAGAGAAGCGGCAATGGTGAAGGATGAAGTAATCATCGACGATATGGAGTTCGCATTTATACAATCTGGCGCGTTAGACGATCATCTCAAAGAGACTCCGCTGTTGAAATCACTGGATACGCGGATTGAAGCCTTGGATGCCTCCATCGCAACGCTAAGACATTCAACGGTGGAATCGGTATCTATCGGGGTCGGAATGACGCAAGAACCGACCCAAAACAGTGTCGATTTTCGTCTTTCGATCCCCTTGGCACTGAGCAGCAAAAATGAGAATAAAATCGCGGCACTGATGAGTGAACGCAGCGCTTTGGTGCATATGCGGGAAGTTACCAAGCAAAAGCTTCAACTCAGTGTCAGTGGGTTGGTAGAGCACTTAGTCGAGCGTGAAGAGAGAATCAAAGTATTAGGTGAAAATGAAAAACAGTATGAAACTCTTTTTGCCATGGCACAAAAAGGGTATGAGGGGGGCGTTATGGGGCAGTTTGAATACCTTGCATCCAAAAACGTCTACTATGATGCACGATTGCGCACCCTCGAACTGAAACAAAGCTACATTCAAGAGATGGCTGAAATTGAAGAAAAAATAGGGAGAATTTGGTAATGAAACGAAGTTTACTACTGCTCATGGCGGCAACGGCGGCGATGGCACAGATCACGATCAGTGAAGCACAAATGAAAAAAATGGGGATCACAGCGGGGAAAGTAAGTGTTACCCGCAGTGCAACGGTAGGTCCTCTCATCGCAAAAATTGACTACGATGAAGAGAAATCCAAAAGCTATTTTCTGGATCATGAAGCGTCAGTAGCGGCATTGAACGTACACGCCGGTGATCGGGTACGCCAAGGAGAAATTCTTGGCCGTATCGCTTCCCCTGAACTGTTAGCGGATGGATTTGAACTCAAAGAGGTTCGCAATCGCTATCAAAGCATCCTAAACAATGTCAAAAAAGATGAAGCCCTCTACAAAGACGGGGTTATATCCTATCGTGATTATCAAATCAGCGCTCTCGAAGCGGCCTCATTACGCTCACGTATCTCGACGCTTGAGGCTCAGTTCAGCCTTGCCGGAGTTCGTCCAAATAGGGATGGTTCTTTAGCGGTTATCGCACAAAAAAATGGGATTATAACCACGGCACCATCGGCTGTAGCTGAAAAAATCACCCCGTATCACCCTTATTTTAGGATTTCGGATACCGATGCGATGGTTGCACTGCTGAACCTGTCTCCCAAACAAATTACTTCGATCTCTAAAGGGGATAAAGTGTTCAATAAAACAGGAACTTCGCTGGGTACGATTATTTCTGTCTCTCCATCCGTAAATGGTTCGACGAACTCTGCCACTGCGATTGCCCGTTTACATGATCGCTCCGGCGAGTTACGAGCCGGAACAACCACCGGATTATTTGTGTCGGTATCTAAACCGCTAACCTCTATCCTCATCCCCTCAAACGCTGTTGTAAAACATCAAGGAAAAAGTATTTGTTTTATTCGTACGCCAAAGGGTTTTCAAGCACAAGAGCTTGCTATTGTCGGTCTGAGCAAAGAGGGGGTACTTGTCCGTCAAAGCGGAATTGATCAAAACACGCAAGTAGCGATGAGCGGGCTCATTGTCCTCAAAGGGGCTATGAGCGGATTAGGGTTTGAATGATGTTGAATTCCATCATCGAATTTTCGCTTAAACAGCGTATTATTGTCCTTTTGGCCGCTTTGGCGATCATAGTTTACGGGATTTATTCCTTTATTAAAATCCCTATCGATGCTTTTCCCGATATTTCACCTACGCAGGTAAAAATTATCCTTAAAGCTCCGGGGATGACCCCCGAAGAGGTAGAATCCAGAGTCGTTCGTCCGTTGGAAGCGGAACTGATGGGGATAGAAAATCAAGTCCTCCTCAAAAGTACCTCCAAATACGCTATTGCCGACATAACCATTGATTTTAGCGATGGTACGGATATCTATCGTGCCCGTTCTCAGGTTAACGAAAAGCTTGCTTCGGCGATGGAATCACTGCCCAAAGGGGTAAGCGGAGGGATGGCTCCGATTACAACACCGCTGGGTGAAGTATTTATGTTTACGGTTGAAGGAAATTTGAGTCAGCAGGCCAAACGCGAACTGCTCGATTTCGTCATCCGTCCGGCACTGCGGGGAGCGGTTGGGGTTGCGGATATCAATGCGTTGGGCGGAGAAGTACGGACCATCGCGGTTATCCCCGATGTGAGTGCTATGGGGCGTATGGGAATTACCTTGGCTGATTTAGAAGCGGCACTGGCAGAAAACCTCAAAAATGACGGTGCGGGAAGACTAGACAAAGGGGATGAGGCGTATTTGGTCAAAGTCCAAAGCGGTGTTCAAAACAGCGATGAAATCGCTAATATCACGATCCATTCGCACAACGGCCCGATACGTCTCGGCGACTTTTGTACTCTGAACGATGAGTCGCGTACGCGGCTGGGTTTTGTCACCAAAGATGGTTTGGGAGAAGCGACTGAGGGGCTCGTGATGGCACTGCGCGGAGCCAATGCCAAAGAGACGATCATCGACATTAAACAACGACTTGCCGCATTGGAACCGACCCTTCCAAAAGGGGTGAGTATCGTCCCTTTTTATGATCGGAGCGAATTGACTCAAAAAGCGGTGGATACGGTTTCTACGGCATTGCTTGAAGCGGTCATTCTGGTCATATTGCTATTGCTGCTTTTTTTGGGGGATGTTCGAGCGGCGATAGCGGTAGCCGTTATCTTGCCGTTGTCACTCTCCATAGCCTTTATCATGATGCGTTATTTTGGAATTACAGCCAATCTGATGAGCTTGGGCGGTTTGGCGATAGCGGTCGGGATGCTCGTCGACTCAGCGGTGGTAGTGGTTGAAAATACTTTTGCCAAACTGGGTGAGGCAGATCAAAAGCTCCCAAAACTTCACCTCGTCTATCGTGCTTCCAAAGAGGTAAGTGTTTCGGTATTCAGCGGACTTTTGATTATTGCCGTCGTTTTTTTACCGCTCTTGACACTGGAGGGGCTTGAGGGGAAACTTTTTGCACCCGTGGCGATGACGATCGTGTTTGCCCTCTTGGGTTCATTGATCCTCTCTCTTACCGTCATTCCGGTTGTCGCATCGTTGCTTCTCAAAACGGTTCCACATTCTGAAACTCGATTGGATCGTTTTTTTGCACAGTTGTATGCTCCGACACTCAATTTTGCCTTGACTCGAACCAAGACGCTCTTTATCGGAGCGATACTCTTTTTAGTTCTAAGCTTTTCCCTGTTTGGGTTGGTAGGTAAAACGTTTATGCCGACGTTGGATGAGGGGGATTTGATTTTAATTGTAGAACCGATGCCTTCTATCTCATTGGAAGCGTCCAAAGAGCTTAATTTGGCCATTCAAAAAGAGCTTCTTAACACAATTCCGGAGATCAAGACTATTGTTGCGCGAACGGGGACGGATGAACTGGGATTGGATCCTATGACACTGAATCAAACCGATACGTTTTTGATCCTAAAGCCTAAAGAAGAGTGGAAGGCAAAAAGCAAAGAGGAGATCATGGAAAATATTATGATTGCTCTTAAACCTTTTACGGGGGTAGGGTTTAGCTTTACTCAGCCCATTGATATGCGTATCTCGGAAATGTTGACGGGAACACGCGGTGATTTGGCAGTCAAAATTTTCGGTACCGATATTGATACGCTGAATACGCTCAGCGCAGAGGTGGGAACGATTTTAGAGGAGATTGATGGCTCCAGCGAAGTCGTTGTTACCCTAAACGAGGGGATAAACTATCTCAGTATTACCCCTGATAGGCTGGCGACAGCAAATACGGGAGTAAGCAGCGGCGAATTGCAGCAATTTTTAAAAGCCTCATTGGAAGGGATTATTGTCGATACCGTTCCTCAGGGCAATGCACGCACCCCCGTTATGATCCGTTTGGATAGTGATATCGCGCAGAATTACGAGAAGTTTAGCGCTTTAGAGATCCCTTTGAGTGAAGGGGGAAGCGTTCCATTGGCAAGTGTGGCTACGATAGAGGAGACCGAGGGGCCGGTACAAGTCCTTCGAGAAAATAATGAGCGTCTGAGTGTGGTGCGCTCCAATGTAGAAAACCGGGATTTGGTCGGATTTGTCGAAGAGGCGAAACAAAAAATCAATGAGGGGGTTCAACTCCCGAAGGGATACCATATCGTTTACGGCGGAGAGTTTGAGAATCAGCAACGTTCATCTGCACGTTTGATGGCCGTGGTTCCGGTGAGTATCGGAGTGATATTCCTGATTCTCTTTTTCACCTTCCGATCGGTGAGCACTACCTTACTTATCTTGTTAAATATCCCTTTTGCTGTGACGGGGGGGATTATCTCGCTTTTCTTGAGCGGCGAGTATCTCTCTGTTCCGGCATCGGTCGGATTTATTGCACTTTTCGGGATTGCGGTACTCAACGGGGTTGTGATGGTGAGTTATTTTAATACTCTTCTGGGGAACGGGTTGACGATCGATGATGCGGTTGCTGAGGGGGCGCGCCGACGGCTCCGTCCGGTATTGATGACGGCATTTATCGCGGCACTTGGACTGTTACCGCTGTTATTTGCCTCCGGTGTGGGAAGTGAGATCCAAAAACCATTGGCAATCGTTGTTTTGGGGGGATTGGTGACATCGACCATTTTGACCCTGTTGATTTTACCGCCGGCTTTTAAAATGATCTATAAACGAGGACAAAAATGAGCTTGAACAGACTAGATATGTATTTTGAAATCGCAAATAAAGATACATTGGTTGATTTATTGTTAGAAGAAGGATATGATGATTTTTATTTTTTCCCTTGTAACCGCTACGGTGCCGGAGCCTTTTTGGTCAGCACGGAAGAACAAGTAAGCGCTAGGCGGGATTTTGGATTGTTTCGCCTTTTTTTGCAACAATCTGAAGCGATTGTACTGGCGTTAGCTATCAAAAAAGAATTAAAAGACAAAACGATTAAAATATTCATAGATGAGGTAAAAGAGCTGTAAATGCGTATTTTAATTGCAGATGATGAACCTGAACTGCTTAAACTGCTAAAGCTCTCATTAGGAAATAATGAGTGGATAATCGATACCGTTTCAAACGTTGAAGAGGCCAAACACTATCTTGATGCGTATCATTACCAAGTATTTTTGGTGGATCGAACGTTTCATGGAAAAGATCGTGTTCAAGAACTGATCAACTATGGCAAAAACAAAAATCTTCTGATGGGTATTTTGGTCCTGAGTGCATTGGGAAGTATTGATGAAAAAGTACAGGGGCTTGAGTATGGTGCGGACGATTATCTCGAAAAACCATTTGATATTAAAGAGTTACGTGCTCGTCTTATTGCTCTTGCGCGACGCTTTGCACCTACGTTTCTTCAGCTGCATGGATTTACCATTGATACGACGAAACAAATAATTTATCAAGAAGAGACAAAAATCATCCTCTCCAAAAATGAACACGCCCTTTTCTTTTTTTTGTTGAATCACGGTTCGATCGCTTCACGGGATGAAATCATGGATGCACTTTATGACAATCCCCAAAATATCACCCCCAACGCAATCGATGAATTAGTTGCACGACTCCGTAAAAAGCTTCATCCTTCAATGATCAAAACAATCAAAACACGAGGATATGCTGTTGAAATATAGAAGTCGAGTACCTCTTAAGATTAAAATTGCTTTTATTTTTTCAATACTCATGGCAATTGCCTTTAGTCTCAACTGGATGGTAGCACTCCAAACGATGCGCAGTGAAAAAACCAATGACCTGCAAAAGGTGCTCAAGCATTTGTTAAATGAGAGTAAGAGTGATTATATACCGCAACCGCTCACCCCAAACAGTTGTCTTACTTTTTTATATGCTATTCCCCATAATCAGATGATTTTGAACGATTCAGAGGCATCAAAGCTACGTTTTCTCGTTTCAAGTGATCCCTATGTCGCACGAGAAAATGAGGTCGTTTCCTCAGTGCAACAACTCAATGGTATTTATCTTAATGCTATTAGCGATACACAAAAAATCAAGTTTGCACTTGATAAATATGGGCAAAAACTTCTTATACGCTATGTGCTTTCATTATTGGTGATTTTACTGATCAGTATTATTTTACTTGATTATTATATGAAACCTTTGGCCATTTTAGCGCAAAAAACACATGAGTGGAACAGTAAAAAACCGTTCGATTTTTCGCTCAATAATCCTGGAAAAGAAATTGAAGAGGTCTCCTATGCCTTTAGTGCATTGATAGGGCGTTTGGAAAACTATCGTACTAAAGAGGCTGAATTATTCAAAGAAGCGGCGCATGAGCTCAAAACTCCTTTGGCACTGATGCGCTCCAGACTCGATGTTTATCAAAGCAATAATGACTATAGTAAAGATAAATTTACGGATGATTTAGGTCATGACATCGAGAGACTGACCAGTGAACTTAAAAATGTACTTTTTTTAGAGAGTTCAGATTTTGAAGAGGCAAGCACAATCGATATTATCACAACATTTAAGGCGCTTAAAACTAAAATGGAAATATTGATTCAACGCAAACAATTAACGCTTCAATTGCCGCAGAATTCTTTTTCAGTTAAAGCTCCTGAGAAACTCTTGATTAAAGTTTTGGGCGCTCTGCTCGAAAATGCTATTACTTACGCGCAAGAGAACAGCTCTGTTGAAATTGGGTGCGATCCGATAAGCCGAAATATAGTGATTAGCAATACCATTGGAGCGGAAAAATATTTGTTCAGTTCAAAGATTGGAGAGAAAATGTTAAAACGGCTAAGCCGTGAAGTAGGATTTGATTACACGATTAAAAGCAATGAGCAGTCTTTTCAGATCACTTTAGTCTTTTAAAACAGATAATCGGCGATGATCCGAACGTTTGTCTCATCGTACGCTTTGCTTTGATACAGTGATGTACTGCTGCTGTCGTAATCGATTAGAGCAAAGCGAGTCCGTAGGCGAAACTCTTTGCGCGGCTGATAGGTTGCATCGATGTTGACCTCGTCCGAATCGGGACGGGGATTTTGGGTGAGGGATGCGGGGTTGGATTGGATCGCATCGCTTTGATCGATCCTCATATACTTGGCGGAAATCTCGAACGTCGAATCGGGTCGATAGGTGAGTACACTGCCATACGCTTCCGCCCCTGCGTTTTCACTCTCGCCGTCGATCTGCAAATCGGTGTAGGTGATAAAGGCTCCCCATCCCATCTTCTCATACCGTCCCCCGCTCCCCAGAAGGCTCTGATCGCCGATGAGGGTGTAGAGGGCGCTCAGACTCCATTTCCCCTGTGTTAGCGTCCCTCTTAGCCCCAGAAGGTAGGTATTGACCTCTCCTGCGGCATTGGCTCCTACGCTGTGCTCATTTAGATATTGCAGTGCACCGGAGAGGGTTGTCCCCTCGGAGGATTTCCACATCTCATTATTGATGATTTGAACATAGGGGGCGTTCATCACATCGCGTACATAGGTATCGTAGAGTTCGATTTTCCATGGTGATGCAGGAGAATAGATCGCTCCGAGAACGGCGATGTCACGGTCGATCCCGAGTGAGTAGGTGGGTGAGACGAAGGTGTCGGAGGCTTTGTATTTCCATCCGGTGATGTAAGCGGCTTTTAGAGTGGTATGGCTCAGAGATCGGCTCTCGATACTGAGTGCTTCAAAACTGTTTGGGAGCATTCGGTTGTAGTAATCGTTTGCAAGCGGCAGATCAAGGCGCTGTCGTCCGTAACGGATGAGGGTATCATGAGCGCTGTATTGGAGGTATGCTTCGCCGAGGGTATTGATGGAACTGCCATCAGGGTTGAGGTTATGGGTTTGTCCCGATTCGGGCATTTCGGTTAGTGAGGTAACTCCGTTGCTCGAAAAGAACGACACCCCTCCGCTGAATCCCTCATAGGGTGCTGTTTTATAGCTTAAAATCCCTCCGAGGGTGAGGGCGGTTCGATCGATCCGAAGTTCGCGGTCTCCGTCGTACCAAAAGGCTCTAAGCTGGCCGCTCACCTTCCCTTCTTTAAAGATATCCTCCAGCTCTTGCGCGGAGGATGAGAGACTAAGGAGGAGGGATAGGAGGAGTGAGCGTTTGAGCATCGATTATTTACCTTGTTTTACGTCTTTGAGTTTTTGTAAGAATCCCTCTGCGGTGGCACCGCCGACCATCATCCGTCCGATCTGTTTGCCGTTGGAGTCCAGAAAATAATAGGTCGGGGTACCGATGACTTGATAGCCGTATTTGTCAGGATACACCTCGACATCGATCTCCACGGGAATAAAAAAGTTTTTGACATATTCGGCAACGTCGTCGTTTTCATAGACACTTTTTTTCATAATGTTGCACATTTTGCACGTTTTTTTTGAGAACATCAGCATTAGTATTTTATGCTCTTTTTTAGCCTGTTCCAACCCCTTCTCATACGAAGGTGCCCAATCGAGTTCGGCGAAGAGTGAACTGCTGATAAGTAAGAGGGCCAAGAGGATTTTTTTCATTTTGTCTCCAAAGTTTTAAGGTGGGATAAAAAGTCTTCGGCATTTTTGAATCCGATGAGATCACCGCCTTGGATCACTGTCCCGCTCTCATCGAAAAAGATCATGGCCGGAGGGCCGAATAATCCGAACCGTTTGGTCAGCGCTTTTTCGGCTTCACTGTCTGCCGTTACATCGGCACGCACTAAAACATAATCATTCAGTGATTGTATCACAGCGGGGTCTTTAAACGTAATTGCATCGAGTTCTTTGCACGAACTGCACCAGTCGGCGTAGAAATCGAGCATCACTTTCTTCCCTTTGCTCTCAGCCAATATCGCATCGAGCTCTTCGGCAGAGTGGATCGTTTTAAACGCTAAAGCGGAAGCTGTTTTTTCGTTCAAAGCGCTTGGGGCTTCTGCTGAAATCGGAGCGAGGGGATTTGTCTCTCCTTTGAGTGCGCCGTAAAAGAGGATCAGCCCGTAGGTGAGCATCATAATCGCCACCCCTTTGAGAAACGGTTTTATCCCTTTATGATGCCCTTGGAGTGATTCGAGCGCTCCCAGATAGATGGAGACGATGATGAGCAATGCCGCCCAAAGGAACATGGAAACCGTTGGAGGGAGGATACGCCCCAGCATCCAGATGGCGATAGCGAGCATCACGACACCGAAGATATGGGATACCGTATCCATCCATCCTCCCGGTCGAGGCATGTATTTGCCCGCGCCCGTTCCGATCAACAGCAATGGTAATCCCATTCCGATACTGAGGACGAAGAGTGCCGCACCGCCGAGGAGCGCATTGCCGCTTTGACCGATGTAGACGAGGGCACCCGCAAGCGGAGGGGCAACGCAGGGTCCTACGATCAATGCCGATAAAAAGCCCATGATGGCGACTCCGATGTAGCCGCCTTTGGAGCTGGCCTTTTCGGAAGATTTGGTGAGCTTGGTCTGCCATGAGGTAGGAAGGCCGATTTTAAAGTATCCGAACATGGAGACGGCAAGGCCTACGAAAAGGAGGGCAAACGTTGAAATAACCCACGGATTTTGCATCGCGATTTGGATATTCCCGCCGAAAAGTCCCGCTAATACTCCGGCAATCGTATAGGCAACTGACATAGAGAGGACGTACACCAGTGAAAGGGTGAACCCCCGTCTGGCATTCATGTTTTTGCCTTGTGCGACAATGATCGAGGAGAGGATCGGAATCATCGGAAAAATACATGGGGTCAGAGAGAGGAGCAGGCCGAACGTAAAAAAGGTCAGCAGGATGAGCGGTACGTTCCCCTCGATAAACGTTTGGGTGATTTGGTCGGTTTCAGAGACGGTGATCGGGCTTTTTTTAGGTGCAGCGGGAGTGGCTTCTTTGAGAACCAGTGCCGAGGTTTCTATGTCGAAATTGAATGTCGTCTCCATCGGCTCGTAGCACAATCCCTGTTCCGAACACCCTTGATAGCTCAGCACGAGCGATATCGGAACGATCTCATCCAGTTCTCTCGTCTTCGCCAATGCGATATCGATAGAGGGAGAGGTCAGATAGACTTTTTCGCCGTCATGATCGACTCCTTCGGGGAGAACGAGGCGGTCGATGATGATACCGCTGTTTTTCTCGACGATTTTTGCGCTTACTTTGGATTGGTAGAGATAGATATCGTGACCCAACTCTATCGTGGCGTTGATCGTACATCTTTTTTTCAGATGGGCAGTTGCCTGAAACGCCTCTTCGGGCATGAGGAATTTGGGTTCAGCAAACACAAAACTGTTGAAAATCAACAAAAACATAATGATATATTTCATCTATAGTATCCCTTTTGCATAGTTCAGTCCGTTTAAAATGTTAATACTTTATCGCTTTGGATAACCCAATCGGCAAGTATCTGCATTGTCGAGGAAACGCTCTCATCGAAATAGGGCTGATTTTTAAAAAGTCCGCATCGGGCGTTGCACGTTCCGCAGGCTTGGAGGGAAATCCCCTCTTCATAGAGCTTTTTGAGCATATCGACCAAATCGTGATCGTAGCTTTCGGGTTTTTTAATGATGTCGCGAGCGAGATCGACCGCATCGTTCATCAAAAAAATATTGACCGCTTCACCGTTTTTATGAAGCGTTTTTGCCAGACGCAGAGCATTCCACGTCACATCGGAACCGTCATAGGGTTGGTGATTGAGGATAATTGTTGTCATAATCGTCTCCTTATTGCTCTTTGGTGAGGAGAGTAACTCCTAAGCCTGTCTCAATCGGATAACCTTCTTCCGCCCACCCTTTAAGACCCCCTTTGAGGTTGGTCGCATTGACGTATCCCAGTTTTTTTAGGGTTTGAGCGGCTAACGCTCCACGGCTTCCGCCACGGCAATAGGTGACGATCAGCGCATTTTTGTCTTTGATTTTATTGAGCACTTCAAATTCGAGATTTCCGCGTGTGATCGCCATCGTGCTGGGTGCGTAAATTTCACCCTCTGCACGCTGATTTTCCTCGCGAACATCCATAACGATAACTTTCTTTTCAGCATCCAACAGCTCTTTGAGTTGTTTCGGTGCCATTTCACCCGCTTCAGCTTTCGCCGCGCTAATCAGTTTTTCGGACTCTGCTTGACCTGCCATCAACGATGAACTTGTTATCAACGCTGCTATCAATAGAATTTCTTTTAACTTCATTTGGATACCCCGATATTATTATGTTATTAGCTAAATAGCTAAGTTCCGATATCATAGTACAATTATAACTCTATGTCAAGGCTCAATGAATCGGGATATAAGCAAAATGTTCGTTTTGTTTGTCGATCAGCCCGATAGTGGAGTTTGGGGTCATTTTGACGAAATCATACACATTGCTTTGATCGATTTTGAGTGTTCTCATCGTTGCTTCACACATTAAAAATTCTACCTCATAGGTATTTGCCATTGTTGCAATCCTCTTGCTGAGATCTTCATGTGCTTTTGCAAGGGAAGCGTCGTTTTTATACGGGGAGTTTTTTAAATCTTTGATGAAAAATTTGTAGGCATCGCCATGGATAACAACGGCGACATCGAGCTTTTCGAGTTTCCCCTCATAATGAGCTTTATGATAGGCGATCCCTTGCAATACTTTTTTTTCAAACGTTGTGATATCTCCGGTTTTCAAATCGAAAACAACTTGTTTAACCCCTTCTTCGGCGAATAGCATTCCGCAAAGGGCGAGTGTGAGTAACCATTTTTTCATAGTAATCCTTTGAATGATAAAAATTTTAGATAGTGCATTTTAATGAATAAGTGTAAAAATAATGTAAATACCTAATTAGCTAAATACTAAATTCAGTAATTTTATTTAGCTAATTTCCTAATAGACTCTTACGTGCTATAATTTTTCATTCACAATACAATCAGTATGTGCCAAAAGGGTGTCAATGTTAGATATGGAACAAAAACTCAAAATCTTTAAAGCGCTCAGTAATGAGACCCGCTTTTTGATTTTTAAAAATGTCTTTACGGGTGGATATGCTTGTTCGTTGGACAAAAAACAGCCCGGTGTTGAGGTCAACCCCATCGCTACGTGTGTCAGTACCATCGCGGAACATTTTAGTTTTTCTCTTCCGACCATTTCGGCTCACATCAAAGAGCTGAAAGAGGCAAAGATCATCACGGTTGAGAAAAAAGGGAATAAAGTCTATATCGAGCCGAACATCGAAACGATCCGAGAAATGGCAGGGTGTTTTCAAACCTTGGTCACGAATTTTGACAATAACCGAGAACTTTTTTTCGGTGATACTCTCACGGTGAAATGAGAGAAATGCATTGCAGGACAATGAGTTCGTTAATAATTGATTAAATTATCCCCCCTTAGCATTATGCTAAACTGCGCTCACTATTAAATACGGAGTTTACGATGAAAATAAAAATACTTGCGGTATCTCTTATGATACTCACTTTTAACCAATCGATTTTTGCGATGGATATGAAGATGATGCAAGAGGACGACAGCCGACAATCTTTAGGGATAAAAGGGACGATGCAAGGAGCGCATCAACTATCGAATATGCGGGAACATTTAGCGGCAATATCCGAAATCGTGCAACTCATGAATAGCGCAAAATATGATGAAGCCTCTGTCATAGCATCAGAAAAACTGGGACTAACACTGGAGAAAAATTCGATGTGCGGAAGCTTTAAAAATCAATCGTTTGAACAAATGGGAGTTACCTTTCACAAATCGGCAGATGCTCTCGCTCAAACATTAAAAACAAAAGATAATAAAAAATCGATGATGGCTTTGGAAAAAGTTTTGAATGGATGCGTCCTCTGTCATAGTACATTCAAACAGTAAAACGGTGATTGAATACGTTATTCAATCACGATAAATTCTACTTTTTGATCCGCATGGCAACCATTGCATGAGGGTTTGACCTGCTCAAATAGTGCATGGATTTTTGTGGTGTCATTGGTACGGAGTGCATCGCGAAACTGAGGATAAATTTCTTCAAAAAAGAATGTTTCGGCAGATGATTTTCGTGCAGGACGGCGAATGGTTCCGTTATCGATAGCCGTTTTGATTTTCTCCCAATGATACAATGCAAGAGGATAGTTGCCCTGCTTAATCGCTTTTTTCGTCGCTTCATAGCGATATCCCACTTCCATCATCGCCGTATCAAACCCCCGAAATTGTTTTTGGATCGCTTCCATCTGTGTAGGGGTGGTATTGAGATCGATGAGCCAGTTGGAGGTGGTTGAATAGCTGGCACCGTAGAGGGAGAGGGTAGTGAGGGCAATTAAGATAAGCTGTTTCATAATAGATTCCTAGACACAGAGATAATTGAGATAACGGCAATGACCCCAATGATGGGAATTTTTACAACCCGTAATAGAAAGAAGCCCATCAAAACAATTGCCATATCGATAGGGGAAAAAACTGCGCTGTTAAAGACCGGATTGTAAAGTGCCGCTACTAGGAGTCCGACGACAGCGGCATTGATTCCTGCCGCAGCTCCGGCGATACGTGGACGGGATGAGAGGGATTCCCATGTATTATACAGCCCCAGTACGAGTAAAAATCCGGGGAGGAAGATCGCCAGAGTCGCGATCAATGCACCCAAAAGCGGCGAGGCGGGGGAGAGATCGGCTCCCAAAAAGGTCGCAAAGGTAAACATCGGTCCAGGGGCTGCCTGCGCACTCGCGTAACCGAACAAGAAACGCTCCGTAGAAATAGTATCTCCGAGTGATTGCTGTAGCAAAGGGAGAACGACATGCCCCCCGCCGAATACGAGACTGCCGCTTTGGTAAAAGGTGTTGAAGAGTCCTATCCAGACAGAGGTGTTGGCAAGGAAAGGCAATCCTACAAAAAGAACCATAAAGAGTATCAAAGGGAAGAGGGCGGGTTTGGTATGAGAGGTTACCAGGGGTTTTGGTTCACCTTTGAGCACAGATGCTCCGATCAACGCCGCAACGATCAACACCCCCATCTGAACCCATAATGAGGGGTAAAGCCACAACACAACGGCGCTAAGCAGAGCGAGTGAAAGGGATGCAGTAGAGGCACAAAAGGTACGGTACATCGAAAGGACAGCATCGGCAACGACCACAACGGCAACCAGTTTTAAGCCATGAATCACCCCCGTAAAAATATCCGTTGATTCGAACTCTAGGGTGGCTAAAGTGTACATCAGTGTAAATGAGGGGGCGGTAAACCCGATAAAAGCAGCAATTGCGCCGATGATTCCGGCACGCTGGAGTCCTATCGCAAATCCGATTTGGCTCGATCCGGGGCCGGGGAGAAACTGGCTTAGGGCGATGAGCCGAGCATAAGCGGAGTCGTCTAGCCATCTGAGCTTTTGGACAAAAAGGGTGTGAAAGTAGCCGATATGAGCTGCGGGACCCCCGAAACTCACCAGTCCAAGGAGAAAAAATCTCCAAAAAATCTCAACTACCCTCATAACCCCTCTTTAATCTGTTTTGAAGAACTGTACCGTAAATACGTTAAGGAAGCATTAGTATTTTGATGCTAAAAGCACAGAACTTTTAAAATGCTACAATGGTGTAATGTTTTGGAATGGATGAGAAGGTGATGGCAAAGATTTTACTTTTGGAAGATGATGAGATATTGTCTCAAACGATCATTACTATTTTACACAGTGAAGGGTACGAAGTCTCTAAAGCGACCAATGCTCGTGAAGCGTATGATTTGACCTTTGCGTATCCGTTCGATTTGTATTTGTTTGATGTGAATGTCCCCGAATCCAACGGTTTTGAAGTATTGCGCGAGTTGAGAAAATCGGGTGATGAAACGGTAGCTTTTTTTATCACGGCTCTAAGCGATATTCAATCGGTATCGCAGGGGTTTGAATCAGGAGCGAATGATTACATCAAAAAGCCTTTTGATTTGGATGAGTTTCTGATTCGGATACGAGCTGTGTTAAAACGGAAAAATCAAAGCGTTGTGTATGGAGATATTGTATTTGAACCTCTCAGTAGAGCGGTTTATAAAAATGGAGTGGAATGCGATCTCTCTCCGGTTGAGCGGATGGTGTTTGCCCTGTTGATACAGAGTGTGGATCGTACGGTTTCCAAAGAGTCGTTTTACGAGATTATGGAAAAACCCTCCGATGCGGCATTACGGGTGCATATCACCCACTTGAAACATAAATTGAACATGCGCGTGAGCAATATCAGAAGTGTAGGATACCGCCTTGAATCGACATGAGAAAGAATCGTTTGTTAAATCATTTGCTATTTTTTTCGGAGCACTTTTAACGATCAGTGCTATTGCCCTATGGTTATATCATAATGAGCAAAAACGCTTTTATGATCTTCATATACTCGGTGAAATGGATGCTTTTAGTTACTCGCTGAGGGGTGATAATTTTAGTTACGCCATCCTGCCGATGGATAAGACGGCAACGATGCATACGTTGGTCGTGGAAAAAGGTGCCGTGTATGCACTCTTTCCATGGTCTGAAAACCCGCGTGAAAAAATGATCAAGGTGACCTATCCGCATGAGCAATATCTCCGATTTATGGAGGGCGAAGAGCAAAAAGTGATTATCGTGTTTATGGTGATGATGGTGATCATCGCCTTACTCGCGGGGGGATTTGCTCACTATACCCTCTCTCCTATGCGGCAGACGATAGCTATTATGGAAGATTTTTTGAAAGATATCATTCACGATCTCAATACCCCTATCACCTCTATATTACTCAACGCGCAGCTTTTAAAACGTAAATACGCCGATGAGGAGATTGAACGTATCTATCTCAGCGGTCAAACGGTTAGCGGTTTGTACAAAAATCTCGAAGTATTGTATCGTGAGCTTCCACTGGAGCAAGAAGCGGTGCGATTGGATACGTTTTTGCAAGAACGCAGAGGGTATTTTCAAAACCTTTATCCCTCTTTGACTTTGATAATAGAGCGGCAAGATGAGGTGAGTGTGAAGATAAATCGCGATATTTTAATGAGAATCATCGACAATCTTCTCTCTAATGCCTGCAAATACAATCATCCAAACGGTCAGGTTAGCATTCGATACGATCAAACCTCCATAGAGATCATTGATACGGGGATCGGGATCAAACATCTCGACAAAGTTTTTCACCGTTTTTATAAAGAGAGCGAAAGGGGACTGGGGATGGGTCTGCATATCGTCAAAACCCTCGCCGATAGAGTCGGTATTGCGATAGAGATAGAGAGCCAAAAAGGGATAGGGACGCATGTGAGAATACATTTTTTACGCTAATACTTCGTTAATGCTTTTTGGTTAGAGTTCCATCAAATCGATACGATGGAGCACTAAAAACGTATGACATTGATTAAACCGCTAAAGAGTAGCACTATTATTTTTTGGACAGCACTTTTTTGGGTTGTTTTTGCAAATATCGCTTTTTTTAAGAACGTCCTAGAGGTTTATCCGCTTTCGTGGGCGAACACTCTCCCGATTATTTCATTGGCAATTGTTCTGTATGGCGTTAGCGTCATTTTATTGACACTTTT
This sequence comes from Candidatus Sulfuricurvum sp. RIFRC-1, assembly GCF_000310245.1. Classification (NCBI taxonomy): domain Bacteria; kingdom Pseudomonadati; phylum Campylobacterota; class Epsilonproteobacteria; order Campylobacterales; family Sulfurimonadaceae; genus Sulfuricurvum; species Candidatus Sulfuricurvum sp. RIFRC-1. The sequence continues at coordinate 403,631 of NC_020505.1, forward strand.
GAGCAATCGATGGCTCTTTAAACCCCTATTAACATTTCTCCTCATCCTTACATCATCGGTTGCCTATTTTATGGATACTTACAATATCGTTGTGGATACTCATATGATTACCAATATATTTCAGACGAATGTGAATGAATCGGCAGATTTACTCAGTCTAAAAATGGTTCTGTATATAGGATTTTTAGGAATAGTGCCTTCGTGGATTTTAGTTAAGACGGAAATTGTTTTCTTGCCGCTTCGAGGGCAGTTAATACGTGATGCCAAAACGGTTGTGGGGATAATGGTATTGCTTGTGGTCGTAATGTTTGCGTTTAGTAAATTTTATACGTCGTTTTTTAGAGAGCACAAGCCATTGCGGTATTATACAAATCCTGCCTATCCGCTCTATTCGATGGGAAAGTATGTTTTCGAGCTTTTTAAATATGAATATCGTGAGTTGATGCATATTGGAGAAGATGCGTCGATTCCCATGGGGCATACAGGTCGGGATTTAGTCATAGTAGTGGTTGGTGAAGCGGCACGTGCGGATCATTTTTCATTGAATGGATATGCGCAAGAAACCAATCCGTTGCTCAGAGAAGAAGATATTATCAATTTTACCGATGTTTCTTCATGCGGTACAGAAACGGCAGTATCGGTACCCTGTATGTTTTCTGCTTTAGGGAGAGAGGACTATGATGGAGATAAAGCAAAAAATACGGAAAATATTATTGATATTTTAAGTCATCATATCGGTGTGAATGTATTGTGGCGTGACAATAATTCTGATTCCAAAGGGGTAGCGGTACGGGCACAATATGAAGATTTTAAAACGCCGGAGAGAAATCCGCTTTGTGAGGATGGAGAGTGCCGTGATGAGGGGATGTTATACGGTTTAGATGAATACATCAAAGCACATCCAAAAGGGGATATTCTCATTGTGTTGCATCAAATGGGTAATCATGGTCCTGCCTATCACAAACGCTATCCCAAAGAGTATGAAAAGTTTACCCCTGTATGCAAGACCAATCAGTTGGAACAATGTTCGCAAGCAGAGATTGTCAACGCGTATGATAATGCAATTCTTTATACCGATGCTTTTCTAGCTAAAACCATCAATTTCTTGAAAAAATATGACGGTGAATTTGATCCTGCCATGATTTATGTGAGCGACCATGGAGAATCATTGGGGGAAAACGGTCTCTATTTACACGGATTTCCTTATGCGATTGCTCCCGATGCTCAGAAAAAAGTTCCAATGATCATGTGGATCGGGGATCATTTTGGGATAGATAAAGCAAAATTAAAAAAAAGAGCGGCACACCCTTATACGCATGATCATCTATTTCATACGTTATTAAACGCAATGGAAGTGAAAACTTCTGTTTATCAGGCTGAATTGGATATCTTTCATGGTCTCCGCTAAATCTATTTTCCTTGTTTCTGGTATTTTGATAGGAACAATTGCATTATTTGGTATAAACGGAAATATCGATACGTGGGTTCAAAACCATTTTTTTAATTTACAAACACATGAGTGGATCATTGTTCGAGGAGAACGGCCTTGGCTGGATTTCATTTTGTATGACGGTATTAAAAAATTGCTGATCTTTATGTATTCGATTCTTTTGATCTCGTTGTTGATTGCGTATAAGAATAAATGGATTAAACACTACCGTCGTGAAATTATTATTTTGGTCCTTTCAGGTATTTTTGTCCCAATGACGATTGTCACACTCAAAACTATCACGAATGTACCATGCCCGAGAGATTGGCAAATGTATGGAGGAGAGTACCCGCATATCGGTGTTTTTGATTCTTACCCTGCTGATTTCTGTCAAAAAAGTAAAATTCGTTGCTGGCCTGCGGGACATGCTAGTTTTGGATTTTCTCTTTTAGCGTTGATTGTTATTGCCAGAACACGACAACAAAGATATACAGCACTCGTAATTTCTTTGAGTATTGCATGGAGCATGGGGTGGTATAAAATTTTAAAAGGGGATCATTTCCTTAGTCATACCATTATCGCAATGGTGATGGGATGGCTTATTATTTTACTTATTGTGAGGCGTGTAGATCGCTATTTTCCGCAAGAGAACGAAGCAATGAGGTTAAAACTGGATGAGAAGGTGAAACAATAATCAACGTAGGTATTGTACTAATACTACGTTAATGTTTTTTGGTTAAAGTTCCAGAACTTATTTGAAAATTTTATAGAATAAAGCGTAACTGAGATATTAGGGTATATGATATTTTAGAGGTATGATCTCAAAAGAAGTAAGAAACGAAAAGGTATAATCCCATTTATGAATATCTGGTCATTTGATTTTGCATGGGCATTTTTAGCGCTTCCTCCACTCCTCTATTGCCTATACCGCTGTAAAATCATTCCCCAAAAACGGTACTTTCCCCATCTGCAATTTTTCGGCAATCCGGGAAAATGGAGAAACATCGAATGGCTTCTCAAGGCACTTGTTGTGACGCTCATGGTGGGGGCATTGGCAACTCCCGTAGTGGTCGATTACTCCGATCCGCGTAACCGTAACGGGATCGACATCGTCCTCTCTCTCGATGCCAGCGGATCGATGAACGCTTCGGGATTTTCGAGCGATGAGAGCCGCGCGACACGGTTTGAGATCGTCCAAAAAATCGCACGTGATTTCGTCATGAAACGGCGTGAAGACAACGTCGGAGTGGTGGTGTTCGGGGATTTTGCCTTTATCGCGACCCCTGTGACCTATGAAAAAGAGATCATCTCCGAGATGATCGGTTATCTCAGCCACGGGATGGCGGGGCAGAATACGGCCATCGGCGAGGGTGTAGCCCAAGCCGTTCGGGCACTGAAGGATTCCAAAGCCAAGAGTAAGGTGATTATTCTTCTCACCGACGGAGAGCATAACAGCGGTGCGATCTCTCCCAAAGAGGCAGTAGTGATGGCACACAAAGCGGGGATAAAACTCTATACCATCGGGATCGGCGAAAAAGGGGAATTTGACAGCAAGCTCTTGGCGCAAATGGCGCGTGATGGCGGAGGGGAATATTTTGCGGCGGCAAATGAGAAAGAATTGCGTGAGGTGTACAATCAGATCGATGCATTAGAGAGATCCCGTATCAAAAGTGCTGAGCACACCTTTTTCGAGCACTATTACCAGTATGCGGTGGCGGGGGCGTTGGTGATCGTGATGTGGCTAATGTGGCGACGGAGGGTAAAAGGATGAGTTTCCTCACCCCGTTATGGCTCATCGCCCTTATCCTTCTTCCCCTCTATCTCTGGGGTGCGCGCCGTTATGGTTGGCATACACAGATTTGGCTGATGGTGAGTCTCCTCTTTTTGATCCTCTCCCTGACCCGTCCGGTCATCCCCGAAAAACCGATCACGGTTGAAGAGGCGGGAAGTGATGTTATTTTAGCCGTCGATGTCTCCTACTCGATGAGGGCGACTGACATAGCACCCACTCGGTTGGATGCGGCGAAGAGGGTGTTGCACCAAATCGTAGAGAGGGATAAAAAAGATCGCTTCGGGGTGCTTGCCCATACGACGAGTGCGATTATCCTCTCTCCATTGACCAAAGATACCGAACTGCTCACACATCTGTTTGCCTCACTCGATGAGTCGCAGATCATCACCAAAGGGACGGAGGTGATGAGTGCGTTGGAGCTTGCTCGTAAAATGTCCCATGCCCAGCGTCCGCTCGTCGTCCTCTTTAGTGACGGAGGGGATGAACTCTCCTATGAGAAAGAGTCCGCGTATGCGGAGGAAAACGGTCTGAAGGTGTGTGTCGTGATGCTCGCTTCAGCGCAGGGGAGCACCCTCCCATCTGAGAACGGTTCACTCAAAGATGAGGATGGTCATATCGTCGTGAGTTCACGTAACGATGCGATTAATCTCATAGCGGAACAAAGCGGGGGGAAAGTGATCGATGGAGCCGATGTAACGAGTGTGATCGAGTGGATCGAGCGGGAGCGGAGTGTAGATTTTGCGGGTTCTACGACCGTAACACGTTATAGTGAACTCTTTTATTTCCCTCTGGTTTTAGCGCTGATCGCTTTTGTGCTGGGGTATACGAGTGTAGGGGAGAGGGTGAGCAAAGCTCTTATCCCTTTGCTCGCGCTGGCAGGGATCAGTGCTAATGCGGGGTTGCTCGATTATCCCTATCAAACATTAGGGAAATATGAGTATTCTCGCGGAAATTATGAGCATTCGGCGCAGTGGTATGGACGGATTGATTCGGAGCATAGCAAGTTCAATCGTGCCAATGCTCTCTACAAAGCGGGAAAATATCAGGAGGCGTTGGCTCTTTACCGCACCATCCGTTCGGAAGATTCTTTGTTCAAATCGAAGGTATTTTATAATATGGGCAATTGTCATATCCGACTCAGTGAGTTTGAAAACGGTCGTAACGCTCTGCTCAAATCGCTTACCCTGAGCTATAGCCGAGAAGCCGATCAGAATCTTCGCGCGATTGCACGTGCGCAAGAGCAAAAAAGTCTCAATGTCCGTAAAGAGCAAAAAGATAAATTCTCTTCCGATGAGAACAAACCGACAGGTGAGGGTAAAAAAGGGAAAGAGGGGGGAGGATCGAATATGCAAAGTGATATTGCCTCCTCCGGTGCGGGAGATGCGGGTAAAAAAGCGCAGGCAGATCCCCGTTTTTCAACGTCTCAGGGGAAAGCGTCACTCAGTTCCAAACAGTATGAATTGATCAACCAAAGGAGTGTCCATGAAACGAAGCCTTGGTAGGCTGATCGCGCTGATAATAATCAGTGTAAACGGATGGGGAGCGGCGTATGAGTGGAAAATGCTCGAAGCACCTCAGAGCCTTTATGTGAACCAAAGCGGGGTAGTTCGCTATCAATGTACTTTTTCTACCAGTGCGGCGGATTATACGATTGATTTTAAACCCTCCGCTACAGAAACCTATAAAGCCTCTATTCTGACCCAGCGTGATCAGATCATTAAGGGAAAACGGGTACAGACGTTTGATGTGTTGATTACCCCTTTGAAAGAGGGAAATATCGAGGTGGCACTTGATGCGTTGATCCGTCATACGACCTTTGCATCGATCGAAAATGCTTCGATCGGGCGGGATAACGTCAAAAAATACGATTTTGATGATGAAACCGCGCATCTGCCGAAAATCATTATCCGTGTCAAACCTAACAGCGCGGCACTCAGCGGTGAGCTGGAGTTGGAAGTAAGGGTCGATAAACGCAGTGTCGTCGCTCATGAGCCGGTTCATGTGAGCCTCTATCTTCGAGGGAAGGGAAATCTCGATCAGTACGTCCCTTATGAATTTAATATCAGCGGCGTCAATGTTTTTGCCGAAGAACCGACACGAGATATCTTTCCCGATTCGGCAGGTTTTTCGGGGGAGATACGTCAGGAATTTGCCCTTGTGGGTGAGAAGAGTTTTGTGATTCCCAAATTTACCATCGATGTGTTTGACACACAGAGTCAAAAAATCAAACGGCTCAAAAGCGAAGCGGTTGCGATCGAAGTGGCACAGGGGTATGAGCGATCCAACCTCCTTGACCCTCCTGCTTTGCGTGATTGGAGCGGATGGATGCGTTATACCCTTTATTCGGCACTTGTGATAGCAGGAATCGTGCTGGGCGAAGTGGCACGGCGGCTATGGAAATTACGTCCACGGAGAAAGACAAAGCATTTTTACGATGATGCGAAAACATCCAAAGAGTTGGTGATCTTCCTGTCCCTTTCGGGAGAAAAGCGTTTTGAAACCATTATCGGTGAAGTTGAAGCGGGAAGAATGGAATTAAGTGAAGCTAAAAAGAAACTGGGTAATCTTACAACAGATAAAAAGGTGACAAAATGATAAATGTAATTAATCAAATACGCTCCGAAGTCTCAAAAGTCGTCGTCGGACAGGAAAAAATGATCGACGGATTGTTGATCGGATTATTGTGCGACGGGCATATTTTGATCGAGGGGATACCGGGGTTAGCAAAGACAACAACGGTTAAAGCTCTTTCGCAAACGTTAGGATTAGGATTTAAACGGGTGCAATTTACCCCTGATTTGCTTCCGAGCGATATTTTGGGTGCTGAGGTGTACGATCCGAAAGAGAACGGCTTTAAAATCAAAAAAGGGCCTATTTTTACCAATCTTCTCCTCGCCGATGAGATTAACCGTGCTCCCGCAAAAGTACAATCGGCACTGCTGGAGGTGATGCAGGAGCGGCAAGTGACGCTGGGGGATGAGAGTTTTAAACTCCCCCCTCCATTTCTCGTTATGGCGACGCAGAATCCGATTGAAAACGAGGGGGTGTATCCTCTTCCCGAAGCGCAGCTCGATCGTTTTATGCTCAAAATCAATGTCGGTTACAATACTCCCGAAGAGGAACTCTCCATCGCGCGACGTGTCGGATCGGGTCTGGGTGAAGAAATCAATGCGGTGATCGACCCCTCAACTCTGCGTGAGCTCAAAGAGAGAGTCAAAACGATCCATATCGACGAAGAGGTAGAGAAATATATGATAAACCTCGTCACCGCGACCCGTGAACCGGAGCGGTTTGGATTGGGTGAGATCAAGGGGTTCTTGCAGTTTGGGGCAAGCCCTCGTGTGAGCATCGATATGTTCAAAGCGGTACGTGCCGTTGCTTTCTTGCGCGGCAAAGAGTTTGTCACTCCGAGTGATATCGCCTCAGTCATAAAAGAGTTGATGCGTCACCGTCTTGTCCTCTCGTATGAAGCGGAAGCGGAGGGGATCACCACCGACGAGCTGATCGAGAAAATTATCAAAGCGGTACCGATTCCCTAATGAAAAACAGCGCTCAGATTCTTCTCAAAGCCCGTCGCCAGATCATCGGGGATCGTATTGGAAATAACCCCTCCATGTTTCGCGGAGAGGGGTATGATTTCATCGAATTGCGCGAATACGTCAGCGGCGATGATACCCGTCATATCGACTGGAACGTGACGGCAAAGATGGGAAAACCGTTCGTCAAAGTGTTTCGGGAAGAGCGGGAACTCAATGTCCTCACGGTTGCATTGTTGGGCGGAGGGCTTCATTTCGGATCGGAGAAGTTTAAAATCGAGAGTGTTGCCGAAGCGGTAGCGCTGATTGGATATTCGGCGGTAGCTAACGGGGATATGTTCGGTCATTGCAATTTTTCGGAAAATTTGCGGAGTGAGATTCATCCCGCGAAAAAACGATTTTCGGTTCAGCAGGCGACCGTGAGCGTGTTGGATTCGGAAATATTGCATCACCATGTAGACTTATCTCATACGATAAAAGAGCTTTATCGGCGGACAAAGCGCAGATCACTCATCGTCCTTATCGGTGATTTTTTCGAGATTCCTGATTTGCGGCTCCTCGCTAGGAAGCACGAAGTGGTCGCTATCGTCGTTCGTGACCGTGCCGAAGAGAACCCTGCCGTTATGGGATTCAGCGCACTGATCGATCCGGAGAGCGGTGCGGTTTTAGAGGGAGATTTTAATGAACGCAGTGTCAAGCGTTACCGTGATCGGGTAAAAGTCCATGATATTGAGCTATTTGAAACCTTTCGCAAAGCGGGAGTACGGGCGACGAAACTCTATACCGATGCGAATGCGGTGGTGACATTGCGACGATTGTTTGAGGGGAGAGTATGAAAGATCTTAATATTCCTGTGAATGATATCGCACCGCTGGTTGAGATACCCGATTATTCCCTTTATTACTTCATTGCGGTCGTCATTATAACGGTTACTGTCACTTTGGCACTGATTTTAGCACTGATCAAACAGCTGCGTAAACGCAAAATAAATGTGAGAAAAGAGCGCTTTATGGCACTTTCTGCCATTGATTTTTCCGATCCCAAACGTGCCGCGTATACGATCACTGAATTGGGAAGAGTATTCGCTTCCGATAACGAGCGGACAGAGAAGGCTTATCACAACCTTTTTGAGCGGTTAGCCCCGTATAAATATGCCCCGCAGGTGAAAATGATCGATGAGGAGACGTTGGGGTATTATCGTCTCTATGTCGAGATTATCGATGTTTGATGGCGTTTATTTCCAGTTCCCAAAACTTGGATTTATCCTCTTTTTCTTTTTAGCGTGCGAGGCGTTGTGTCCGTTGCGCACCAATCCGATTTACTTTCCCCGAACACTTTTTTTTGAATCGAATGAGACAAAATCACCTCTTTGGATGTGGGTTGCCAAATGGGCTATGATCTCCTTTTTTATCGTCGCGCTGATGTCACCGGTGCGAGAGGTTAAAGAGGAGGTGAGCGGATACGATATTCTTATTGCGCTTGACCCGGCATCGATCCATCCTGAGATGATAGGGGATATACGATCATTCATCGAGAAACGGAATCATGATCGCTTCGCCTTATATATTCCCGGTGCTTCACCCATTATGATCCCTCTTAGCGACGATTATGAAGCACTGCAAAAAATCCTTTTGCAGCTTACTGCCGATCATTCTGAGGGAAAAATAACCAAGGAAATTGAACGTTTTTTCTCCACCTCCCCTGATGGGAAAGGATGGGTGCTCGTTCTCTCAGAGAAGCCCAAAAAGTTGGTCCGTTCGTTGCCGATTGGGGTAGAAGTAAGTATCATCGACCCGAACGAAGATTGGGTGGAGATGAGTGATCGTGCTCACCCCCCGTTTGAGGTGATAAGAGTGCAAAAATATTATGAGTATTACTACATTTATCCCCTTTTTATCGGTTTTTTAGCAATGCTTCTTTATCTGTACGGTCGTAATCAAAAGGGGCTTGCATGAGCTTTTTACACCCCGAATTTTTGCTCTGGCTGTTGCTTCCGACCCTAGTCCTTTTTTATTTTTGGCTCACTCAAAAACCGTTGAAAAATCGCTGGCTGAGTGAAGCAGTACTCGAGAAACTTCATGCGCCCGAGACGACGATGGGGTTAAAGGGGCGGAATAGCCTTTTTCTCGTCTCATCCCTTTTGATTATCGTTGCAATGGCTCAACCGGTCATCATCGACTCAACGCCGATTGAGGGGAAAGAGCTTCATATTATCCTAGCGATTGATAGAGGGGGAGCAAACTTTGATCAAACCCGCTCTCTGGCCCTTTCAACGCTTTACACCGTTTTGGGAGAGAAGATTGAACTGATAGGGTTTGATGATCGCGTTTACCGTATTGCACCGCGCAGTAATGACGGAGGAATATTGAGTGAATTGATTAAACATCTAACCCCTTCTTCGCAACTATCCAACAAGCCTCTTTTGGAGGAGAAACTGCATCGAATCGATGCAGATATGAAGATTGTTGTGACTTTAACGCCGATGAAAAGGGAAGATTTTTGGATCGTTTCTTCACCCTCTGATGTGTCAGCCGTCCATGAAAAACTGATTGAGCTTAGAAAGATACACCTCGCTCAAGCGCATGTTCCCCTCTTTTTTTATCCCTTGGGATTGGCTATGACGTTGATTCTTTTTGCCCTTTCGTCCATGAGCAAGCGTCAAAGCGTGGGTGTCGGTTCATTGGCGCTGTTGTTTAGCCTCTCACTAACACCCGCTCATGCCGGAATTTTGGATTTTAAGGAACTCATCGAGGCAAAAGCGGCGTATGAGAGGGGAGAATATGAAAAAAGTGAACGCCTTTTCGCACGCTATCAGATGAAACACGATTCTCCGCAGGTGCGTTACAACCGAGCCAATGCTCTGTACATGAGCGGACGTTTTGATCGAGCACGCTTTTGGTATGAGCGGGTCTATACGACCGATCCGGGGTTAAAGGAGCGGGTCAGTCATAATCTAAAGAAGAGCATCGGAAAGATTCAAACGGTTGAATTCCAAAAAAAGGGAAGAGAAAAGGGTGCCAATGCTATTACCTCGGCAACTTCAAATATTTCGATGATGAGAAAACCTTTGAAGCGGGAAACGCGGCTATTTGAACTTTGATTATTTAAAAATATCGTAGAGTTTGTTGGCACCTTTCATTTCACGGCGCAGTTCAGCGTAATTTTCGTTTTGAAGAGCAGTTTTCAGAGTTTGAAGTTCAATCTCGAAGAGTTCTACCGCATTGAGGACGTTTTGGCGGTTTTGACGGAAAATATCTTCCCACATCGCCGGGGAACTTTTAGCCAGACGGCTCATAGAACGAAATCCCCCTGCCGCGAGGGTGAGGATATTCTCTTTTTCCTCTTGGGCTAACACGGTGTTTGCGAGAGCGTACGAGATAATATGGGGCATGTGGCTGATAAAGGCTGCATGGCGGTCATGTTGCGCCGCACCCATCGTTCGGATTTGCATACCGATCGCTTGAAAAATGCGAAGCGCCGTATCACGTTGAGTATTGCCGCTGTGTTCCAAATCACACAGTACCACTACTTTTTCAGCATAGAGCCCTTCTAAAGCGGCACTCGGACCAAACTGCTCGGTTCCTGTCATCGGATGGGCTGCAACCACATTAGGACGAATAACGCTGGGTATAGCATCAACGATCAGGGCTTTGGTACTTCCCAAATCGATCAAGGTTTTGTCACTTCCGGCTAAATCGGTTGATTTTTGCAAGAATGCGATGACCCCGTCAACCGGAATAGCCAAAAAGATAACATTACAATGCTTCTTAAGCTCTTCAAAACTTACAAATGACTCAACCAATCCTCGTTGCAGGGCGATTTTCTGATGCTCTTCATTATGGTCGCATCCGATGACCGAAGAGATAAAAGAGAGATGTTTGAGCGCAAGCGCCATCGATCCCCCCATTAACCCTAATCCTACAATCCCTATCTTCATCCGTGCCCTTTGTGCAGTAATGACACTATTTTAGCCCTTTTAAGTTTAATTTACAGAACTATTAATCGTTACAGTGCTAGAATAAGAGACTATTTTAACGCAACGGACTTTGGCTTGAAAAAAATCACCCTCTCTTTAGCAGTAGCGAGCGCTCTTGTTTATGGATCGACACAAAATGTTCAATCAATTCAGTATGAGGGGATGATTCATATCTCCGAAGCGGTTGCAAAACGGCTCAATGAGGTTAAAGTGGGTGAACCTCTCGACCCTGTGATGGTTGATAAAACCATCAAAAACTTCTTTGATCAGGGGTATTTCGAAGATGTATGGGCTGATGAGGAGACGGGTAAAGTGACCTTTCACTTTAAAGAAAAACCGATCATCTCTAAAATCGAGCTCAAAGGGTACAAAGAGAACGATGAAGAGGCAAGCAAGAGTTTGTTGCAGATTGAAAAAGGGGCACTTTACGATGAAAAGCGCCTAGAAGGGGCTAAGAAGCGAATTATCGATGCTCTGAGTCAGGATGGTAAAATCGATTCGGTTGTCGAAATTGAGTCCGAGAAACTCGATAACGGCAGTATGCAGGTGAAATTTATCGTCAATGAGGGTGAAGAGATTATCATTAAAAAGCTAACCTATGCGGGTGTTTTGACGCAAGACAGTGACGACTTTGAGAGTATGATTGCGAACAAAGAAGAGCAATTTATGGGATGGCTCTGGGGACGTAATGACGGTAAAATGAAAGTGGCGGAGCTTCAATACGACCCGCTTCGTATTCGTGATTTTTACATGCAAAACGGCTATTTGGATGCAAAAATCGATGAACCGTTTGTTGCAGTCGATTTTGACCATTACACCGCCGAGATGAACTATAATGTGTTTGAAGGGGATGTGTATCGCGTCAGTGATATTTTGATTTTCCAAGACACTGCCGTTATTGATGATAAAGAGCTCTTAGCCGTTATTGCTTTAGAGAAAAACAAACCGTTTAACATCAAAACCTTTCGTGAAGACGCTGATCGTATCAAGACCAAAATTGCCGATTTGGGATACGCGTATGTACAGGTTCAACCCGATCTGAAAAAAGATAAAGAGAGCAAAAGTGTTGATGTTGTCTATCGCATCAATCCGGGTAAAAAAGTACGCATCCGTAATGTTATCGTCTCCGGAAATAACCGTACCCTTGATAGAGTCGTGCGTCGTGAGCTTTTCCTCGCACCGGGGGATTTGTACAGCTTGACTAATCTCAAAGATTCTCGTAATGCGATCGGGCGTACGGGGTATTTTGAGAGTAACACGATCGAAGAGAAACGGATCGATGATGAGTCGATGGATTTGATCGTCCAAACGAAAGAGGCACCGACAGGAAATATCCAACTCGGCGGGGGATATGGAAGTTTCGGTGGAATTCTCCTCAGTGTTTCCGTGAGTGACCGTAATATTTTCGGTTCAGGGATCAATGTAGGACTCAATTTAGAACGCTCTCAACGTACCAGTAACTACTCATTCAATATCTCTAATCCTCGACTTAACGACAGCGACTTTAGCGGTAACTTCTCAGTCTTTAACAGCTCGACAGAGTATGACAGCTATTCTGTCGCATCAGTCGGTACCAGCGTAGGGGTAGGACATCGTTTTAACCGTTACTGGAGTGGATACATGGGGTACAATTACTCGAAAAATGATTATAGTGATGTTGATAAAAACAGTACTGGATATGATCCTCGCTATTATGAAAATTATGCAAAAAGTTCAGTGATCCTTTCAGCTAGTTTTGACAATACGGATGATTATTATATTCCGCGTGAAGGGTTCACATTTTCTCAAAGTATTGAGAAAGCCGGTGTAGGCGGAGGTGCTGATTTTATCAAAAGCCGTACCAGTTTCGGAGCGTATCAAGGGCTCCAAAAACTGACCGATTTTGATCTCATTTTACGGTACAAAGCCAGATTTAATTATGCAGATGAAAGCGGCTATTTACCGATAGGAGAAAAGTTTTATATGGGGGGAATCGGTTCGGTTCGCGGATACCAAGGATACTCCCTTTCACCGACCGATGGTGTTGACAGTGCAGGGGAACCATACAAAATCGGAGGAACTCAAACCTTCTCCAACTCGTTGGAATTCAGTGTACCTTTAGTCCCTGAAGCGCGTATGCGTGCCACTGCCTTCGTCGATTACGGGATGATCGGAGAAAAGAGTTTGAGTGAAATCAAACGGGGCGGTTATGGGGTATCATTGGAATGGTTTAGCCCGGTCGGACCATTGCAGCTGGTATTTGCAAATCCGATCGGAGATAAATCAGGCGACGATGTTACTCACTTTGAGTTTACGATCGGACAACGGTTTTAAAATAATCTCCGTTCACCCTGAGCTTGTCGACGGGTGAATTCGTTCCTAGATCACTCTTTTAGCATAAGGGTAAAGTTTTTAGGAAGAATGATGTTTTTGAGTTGTTCTCGTGCTAAATAAAGCGATTTGGATCCGACGACTAATGCACCGCTGTGTGAGTCGATTGAAAGGGTGATATCGGACGCATTGATACGTGCAGCTAAGAGGATATGGGAGAGCCATAGAATTGCGCTCAGAGCATCGAGAGTAGCTTCATCTGGCAATAATGATCCATATGAGCCTTTAGGGATCAGATCAGAGGAACTGCTCCCTTTTTTAAAGAGCAGCAGATGAGAGATCAATGCAATCTGTGAATGGCTAAGCCCATAATCGAGTGCACTCATTGCTAGATAATGGCTATGGCGTTGATACGCATAATAGCGGATTCCTACACCAATAGAGAGGAGTTTAGCGGCAATACTCAGCTCCTGACGATGCACAAGGTTAATCCCTAGATGAGTATGAAGCAAATCAAAAATACGTTTCGAGAGATGGGCACATTGGAGAGCATGATCGCTGTGAATTCCATACGTATCGAGTAGATAGCGTACACTTGGATTGTAATGAGCGGGGAATTTATCGCCACTGTTTCGGAGTAAATCACTTAAAAACAGACCCTCTCGTACACCGACACCACTAGAGAGCAAGGTTTTGGTTTGGGTATGTCGAATGATACGTTCTAAAATCAGAGTACCGGGTTTGATAGTATCAAAACGATCGGGTTTGATAAACAATGATCGGAGTTTTTTCGGTCCGGCTTCGAGTATTTGAGAGGTAAAGTGTAAAAAGGTGTTGGTGTCGGTTGTATAGGCATGGAGCTTTCGGAGAGGATACTCCTCTTTTTTCATGATAGCTCTTGTGAGGGCACGGAAAGTTCCGCCGATACCGATAAGCGTATGGGTTCCAAAATCGGGAAGTTCTTTGAGGGCTTCATCGATGTATTCAACCGCTCCGTTAATATCATTATTGTCAAAGAAGAGCTCTTTGATGCGAACAGTTCCGATATTGAGTGAATAAAGTTGTTCGACTTTACCATTGCGTAGCAGTGCAAATTCACTCGAACCACCACCTACATCAACGCTGATTGCTTCATCAACACTCGGGAGAAGATTGGCACATGCCATCCCCCCTAAGTAGGCTTCTTTCTCTCCGCTGATGATTTTAATAGAGAGATTGTATTCTCGTTGGATACGGGAGAGAAAAGCGGAAGAATTCGGGGCATCGCGCAGAGCAGACGTGGCTACACATAATATCTTTCGAGCGCCGAATGAGCTGGCAATGGAGAGAAACTCTCCGATCGCTAGCGCTGTGCGCTCCATCGGTTCATTCTGAAGGTAGCCCTCATTTTTATAAGCATGCTCGCTTAGACGAACAGAACTTTTGACCTCATGCAGGATATGAAAAGCAAAACGGCTGGTTTTTTGAAATACCGCCATCCTCATGGAATTGCTTCCAATATCGATAACGGCGGTACATTTCGCCATTTACTCCTCTTCTTCCATCAATTGCTTGTGTTTGTACAGGAGCTCCTGCATCGTTTCAACGTTGTCTTTATCCGGGATAATACAATCGACAGGACACACAGCAATACAGGCAGGCTCATCATAGGTTCCTACACACTCAGTACAACGGTCCGGATCGATGATATAAATCGGATCGCCCTCTTCAATTGCATCCATTGGGCACTCTTCACGGCATGCGTCGCATGCGATACATTCATCGACTATTAGTAGTGGCATAGGGTAAACCTCGGTTGTTTGATTGGTTATTGCGCGATTTATAGCGAAAGGAACCTTTGAGGAGTTTTAAACTCCTAAATCTTATCATTGCGGAAGGACGCAACAAAGTTTCGAAGGGAGAACCAGACGGGCAATTGTGCCGTCAATTCCGTCTTCTCGATTGGTGAGAGTAATCGTCGCACCAATCGCCTCAGCGGCACTTTTGGCCAAGAAAAGACCGAGCCCCACCCCCGATTTATTCCCTTGGCGTTTGAAAGGGGCGAAGAGATCGACACTCTCATCGATTCCGCACCCCTCATCGATCACTTCGATGACGATACCGACCCCGTTAAGGTAGCTTTTGAAGGCGATCGTTTTCCTCTCAGGGGTAAATTTTAGGGCATTTTGCAAAAAGTTCTGCAAAATTTGGTTGAGGAGTGTCACCTGTAATACGGCACTAAAGGCATCCGGCTCAAAACGGGTAATAAGCAATTTATTTTCACTGTTGGCTAACAGTTTAAAATCTCCTTCCCATTTTTTGAGAATTTGGATGATATCGGTTTGAATCGGTATTTCGAGCTGCGCCCCCTCTTGGCGACCGATGTTGAGAATATCGGCAACGATTTTGTTCATCTCATCGACACTTTGGTTGGTAATACGGATTGCTTCGATGTATTCTTCCGGTGTTCTTTTCTTTATCAGGGTTACCTGATTTTTGAGTTTAATAACAGCGAGGGGAGTCTTGAGTTCATGTGCCGCACCGATAAAGAGCTCTTTTTGGTACTTAACAAAATTTTGAATACGGGCGATAAGACGATTGAGTGTTTCCCCCAGCGGCTCGAATTCATCCGGGAGCTGTTCAACCTTGATGGGACGAATCAGGTGCTCGTTCATGTTGGCAAGACGGCGGCTCAGAGCAGTAATCGGTGCAATCAACATTTTTGAAAAAGCGATAGCGTAGAGGATAATAACGACAAAGCCGACAGCGTTGATGAGATAAATAGAGTTCATGATTTTTCGCAGCAGCCGTTTGGTCGGAGTAATGTCACGGCTAATTTTCAGATAAGAGGACTTTTCAAAATCAAATGGATAGATAAGCGTGAGGGTAGTTGTTTTATCTTTATGATCTGTTTCGTAAAAATCGAGATGCTCTTCATCCGGTGTGAGGGTAATGAGTTCGACATTGAGTCCCATAAGAGCATCAGTATTGTTTTGCTGAGTCGATAACAGAGATTTATAGGAAGCAATATTTTCAGCGTAGCCGATCAGTTCAGCTTGTTTTTCGTCGTAAATGGATTGTTTGATAAAAAGGTATAGAAAAGAGGAGAAAAGGATAACCAATGCCGCCGAAGCGACAATGAGTTGAAAAAGAAAGCGTCGTCTTATACTTCTTTTGGAAAACAAAAGCGGTATCCACGGCGGCGTACCGTCTCGATGGTTGTAATACCGAGAGGTTTGTCCATTTTTTGACGGATTTGGTTGATTGCAACCTCGATAACATTTGGTGTAACAAGCTCAGGCTCTTCCCAAATAGCATCCAACAATTGCTCTTTAGAGACGATTTGGTCACGATGACGTGCAAGGTGAGTCAATACTTCGAAAGGTTTCCCTTTAAGTTCGATCTCTTTCTCTTTGTAGATGATTTTTTCCTCTTCAGGATTAATAATCAAATCATCGATTTCGATAATATTGCTTCCGCCGAAACGGAGACGTGCTTCGATACGTGCGACAAGTACATCAAAATCGAACGGTTTGCGGATATAGTCATCAGCACCGGCGCGGAGCGCTTCGATTTCACTTTCGTTGTCATCACGAGCAGAGAGAACGACTACTACCGTTTTAGGGGTATTAGTTTTAATATCAGGGATGATATCAACGCTGTTACCGTCCGGCAACATCCAATCCATTAAGATTAGGTCATAGTTACGGATGTCGAGATAGTACTCGCCATCTTTTAGGGTTTCGACGACATCGCTTTGGTAACCGAACTCTTTAAGCCCTTCTGCAAGGGTTTTATTGAGGGTTACTTCATCTTCAATGATCAGAATACGCATTCAGATTCCTCATGTAACGGAAATTTTGCCGAAATGATACCATACTTTTAGAAAATTTTAAACTTTTTTTCAATTTTTTTTAAAAATAGGAATGGTAATGAACAAAAACGGTGTTTTTGATGTTCTCTATTATTTAGCCGGATTAGGGATAATTTTGATTTCAACACGTCGGTTGGTTTCACGACCGGATGGGGTATCGTTTGACGCGATCGGCATACTTTCGCCATAGCCTACGGATTTGATACGGGCTGAGTCAACTCCGCGCGAGTTCAGATAGGAGGTAACACTTTGGGCTCGAAGTTGTGATAACGTAAGATTTGAGGCATCGTTTCCGACATTATCGGTATGTCCTTGGACCTCTATTTTGGTTTCAGGATATTTGATCATAACGTTAGCAATATCATTCAAAACAGGTGCAAAGTTAGGTTTGATGTTTGCTTGTGCGCTGTCGAATGTGATTCCGCCCGGCATATTTAGATTGATTGTATCCCCTTGGCGCTGTACTTCGACACCGCTTCCTTTGAGCTCTTTATTGAGTTCTTCTTGCTGTTTATCCATATAATATCCGATACCTCCGCCGGCAGCCGCTCCAAGCGCACCTCCGATAAGGATT
Source organism: Candidatus Sulfuricurvum sp. RIFRC-1 (assembly GCF_000310245.1). Taxonomy (NCBI): domain Bacteria; kingdom Pseudomonadati; phylum Campylobacterota; class Epsilonproteobacteria; order Campylobacterales; family Sulfurimonadaceae; genus Sulfuricurvum; species Candidatus Sulfuricurvum sp. RIFRC-1. The sequence goes on from NC_020505.1 coordinate 421,101, forward strand.
CGTTTGGCACTATGATCACCGGTAGCGGCTCCGGCAGCAGCTCCGGCAAGACCGCCGATAAGCGCTCCTGTTTGAGTTTTGGAAAAACCTGTTTCCGTTCCTGCACATCCGATGAGTAGTAATCCTGCGGTGAATAATGATAAAGCCATACGTGTCATTTGATGTTCCTTGAGTGTGAGTTTTGTGTTATTAGTATACCGCTGAATCGTGAACCAATTGTTTATATATAGCGGATTGTATGCTGAACGCCGACGGTACAATTGGACAAAATATCAGGCTTGCGAATGCTTAAAGTAAGTTCTTCAATTAGTGGAAAGTTTTGTTTCAGAGTCGTACCCAAAAGGTTTAAAGCAGTTTCGATTAACTCAAATCGTTCATGTTTCATCGTCGCTTCGATGATCTGAGTTACGTCGGCGTAATTAATGAAGTTACCCGCAGAGTAGGGATAGTCGATTGTACAATCGATACGCACCTGCTGAGGAGTAATGCGTTCGTGGTCGAGAATACCGATGATGGTTTCAAAGGTTAGACTCTCGATGAGGATTGTCATGCGACCCGTTTCTCTTCCCCTTTGAAAAGGCGGATAAAGTTAGGGATATGTTTATAAAAGAGGATAAAAGCGATAAAAAGTACCGGAGCGTGAGACATTGTTGGGTAGAGAACGAATGACGCAATCACGAGGGAAAGCAATCCGAGCATGGAAGAGAGGGATGAAATACGGATCGTTTTGGCCGCAACTCCCCACACCACCAGTGCGATGGCTGTCGGAATCGGGAGCATAACGGCCATAACACCCATACCGGTTGCAACTCCTTTGCCCCCTTCAAACCACATGTACGGGCTGAAACAGTGTCCGAGTACGGCGAGTACCGCTACCATCCATTGAACGCTGTCGCTAAGTTCGAAATATTTTGCGGCAAGAACGACGATAATCCCTTTTAGCGCATCGAGCGCGAGGGTAGCAGCTCCAAGCTTTTTGGCGAGGGAGGGGTTGGTCTCTTTGACAACCCGTAGCACGTTGGTCGCTCCGATACTGCCTGAACCTGAATCGGTGATATTGACTCCTGCAAACACTTTTGCCAAAATCAGCCCGAACGGGATACCGCCGAGGAGATACGCGGCCAAATAAAACTGCACGTTGAGATTAAATAAAAAATCCATTCGATTCCTTTTCTTAGGTAAACAAGGCGGTATTATAATTCACCGATGGTTACAATGAAATAAAAAAGTGCTTAAGAAGTTTTACGCTTCAAGGAGAGGGCGGTATGAGTTTGGTTATAATAACAGCTTTATCGAATGTATAAGGAATAGTGGTTTGAACACTGAAGAATTAAAACAAAAAATTATTGATCTTAAAAACCGTCTCAGCGTTACCGTCGTGGCGCACTTCTATCAGCGGGATGAAGTATTTGAGATGGGAGATATTACCGGCGATTCACTCGAACTTGCCCGTCGTACGATGGCGGATGATAAAGAGTTCGTTGTGTTTTGCGGTGTCGGATTTATGGGACAAAGCGTCAAAATTCTCTCCCCAAATAAGCGGGTTGTTATGCCGAAAGTTGCCTGCTGTGCAATGGCGCGTATGATTGATGGACTCTATTATGATCAATCGATCCAAAAGCTCGAAGATGCGGGGATCAAGCAAGAAGATATTTTACCGATCACCTATATCAACTCCAATGCCGATGTCAAGGCGCGTGTCGGGAAAATGGGGGGGATGGTCTGCACCAGTTCCAATGCCAAAATGATTATCACTAAAGCACTGGCTGAGGGGAAAAAAATCCTTTTTGTACCGGATCGCTGCTTGGGGCAGAATATCGCCAATATGATGGGGCTGAAATCGTGCGTACTTGGAGACGGTAGTGATCCCAAAGAAGCCGATATCATCTGTTATGACGGATTTTGCTCCGTCCATCAGCTCTTCAGCGTCGATGACATCGAGTTTTATCGTGCCAAATATCCGGGAATTTTGATCGCCGTTCATCCCGAATGCGATCCTGCTATCTGTGATCGCGCCGATTTCGTCGGATCGACCTCACAGCTCATCAAATACATTAAAGAACTTCCAGAAGATCAAAAAGTCGCGGTAGGGACCGAATTTAATATGGTCAATCGCCTTCGTCCGAGTAACACCTATATTCTCTCCAGTACGAAACCCGAATGTCCGACGATGAACGAGACGACGCTGGAAGATTTGTATAACACCCTCAAAGCAATCGAGGACGGTGCGCCGATCAATGAGATCGAGGTGGATGAAGAGACTGCCTACTGGGCGAGAATTGCACTTGAGAGGATGATGGCGTTATGATTGAGCAATTTATCCGCGAAGTGTTGGCTGAGGATGTCGGGCGGGGGGATTTGTACGCACGGGTTTCTGATCCTGTTCCCGCATCAGCAAAAATTATCGCCAAGAGTAAGGGCGTAGTCGCCGGAGAACTCTATCTGCGGGTACTGGCGGAGTGTGAGAAATTTAGTATTACGTGGCACAAACATGACGGTGAAACGTTTGTGAGTGGGGAGGTTTTGATGGAGCTTTCCGGTGATTCGCATACATTGCTTCGGATTGAGCGGACGCTGCTGAATATGCTTCTTCATGCCAGTTCCATTGCGACATTGACGCGCCAATACGTCGATCTCATCACACCCTATGGTACCAAACTACTCGATACCCGAAAAACACGCCCGCTGCTTCGTAATTTTGAGAAATACGCCACCCGTATCGGTGGAGCGACAAACCATCGGATGGGATTGGATGATGCGCTGATGCTTAAAGACACCCATCTCAAAACTATCACCAACCTCGAAAGCTTTATGGAAGAGGCCCGTAAAAAAATCCCGTTTACCTCTAAAATCGAGATTGAAGCGGAAGATTTTGAGATGGCTAAAAAAGCGATGAAGGCGGGAGCCGATATTGTAATGTGCGACAATATTTCCCCTGAACACTTAGGCGAAATCGTACTCTTTAAGCGAGAAAACTATCCCTCGGTGCTGCTTGAAGCAAGCGGTAATATTAGCCTAGATACTATCGAGAGTTATGCACGTACCGGCGTTGATGCGATCAGTACCGGCTCTCTCATTCATCAGGCAAATTGGATAGATCTGTCTATGAAAATGGATTAAGGGTAACTTGTGGCTGACGATCAAGAAAAGACCGAAGAACCCACCTCCAAAAAGATTGAAGATGCCAGAGTAGAGGGAAATGTCGCCAAAAGTCAGGACATCGTCGGTGTCGTAGTCCTCTTCGTAGCAATTTTAGCTCTTTTGATGATGTTTACGTTTATCGCCGATCGTCTGCTCAACCTTTCGCGCTATTATTTTTCGTTGATGAATCAGCCGTTGGATCGTGAATTGATGTTTGATATGGCCTTGATAACGTTTCGGGAATTTCTCATTATGGCGCTTCCTATCTCTATTATTGTTGCGATCGCGGGAGTTTTTGGGACGGTAGCACAGATGGGATTTAACTTTACGACGAAACCGCTCATGCCGAATTTTTCCAAACTCGATCCGATCAAAGGATTCGCCAACCTTTTTACCCTCCAAAAAGCACTTGAATCGCTCAAAATTACTTTTAAGTCTTTGACTGCTTTGGGAATCGGTTTTATCTTTTTTTGGGGATACATGGAAGAACTGCCAACGGTTGCTCTCTTTACCCTCGAAGATCAGATGGGGTGGTTGCGGGATAAAGCGATCGTCCTTGCTTCGGTCATGCTTATCATCATTTTTGTGTATGCGATTTTCGATCTTTTTATTACCCGAAAACAGTATTTCGATAAACTCAAAATGTCGAAACAAGAGATCAAAGATGAGATGAAGAATATGGAAGGGGATCCGCATATCAAGGCAAAAATTCGCCAGATTCAGATGCAGGCGGCACGTAAGCGGATGATGTCCTCCGTTCCGACGGCGGATGTCGTTATTACCAATCCAACCCACTACGCCGTAGCGATAGTCTACGATGAAACCAAACATAATGCTCCGGTGGTGGTGGCCAAAGGGGTTGACAATATCGCGATTCAGATTAAAAAGATAGCACGTGAAAATGGGGTTCATATCGTCCAAAATCCTCCCCTCGCACGCTCGCTTTACAAAGAAGTGGAGATTGACAGAGCGATTCCCGATATGATGTTTGCCGCAGTTGCCGAAGTGTTGGCGTATGTCTATAAGATGGGTAAGAAGCGCAAGGAAAACGTCTAATGGATCGCTGGTACCATTTTTTATCCGATAAAAAGATGATCGCCGGGGTATTTTTATTCATAGCGATAATGCTGGGCGGTGTGTTATGGTATTTGGAGCAAAAGGTAACCTCGCAAACGTTAGAGCGGCTGAGTGACCAACTTACACTGGCGCTGAATAATCAACTCGAAAAAGAGCGTTCTACCGCTTTGCGCTATGCGTTGATACTGGGGCAAAACAGTTCTCTGAGCGAGGCATTGGAACAAGAGGATGAAGATAAAGGTTTTGAAATTTTATCCGAGGTGATGGAGTCGATTAAACTTCATACCGATTCGTTGATCCGGTCTCAAATCATCACGTCGGATTACGTTATTTTCGCCCGCAGTTGGGATAATTCGTATGCCGGGATGCCGCTGGATTTTCACCGCCCCGATCTGCTCTATTTTCAAACTCATAAGAATCCCCGTTCGGCAATCGAAGTTGGGCGAAAAATCGGCGTTAAAGCGACCGTTCCCGTTTATCACAGTGAGAAGATGATCGGGTTTGTCGAAGTGGTCTCTTTTTTCGAATCGACGCAGGAATATTTTGATCGGTTGGGGATTGATCTGTATATTTTGATGGATGAGCGGTTTTATGAAACGGCGGTATTTATGCAAGAGAATCCAGCCATCGGCAAGGAATATATTTTGGCCAATCCGAAATACACCGAAAGCGATTTAAAACTTTTAAACGGGATCAATTTTAAAACACTCAAAACAGCCCGTGTCATTTTTAGCGGCGGACGGTATCTTTTTTATGAACCGATGATGAACGGGGAGGGTGAGAGTATCGGAGCTTTTATTTTTTCCCTTTCACCGAAGCAAATTACGACCTATGCTCACTCGGATGAAGAGGATATTTCATTTTTGATCCATCTCTCCCGTAATGAGCTTTATGATGTTATGGTGAAAAAATCGCTCGATAATGCCCAGTTTCAAAGTGTATACGATAAAGAGCTGTTGTATCTCAAAGACACTGTGGGCCCAGAGGATCGAGAACTCTATCTCGAAGAAGCACGTGAACGGCTTAATGCGTATTCCAAAGAGGAATTGATCGGTATTATGCTCGATTACAAAGTAACCAACGAGATCAAAGGGGAGATACGATGAAGGTATTGTTACTCGAAGATGAATACATGCTCCGTGTGAGCATCACCGAGTTCTTAGAAGAACTAGGGCTTGAGGTAGTCGGATTCAGCAATGGCGAGAGGGCATTCGATGCCATTTATGAAACCCATTTTGATCTTTATCTCCTCGATGTCAATGTCCCGGGGATGAACGGGTTTGATCTCCTCCGTACCCTTCGCAAAGAGGGGAATAAAACTCCTGCGATCTTCCTCACCTCGATGGTCAATGTAGACGATTTGCAGGAGGGATACAAATCGGGATGCTGCGACTATATCCGTAAGCCGTTTGATCTTACCGAATTGCAGATACGGATTATGCATGCATTGAAAAGTTTTTATCATGAGGGGGAAAACAAAATTGATTTTGGCGAAGGGCTGATTTACGATACTGAAAACTTCACTTTGATGCACAACGATCATAATATAGCTCTTAGTAAAACGGAAAAAGAGATTTTTGCCGTATTGCTCAAGCACACGAATCAAGTCGTCTCGGTGGAGATGTTTCAAGATGAGATTTGGGGTGAGTACGTCGATCCTGCCAATATCCGTGTGCAGATCAATAATTTACGTAAAAAGCTCCCTTTAGAGATCATCCAAAATCGTCGCGGGCTGGGTTACATCATTGAACGATAATCGCTACGCCCTTAAAAATGCTTTTTTGTATACGATGCTGGTAGCAGTATTATTACTGGTTCCTACCTACTTGTATGTCACCTACATGAAATATGTGTATGAAATTCAGTATGAATTTAAGCTCAAACGTCAATCGCATTTGATTCTCCGTTCGATGGAAGAGTTTGATCCTAAAGAGAAACAAGCGTTTGATTACCCGAGGTTCCGTTCGTTTCAATCAGGGTTGTATGATCTCCATTTTAAGCCGATTTTTACCCTAATTCAATCCGAAGTAGGTATTCAAAAAACGGGATATCATATCCAGAACGGATATGCGTCTTTGGTGGTGGCTCTTCCTGAACGGCGATATTTTGATGCATCGTATTTAGTGGTAGGAGGGGAGATTTCGTATGCACGCATTTATCAGGATGTGGTCATTATCCTCCTCTCCATCGCTGCGCTGATCTTTGTCCTCTCGCTTTTCTTTTTGGATCGTTTTGCCTTGCCGTTTCAGAGAGTCAACAAACGGCTCGATCAGTTTATCAAAGATTCGATGCATGAGATCAATACGCCGCTTTCCATTATCAATGTCAATATCGATCTTTATCATCGATCCAATCCGAGTAATAAATACCTTAAGCGGATTAAGGCGGCAACGAAAACCCTTGCTACCCTTTATAACGATATGGACTATTTGATTAAAAACGAACGCTTGGCTTTTGAATATGAACGCATTAATCTTAGCCGCTATTTGCAAGAGAGGATTGATTATTTTGCTGAAGTTGCCGCTTTGAAAAATATTACATTAGAACCGTATATCGATGAAGAGGTAGGAATTTTATTCAATCCCACACAGCTTCAGCGGATTATCGACAATAATCTTTCCAATGCGATTAAATATTCGCGGGAAGAGGGGAAAATCGATATCTTTTTACTGAATATGGATGATCGATGTGTCATGAGTTTTAAAGATTATGGTGTCGGAATCGAAGATGTGAACCGTATTTTTGAGCGTTATTATCGTGAAAATCGTGATAAAGGGGGATTTGGGATAGGGCTTAATATCGTCAAATCGATTATCGATAAAGCGGGAATTGAGCTTCAAATCGACTCAATCTACGGGAAAGGAAGTACCTTTTCGTATACTTTTTACCCGCCTATTTGCACTCTCCTTTAATTATCCATTTTTTTTACATTAATTTTACACTCCTGCTTTACAATACTCCTCGAAATAAGAATTCAAGGAGAGCCAATGCGAAAAGTGATCATGCTCGGTCTTGCAACTTTTTTAAGTGCAGCCGATTTATCACAGGTAATTGAGAGCCCGGATGCGACGGCCATTTTGAAAAAAGATGCCCTTCCTGCAGCTAAAGCGTACGTCATGCCTGAGGGATGTGTCAGCAATGACCCTAAAGCGATTGCCCGTGGAAGCTATATTTTCCATAACCTAAACGGAAAAGATGCAAAAGAGAATCCGCCGGAGGGTTTAACTCGCCTTCTTCCTGATGGTAAAGAGAAACAAATGGGTAACTGTGTTGCCTGTCACAACATCGAAGGGGCCAAAGGGTACGGTAATATCGGCCCTGATTTGAGCAAGTACAAAGAACTTTACATGGATAGCGGCGTGCGTAATGCTCAATTTATGTACCAAAAAATTGCTGATCCTCGATTGGATAATCCAAAATCGGCTATGACGGTTAATTTGGCTAATGGTTTGATGAATGAGCGCGAAGTGTGCGATTTGATATCGTATATCACAGCAGTTAAAAAATAAAGTTCAAGGAGAAATACTATGGAAAGAAGATCATTTTTAAAAGGTTTTGGGGCAGCGGCGGCATGTGCGATGGCATTGCCTCATGTATCCAGTGCGGCAGAAGAGAAAAAATCGGGCGGTCCGAATGAGATGAATTTTGAGACGGCAGTTGCTGCGATTACCGGTGGTAAAGCATTGGTTGCTTCTGCAAAAGTCAAAATGGAAGCTCCTGAGATTGCGGAAAACGGTGCGGTTGTTCCGGTAAAAGTGAGCGTTGAGAGTCCAATGAACGCAAAAGATTACGTTAAAGCAATCCATATACTCGCGTCAAAAAATGGAAATGTCCGTTGTGCCAATATCTATTTGACCCCTGCAAACGGGGAAGCATTTTTCGGTACCCGTGTAAAACTCGGCGGGACTCAGGATGTGGTAGCGATCGCAGAGATGAGTGACGGGTCGTTCCTTAGCGCAAAACAAAATGTCAAAGTAACCATCGGCGGGTGTGGTTGATTTTAATCAACTCTATAACGTTTAGTAAAAATTGATAAAGGATTAATATTATGAAAACACTGATTAAAATCAAACCGAAAGATTACAAAGCAGGCGATGTTGTAAAAATCGACTTTATGGCGATGCATCCGATGGAAACCGGTATGCGTAAAAACAAAGATACGGGAGTATTGATTCCGGCTGAATACATCGATGAAGTGAAGTTTATGTTCAACGATACGTTGATTACCAAAATGGTGATCTGGGAATCTCTCTCGGTGAACCCTCTTATGAGTATCAGCTTTAAAGTACCGGGTGCTGGAACACTCAAAGTTATTGCAAAAGATAACAAAGGTCAAAGCGTCGAGAGTACGACACAAATTACTCCAAAAGGATAAGCAATGCGTACTTTATCTATCACGGCAGCGTTGGTGTGTTTAGCCCTTTTGGGAACAGTGAATGCGGAAGAAAAACTCAGTATGTCCGATGCGGACAAAAAAATGTACGCAGAGCTTTTGGATAATAATCCCGCAGAGATGGATGTAGCTGAGGGGGAACAACTCTTTGGTGAACTTATCGGGAGTGCCGGGTACGCTAAAATGTTAGGTGTTAAAGAGAAAGATCTTCCTAAATACATCGCAGGATTCCCACGTTACGTCGAGAGTGCTAAAAGAGTAGTGACGTTGGCACATAGTATCCAAATGGCGGCTGCGGCGAATGAAAAACCGGTACCGAAGCTTGAGAGCAAAGAGATGGTTAAAATATCTGCGTATGTCAAATCATTGGCGAACGGACAGAAAACCAATATTGATGTTAAAGCGAATAAACATATGCAAGAAATGATGAAACTTGGACAAGAAGTGTTTGAAGAGCGTCGCGGCGGTCGCGGTCTTTCATGCAACAATTGTCACAGTATGGATATCATCGGACAGCGTCTACGTATGCAGCCGTTACCGGATTTAGGGGCAAAAGAGACGGCAGCTGCAAGTACTTGGCCGGCATACCGCATGACCCAAAGTCAAATGGTGACGCTCGACAAACGGATGCAGCAATGTATGAAAAATGCCCTTTTAGCTGAACTTCCACTCGGTTCGAAAGAGATGGTTGGATTGGAAGTGTACGTCACCAACAAAAGCAAAGGGAATACTATCGCTATTCCAAGCGTAAAACGTTAAGGATTAAACGATGGATTTATCACGAAGAGATTTTTTCCATATCGCTGCGGCGTTAGGGATCGGAGTACCTGCCGTTGCTTCTGCCGCGGGAGGTCCGAAACGTGCCGATGAGGTAAGCCTCAAAGATATTTATGGGTTCAATGCAAAAGGAAATGTGACGCTGCTTCATATCTGTGATATGCATGCCCACATTAAACCGCTGTATTGGAGAGAGCCTTCGACATTGATCTCTGCTCCTAATTTGACCGGAACTCCGGGATTTTTATGTGGAGAGTCATTTTTGAAACATTACGGGATGCAGGGTAAAACCTTGGATGCCTATTTCGACACGTTTATGAACTTTGATGCGTTAGCTAACAAGTTTGGGAAAATGGGGGGAATTTCGCACATGAAAACCCTCATCAACCATATCAAAAAAGAGCGCGGTGCGGACAATGTTATGCTTCTCGATTCTGGGGATACATGGCAAGGGACGGGCGTTGCCCTTAAAACCGGCGGTGAAGCGATCGTCAAAGCGCAAAACTACCTCGGTGTAGATGTCATGGTCGGTCACTGGGAATTTACGTACGGTAAAAAACGGGTAAAAGAGCTGATTGAGATGCTCAATGCCAAATTCGTTTCTCAAAACGTCGTCGGGGATGATTCGTTTGCCGATGATTTTGAGGAGCTGATTTTTGAACCTTATACCATTATGGAGCGAGGCGGTGCGAAGATCGGTATTATCGGTCAGTCGTTTCCGTTTACCTCTACGGCAAACCCAAAAGAGTTTACCCAAGGGTGGAGTTTCGGCTTACGTTTAGATACCCTTCAAACGTATGTGGATAAACTTCGTAAAGAGGAAAAAGTGGACTGTGTTGTGGTTCTTTCACACGACGGTTTCAGCGTTGACCAAGAGGTGGCTCGTCAGGTCAAAGGGATCGATTTCATCCTTAGCGGACACACGCACGATCCATCTCCACGTCCTACGGTAATCAATGGTACGGTGATCGTTATCGCCGGAAGTCACGGTAAATACGTCGGACGTCTCGATCTCGATATCCAAAACCATAAGGTCAAAGGGTACGAGTACAAACTGATTCCGGTTGCGTCGAATCTGATCCCTGCCGATCCTGAGGGGGAGGCGTTGGTTAAAGAACTTTATTCACCGTATGATTCCGAACTTTCCGAAGTGTTGGGGATTACCAAATCGACCTTGTTTAAACGTGATACCTTCCATTCGACGTTCGATCAGTTGATCAACGATTCGATTATCGACGCGATGGATTCGGATATCTCGTTTACTCCGGGATACCGATGGGGGACAACGGTTCTCGGCGGTGACAAGATCACAATGGACGATGTCTACGATATGACTGCAATTACCTATCCGAACGTCTATACGTTTGAGTTGACCGGCTTGCATATTCGTACATTGCTCGAAGATATCGCCGATAACGTCTTTAACGCCAATCCGCTTTATCAACAAGGAGGCGATATGAGCCGCTTGGGTGGAGTGACCTATGAGATTCGCGTGGGTGCTGTGAGCGGTAAACGTATCACGAACATCATGGTAGGTGGCAAACCTCTCAATGATACGAAAGTCTACAAAGTCTCTTCATGGGGAGGCAACCTGCAAAATGCAGGTTCAAACCTCAAAGATTCGTTGACTAAACCGGTCTACGATGTGACAGCGGCCTATATCCGCCGTCAGAAAAATGTCAACATCAGCGGTAACAGCAATGTCAAACTGATGGATTATGACTGCGGATGTCCGAAAAAAGGTTCACGTGGGTGTTAAGCACCTGTGTGTAAATCGATCAAACTTAAGGAGTTGGGAATGAAATTAGTAAAACTTAGTATGGTAGCAGCAGCTACTTGTGTATTGGCAACGTCGGCGTATGCGCTTAAATCTGAAGATCGTACGGTTAAAGGGAACTATCAAGTTGAATACACCAAAGCACCGGATGCAGTAAACTCGATTGGTGAAATGTTTACCGAGGGTGATGTTTATGGACGTCTTCGTTCTAATATGTTTTGGTGGGATTGGGACAATGAAAATGCAGCAGTGCAAGATAACAATATGTGGGGTCTTGGCGGAAGCTTAGTGTATAAAACTGGTTTTTATAAAGGTGTAGGTGCGACAGTAGGATTTTATGGCACGGTTCCTATGCACCCGGATAATACATTGGGGAGTGCAGTGACCAACTATGGTAAAGCGGGTAAAGATACCTACCATACTCGTGCGGATGGAACCGAAGGGGCAATGGGCAATTTTGCCGAAGCTTATTTGGAATACAAAAATGGCAAAAGTAATGTTAAAATCGGTCGTCAAGGTATTGACAGTATTATGCTCGCAACGAATGATACTAAAATGATTCCAAACACTTTTGAAGCAGCAGTGATCGAAAATAAAGATATTCCTGACACATCCGTTCGTGCAGCTTATATCATGTCTCAAAAACTACGAGATCATCAAAGCTTTCATAGTGTAATCGCGTTTGAAAAATATAATGAAAATGATGATTCAGGGGTACATAAAGGATTAACACCTACTTTAATTAGTGGTGCGGGTGAAGATGTCAATCCTGAAATGGTGTTAGTAACGGCTTCTAATAAATCGATTCCGAATCTTAAACTTGATGCTGAATATGTTGCGTTAAGTGGATTTGTTAAAACGGCGATTGCTGAAGCAAATTATCAAATTAAACTAAATGATGCTTGGACATTAACCCCGGGTGTTCGATACTTGAAACAAATGGATGATGGTGCTGGCGCAATCGGTGGTGCATCATTGAGTGGTGCATTTAAAGGCAATACAACGTTTGCAGGTGCTGCTAATGGTTATACTGATCCAAATAATGCTGATGGTAGTATTATCATGGCACGTTTGGTTGCTGCAAGCGGTCCATTGGAACTTTCAGCTGGGTATTCAAAGGTTTCTGATGATGCTGATATCATTGCAATGTGGCGTGGATTCCCGACAGGCGGATATACCCGTTCAATGGCACAAGTGGATTGGATTGCAAATACTAAAAACTGGGCAGTAAAAGCCGTTTACGATTTTGGAAAAGCAGGATTGGTTCCAGGGTTATTAGTTGCAGCAGACTATGAAAATATGGATTTTGATGATGCTAAAGCATTTACATCAACGTTTACTGACCGAAATATTTTCCACGTTGATGCAACGCAAACGTTTAAAACACTCCCAAATACTGAGTTTAAATTTCGTTTTGCTACGGTTGATGCCGATCCAGCGTACACCAGTGCGACTGTTCAAGGCACTGTTGATAACAACTCATACAACGAATACCGTTTCGAAATTAACTACCTCTTCTAAAGGCTGAGTGATGAAAACGTTGTTGGGAACTCTATTTTTAGCCGTCACGAGTTTGAGTGCGTATGATTACTCCCTCAAACCGGTACGGATTACTTCGGACGTTCACTGTTTTTTTGGAAAACCCGAAATAATGGATAAAACCAACAACGGCAACATCGTCAACAGCTGTTATATCGATGCAGGTGAGGGGTATGTCGTCGTTGACACCGGTCCCTCATATGCGTATGCCCACTCAGCTTACAAAGCGATGCAAAAAATTAAATCCCTCCCCGTTAAACTCGTGATCAATACCCATATTCATGATGACCATTGGCTTGGAAACAATTTCTTTACCGATAGCGGAGTTAGAGTTTTGAGTTCGGATGATTTCAAGGTGAATGCCGATATGAGCATCCCAACCCGAATGCAAACCTATATCTCTCCAGAGGCATACGCCAAAACCAAACCGACTTTACCGAGTGAGATGATCAGCAGCGATACCAATCTTACCATCGGGAATCAAAGGTTAGAACTCAAATTTGCGAAACACAAAGCCCATACGGCTAAAGATTTGGTGGTATATCTTCCAAAATCAAAGGTTCTGATTGCTGCTGATCTGGTCTTTAATGACCGACTCCCATCTGTACGAGGTGGAGATATCAATGGCTGGATAGCGGCATTGGATGATTTGGACAAATTGGGTGCTAGACATGTTGTCGGCGGACACGGAGAGCGTACCGACAAAGAGGCGGTGAAAATGACACGGGACTATTTCACGCAGATGCGTACCGAAATCCGCGCAGCGATTGCTGAGGGGCTCAGCATTGATGAGACGATTAAAAAAGTGAGTATGGATAAGTATAAAAAATACAAACTGTATGAAGGGACTCATCGTCATAATGTTGAAGCATCCTATCGGGTATTAGAATGGGAGTAATGATGAAACGATTAGTGTTTTTAGGGAGTTTGCTCTCGACGCTTGCTTTTGGAGATGTCCGTTTTGCACAACCCGAACCCTCGATCGAAAAACCGCGTGAAGTGGTAATGGGGATCAGTTTGGGAGATGATGAATCAATCCATCACGGTCTCAGTACGGCGAACAATGTCCTGAAATTTTACGGACCCGAAAAGATCCATCTGCGTATCGTTGCCTATTATCACGGTATCCGCACTCTGCTCAAAAGTGAAAAAGAGATTGCCCTGCGTGTACGGGCATTGCAGCAATACGGTGTCGAATTCGTCGCCTGCGGTAACACGATGGAGACAAAAAAGATTTCGCCTGATCAGTTAATTCCTGATGTCGAGATCGTCAGTGCCGGGATCGCTGAAGTGATCGAGCGCGCCACTGAGGGCGCATTTTATATTCAACCTTAGGAGTTAACCATGAAAATTCTACTCATAACTATCTTGGCGGGATTTTTGTCCCTTTTTGGCGGTGATTTACACTTATTCAGTGTTTCAAATGCGGAGGGCAAGTTAAATGCCGGAGTTGTTGAAAAAGCACTTGAAGCCAACGGTTTTGTCATTTCAGCCAACAGCGAAATGAACGGGCCGTTTAAAATCCAGTTCGGACAAAGTGATTTTACGCAGTTTAATCTTTTGACCGCGTACCATAAAACGCTTTCAGAGTCTTTGGTAAAAGCCCATCCCGATGCGGGGATTTTTGTCCCGATGGGATTTGGAATTTATCAACGCGCCGGGGAGAAAGAACTCCATGTTTCTATCCTAACTGCTTCAGCAATGGCAAAAATCGCAGGGTTTAAAGCTGCAGAGTTTGCATTGATCGAAAAAGAGGCATTGGCAACACTGAAGAAAGCGTTACCGAATGCGAAAGTATCCATGAGTGAAACATCGCTCCCCTCAGAAGGGAAACTTTTAAGCCGATACGTTAAAGCAAGCAGCAAAGAGAGTTGGGCGAGCGATAAAGAAGAGACGGAGATGATGATCGAAGACGGTTTGAAGCCGGCCGGATTTGTAATGTCCAATTTTACCGATTATAATTTTGCCCTCGGTGAAAAAAGTCCGTTTGATTTTTACGATACCTACTCGATTTGCAAATTAAAAGTTATCTATACGGTAGCGAAAACACGTCCTGAAGCTGCGGCATTCGCGCCGTGTACCTTGATGGTATACAAGAAAAAAGATACCAATGAAATCGTGATGGGATTCCCGGGTGTCTATAACTGGATGAGCAGTGCACGAGTCAGTGATGCTGATGGCAAAGCGGTATTAATGCAGGCTCAGAAAGACTTTGAAGCGGTTTTACACTCCACGGTAGAATAAAAGAGGGAAATAACGGTATTTTTGTGATTTTAAAGGTGTATTTTAAATTACATCTTTTATACTGTAAGATATATGATTCGTGAAAGAAAAATGAAATGATATATCGTTTAGTAATTTTTTTATCATTTTATAGCTTACAGGTATCTGCCTCAACCCCTGAGGTAGAGAGCGGTTCGCTGATATACATTATGTATATTGTGAGTGCCTCCGTTTTCGCTTGGATGCTTTTTTATATTCGTACTCTCAATCAACGCTTAAAAAATGAATCTGAAGCCCTTCAAAAACAGATTGAAATCTCTCAAAATACCGAAAAATATCTTCGACAGATCGCCAGTGTTTTCCATAACTCCCACGAAGGGATTATCATTACCGATCCGCACATGGTTATTCTTGATGTGAATGAAGCCTACTGTGATATGAGCGGATATACCCACGAAAAGCTTATCGGTACAAAACCGGTAATTCTCTATTCCAATCGGCATGCGATATCGTTTTATGCGAAAATGAATGAATCTCTTGAGATAAACGGTACTTGGCGCGGAGAGGTTTGGGATAAGAAAAAAAGCGGCGAGGAATATGCCAAATTCCTTCGAATCGACTCAGTACACAGTCAAGAAGGGGTGATTGAAGGATTTGTGATTATTGTCAGCGATATCACTGAAAATAAAAAAGAGATAGAAGATCTTGAACATCAGGCGAACTACGATGCGCTGACCAATCTTCCCAACCGCAGCTTATTCCAGAATGTTGCCGGACAAATTCTTGCACAGTCAAAACGTCGTAATACAAAAGCGATTGTCGCCTTTTTGGATCTTGACGGATTTAAACAAATCAATGACCAATACGGACATACGATAGGAGATAGTATCCTCAAACATGTCTCCAGACGTTTGGAAAAACAGATGCGGCAAGGTGATATTATTGCTCGGCTTGGAGGAGATGAATTCGTTTTACTCCTAAGTGATATCAATGCGATTTCCGAGTCTAGAGCTCTTTTGGAACGTATTCTCTTTGCAATCAAAGAGCCGTATGTGGTGAATGGATTCTCCCTTTCGATCGGTGCAAGTATCGGGGTGGCAATTTTTCCCGATGATAAGGAGGATATTGAGCTTCTGATTCGTGATGCCGACATCGCAATGTATCACTCCAAAGAGACCGGGAGAAATAAAATCTCCTATTTTAATGTTTTGAGAAGTCCCGATGCAGTCGAAAAATAAAGGTAGAAAATGACATTCCGATATGTGTTGCTACTGTTGTTGGCAGCTTTTTTTTCTTTGTCCTTTGGCGCATCTGTATCTGAAGTAGGAAAAAAAGAGGCAGTAATCGGTGTATTGGCTTTTCGCTCAAAAGCCGATACGCTCAGTGAATGGCAGCCTTTAGCCACTTATCTCAACAGTAAAATATCCACCCATCGTTTTATTATACGTCCTCTTGGCTACGCTGAGTTCAATGCAGCGGCTTCGTTGGATGAACTCGATTTTATGTTTAGCAATCCTGAACACTATATTTATCTTTCAGCAAAATTTGATGCAAGCCGTATGGCAACTTTGATTCGTGCAAATGTCAGCGGAAAAGAGCTTACGGAGTTCGGAGGGGTGATTATTGCACGGCATGAACGGCATGATCTTGAAAAATTGAGTGATTTGAGAGGAAAAGAGATTGCTGCGGTCGATGAACTCTCTCTTGGGGGTTACTTAGCCCAGAGGATTTTACTGCAAGAAAACGGTATTGATATCACCAAAGAATCCAAAATACGCTATACCGATATGCCTCACGATAAAGTTGTCTATCTCGTCCAAAACGCTTCCGTGGATGCCGGATTTATTCGTACAGGTGTATTAGAAAAAATGGCAAAAGAGGGAAAAATCAATCTTGATGAGTTTAAAATCATCCATCCGGTAGAAAATTTTCCTCAGGCCCTTTCAACTACCCTTTATCCGGAATGGCCGTTTGCTTCATCCAAACATACCGATCGTGTATTGGCAAATCAGGTCGGTGTTGCCCTGTTAAATTTACCTTATGGCTCTGAGATTACCAAAACGGCCGGATATTACGGATGGAATATTCCCTTATCGTACGAAGGAATCCGATCTTTGATGCAGGGTTTGCGCATTAAACCCTATGATACCGTTCCACCCTTTTCACTTCAGGATGTTGCGCAAAGGTACGCACTTTATATTATTTTTATGCTAAGTGGTGTTATTGCCCTGTTGATTTTTCTAACAACCAAAATGCGGCGTTTGACGAATACATTACGATCCAATTCAGAATCACTGGAAAATCAAATCGTGATTGTTAAAGAAAATGAAAAATATCTTCGCCGTGCCGCAAATGTTTTTCACAACTCCAGAGAGGGGATTATTATTACAAACCCTCAAAAAATTATCATTGATGTCAATGAGGCTTTTTGTGAATTGACCGGCTATGCACCGGAAGAAGTTATCGGAAACAAACCGATCATATTACGCTCAGGGATGCATGAGAATCTATTTTATGAAAAACTTAATGAAGCGATAAATACTCTTGGCTCATGGCGTGGTGAAATCTGGAACCGTAAAAAAAATGGTGAACGGTACGCTGAATTTTTGCGTATTGATGCAGTGAGAGATGAGAAAGGTGAAGTGGAAAATTATATCGGGATTTTCAGCGATATCACCGAACATCTTAAACGCCAAGAACAACTTCACCACATGGCAAACTACGATCCATTGACCAACCTTCCGAATCGTTACCTCTTTATGACGTTGGCAGAGCAAATATTATCGTTTTCAAAACGAAAAAATTCAAAAGCGGTCATCTCCTTTTTGGATTTGGACGGATTTAAGCAGGTCAATGATGTTTATGGACATGAAATTGGGGATAATATTTTGAAACAAGTGGCGGATCGGCTTGAAAAACAGCTTCGTCAAAGTGATGCGATTGCCCGGATCGGCGGAGATGAATTTGTGGTTGTGTTTAGCGATATTGATATGATTTCAGATGCTCAGCAGCTTTTTGATCGTATCTTAAAAGCGTTAGAAGAACCTTTTGTAGTCAATGGACATTTGATTACAATAGGGGCGAGTATCGGAGCCTCTTTGTATCCTGATCATGGCGAAGAGGTCGAGATGCTGGTTCGCCATGCCGATGCTGCCATGTATCGATCAAAAGCTAACGGACGTAATCAAATTACCTATTTTAAGAGTGAGACGGTGACGGTATAATCCATAATGATTAAAATTTAATCATCCCTTCTCCTCCAACCCCGAGAATAAGTGGTATAATCGGGATATTTCGCCTAAAATTAGGCTAGTATTGAGTATCGATGCCGTCAAATCTGATTGATTCTTCCCAGCATATTGTTTTAGTCACTCACAAAAATCCTGATGCCGATTCACTCGGTGCAGCATGTGCCTTTTATTCTTATTTGCTTCGCAGTCAAAAAAAAATAACCCTTTTTTGCATCTCGACAGAAGTAAACCCAAATCTAGCATTTCTCCCGTGGTTTGACAAAATTACCGATCGTTTTCCGGAGAATGCTGAGTGTATGATCAGTTTTGACTGTGGGAGTTATGGGCGGCTTGGGATTGAAAAAGAGCTTCCTTTAATAAATATTGATCATCACATCAGCAACAACTTTTATGGGACGCATAATATTATTGATACGTCGGCAATCAGCACGACGGAAGTCGTTTATGATTATTTTGTTGCTAACGATATAAAAATCAATGGTAAAATGGCGACGGCGCTTTATGCGGGACTGATTGATGATTCTCAATGTTTTAGTGCGCCTGCATGCAATGTCAAAACTTTTAAGATGGCTCACTCCCTGATAGAACTGGGCGCTGAACATACCGTGTGTGTTGAGTGGCTGTATCGTCGCCATTCACTCGCATCGCTTCGGATTCGGGGAATTCTCCTTAAACAAATGAAGCTTTTAGCGGATGGACGATTGGCCTTATTGGAAGTTCCCTTGTCGCTATTGGAAGAGACGGGTGCTACTGTGGCTGAATGCAAAAAAGTATTGGACGAAGCACTCGGGATGCGAAGCGTTCAAGCGGCTGTGATGGTCCTAGAACACCCTCATGGCGGAGCAAAGATCTCCTTGCGTACCGATGGGGTAGTCAATGCCGCAAAAATCGTGGCTGCATTCGGCGGGGGTGGACATGTACGGCGTGCCGGAATGGATTTAAAACAAGAAAATTATCATGAGTTAGCAAAAGAGATGATAATGATGATAACAAAGGAGTTGGTGTGAGAAGAGGCCGAAACGGTTCGGGAATAATTGGATGGGTATTAGTAGTTTTAGTTTTAGGTGCGCTTGGATTTATGGGATTTTCGCCTATTTTTGAGAGAGAAGATCCAAAAGTAACGCTTTCACATGAAGGATACTGGAATTTTAAAGATCCTATTCATGTCAATGTTGAAGATGCGAGCGGTCTAAAATCTTACAAAGCGACCATTGCAACACCCCATGATGAATGGGTGATAGTGGATGAGAACACCCCTTCAAAAGTGAATAAAACATCGTTTGATATCCTCCCTCCAAAAGGAGTTCGCCGGGTAGAAGCCGCTTCGGTAACACTTAAAATCGAAGCAACCGACAACAGTTTGTGGGGTCTGTTTATGGGAAATACCTATAAAGAAGAGATCACCCTTGTTATTGATCAGCGTCGACCGGTTTTGGCAATTATTGCCAACTCCTATAAAATTCAAAAAGGGGGATCGGCAATCGTAATTTTTAAAGCGGAAGATCCTCACATGAAAAGTTTGAGAATTGAGACGAATTTTGGGAAAACTTTTATCGCACAACCGTTTATGAAAGAGGGATATTACGCTTCTTTGGTAGCATGGCCGGTACAGGAGCAAACATTTAGTGCAACCGTTGTCGCACTTGATCATGCGGGCAATGAGACCAAAAGCGCGGTACCGCTTCGTTTGAAAGATCATGCTTATCGTGTTTCGAATATTGAACTCAGTGATGCATTTTTGGACGGTAAAATTGCCGAACTCGCGAATGAATATGAACAAACTGCCGGAGTGGATGATCGGTTAGACCAATTTCGCATCATTAACGAAAAAGTACGTGCCGATAATGAAAAAATTATCCATGAAGTGACTTCAAAAGTATCCAAAAACATGATTGTCGATTTTAGCCCTGAGCCTTTTTACCCGTTAGTGAACGGTCAAAAAGTGGCAGACTTCGGAGATCACCGCATTTACAGTTATAAAGGACAAGAGAACGTAAGCCAAGCATACCATATGGGGCTTGATTTGGCGAGCGTTGCTATGGGGGCGATTCGCACCTCCAATGGAGGAAATGTTGTGTTCTCTCAGCCGAACGGGATTTATGGAAACTTGCCGATTGTCGATCATGGCTTTGGCCTTTATACCTTGTACGGGCATTGTTCAGATGTCCATGTTCAAGAGGGTGATGTTGCTGCATTGGGTCAAGAAATCGCTAAAACAGGACTCAGCGGATATGCGATGGGAGATCACCTTCATTTTGGAATTTTGGTCCAAGGGATTGAAGTGAGACCGGAAGAGTGGATGGATACCAAATGGATTTATGACAATATTACCAGTGTCATAGAAAGCGCTAAATTCACAATTAATCAACGCTAAAACCGATATAATAACTTTTAGATATTTGAGTCTTACGCATTTTTGCGTAAAGCTTTAGGGGATTGCAAAGGACAGACTTGTCCTTGCCACTAAAATGGGCTTTACTCATTGTAGTGTTCAGATAGGATAAGGTAAGGAATTAAAGAGATGATGCAAACAACGATTGGCAAAAGTGTTGAACTTGTAGGGATTGGTTTGCACCGAGGCTCACCCGTTAAATTACGGCTCGAACCTTTAGGGGTAAACAGCGGTATTGTTTTTTACCGCAGTGATGCAGGGGTATCTATCCCTTTGCTTCCCGCAAATGTTGTCGATACCAAAATGGCAACCGTTATCGGACGAGAGGGTGTTACCATCTCGACGATCGAGCATATGCTCTCAGCGATCTATGCCTATGGTATCGATAACCTCCGTGTCATTGTCGATGCCGATGAAGTCCCTGTTATGGATGGCTCGTCTATGAGTTTTTGTATGCTTCTTGAAGAAGCCGGGATTATCGCTCAAGATATTCCGAAAAAAATCATGCGGATTAAAAAAGAGGTGATTGTACAAGAGGGTGATAAATACGTTAAATTAATCCCCTCCAATGACATGAATTATGATTTCACGATCAAATTTTCTCACCCCGTGATTGACAAGCAAAGTTATGTATTAGCGTTTACCAAAGAGAACTATAAAAAAGAGATTGCCCGTGCGCGTACGTTTGGGTTTGTTCACGAAGTACAGTATCTACGTTCCAAAGGGCTCGCCTTGGGCGGGAGTTTGGAAAATGCGGTCGTTTTGGATGACAAAAAAGTGCTCAATCCTGAGGGACTTCGATTCGGAGATGAGTTTGTTCGTCATAAAATCCTCGATGCGATCGGGGATATGTCACTGATCGGTATGAATTTTATCGGTAACTACGAAGCCTTTGCCGGAAGTCACGATCTAAACCATAAATTGACGCTTGAGCTTCTCAAAGATCCGGCAAATTATGAAATCGTCGAACTAGCATACGCTGAGTCAAAAGAGCTGGCAAAAGCGTATGCATGATGCACTCGTTATCGCACTAGGTTCTCCTGTTCTCGTAGGCGTCTACAAAGAAGGAGAGCTAGTCGAAGAGATCCGCAGTGATGGGATGAGCTCGGATGTGCTGGCGGAGATTTTTGATTCGTTGTTGGAGAAGTATACTTTTTCACATTTTATTTATGCCAAAGGTCCCGGAAGTTTTATGGGGATCAAGGTGACCTACCTTTTTCTAAAAACTCTGAGTATTACGAAAAAAATCCCACTTTTAGCTACGGATGCCTTCTTTTTCAACAAAAATAGCCCCATCAAAGCGTACGGAAAGCTCTATTTTGTTAAAAATAGGACAACCATTGAGTTAGAACCGATAGCCTCGCCCGAGATTATCGCATTTGAACTTCCCAAAAATATCGATTTAGAAAAATTTGATTCGGACAATCTCCCCTATTATGGGATTGATGCCGTAGGATAAGGAAATTATTTGTTCGTTAGTGTACCTGCAACGAGTGCGAATTTAGGACCCGGATTTGATTCATTAGGGCTTGCCGTTGATTTGCGTAACCAAGTCGAATTGGTGCCGTCACGTTTTTTTGCCGTCTCCATCAAAGGGGAAGGGGAAAACAACCCAAGACTTAAAGGGAACAACCTTTTTGTCAGTATATTTAATGAGCATTACCGCCGTTTGACCCAGAAGCGACAAAACTTCAAATTTACCTTTTACAACCAAATCCCGATGTCTCGAGGTTTGGGTAGCTCTTCGGCTGTCATCGTGAGTGCGATCAGTTGTGCGCATGAAGCCGCAGGAGTTAAAGTATCCAAACGCCGTATCCTCAATCATGCTCTCGTGTATGAAAGCCATCCCGATAACATTACTCCGGCAGTTATGGGGGGATTTAATGCGGCAATGGTGGAAAAACAAAAAGTTTTTTCTCAACAAAAACACCTCCCCGATTATCTGAAAGCGGTTGTCGTCATTCCGAACAAACCGATCTCAACGGCTAAATCACGTACCACCTTGCCTAAATCGTACAGTAAAGAGAATGCGGTATATAATCTCTCCCACACAGCCGTAACCGTAGGGGCTTTTTTTAACGAAGATTGGGAAATGCTTCGTCTTGCTACCCAAGATCGGTTTCACCAAAAAGTACGGATGAAAATGTTGCCGGAACTCTTTGCTGTTCAAAAAATGGCATACGACAACGGTGCGTTGATGTCGACGCTCTCAGGGAGTGGATCGACCTTTTTTAACATGGTTTACGATCAAGATGCTCAAATGTTAGCGGATAAATTTAAAGCGGAATTTACCGATTTTGAGATCAAAATCTTAGGCTTTGATAATGACGGTTTAGTTGTGGAACGATAACTAAGAAAGTATTGGATATAATGGCGCAAAAGTTACATCAGCCTATACGCATGTGCGTAGTTTGTCGTGAGCGCTTCGCTCAATTTGCACTTTTACGCCTTCAGTGTCGGAATGGGTTACTGCAACCTTATGCTAATGAAGGAAGAAGTTTTTATATGTGCAGGTCTTGCATCGAGCATAAGAAAACTCCGGGTCAGTTGTCCCGTCAATGTAAAAGCGGCGCAACAGTAGAGCTAATGAATCGGTTAAAGGAGATCATCGTTAATGATGGATAAAGTTAGAGTTCATGAAATTGCCAAAGAGCTTGGTATCAATTCAAAAGAGGTAGTGGATAAAGCAGCCGCAATGGGGCTCAATGTAAAAACTGCCTCAAGTTCGGTTTCGATCGAAGAAGCTGAGCAAATCATGAACTATATCATGAGCGGGGCGTCGAATGAAGCCTCAACGCCCAAGCCTTCCCCTAAAACTTCATCTTCAGAAGAAGTTCCAACCGTAACGACAGTTGTTGAAGAGAGCATCCAAACAGTACCTGCTGTAGCAGAAGTAAAAGAAGTAAATGCAGAAGAAACGGTTGTGGAACAAGAAATTCCTAAGCGCTCAGGTCTGAAAATCGTTAAGAAAAAACGTCCTCAAGAAGAGGAATTCGTCGCTCCGGTTCGTCATGAAAATGTCAATGTTTCCAGTTATGGAAAATTGAGTGAGCAAGCGCAACGAGAGTTGGAAGCTAAGCGTGCGAAAAAGGTCCAAAGCAATAATTTCCCGGTTCAGAAAAAAGATCAAGGGGTTCGCCTTGATATCTTCGGCGGCGGAATTTCTGATGTATCGATGGATTATGAGCAAGATCAAGTCGTATTGATGGACTTCAACGATTTGGGGGCTAACTTACCACCGGAAGAAGAGCAAAAACCGAAAGAGAAAAAACCGATCGGTCGTAACGCGGGTAAAAAACAGGGTGCCAATCGCGGTAAACCGCGTCAAGTTTCTCGTGAAGCACGTAAGCGTTATACAAAAGATGCAAAAGAAGACGAAGTCATTACTCACGTTGAAATCGCAGAAGATGTCCGTGTTTATGAATTTGCTGAAAAAGTAGGGCAAACAATCTCTGCGGTCATTAAAGTCTTATTTGACCTCGGGATGATGGTTACTAAAAACGACTTCCTCGGAAAAGACGAGATCGAAATCTTGGCGAGTGAGTTCGGTGTCGAAGTAACGACTATCGATCCAAAAGATGCGTTTAATCTTGAGACGGCGTACGATGAAGAGCATGAAGACAGTGAAGGTTCCGTTGAACGTCCTCCGGTTATCACGATCATGGGGCACGTTGACCATGGTAAAACATCTCTTCTTGATGCGATTCGTAATGCCAAAGTAGCCCACGGCGAAGCGGGTGGAATCACTCAGCACATCGGTGCATACTCGGTAGAGCAAAAAGGTAAATTGATCACGTTCTTGGATACTCCGGGACATGAAGCGTTTAGTGCGATGCGTTCACGCGGGGCGCAGCTTACCGATATTATCGTTATCGTTGTTGCGGCGGATGATGGTGTTAAACCTCAAACCCGCGAATCGGTTCAACATGCAAAAGATGCAAAAGTTCCGGTCATCGTTGCGGTGAACAAAATGGACAAACCGGGTGCAAATCCGGATATGGTTAAAGCACAAATGGCGGAACTCGGACTTAACCCTACCGAGTGGGGTGGAGATGTTGAATTCGTCGGCGTTTCAGCCAAAGCGATGACGGGCATTGATGAGCTTTTAGAGGCGATCTTGCTCCAATCTGAAGTAATGGAACTCAAAGCAAACCCTGATGTTATGGCAAAAGCGGTCGTCGTTGAGTCTACGTTGGAAAAAGGGCGTGGACCGGTTGCTACGGTTATCGTTCAGAACGGAACATTGCGTGTCGGTGATAATATCGTGTGCGGTGGTGCTTATGGACGTGTTCGAGCACTCATTAGTGATCGTAAAGCACAACTTCAGCAAATCGGACCGAGTCAAACAGCTGTTGTTGTCGGTTTGAGCGATGTCCCGCCATCGGGTGAAGTGATGATGGTGATGGAGAGTGATCGTGAAGCGCGTGAAGTAGCACAAAAACGTGCTGAGTATGATCGTCACCGTGAACTTTCATTGAGTACCAAAGCATCGTTCGATGATTTGACCTCGTTGATCGCTGAGGGTCGTATTAAAGCCCTTAAAGTCGTTCTTAAAACCGACGTTCACGGTTCTCTTGAGGCGATTAAATCGGCTCTTGCAGAGTTGCGTAATGAAGAGGTCAAAGTTGAAGTTATCTCCAGCGGTGTCGGTGGAATTACCGAAAATGACATCGCCTTGGTAAACAACAGTGAAAACTGTGCCCTACTCGGATTCAACGTTCGTCCTACGGGTAATGTCAATGCTATGGCAAAACAAATGGGTGTAGAGATCAAAACCTACTCTATTATTTATCAGCTTATCGATGATGTTAAATTGTTGCTCGGCGGTATGATGGCACCGCAATTCCGTGAAGAGAATACCGGACAAGCCGAAGTTCGTGATACGTTCCCGATGCCTAAAGGTGCAGGAACCATCGCAGGTTGTGTGGTTGTTGACGGTAAACTCGTACGCGGCGGAATGGTTCGCGTTATCCGTGAGGGTGTTGTTATCCATGAGGGTGATCTCACCTCTCTTAGACGTTTCAAAGACGATGTCAAAGAGGTTGGTAAAGGATTTGATTGTGGTGTTGTCCTCAATGGTTACACCGATGTCAAAGTGGGTGACGTTATCGAAACCTTCAAAAAAATCGAGACAAAAGTATCCCTGTGACGCCGGCACAAATCAAAATCAAGCGAACGGAATCCATTCTCAAAGAGTTGATTCCCGAAGCGATCAGCCAACTCTCCGATGCACGTGTACGTGAAGTGGATGTTATCGATGTCCATTGTTCACGCGGACGCAGTGATGCCAAAGTGTATCTTGACCCTCACCACTATACGCCGCAAGAGCAAGCAGTATTTTTAAAACTGCTTGAAAAAGCCCGCCCGATTATCGAAGAGCATTGTATGAAAGATCAAGGGTGGTTCCGTTCGCCTCGTATGACCTTCGTATTTGACGATACCCTCAAACGAAGCCAAAATATCGAGGCATTATTC
The DNA here is from genome assembly GCF_000310245.1 of Candidatus Sulfuricurvum sp. RIFRC-1. Classification (NCBI taxonomy): domain Bacteria; kingdom Pseudomonadati; phylum Campylobacterota; class Epsilonproteobacteria; order Campylobacterales; family Sulfurimonadaceae; genus Sulfuricurvum; species Candidatus Sulfuricurvum sp. RIFRC-1. The sequence continues at coordinate 447,146 of NC_020505.1, forward strand.
GCCCAAATCGCCAAGGAGAAAAAAGATGAGTCTTGAGAGCGACATCAAAAAAATGGTTGAATCGATCGGCTTATCGTTGTACGATACCGCCGTTTTCAATGAAAATGAGAATACGATTTTTCGTGTGAGCGTCACCGCTCCGGGCGGAGTGACACTCAACCAATGTGCAGAACTCACTCATCTCATTAATCCTTTGTTGGATGTAACCTCTCCCGTAAGCGGTGAATACCGTCTGGAAGTGAGCAGTCCAGGGATTGAACGTAAACTCAAAAGCTTAGAGCATTTTGTCCAGTCCGTGGGTGAAAAAGTTGCTTTGAGCACGATCACTAAAGAGAAGTTTGAGGGTGAAATGATCGGTGTCGAAAACGACGAAATTATTCTCAAAACAGCAGAAAACGGTGAGCAAAGAATCCCTTTCCGCTCGATCAGCAAGGCTAAAACTTACTTCGAGTGGTAATGAAAACCACCACTGCGCTTCATGCTATGAAACTCGCGCTTAACGCGGCGTGGGACTATCAACTTCTCACTTTTCCTAATCCTGCCGTCGGTGCAGCGTGTATTTTAGAAAATGGTTCAATCTTATCCATCGGTGCTCATATAATTGCGGGCGGTCCTCATGCCGAAGTGTATGCACTGCGTGATGCTTATACAGCCCTTTCCGGTGACACTTCAATAGCGGATAGCGATGACGCTCACCACATTCATGAGTATCTTCGTACCCACCATAATGGAATTTTTAACTTTGTCTCGATGGCAGTAACGCTGGAACCGTGTTCTCATATCGGTAAAACCCCCTCATGCGCCTTGTTGATCCGTGATTTGGGCATTAAGAGACTTTATATCAGTGTCCGTGATCCCAATCCCTCAGCAGCAGGCGGTGCAGAGATTTTGAGCGATTCGGGTGTCGAGTGTATTTTTGGCGTACTGGAAAATGAGGGGCAAAAACTATTAGAACCGTTTATCCGGTGGCAGAGTAACCCTTTTGTGTTTTTTAAATGGGCACAGCGGCTTGATGGGACGATTGATAACGGCACAATCAGTTCAAAAAGTTCACGTGAGCATATGCACGCTCTACGCGACCGGTGCGACTTGATTGTAATCGGCGGTAATACGGTACGCAGTGATCGTCCGACGCTCGATGCACGGCTGGTAGAGGGGAAAGCCCCTGATGTCTTAATCTATTCACACAACAATGAATTTGATCGTACAATCCCTCTCTTTAATATTCCAAACCGTCAGGTATTTGTTGAAGCTTCATTGGAAAAAATAAATAAATACCGATTGGTGATGATAGAGGGGGGCATGGGAATGATGGAAGCCACATCTGAGGTTGCAAATTGGTATCTCAGTTACATTGCACCCAAAATTGGGGGCGGATCACAAACTCTTGGCGTAATTCAAGAGGATTTTGAGGTAATGAACGCTAAAATCACCGATAATATTATCCTTTGGATGAAGAAAAAATAGGACTATTTATGACCAAACAAGAGAAAATCGTATCGATGTTCAACGATATAGCTCCGACGTATGATCGTGCTAATCGAGTCCTCAGTATGGGTATCGATACCTTCTGGCGCCGCAGAGCATGCGATTTAGCGTTTGGTTACTGCCCATCAAAAACGATTGATTCTATCGTTGATGTCGCGTGCGGTACGGGTGATATGATGGGATACTGGAAACGCCGTGCCGATAAAGCGGGATTGATCGTTGATCGGATTGTCGGGATTGACCCGAGTGAGGGGATGGTTGGAGTAGGGCGCGAAAAGTTTCCGGATATGTCGTTTCATATTGCCCCTGCAACCGAGCTTCCAAAATCGGACAGCTCGGCCGACATCATCAGTATCTCATACGGTATTCGTAACGTTGTTGAACGTCAAGAGGGACTCCGTGAATTTAATCGTGTCCTTAAACCGGGGGGACTTGTCGTCATTTTGGAATTTATGAAAAATGAAAACCCTTCCCTGTTGGGTAAAGTACGCGATTGGTACATGAACAACGTCCTTCCCCGTATCGGCGGTTTGATCTCTAATAACTATGAAGCGTATCGCTATTTGCCTGACTCTATCGAAGGTTTTTTGACCGTGGGAAAAATGTCTCGCGAGCTTGAAGAAGCGGGATTTGAGATGCTCTATACGAAAAGCTTCTCGATGGATATTTCGACCTTGATGATTGCCCGTAAAAAGTAGTTTTATGGCTTCCACTCTCAGCGTCAGCAGTTTAAATGAACAAATTAAGACGCTATTAGAAACCTCCTTTGAATTTGTTAGCGTCGAGGGGGAACTCTCCCGCGTCACTAAACACGGCAGCGGACATATCTATTTCACGCTCAAAGACAGTGATTCCGCCATCAAATGTGTGATGTTCAAGGGTAATGCGGCTAGGCTAAAGTTCTCTCTCGAAGAGGGGGCGCACATCATCCTCCATGGAGCGCTGAGCCTCTACAAACCGCGCGGTGAGTATCAAATCAATGCATTCAGTGCAGAGCCTTACGGTGCAGGGGCTTTGGCGGTGGCATTCGAGCAACTCAAACAAAAGTTGGAAGCCAAAGGGTATTTTGACCCGACACGTAAAAAGTCCTTTCCAAAATTTCCCCAAACAATTATTTTAGTGACCTCCGCGACAGGTGCCGCGTTGCAGGATATGCAGAGAGTTGCAACGCACCGATGGCCGTTGGTCAAACTCATCGTGTTGGATGTATTGGTTCAAGGCTCCAGTGCGGCGGGACAGATCGCTGATGCGTTGCGCTATGCCGATACATTAAACGCGGATGCGGTGATTGTCGGACGAGGTGGCGGAAGTATCGAGGATTTGTGGGCATTTAACGAGGAGATCGTTGCCGATGCGATTTTCGCTATGAACACGCCCGTGATGTCGGCGGTGGGGCATGAGATCGACTGGGTCATTAGCGATTACGTCTCTGATATGCGCGCTCCGACACCGAGTGCCGCAATGCAAATGCTTCTCCCTGATCAAAACGAGCTGTTTCAAAATATCGATGAAATCCGCTTTAGTGCCTATGGGATGATTGCTCAACGGCTGGAGCGTAAACGTGAACAGCTCACCTCTATGCAAGAGGCGTTTAAACGTCATGGGGTAGAACATCGTTTAGAGGTACAGCGCGAGCTGGTAAAAGAGTTAAAAGAGCGATTGACTGGGCAGATAACACAGCGGTTAGAGCAAAGCAGACGTGAGATTGCTCCTCTGATGGAGCGGTTAAACCAAAGTATCGAATCAACACTCCGTCAAAAGCAGTTTGTGATTAATCAACTCACGGAAGGGTTTACTGCCAATCATCCGAAAAATAAAAACAAAAGCGGATTTGCCCAGATCGCCCGTGAGGGAAAAGTGATCGATTTGGATGCGCTCAGTGTCGGGGATCGGTTTGATGCGATGAATGAGCGGCGCGTTGTCCGCTCGGAAGTGGTAGAAATTAGCATTATTTGACAATAGTGTGTATAGTAAGTATAATGTTTTCATGAAAAGTTCGGAAATAATCAAGAAGATGTTAGCGGATGGTTGGGTATTGGTTGCCGTGCGCGGAAGTCACCATCAGTTCAAACATCCGACCAAAGCAGGTCGAGTAACCGTCCCCCATCCTAAAAAAGATTTGGGTATCGGGCTAGTACGGGCGATTATGAAACAAGCCGGACTGAAAGAGGAGTAAACTATGCGCTATCCTATCGCAATCGAAATGGGAAATGAGACAACGGCGTTTGGGGTGATCGTCCCTGATCTCGTAGGGTGTTTTTCAGCAGGTGATACCCTCGATGAAGCGATTGATAATGCCAAAGAGGCGATCACTTTGCATATCGACGGACTGCTCGATGATAATGAAACGATACCCGCACCATCGCCAGTGAGTAAGTACAGTTTGTTAAGTGAATACGCAGGGACTATTTGGGCGATTGTTGAGATTGACCCCGCTATATTAGATGATAAAGCCGAGAGGGTTAATATCACCCTTCCTCGCCGTGTATTAGCGAGACTTGATGCAAAAGCCAAAGAGGCGGGAGAGACGCGGAGCGGGTATATCGCGCGTCTGAGTATCGGGGCGTAAAGAAGCTCTTTTTGTGTTAGCCTCGGTGAACAATTGCGTCATTTATCGCATTAACAATATTGTTGATTAAATCGAAGTCTTTTGAACTAAGGGCTTGAATTGTTCCTCCTGCACTTACAGTAACTACACTATAAGTAGGTTTTATTTTAAAACCAAGCCAAAGCAAGAAAGCAGCTAATGTTAGTATTACCAATCCGCTAGAAGCATTTTCAGACATGTTAGCTATTCCAACAAGAATTAAAAAAATACCAGCAAGAATTACTAAACCTTTAAATTTTGAAGGTGTTTCTGTCATTTTAACAGAAGTTAAACCTGCTAGAGCATACGTTTCTCCATGTGTAATAAAGCGTGCATTAGTAACTTTATTGTTTACGCTTTCAAAAAATACTTTTTCTTCCATTTGAATCTACCTTATTGCATAAATTATAAAGACTCTAACATAAATTTTTTTTCATTAAACTTAATCTACATTCGTTCATTTGAGCGTTTTTTTGGTAATATCAATATTATTATTTTGAACTGAAAGCTTATTTATGTTATCTAAAATTTTAAATTCAAGAAAAAAAGAGTTTATTTCGTTGTTTTTTATATCTTTTATTTTGACAGGTTGCACTAGTCATAGTGGACCTTCAATAGGTGAAAATCTTGCGACATCGTTAAAAGATTTTGGACAAGCAACTGTAGAGGTTTTTACCTATAGAGATATTGTGCAGTTTAAATCACCGTATGGAGACGGTAGAGGACAAATTCGAAAACGAATCGATGGACAGGTGTTTGATTTTAAAGGGGCGACTTTACTCAAAGGAGAAACGATCCCGACGATGACAAAATTTTATAGTATGGATCAATGGAGACAGAATGATCGTACTATTTTGATGTTGTATGGTGCATCGGATAAATGCGATAAAACTAATTGGCTGATTGATATGGATCCAGCAGGATATTCTATGTATCGTCTTGGAAATTGCCATAACTCATTTGATTTAAAATCAGAGGGTAACGGTGTCTTTAAAATTGTAGAAAATAATAGTCTTGACCCATTTGTTTATTTATATGATAGTGATGGACTTAGTGAGGGTAAATTGGCTTCTACTTGGGTTGCTGAGCAAAAAGTATATAAAGAAAATGAGCGCCAAAGTAATTACAGCAACAATCAGAAAATAATTTCAAAACCAGTCGGTCAGCCATTAGCGAACAATCCATCTATCAACAAGACAAATAATACTTCTCAGCACGTCAATAAACCTTTTATTAGAACTTTTGAGGATTCAAAGAATCTTAAAAAAGTGGAAACATCAACAAAAAAAGTAAAACAAGCTAAAACTGTTTGGCAAATCGATAAATCATAAATTGAGTTGGAGATAGAAATAGTATGGTGTCAAAATTTCCGAGTTTTAAAAATCCTCTACTATGGATTACGCTTTTATATTTAATTTTTGAGCTCTCTTTTTCAGCAAGATTATTGGATGTTGCAGGTGGTGTATCATCTCAGAATGATATAGATGGTATAGAAACATATGGTCGTATGTTGTCTGGAATAGCCGCAGGATTGTTTCTATTCTCTTGGTTGAAAAATAAAGAATGGGTTCCATTTAATAAAGTTGTATTGGTTTTCATCATCTTTGGAATGACCCCCGTTTTATAGACACATTAGTTTTCCGCTAACACCTCATTTTTCGTTGATTCCAAAAAGTATCGTACCTCAAATTCGTTTGGAGATAGATAACCCAGATAACTATGCCGTCTTTTAGGGTTATAGAACATCTCTATATAGTGAAATATTTTGGATTTTGCATACTCTCTCGTTACAAATATCTCTTTCCTGACACATTCACGTTTCAAGGTTTTAAAGAAGCTTTCCACGACGGCATTGTCATAACAGTTCCCTCGTCTGCTCATACTGGGGATGATGTTGGAGTGTTTTAGCATACTTTGCCATTCATAGGAGCTAAACTGCGATCCTTGATCGGAATGAAGTATCACGCTTTGTTTCGGACGCTGCCGCATTGTAGCCATTCTTAGTGCATCCATAGCCACGGATGTTGTCATCCGATGGCTCATCCCCCATCCAATCACTTTACGGCTGAAGAGATCGAGCACCACCGCCAAATAGAGCCATCCCTCATAAGTTCGGATATAGGTGATATCGGTCACCCATGCTTCATTAGGTTTCTCGACGTTAAAGCACTGCTTGAGATGATTCGGATGGGCTTTATGGATACTGCCAGCTTTATGGCGAGGTTTCTTCTTGAGAGTTCCGGCACCGTACAATCCAATAATCTTCATCAATCGTGCCACACGTTTGCGATTGACGGTGATTCCCGATTCGATTAGGTCTTTGTGGATATTCCGATAGCCGTAGGCATTGTGACTCTGTGCATACGCCTCTTTGATCTGAACACTCAGCACTTCATTTGCCTTTGCCCGATCAGACAATGGCGCTTTCACCCAAGCGTAATATCCGCTCGGATGAACTTGCATTGCTTTGCACAATCGTCTAATCCCATATAGGGGTTCATGAACCTGAATAAATGCGTACTTTATCCTTGGTTTCTGGCAAAGTACGCGGCGGCCTTTTTTAGGATGTCACGCTCCTCGGTAACGCGCTTGAGTTCTGACTTTAGCCGTCGTATCTCATCATTAGATGCTTGTTGCTGTCCAAACTCCTTGGGACTTTTATACTGGCTCACCCACTTTTTCAATGAATCAGGATGTACTCCCAGCCGATCAGCAACCTCTTTGATCGGGTAATTGTTATTGATTACCTGCTTTGCAGCTTCTTCTTTGAACTCATCTGTGTATCTTGGGGGCATTTTTCTCTCCTAATCGTATTCCTTGTCGATTATTATCGACGAAATTAACGAATAAAAAAGTGTCTACTGTTTTGGGGTCATTCCACTTTATATTTTCATTTGTTTTGATGTATCAAATTCAAGAAAGTATTGTTAGGTCTTTAATTGACCGTTTAAGCGATGAAGAACGTAAGCAAGCTGTAGTTTTAGCAATTGCGGCTCCTCAAATCGCTTCAGGTGATGTTGATATTGCCAATCAAAAGTATGGAGATGGAGGAATGGATTCTGCTTCAGCGAAATCATTCGTTGCGTTGTTTCCTGCACTTGCTTTATACAAAGAGAATATTGATAAAGATATTGAAAAACTTACACCCTTATTTGTAAAGTCGCAACTAACACGATCGTGTGAAGCAGGTGAGGAAGGGTGTATTGGTGATTCTCAGGCTTTCCATAATAATGTTTGGGCAAAAATAGTCGAAGAATCTCAAAACAAATACAATGCAATGGTAGAAAGTTACCAAAGTGAAACTTCGTCAAGTAGCATTAAAAAACAGCAAAGCAAAGCTTGGAAACGCCATGTTTCAGCTGTACGTTCTAAAACGGGCTATGATCCCGACAATGTACCAGAATATATGCACGATAAAATTCGAGCAAGATTAAAAAAAGATCATGGGTTGATTTTGCCATACGGCTGGAATCCTAGTGATAGAAGTTCATTTAATACTGCTGTCAGTAACAAGATATATAGACAAGCAGATAAATCATTAAGTCGTCAATTGGGCCGCTCAATTCCAACGAACCTTTCTTTTGAGTGGTTTTTTAAACAAAAAGGTACACAACAACATATCAGAGAAACTTTGAATATAACAAATAATAAGATGACTTTTCCGTTGGTGTATATCCATGAAGAGAGTGAAAAATATATTTATAATCGAGTGTTAGAATACTTTGTAGATAAAGAACTTTCACGCTTGAATTCCGATGCAAAGGAATTTGCCCCAGAAGGTAAGCATGAAGAGTTGGGTGAATCAGCGGCTAAAAGAGTTTTCGTTCCTGCGGTTGCTTTATTTTTCTCATTATTGGGAGGTCTTGGGCATTTTATGAAAAGTGGTGCACTTATAATGGAAAGTTGGGTAACTTTATGGACTGGATTTGTACGAATGCTGATAGGTGTAATAGTAGTCTCTGTGATAATGTTTATTTTTTCTAATCCAGTTATTGAAAGTAAGCCGTATCAAATCCTTTCAGAAGGCATTAAAGAAAAAAATGGGACAACATTGGCTTTAGGAGCAGAGTGGATTATACGTATGGAAAGTATTATATATCCATTCAATAACTGGTTGAGGATGAATGTTCTTCAAGGGTTGAATTTTGGAGCAATGCCTAGAGAGGTAGTTTCTGATAAATAATGATGTGAGATGCAAGGAGAAAGTTCTGCATGAACAAAAGTGAGTTTTTCCTATTCCTTCATTTTAAGTGTACAATATCACTATAAAATCAATACGATTGAATGAGATGAGCAAAAACGAAATTCTTGAAATACTCAAAACACTAAAGCCTCGTTATCAACAAGACGGCTTGATCCTTGTCGGATTGTTCGGCAGTTTTTCACGTGGTGAAGAGAAGAGTGATAGTGATGTCGATATTGTCTATGAGATCGAAAAAGGAAAAACTTTTTCGATGTTTAAATATCTCAAATATTTGGCTGATCTTGAGAAATATCTCAATCACAAAGTCGATTTAGTCAGAGCCGAAACGATCAAAAGCGAGTTAAAGCCTTATATTTATAAGGACATAATTTATGTCTAGGGATTGGATATAAAATAGTTTGATTCCCGAAAAATCGGGAATAGAGAGAAAATTATTGTAACGATACGGGCGGGAAATACATATGAGCTAAACTCGCCCCCTCTGCGGCGAACCGTTTGAAAAATTTATCCATCGGATCTTCTTTATTCCAGATAGGCTCAGCTACTTTAGAGAGAGCTTCTACACGCTTTTTAGCATCAAATTCAACCCCTATAGAATCAACGAGACCCACTTTTTGTGCTTGAGCGGCGGTGAAAATGTGAGCATCTGCGTACTCACTGCTTTTGTTGAGAGGGAGTCCTCGTGCGCGTGCTACATCTCCGACAAACAGTTCATAGGTTCCGCCGATTACTTTGTCGAGTTCTGCTCGCTCTTCGTCGCTCCATTTGCGATCAAAGGTACCCACCTGTTTGTAGGTTCCGGCATGGACAACTTGGGTTTTGACCCCCACTTTTTCCATCAGTTCCGAGAGATCGGCCCCTTGCATAATGACACCGATTGAGCCGATCATACTGCCCGGATTGGCGATGATTTCATTACCCCAGATAGCGGAGTAATAGCCGCCGCTTGCCATGATCCCTGCCGCGTAAACAACAGTGGGTTTAGTTTCACTAAGGCGCTTGATGGCATAAGCGATTTCAACCGAGGGGGCAACGGCTCCGCCGGGAGAGTCGATACTGAACATTACCCCTTTGATATCCTCGTTTTCACGTGCTTCATCGAGTTGTTCGACAATCGTTGTCGCATCCAAAATGGGTCCCGTAAGGGTGATTTTTTGGAGATTATGGGGGGTTATCCCCTCATCTCCTGAGGGGAGAATGAGCCATAGGACAAACAAAACCAAAACGGTCGCTTTAAAATGTCCTTGGATAAATCGCAGACCCGTTGCGAGACACGAGCCGATTTTTTTGATAATTTCCATCATTGTATTTTCTCCCCTTGGATATAGACCGATTCGATGACGCGAGGCTGATTGATGAGATGAATCGGTAATTGCTCATTGATAGGATAGTTTATCCGCATAACAAGAAAATCAGCATCGTAATCAGACATGATTTTACCACAATTGAGACGCAATGCTTCCGCCGCATAGGAGGTGACCCCCAGCCATAGCTGATGTGCCAAGGTGAGAAGATCATCTTTCGGATGGATAAAAAGGGCTATTTTCATCTCTTCGAACAGATCAAGGGTATAGTTGGAGCTCAGACCGTCGGTTCCGCAGACAAAGCGGATGTTTTGATCGGATAGAGATTTCAGATCGAGTACGCCGTTTCCGAGGAGTCGGTTGGAAATGGGGCAATGGATGATGGAATGATTCCCCTCGGAGATGGCGGATAACTCTTTATCTGAGGCTTGGATAGCATGGGTAAAGAGGGTAGGTGTGTCACGAAAATAACTCAAAAATTCCTCAGCCGTATTGGCGGCTTGGGTTTGTTTGAGAAAATTTTGGAAAAATGGTGCAAACGCTCCGCTGTTAGAATCGAGCCATTCACGCTCGGCTGGGCTTTCCATAAAATGTGCCGTAACCCGCAGGTTTTTTTCACGAGCATATTTGAGCGCTTTTTGGATCAAAATCCGATGGACGGAGTAGGGGGAGTGGATGGCAACAGAGGGATAAAATCCTTCTCTCATACTCTCTTGGGAAGTAAACAGGCGCTCTTGAAAATTGGCATAGAGTGCATCCGCCATCATGGGATCGGAGCCGATGAGCTCGTTGAAAAAGACCACTTTTTGAGGGGCTTTAACACACGGTTCCAAATCAAAACCGTACGAACTCACCGCACCGAATGCCGTAATGCCGTTGGAGAGCATCATTTCGATAGCTTTGGATGTACATTCATCATCACACTCGTTGATTAGTTCATCACGCGCGGCGATAACGCTGGAGAGCCATGGCATAAACTCTCCGTACTTTAGGGTAGATCGGTTGGCGCTGAACTCTAGATGTACGTGCGAATTGATGAGTCCGGGAACAAGAATCGATCCCTCTCCCAACTCTGTACATTGTGCGCCGTAACGTGAACGTAAATCGTCGCTAGGGGCGACTTCTACAATAGTTTTATTAAATACGATACCGTGATCTCGGAGAATCGTTCCGTCGGAAAAAAGTGCGTCAGAGAGGAAAATTTGCACAAGAGCTCTTTCATTCTAATTTTTTATAAAAATAAAGTATACCTAACGGATGAGAAATCTCCCTTTAGAGGGATGGAACGCGCATAAGATTTAAGCGATTTAGTTCCTTATAATATAGAACCCCTTATAATCTATCCCTAAAACAGAAATCAAGGTTTAATCAATGAAAATAGTCGTTATCCAAGGGCCAAACCTCAATATGCTCGGTGTACGTGAACAACAAGTATACGGACCGATGCGTTTAGAGCAAATCCATGCACAGATGAAAGAGGTCGCAACTCAAAACGGTGTAGAGATCGAGTTTTATCAAAGCAATTTAGAGGGTGAAATTGTTGACCGTATCCAAGAGTGTTACGGTGATGCGGATGGGATTATTATTAACCCGGCTGCTTACACGCATACCTCTATCGCGATTCGTGATGCGATCAGTGCGGTCAATCTTCCGACCATTGAAGTTCATATCAGCAACATCTATCGCCGTGAAGAGTTCCGTCAAAAAAGTATGACCGCTCCGGTATGTACCTCTTCGGTGATCGGTTTTGGTCCGTTCGGATACCATTTGGCAATGGTGGGGATGATGCAAATTTTGAGTGAAATCAATGCAATGCGTCAAGCACAGCAAGGCACGGTAGAAGAGTAAATTATGCCGCTCTGCCGTATTCTGGATGAGAGCCATCGCATTTATGTGGATCACAATTTTCCTAAATCGCTTCAAAAGGCTCCGGGATATCGCTATCGCGTCGTTTTAGGCGTTGGGGGAAACATCGGAGATACGCGGCGCCGGATGAATCATCTTTGGCACTATTTGGGGAAATTACCGCAGATTTGTAGAATCCGAAGCGGGGTGATATTGCGAAATCCCCCTTTCGGATATTACGATCAGGGTGATTTTGACAATACGGTTATCGAAATCGGAACGTCATTAGAACCAAAAGCATTGTTGCGTTTGGTATGGCGGATAGAGAAACGTTTTGGGCGTCGTCGCAGTTTTGCGAATGCGCCGAGGACGTTGGACTTGGATATACTATTCTTTGAAAATCGTGTGATGAATACGAAAGAGTTATCTATCCCCCATCCTCATTGGAGTGAACGCTCCAGTGTGACGATTCCTCTTGGAAGTTTGGCTTGAGAGAGCATACGGAGACACTATGAAAATCTTGACATTTAGCGGTGCCACCCCTGCTGAAGCGCTTAAAAAAGCGCAATTGGAGGTTGGCGAAGAAGCGATGCTGATCGAGACACGTGAAGTACAGAAAAAATCACTGGGCAAAAGTGCTTTGTATGAGATTGTCGTAGGGATTGAAGAGGACTCTCTTCCCAAACCGCGAGCTAAAATCGAAGAACCGTTGATGAAACAGCGTCCATTGGCACAAAAAAGCAGTGATGTTCTTTACAATATCTCCGAAGCCGCCAAACAAATCTCCAAAATAGCCGAAGTGACCGAAGAAGAGCAGCGACCTGCCCGCCAAGCTCCTGCTGCTGAGAGTGAAGATCTGAAGCGGATCAAAGAGGAGATCGAAAAACTCGGCGACAAAGTTAAACTGATCCAAAACATGTTTTGGGATGAAAAATCTCCGAAAACATCGGCTCCTATCCCTCCAGAATTTGCCGAGATTTACCGTCTTGCCCAACAAAGCGGGATGGATCAAAATCATCTTGATGAGATTATGCAGCTGACGTTGGAGCATATGCCTTCGAAAATGCGGGAAAGTTCTTCAACTGTTAAGCGCTATTTTCAAGTATTGATGCGCAAAATGATCCCTGTTCGACTTGAGACTTCACCGAAAAATGGCGGGAAAAAAGTGATTATGCTCGTAGGTCCTACGGGGGTAGGAAAAACGACTTCGATCGCGAAACTTGCGGCACGTTTTTCGTATCTCTTAGAGAAAAAATACAAAGTGGGTCTTGTAGTCCTCGATACGTATCGTATCGGTGCGGTTGAGCAGCTGATGCAGTATGCTCGAATGATGAAACTGGGGATTGAGACGGTGGTCGATCCGCCGGAATTCTCCAGTGCTCTTAATGCGTTGCGCTACAGTGACTATATATTGATTGATACGATGGGGTCATCCCCCTATGACAAAGGGAAAATCGAAAAGATATATGAGTGTCTGCGGGGTAACGAGACGGATTACAGCGTAGATGTCGTTTTGGTTATGCCAAGCTCGATCAAATACGAAGATCTCAAAGCAACCTATGACAATTTCGCTCCGCTTGGGATCGATACGATGATGTTTACCAAACTCGATGAGACGAGAGGATTTGGAAATATTTTCTCTCTCGTTTATGAGACCAAAGTGCCGATCAGCTATTTCTCAGTTGGGCAGGAAGTTCCTGAAGATTTAGTGGTAGCTACGAGCGATTTTTTAGTCGAATGTTTGATGAACGGATTCGGTAAAGGTGAAAATTTATGAGCCATCAAGCCTCTAAACTTGAAGCCCTGGTGAATCAAAACCGAAATACAAAGGGCAAAAAAACCCGTTTTATCGCGATTACCAGCGGTAAAGGCGGTGTCGGTAAAAGTACCATCAGCTCTAATATGGCGTATATCATGGCAAAGTACGGGCTGAAAGTGGGAATTTTCGATGCGGATATCGGATTAGCGAATCTCGATGTTATGTTCAACGTAAAAATTCAAAAAAATATTCTCCATGTCCTCAAAGGGGAAGCAACCGTTGAAGACATCTTGGTTCCGATTGAGAAAAATCTTGTTCTTATCCCGGGAGAGAGCGGTCAGGAGATTTTTAAATACGCCTCCGGGGGATTATTCGAGCGGTTTATGGATCAGGCCAATGTTTTGGATGATTTGGATGTGATGATTATCGATACGGGTGCCGGAATCGGAGAACATATTCAGCTCTTTTTACGAGCCTGCGATGATGTTATCGTTGTGACGGTGCCTGATCCGGCGGCGATTACCGATGCGTATGCAACAATTAAGGTGACTTCACGCCTCAGAGATGAGATCAATGTTATTATGAATCAGGTGCGCTCGCCCAAAGAAGCGGAATCTTTGTTTGAGAAAATCCATAAAGTAGCACAGGCAAATATCGGAGGTTCATTACAGCTTAATTATTTAGGGCAGGTTTCGAGTGATCCTAAAATTTCGAACAGTGTCAAAAAAAGGGCTCTGTTTAGCCGTGATTTTCCGACGGCCACACCGACAACAGAATTAGAGCAGATCGTTAAGCGTATCGCAAAAAAACTGGAACGAAATGTGCTGGTAGATCCCAAAGAGAGCGGGTTAGGCGGACTGTTTAAGCGTTTAATGGAGCACTTTTAATCCCAAATATGGGAATGACGGCAATCGTTTTTTTGTATAAAATTACTGAAACAAGGATAAAACTATATGCGGGGTTCGAATTTTGTCTCTTTTTTAACGGTACAAGGTTTTTTCATCGGTATTGTTTTTGGGGTACTTAAATCAAGTTCTGCGGAGAGTTTTCTGGGATTTGTACTCCTGATAACGGTATTTTTTTATCTTTTTGCCCATTTATGTGTTGGATTTTTCTTTCAGACACTTGGAGTTAAAACCCATCCGTTTCCTAAAGTATCGCATGAACATAATCTCGATTTCTTTGTCCGTGAAATCAATAAACGTGAACAATTTATCGATGCATTTTATACCCATAAAGCCGATTTGTTAGACGAGAAAGGGCGAGGATGAGCGGCGCAAATGTTTATACGCAAGAGTTGAAACATCGTGAAGATCAGCTTGCCCTCCAATATCTTCCTGCCGTGAAAGCGATGTCGTTTCGTCTCAAAGAGCGTTTGCCAAGCTCGATTGACTACATGGATTTATGTGCGATCGGAACGGAAGAGTTGGTCAAATTAGCGCGCCGTTATGATGAATTGCAAAATGATTCATTCTGGGGATATGCTAAAACGAGAGTGTATGGGGCAATGCTCGATTATCTTCGTTCACTCGATACGGTAAGCCGTTCAAGCCGTCGTCTTATCAAAGAAATTGACAGTGCTATCGAAGTGTATATGGCGGATCATGACGATGAACCCAGCGATGAAGAACTCTCAAAAATTTTAGGAATCGAAGTTGAAAAAATCCATGAAGCACGGATTGCTTCGGATATTTATACCGTGATGCCATTGGATGATCAGCTGGGTACTCCGGAAGAGTGCGGAATGCTGGAGAGGATAGAACATGATGATTTGGTGGAAGCGATTCAACATGTTTTGATGAGCTTTGAAGAACGTGAGCAGATTATCATTCAACTCTATTATTTTGAAGAGTTGACGCTTAAAGAGATCAGTGAAATCGTCAATATCACCGAATCGCGTATTTCACAAATCCATAAATCGGTTATTCGACGAATTAAAGATGCAGTAGGAGGGCGATAATGGCTGATATTCTATCACAAGAAGAGATTGATGCCCTCTTGGACGTTGTCGATGATGAGGGAGATGGTGTATTAGAATCGGGTGATGAGGGGCTGTTCTCTCAGCGTCAAATTACCCTTTATGATTTTAAACGTCCTAACCGCGTCTCTAAAGAACAGCTTCGTGCCTTCAGAGGGATTCATGACAAGATGGCCCGCTCCATCGCATCACAGATTTCAGCGATTATGCGCTCCATTGTCGAGATTCAGCTCCACTCCGTCGATCAGATGACCTATGGGGAGTTTTTAATGTCGCTCCCAAACCCGACCAGCTTCAACGTTTTTTCGATGAAACCGCTGGAGGGGAACGGTGTTTTAGAGATCAACCCCTCTATCGCATTTCCGATGTTGGACCGTATTCTCGGCGGAAAGGGTGAGCCTTTCGAAGCTAACCGTGAATTTTCCGATATCGAACTCTCCCTTTTTGAAACAATCTTGCGGGTAATGATGGGGACATTGCGTGAAGCATGGGCACCCGTAACCGATTTGTATCCTCAGGTCGAATCAAAAGAATCAAGCCCCAATGTTGTTCAAATCGTTGCTCAAAATGAGATTGTTGTAATGGTCGTAATGGAGATCATCATCGGACACAGTTCGGGAATGATGAACATCTGTTATCCCGTTATCGCGTTGGAACCGGTATTGCCGAAACTTGCCAGCCGTGATTTGATGCTGAATGAAACCAGTTCGAAAAAAAGCCGTAATCAAGAACTCCAAGTCCTTTTGGGCGGTGCTCACGTGAATGTTGAAGTGAACCTTGGGGAAGCAGAGTTAACGCTGCATGAGTTGCTTGAATTAGGTGAGGGAGATATAATACGGCTCAATATTCCGGCGGATGATGTTGTAAACGTCAGTGTCGATGGAAAAGAGCGTTTTGTAGGCCAAATGGGGCTGCGACGATTTCGAAAATCGATCCAAATCACATCTCTCATCGATACCGAAAAAGATGCCGTAAAACGGGCGCTTAAAGAGTTTGAAGTGAGACGAAAAGCACGGATTAGCGGGGTCAAAGAGATGATTCGAGGGCCATTAGCAGATGAGGAGGATGAAGATGAGTGATTTTGCCGGAGTATTCGCAAATGAGGCTATTGCTACTATTGAGGGGCTGACGGGACAGACCCCTAAAATCGTCCTCAAAGAGGCTGAAGATATCTCAATCGTCTCCAATGTTATTCCTCCTATTGCGCTCATTCAAGTGAGTTTTAGTGGTGAAGCATCGGGGCGAGGGCTGATCATGATGCCTCCACAGCTCGCAACGGCATTGGGTGATATGATGCTCGGTGGCGAAGGGACAGCTCAAGATACCATGTCCGATGAAGATATGGATGCGGCCAAAGAGATCGTTTCCAATATTGTCGGTGCTATGAGTACGACTCTTGGGTCACAAAAAGAGCTTCCGAAGTTCACCATTAAACCGGAAAAAGCGGAGTTTATTACTGAAAACGGTGAGGTAAATCTCGATGCGTATGCCAAAATGTTTGTTTTCACGTTTGCATTGGGCGAGATTAACTCGTTAATGATGTTTGCAATCGATTCAGGTGTGAACGGGGCTTTGGGCGGTGTTAAAGCTCCTGCTGCACTTGCTCCAACCGGGAGCATATTTGATGAACCCTCAAGCGAGCCTTCGGTAAAATTGGAAGAGGGAGAGATGAAAAATATCTCTTTGATCATGGATGTCAAACTTCCGGTCCGTGTTCGTATCGGAAAGAAAAAAATGCTCCTTAAAGATGTCCTTAGTATGGATATCGGCTCAGTTATCGAACTGAATCAACTGGCCAATGATCCGCTCGATATTTTGGTGGATGATCATGTGATTGCTCAAGGGGAAGTGGTGATCGTGGATGGAAATTTTGGTGTTCAAATCACCTCGATCGGAACGAAACGTGATCGTCTGAATAAACTTAAAGGGTAATCATGGCGCACAGAAATGGCAAAAAAAAAGAGTACCCGAGTAGTCGTTACGTCAAAGATATTAAATCCGCCGATGTCTGGAGTGTGTTTAAAATTATTGCCGACTTTGTTCAGGGATTTGATGAACTCGGGGATTTAGGCCCTTCTGTAACAATTTTCGGCAGTGCGCGCGTGGATGAAAATCACCCCTATTACCAACAGGCGATGAGCTTATCGGGGATGCTCGCAGAACGGGGTTATAACATCATCACGGGTGGCGGTCCGGGTATCATGGAAGCGGCCAATCGTGGTGCGTATGATTTTGAAGACGTTGAATCGATCGGCTTAAATATCGAACTTCCGGCAGAACAGCAGCCTAACCCCTATATTACAAAGGGACGCAGTTTTGACTATTTCTTTTCCCGTAAAGTCATGCTGGTTAAATATTCGATGGCGTACGTCATTTTTCCGGGAGGTTTTGGCACTCTCGATGAGATGTTTGAAGCTTTGACTCTGATTCAGACTCGAAAAGTTTGGGGAGTCCGGTTATTTGTTATCGGAACGGAATTTTATGCTCCGCTTATGCAGTTTATTCAGGATAAAATGCTTGCGGAAGGGATGATTGATTCCAAAGATTTGCGTTTAATGACTCTGACGGATGATTTGGATTTGGTTGTTAAAGAGATTGAAAAATCATTGGTTGCACAAATGGCAACATTGGAGAAAGAAGGTTTGGACGATACGAAGTATTACAAGGTTCTTTCTTCGTATTTTGAAAACAGACCGATATGTGAGGGGAGTACTCTTTAATGGCTAAGAAAGTCTTAATTGGGATGAGCGGCGGCGTTGATTCGACCGTTTCGACATTGTTGCTAAAAGAGCAGGGATATGAAGTGGAAGGAGTTTACATGAAACTCCACTCCAAGCCCGGTTATCATGAAATTCATCAGGTACGTGCACAGAAAGCGGCCGATTTTGCCGGGGTTAAACTCCATATTCTTGATCTTCAAGAGCAGTTCAATGCAAAAGTTTTTACTCCGTTTATCGAAACCTATAAAGAGGGAAAAACGCCAAACCCGTGTGCTCTGTGTAACCGTAATATCAAATTCGGTGCGATGGTGGCATTTGCTGATAGTATCGGTGCTGATTATGTTGCAACGGGACACTATATCCGACATGACGGGCAATATTTGCTTCAGGCTCAGGATGATACAAAAGATCAAAGCTATTTTCTCTTTTACATCGATCCTGCGTTAGTGCCGCGATTGATTTTTCCACTGGGCGAGCGTCACAAAAGTGATATCAAAGCTTACGCCGCGAGTGTCGAAGGATTGGAATCATTTGCCTCTCAGGGTGAATCGAGCGAAATCTGTTTTGTCGAAACGACCTATATGGATGTTTTAAAACCTTATGTTCCTGTCGATCAGGAAGGGGATGTCCTCGATATGGAAGGCAAAGTGGTCGGTAAGCATAAAGGGTATATGCATTACACGATCGGTAAACGCAAAGGGTTTACTGTAAACGGAGCGCATGATCCCCATTTCGTGGTAGAGATCAAACCGCAAACCAATCAGATTGTTGTAGGGACACGTGAAGATTTAGAGTGCCGCAGTGTCGAATTGGAACGGGTCAATATGTTTGATTCCCGCACGGAATTTGAATGTGATGTGAAACTCCGCTACCGTACTACGGCAGTACGCTGTTCGGTTAAAATTGACGGCGATCATGCAGTTGTTGAACTGCACGAACCGGTTTTGGGCGTTGCCTCAGGACAAGCGGGTGTTTTTTACGACGGAGAAAAATTGCTTGGCGGCGGGTGGATAATTTAGCAATCAATCGTTCGTGGTGAGCTCAAGGAAACATCGCTTTGCGAGCGGTACCCTTGTTTTGTCGAACCATGAACTTATCACCCTTCGACAAGCTCAGGGCGAACGGTATTAGAGAAAGGTGAATATGAAATCTAAAAAGAAAATCATCGCCGCTGGGATTATCGGCAATGTCATCGAGTATTATGATTTTGCCCTTATCGGTTTTTTAGCGGTTATGATGGGGAACCTCTTTTTCCCCTCTGATGATCCTTTTCTCTCCCTTTTAGGCTCTTTTGGCGCATTTGCCGCAGGGATGATTATGCGTCCCGTCGGAGCATTGGTCTTCGGTCACATCGGAGATCGTATCGGTCGCCGCTTTGCTCTGATGAGTTCACTTGTTCTCATGGCCCTTCCGACCTTTTTGATCGGTTTTTTGCCGACCTATGCGCAAATCGGGATGATGGCTCCGATTCTTCTTGTTGCACTGCGGATGATCCAGGGGCTATCGGTCGGCGGTGAATACGCCAGCTCTATTGTCTACCTCGTTGAACAATCTTCCCCAAACCGTCAAAATCTCTACGGCTCTTTTGTCTCTGTTGGTGCAAAGATCGGTATGGCATTGGGCTCAGGATTATGCGGAGCATTGCTGTGGTATCTAGGTGAAGATGCAATGGGGGATTGGGGATGGAGAATCCCCTTTTGGGCAAGTATCGTTATAGCGGCAGCAGGATTGTATCTGCGCCGTAATTTAACCGATGAGTATCAGCCGAGCGAAGATAAAACCGTTCCGATTGTCGCGATTTTACGACATCATCGTTCTGAATTTTGGCGATTTCTCACCGTCGCGTCATCGATATGGATTTTTTATTACACGGTGTTTGTCTATCTCCCTATATGGCTTCAGGGAAGTGCGGGACTCAGTAAGGCGGAAGCAGGGCAAATCAATACTTTCTCAATTCTCGTAGGGGTTGTTTTTATTCCGTTGATGGCGATGGTTGCTGATCGGATCGGTTCGCTACGTGTGATGCGGATCGCGGCATTAGGGCTTGCGATAGGGATTTATCCGCTGATGGTAGGGATGAGTATCGGCGGGTATTGGGCATCGTTAGCGGGAACGATCGTTATGGTTATCTTGTTATGCGCTTTTCAGGCACCAATTTTTGCAACGACCGTTACAGCGCTCAAATATCATGGATACCGGGCATCCTTCACGGCAGTAATTTTGGGAAGTGCCGCAGGGATAGTGGGGGGAATTACCCCTGCTTTGATGACATCGCTGGAGAAACTAAGCGGTGACCCGTATGCTCCGGCGTATTTGATCGCCGTAACATCGTTGGTCGGATGGATTGTTCTTAGACGGATAAAGGGTTAAATTTATTTGGTTAAAAATATGATATAATTTTCTTTGTAAGTATCACTTTTTCATTGTAGTTAATGGAGCGGTAAAGTAAGGTCGGGAGGTTCGAAACTCTCGGCCTTTTTTTTTGCCCTCCAAAAACTACAATGAGGGGGTCTTTATGGATAAGCTGATACTTACACTACTGCTTATGTGCATTTTTGCACCTATGCTCAATTGAGTATAGCCGAGGGGTTTTACCCCTTGGCCCCCTTTGTACTTTCCCCCGCACTTTCTAACTTTTCAATACTTTCACGAAGAGTATTTTTTGCATCCTCTACAGCGAAGCCTTGCATGACGATTTTGTAGAGGTTTGGTTTATCTTTTCGCCAATTTCGGAGGGTAGCTGTAGTGATATCTAAAATACGTGCCATATCTTGTTGCGTCAGTTTCATAAAAAAATTCTATTAGAACAAATCTACAAATAAAATTCGAAAAATATTATCTTTTTATCTATTATTATAGATAATATTTTGCTATAATTATTAACATTGGCAAATATTTTTCTAAAAATAGGCGATTGAAGTAAATATATTTGTTTTTATTTTAAAGGAAATTCATGGAACTTGACATTAGATTAAAACAATTAGCAGAACGTATCAAAAACTTGAAAGACAAGATTTTAACGGAAGAAGCGACAAAACATTCATTTATCATGCCTTTTTTGAGTGCATTAGGCTACGATGTATTTGATCCAACCGTTATAGTTCCTGAATTTACAGCAGATATTGGAACTAAAAAAGGGGAGAAAGTTGATTATGCGATTCTTCGTGATGGAAAGCCAATTATTGTCATTGAAGCTAAAAATCATACGGAAAAGTTAGATAATCATAATAATCAGCTAATTCGATATTTCAACGTTACAGATTCAAAATTTGCGATATTGACTAATGGGATAGAGTATCGATTCTTTTCAGATATGGAAGAGACAAATCGTATGGATAAGATGCCATTTCTTGTAATTAATCTTGATAATTTACGAGATCGTGACATTAAAGAACTTGAAAAATTTGCACGTGACAACTTAGATGTTGATTTGATATTGAGCATGGCAAGTGCAAAAAAATATCATCGAGAAATTCAAGCAGTGTTTAAGATAGAAACAGAATCGCCATCAGATGAATTTGTTAAATTTTTTGCACGGAAACTGACAGATAAGATGATGACTGCCGCGATTATAGATGAGTTTAGAGGATATATAAAAAAATCATTTGCAGAAGTTTTACATGATATGGCAAGCGATAAAATTAATGCACTGCAAACAAACCTACAAATTGATTTACCTTTAGATGATCTAACAGTTCAAGAGGATAAAAATCAAATTGTCACTACAGATGAAGAGTTAGAAGGCTACTACATTGTGAAAGCTCTACTTGGAGATTCGACAGATATGGTAAATATTACATTTAAAGATACTGTTAACTATTTCACCATCATGTATCAAGGCAAAGTGACAAAATGGCTTTGTCGTTTATACTTTAATGGAAAACAAAAAGCAATAGCATTTCCAGGGGATGAAAAAGGATCGGAAAATAAAATTAATATTGATAAAGTTGAAGATATTTATGGGCTGAAAATTCAGCTTAAAGAAGCACTTGAAAAACGGTTGGTAGGAAAAGAATAAAAAAAGTCGGAGGGTAATTACTCCCTCGCCCTTAATCTTGCCGCTCCATTGAACGTATGAAAGGTGATACTAGCAAAAAAATTATACCATCAAAAATTGAGAAGCAAAATTTATAGCTAGATTCCCGCCTACGCGGGAATGACGATTTAGACGTGTACCGGCTTAAAGAGTGATTTCATCAGAGGAAACTCCATGATTTTTTCAGGGTTGGTTTCTCCGTTGATATTCACCACTTTGAGACGACCGTAGCCGTTGTTAAAATCGTTCGCTAAATCATATACTATGCCGATAATCGTCAATTTACCGCTTTCAACTTCGGGTTTAAACTCTTTTTGGGCGTACATGATTTGCTGATGAACGTTACTCTGAACGGCAGCGAGCCATTTTGCCTCTTCTGTCCCCATAAGGGAAGTTTTGCGAATAGCGAGGGCTATTGAATCGAGTTCTTTAACGATGTTGGATTCGATGGATGAGTAATCGCTCATCGCTGCTTTGACCGCACCACAACGTGAATGTCCTACAACGATCAATAAAGGGGTGTTAAGATGACGGACACCGTATTCGACACTTCCCATGTTGGAACTGAATTGATTGCCAATGTTACGGATAATAAAAAGATCATTTTCTGCACTGGCATCGAGTGCGTCACTTTGAAAACGGGAATCTGAACATCCGATGACGGTAGCGCGAGGGTGTTGGGAATCTTTGAAATGTTGAAAAAAGGCAGCCCCTTTTTTGTTGACGTAATAATCATTTTGAGAGACAACTTCGGCAAACATCTTTTTTGCCATCTCTTGAAGCTCTCCGGCACTGGGTGCAGCGTGGTGAGCGTCGGATGCAAAAGTGGCATTAGGAGCTAAAATTGCTCCACCGGATGCGAGTGCGAAAAATTTAAGAAACGTCCGTTTATTCATGAAAAAAACCTCCTAAAATAGTGAGGTAGTGTACCATAAAATCAAAACGTTAGTGAACCATTCCCCTCTGCTCCTACTTCATTATCTGAAGGGAGATTGGATGTTTGTTCAAAAGGGTTAGACTCTTCGCTTGGAGCAACGTTCTCTCCGAAGAGTTCCGTGATACTGTCGTTATTTTCGGAAGAGCCCTCGAGTGTTTCTTCTGTTTTCGGTGGTGACATTACCTCTTGGTATTGAGGTATGACTATTCCTCTGCGTTTCATTATTTTATAGATGATACGGGCTCGGTTTTTAACGTATTTTTGGCTTCCCGTAGGGTTGTATTTAATCGGGTTAGGCAATACTGCCGCAAGGCGTGCCGCTTCTCGTCCGGTTAGATTTTTTGCACTTTTATGATAATAATGACGAGCCGCCGCTTCGATCCCGAAAATCCCGTCTCCCCATTCGGCAACGTTGAGATAAATCTCCAAAATACGCCGTTTGGAGAGAGTGTTTTCAATGCGCCACGTAATGATGGCTTCTTTGACTTTGCGTACCGGATTTTTGCTCGGAGAGAGGTAGAGATTTTTAGAGAGCTGTTGGCTGATCGTACTTCCCCCGGCAACGGAACCTTTTTTAAGACTTCGTTCTATCGCATCTTCCATCCCCTTGACATCAAACCCGTCATGGTTCCAAAACTTATCATCTTCACCGATGAGAACGGCTTTGATAACATTGGGAGATATTTTTGTCATGGGGACCCATTTGTGGGTGATCTCCATATCACGGTTTTGTTCAGCCCACTCTTCTTGGCGGTACTCCATAAAAGCGGTAGGGATGGGTTTGATCTCTTTTAAATCGGAAATATTCGGATAGATAAAGTAGCGACCGATATCGATGATTCCTCCGAGAAGGAGAAGGTAAAAAAGCAATTTAAGTTTTGACATCATTAATCCATATTAAGTTTAGGTAGGTGCCATTGTTTGGCATAAGCCAAAAGGCGCAAAAAGATTGCAAAGGTTGCAACACTCGCAACACCCCATGTATTGATCATATCCATTTGGACTAAAACCAAGAGTAAAATCGAAACAATTATGGCAATAGAGCCGTAAAAATCGCTGATAAGGACCGAGGGGACTTGATTGATCATCGTATCGCGTAATACTCCCCCTCCAACAGCGGTGAGAAAGCTCAGGATCATGACACCGAAAAAATTAAACTCCACTTCGATGGCAAGTAAGGCCCCGGTGATACTAAAGGCGACAAGACCGATCGTGTCGGAGATGATAAAAAGCCATTGCCGCTCCAATTGTTCACGACGGTAAAGGCGAAAGGCAAAGGCAAGGAGAATCGTTAGGATAACGGTGATAGCAGGATAGTATTCGTTAAATGCAAAAGGGGTTCGTCCCAAGATAACATCCCGCACAACCCCGCCGCCAAGTGCTGTGAGAGAGGCAGAGATAATCAGCCCGAGCAAATCGAGATTGTTCCGCACTCCGACCAAAAAGCCGCTCAGCGCAAAGGCAACAATTCCGAGAATATCGGCGGCAACGACAAGATCAAACATTGGGTGCGCGGTAGTTTTCTTTGAAGCTGACGTAACGGTGTGCTGAAGCGTACAGTTCGGCAACTTCGTCATCGGTGAGCTCACGAACTACTTTCGCAGGGCTTCCCATAATGAGTGATCGTGGAGGAAATACTTTATTTTTGGTCACCAGCGCTCCGGCACCGACGATGGATTCTTTACCGATCACCGCACCGTCGAGTATGGTTGCGCTCATCCCGATCAGACAGGCATCTTCGATTGTACAGCCGTGCAGCATGACACGGTGCCCTACCGTGACATCATTGCCGATAATGGTTGGATAACCATCGCTCATATCCTCACGCTTGTGATGGGTAACATGCACCATACTCAGGTCTTGGATATTGCTTCGATCACCGATAGAGATAGTGTGGACGTCACCGCGCACAACGCATCCGAACCAGATGCTGACGTCTTCTCCCATCGATACTCGTCCGATCACATCGGCGGAGTCGGCAATCCAAACGCGCTCCTTCATTTCGGGGGCATAATGTAGATAATTTCCGATCATAAATATATCCTTGATTAACTCTCTTTAAATAATCGTGTTGTGAGTTGCTGCACGTAATTTGGAGTCTGTTTTTTGACCGAATTATACACTTTGTTGGTATGGGTTTCAACGATTCCGTGGCTGTCGATCAGATTATGTCCGTCATTCGCTACCTTGGTATATGTCCCATCGCGTTGAAGCTCATGGGCCAGTACATTGTCAGAGGATTGCAATTGCAAAATCTGAATCAGTTTGTTGGACGCTTCTTCCCCTGAAATCGGAGTCAAAAGTTCGATACGGCGGAGAAGATTTCGCGGCATCCAATCGGCACTGGAAATATAGGTCTGTGGCGTTGAGTGTTTAAAATAAAAAATTCGGGCATGTTCGAGGTATTTTCCGATAATGGAGATAACACGGATGTTGTCACTCATCCCCTCTACTCCGGGGCGCAAACAACAGACACCACGGATAATCAGTTGGATTTTGACTCCCGCTTGGGATGCTTTGTAGAGGGCGCGGATGATGTCTTCATCTACGAGGGCATTCATTTTTGCGATGATAACCCCCTCGCTTCCCATACGGGTTTCATTGTGAATCAGAGAAAGGATTTTCGGCTTGATCTGAGTCGGTGCCATGTAGAGCTCGTTCAGTTTCCCTTTTTTACTGAATCCGGTCAAAAAGTGGAAAAATCGGGTCATATCATAGGTGATGGCATCGTTGCTGGTCATGTAGCTGATGTCGGTATAGACAGTTGCGGTCGAGGGATTATAGTTTCCGGTTCCTAGATGGGCGTATTGCTTGAGTTTTCCATCCACACGGCGGGTGATGAGAGCCGCTTTTGCGTGTACTTTAAATCCGGTGATTCCGTAGATAACATGGGCTCCCGCACTCTCTAACGCTTTTGCCCATTGGAGGTTGTTTTCCTCATCAAAACGGGCTCGTAGTTCCACCATAACGGTTACCTGTTTGCCCGATTCGGCCGCTGCAATCAGGGATTGGACGATGACCGATTTGGAGCCTGAACGATACAGTGTCATACGGATAGAAACGACATCGGGATCTTTCGCCGCTGTTTGGATGAGACGAACGATGGGTTCAAAACTCTCAAACGGGTGAAAGAGGACAAGATCTTGTTTGTCGAGAATGGTATAGAGACTCTCATCCGAATCGAGCGGCGGAAGGTTTCTTGGTTTGAAACTTGGACTCGTGAGATGGGCAAAATCTTTATTTCCGACCACCTGCCAGAGGGCACCGAGGTTGAGATAGGTCTGGAACCGGTAGATGTCATCTTTAAAAACATTGGCATGGCGGTTGAAAAAATTCAGCAGATCATCATCGGCATGATTGCTCAGCTCAAGGCGAACGATTTCCCCTTTTTTACGCAGTTTCAGCCCCTCTTCGAGGATCTCCATAAAATCGTCCGCTTCTTCTTCCTCTATGGCGATATCGGCATTACGGGTGATACGGAATGCTGAAAATTTGAGGAGTTCATAACCGGGGAAGAGATCTTGGATATGCTCGGAAACGACACTGCCGATCGGAATATAGATACGGTTGTCGATATCGACAAAACGAGGCAATACACGTGGAATACGGATGATACCGTAACGCTCGACACTTGGATCGTCTTTGTCCCGAAGTTTCACGATTTGCCCGAAACTGAGGTTATTCAAGTGCGGAAACGGATGGGTTGCATCGACGGCGATCGGGACAATAACCGGATAGATGTTTTCTTTGAAATATTTATCCAGTATCTGCTGTTGTTGCGGCGTTACCTCTTTGTACGATTTAAAAAAGATCCCCTCTTTTTCGAGTTTTTCCATAATTCCCAGCAAACATGCTTCTACTTCTTGCTGCTCTTTGTGCAGATAAGAGCGAATTTCGCGTAATTGGTGTAGAGGTGTGAATCGATCCGCCCCCGAGACATTAACCCCTGCGCTGAAAAGTTTTTTTAGTCCTGCGATTCGGATCATGTAAAATTCATCGAGATTCGTTCCGTAAATCGCCAAAAATTTCAGTCGTTCAAAGAGTGGAAGAGATTCGTCTTGTGCCTGTTTCAAGACACGAGTGTTAAATTGGAGCCATGAAAGCTCTCGATTGATGTAAAGTGCTGGATCTTTGTAATTGTTAGGCATGGTTTCTACCGATTTTGGTTTTGTTTGGTCTATTGTTTAACGTGATTATATTATACTTATCGTTACAAAAAAGGAACACTATGTCTACATTTCAAATTTTAATGTTTGCGGCGACACTTTTTTTCGCATATCAGATCTATCGTCACGTCCAAACGTTAGAGGATGAGCCTGCTAAAAGTCCTGAAACAAATGCTGAATCAAATTTCCCGACGGCGGAGATTTTGGTTGAACAAGCCGATAGCGCGTATGAGCAAGGAGAGATCGAACCTGCGAGATTAGCCCTCGAAGAGGCGTCACAGATTGAGCCGAATAATCCTGAAATTTTAAATAAACTTGCATTCGTCACTGCAAAAAGCGGAGACCGTATCAAGGGGATCGAATTGTATGAGCGTTCATTGGAACTCGATGAGAACGATGATCTGACCCACAATGCGATTGCGTCACTGTACCGAGTAGAGATGGCGTATGAGCGAGCACAAGATCATTACCGTAAAGCAATCGAGATTGATGATGAGTATGCGCAGACATTTTACAATTATGCGAATTTATTGGTCGATATGGGCGAAATTGAAGAAGCAAGAATCATGTATAAACGTGCATTGGAACTTCAAAGCGATTTTCCGCAAGCGCGTGAAGCACTCCTTTCGTTAGGGAGCGCTCAATGATTGATGATCAAGCACGTTTAGCGGTATTGATTGATGCGGATAATTCACAACCCTCGATTATTGCGGGGCTTATGGATGAAATTGCGGCGCACGGTATC
Source organism: Candidatus Sulfuricurvum sp. RIFRC-1 (assembly GCF_000310245.1). Taxonomy (NCBI): domain Bacteria; kingdom Pseudomonadati; phylum Campylobacterota; class Epsilonproteobacteria; order Campylobacterales; family Sulfurimonadaceae; genus Sulfuricurvum; species Candidatus Sulfuricurvum sp. RIFRC-1. Next base: position 474,915 of record NC_020505.1, read on the forward strand.
GCCAGTGTCAAACGAATTTACGGCGACTGGACCGATACCAAACTCAAGGGGTGGAAAAACGCCCTTTTGGAACACGGACTTCACCCGATGCAGCAGTTTGCCTATACGACGGGGAAAAATGCGACCGACAGCGCGATGATTATCGATGCGATGGATCTGCTTTACACGAAAAACTTTGACGGCTTTTGCATCGTCTCCAGTGACAGCGATTTCACCCGTCTTGCCAGCCGGATCCGTGAATCGGGGATCAAGGTTTACGGGTTTGGAGAACAAAAAACTCCCAAAGCGTTTATCGGCGTGTGCGATAAATTTATTTATACCGAAAATCTTCGCCGCGACGCTAATCATAAAGAACCAGTCACGGCAAAAATCAAATCGGATAATAAAGCTCTTCTGGCTCTGGTTCGTAATGCGGTTGAAGATACGACCAATGAAGCGGGATGGTCGTATTTGGGAGCTATCGGGCAAAATTTGATTAACAAATCTCCTGAGTTTGATCCTCGCAGTTACGGTTACAAAAAACTTCTCGATCTGATTGAAGGGTTGGGAGAATTTGACTTTAAGTTCTCTGATCCGCTATCGGGCTCACAGGCGGTGCATGTTCGCCTCAAGCGGCATAAAAGGAGTTATGAAAAATGAGAGTGAAAGAGATCTATACGTACCTCGATGAGCTTTCTCCGTTTGCATTGCAAGAGGGGTGGGATAATTCAGGACTGCTGGTCGGCGATTTTGCCCAAGAGATTACTCATGTGGTACTCAGTATCGACATAGATGAGGAGTTGATTGCATCAATCCCCGAAAATGCCCTTTTGATTACGCACCATCCGATCATTTTCGGCGGACTCAAACAGCTTCAATTTAACCAATATCCGGCAAAGATCGTGGCTCCAATGATCCGAAAAAATATCACCAATATCGCGATGCACACCAATTTCGACCAAACTCACCTTAATGACTACGTTGCAACGGAAGTTTTGGGTTACCCCATTATCGCCAAAGAGGGGTTCGTAGCGTATCTGGGAGTGGATGAGTCGTATGAAACGTTTGCCGCCAAAATTAAAATGGCATTGGGACTTCCCAATACCCGAGGGGTAAAATGTCATGAATATATACGAACCTGTGCTTTAGTGACGGGTTCAGGTGCCTCATTGATGCGTAATATTGAAGCCGAGTGTTTTTTGACCGGGGATATCAAATACCATGATGCAATGGAGGCTAAGGCGCTCGGATTATCGATGATTGACATCGGACACTATGAGAGCGAGCGCTATTTTGGCGAGGTTTTAGGGGGGTATTTGGAAAAATTAGGATTGAGTGTTATAATTTCACCATCTAAGAACCCCTTCACCTATCTTTGAGCTAAAATTAGGTAATCGTGTAACTCCAAAAGGAACCGTATGAACAAACACCTTGAACAATTAATCGAGCTCTCTCATGTTGACAAAGAGATCGATGCGTTTGAACCGCAAATCGAAGAAGCTAATCTTCAGTATGATGCACTTCTAGCGACTAAAAACAGTATCATCAGCGAAATCAATGCGCTTAAGCAAGAGATCAAAGACGAACAGATCAAAAAGCACAAAAATGAGCTTCATCTCGCGGAACTCTCAGCAAAACTTGAAGAAAATAGCCGTAAAAGCGGTGAAGTTAAAACTGAACGCGAAATGAAATCACTTCAACTCGAAGAAGAGATTGCAAAAGAGCAAGTAAGCTTTGCAAATGAAGAGATCGAACGTTTGGAAAAATTGATCGATCACAAACAAGGCAAAATCGATGAACTCGAAAATAAAGCCTCAGAAATCGAAAGCACTCTCACAACCGTAAAAGCCGATGTCGATGTTAAATTAGCACGTATCGATGAAGAGCGCAAAGAAGTATTCGGACGTAAAGAGACATTGGTCGGCGCGATGAACCAAAAAGGGTTATCGTTTTACCAAAAAATCCGCCGATGGGCAAAAAATACGACAGCTGTTCCCGTTCGTAACCAAGCGTGCATGGGTTGTTATATGGCAATCAGTGACAAAGTTTACTCGGACGTTATCAAAGGCGAAGAGATCACAATGTGTCCTCACTGCGGACGTATTTTATTTTTAGAGCCTTCTGACGCTATCGGTGCGTAACGTAGCGTTCGACCTTTTTTATACTGCAGTTGCGGCGTTTTTTTACGTCGTAGCTTTCCCCCTTTTAATCCTTTTTTCATTCAAAAAAAAATATCATGATTCGATTCCTGCACGTTTTTTCGGTATTAAAAATCCTTCTTTTCAACCGCATGACATTTGGTTCCATGTCTGCTCATTAGGGGAGGCAAAAGCGATTGCACCGATACTGGAGCAATTGAGAGGTAAAAAGATTGCGATCAGTGTCATAACCCATACAGGGTATGAGGCAGCATCTAAATACGCCGCACAGGTACGCTATCTTCCCTATGAGATATGGTTATGGTTTTGGATTGAACGACCCAAAACAGTGGTGATATTGGAAGCGGAGTTTTGGTATTTGTTGTTTCGTTTAGCCCGTACAAGAGGTGCTCGTGTCATTGCTCTTAATGCCCGTATCAGTGATCGGAGCTTTCCGAAATATTATCGAATGCGGTGGTTTTACCGAATTTTGCTCTCCCAATGTGATCGTATTTTTTGCCAAAGCAGTGAAGATATGGCCCGCTTTATCGCTTTGGGTGCACGAAATGTTGAAGTGGTGGGGAATATTAAACTCGCCCAAAAGATCGAAGCGACAAAACTCTATCCGAAGCCTGAGGGGACACTGATCGTAGCGGCGAGTACCCATGAAGGGGAGGAAGAGGGGATACTCCGAGGATTTATCGCTTATCGTGACCATAATCCCTCTGCAAAATTGCTTGTGGTTCCGCGCCATCCTGAGCGGTTTGTCAAAGTGGGTGAGCTGATTTCTAAAACGGCACCTGCGATGAGTTTTTCGCGCTGGAGCGAATCGCAAATGATGGACACGGATATTACCCTCATCGATGCAATGGGGGAACTAAACAACCTCTACGCTATCAGTGATATTGCTATTGTAGGAGGTGCATTTGCTCCTATCGGGGGGCATAACCCACTTGAACCTGCCCATTTCGGATGCAAGATTATTAGCGGTGAGCAGATATTTTTGCAGCGTGAGCTGTTTAAATATGTCTCTCATGTGCAGTTTGTATCATTGGAGGGGGTCTTGGAAGGATTAAAGCATGCGGAAGAATTACCACCTTCACAGATCAACGGAAGTGTTGATTTGGAAAAAGTCGTTGAATATTTACAATAAAGATTAGGATAGTTTTAGTGTGAGGGGAGTTCTACCCGAGGGTAGAAAAATTATTTTACTTGGTTCGCCATTCTTTTGAGCTTTTCTTTGTAGGCAGCCATATCAAAATCTTTCACTCTGGCAACACCGTCGGCGATTGCCGCTTCAGCAACCGCATACGATACCCACTCCATCAAACGTTTGTCGAAAGGGGAAGGGATAATATACTCTTTTCCATAGACCATATCGGTTCGGTTGTGTGCTTTTGCAACATAATCAGGTACCGATTCTTTTGCAAGGGCAGCCAAAGCTTTTGAAGCCGCCATTTTCATATTTTCGGTGATTTTCGTTGCTCTAACGTCTAATGCTCCACGGAAGATAAACGGGAAGCCCAAAACATTGTTGACTTGGTTTGCAAAGTCACTTCTGCCGGTACCGATGATGAGGTCATCGCGCACTGATTTAGCGAGATCAGGCATGATTTCAGGTGTCGGGTTTGCGCAGGCGAAGATAATCGGATTGCCTGCCATTGAAGCCACCATCTCTTTGCTGATTTGCTCAGGGCCTGAAAGGCCAAGGAGCATATCGGCATTTTTGGCCGCGTCTTCGGGTGTTCTGTCTTCCGTATCGATCGCATAGGCTTGTTTCTGTGCATTAAGATCCGTTCTACCGCTATGGATAACCCCTTTAGAATCAAGCATAGTGATGTTTTTAACACCAAGCTGTTTGTACATATTGGCACACGCAATCCCGCTTGCACCTGCTCCGATAACGACGACCTTAAGCTCTTCCGCCTTTTTACCGCTCATTTCAAGAACATTGATGAGTCCAGCCGTCGTGATAACGGCGGTTCCGTGTTGGTCATCATGGAAAACAGGAACATTGCAAATTTCTTTTAATCTCTCTTCGATCTCAAAACATCTAGGAGCACTGATGTCTTCCAGATTGATTCCACCGAAAGTATCTGCGATCGCCGCAACCGTTCTAATGATCTCTTCGGTATCTTTTGTATTGAGTTCGATATCGATGGCATCTACATGAGCAAACGACTTGAACAATACGCATTTGCCCTCCATTACAGGTTTGCCGGCCAAGTGTCCGATATCACCAAGGCCCAGAACGGCTGTTCCATCCGAGATGACAGCTACCAGATTCCCTTTGTTGGTGTAATCGTATGCGGTATCGATATCTTTTTCGATTTCAAGACATGGATAGGCAACACCCGGACTGTATGCCATAGATAGCTCTTTTATAGTATCACAAGGTTTTGTGATCAGTGTTCCTATCTTGCCGTTTGTATCAAATTCATTCTTGGCAAAATGGTATTCGAGTGATTCTTCCTCAAAAGTCGACATCTATTCTCCCTATATTAACTTATAATAATCATTATAGCTTTAAAATTTTAGACATCAAGAATTTTGATACTTATAGTAACATACACTTATATTTAGTTTCAAATAGTAACATAATAGATCTGAGCAAACGGTCGTAGTCTGTTTTTATGACTTACCTGTATTGAAGCACTATCATGGTAAAGTTTCACAAATAAACAGTTAGGGTGTATAGCTACATTACACCAATATTCAGCGGAGAATGAAAATGGAAAAACCAAAAGCGTATAAGCTCCTAGCAGAGCAAGAGGGGATATCCAACTCTGAGGCCAAATCACTGATTGACCGAGGTTTGGTTTATGTCGGAAATAACAAGGTGATGATTGCACGGGGTGAGACTAGTCCCAAAACGATTTTTATCGTTCAAAAAGTGGAAAAAGTACGTCCAATTTTTGAAAACGATGATTTGATTGTTGTCGATAAGCCGGCATTTGTTAACTCCGATGAGATTGAGCGACAGTTTAAAGGCTCTCAATTGCTACATCGACTCGACCGTGAAACAAGCGGTGTTTTGATGCTCGTTAAAAACGAAGAGTTCCGCCTTAAAGCGATCCAAGAGTTTAAAAAAGACAATGTTTACAAAGAGTACGTTGCGTGGGTAGAGGGATTGGTGAGTGAACCGTTTGTGATCGATCAACCGCTTATTACCGAGAAAAAAGGGAACAAAGCTTATACGAAAGTTGCTAAAAATGGCAAACCTGCGATTACGGAAGTGACACCACTGGAAGTATCAGGGAAAAAGACCAAGGTACAGCTCATTATCCATCACGGACGAACCCATCAAATCCGTGCCCACATGAAATATGCACAGCACCCGATTATCGGGGATGAGAGCTACGGCGGACGACAGTCGAAGCGCGTAATGCTTCATGCGAAAAAAGTGATATTGCTCGGGCAAACATTTGAAGCACCGGAACCGAAGGTATTTGGACACTTCGGTAGTTAATTACGAATACTCTAATTGTAATTGAAGAAAAAATTAAGTATAATTCGGAAATTTTTATACCCTGTAGAACCATTATTTAGGAGTTGAAGTGTTTGATACACTAACCGAATCGTTTACATCAGCCATACGCAAAATCCGTTTTCACGACGATGAAAAGGCGTTGACCAAGGCACTCGGCGAGCTTAAAAAAGCGTTGCTCAAAGCCGATGTGAATCATAAAGTCGTTAAAGACCTTATCGATTCGGTTGAACTTCAAACCAAACAAAGCGGTATCGGGAAAGATCAATTCCTCGATGCACTTCGCAAATCGTTGTATGCCCTTTTGGATGTCAAAGGGAAATCAGGATTTGTGTACGCTCCGGTATCTCCGACCGTCATTTTGATGACGGGATTACAGGGTTCGGGTAAAACGACGACGACGGGTAAACTTGCTAATTGGCTTAAAACACGTCAGAAAAAACGGGTATTGGTTGTTGCGGCAGACTTGCAGCGTCTTGCGGCGGTTGAACAACTCCGCCAAGTGTGCGCTTCTATCGAAGTAGAACTTTATGCCGATGATGCAAGTAAAAATCCGGTTGAAGTGGTTAAAACAGCATTGGCTCACGCAAAAAATGCACTTGTCGATGTTGTATTGATTGACACCGCCGGACGTTTGGCGATTGATGAAGAGTTGATGGGTGAATTGGCGGAAGTGAAAGCCGTTGCCAACCCGCATGAGATTTTCTATGTTGCCGACTCACTCTCAGGTCAGGATGCGGTTCGTACAGCGGCTACCTTTAACGAAAAGATCGGAATCGATGGGGTCATCCTCACCAAATACGATGGTGATTCCAAAGGGGGCGTTGCGTTAGGTATCGCTTCCCAGATCCAAGTACCGCTTCGATTTATCGGTGCGGGTGAGAAGATGGAAGATCTCGAAATCTTCCTCCCGGATCGTATTGTTAACCGTCTGATGGGCTTGGGCGATATCGAAGGGCTTGCTGAGCGAACGGCATCCGTTATCGATGAGAAACGGGCAAAAGCCCTTACCAAAAAGATCAAAAAAGGGGAGTTTAACTTTAACGACTTCCTAGAGCAGATGGAGAGTCTCAAAAAAATGGGGAGTATGAAATCCATAATGGGGATGATCCCCGGAATGGGCGGCATGGCCTCTGCGCTCAAAGATTTCGATTTGGAAAACTCATCTCAACTCAAGCAGATCAAAGCATTGGTTTCTTCGATGACGGTGAAAGAACGCGAAGATCCTGAGTTGTTAAATAACAGCCGAAAAGCCCGTTTGGCTAAAGGGTGCGGTTTGGATATTATCGAAGTGAACCGTATCTTGAAGCAGTTTAAAAATGCCTCTAAAATGGCAAAACGGTTCTCGGGCAAATCAGGGATGAAAGACCTTCAGAGTATGATGGGTCAGATGCAAGGTGCGCGTTTACCGCGTTAACTTTGCCAACGTCAAATGTTAAGGTGTGCACTCGTAATGAGTTTACTCCTTAGCATTTGAAGAAGCTTAGAGGTTTTTCTTTTACTTTTGTGGGTAAAACACTCTTCTAAACTTCTTGGTGCAACAAAACATTTAAAGGACACACAATGGCAACAGTCATCCGTTTAACCCGTATGGGTCGCAAAAAACAACCTTTCTACCGTATCGCGGTAACCGATAGTCGCAAACGTCGCGACGGCGGTTGGATCGAATTGATCGGGTATTACAACCCAATGACAGACCCTATCACTACCAAAGTAGATGAAGAGCGTTTGAACTACTGGTTGAGCGTTGGTGCTCAAATGTCAGACCGCGTTAAAAAAATTACCGGTAAATAATGATGGTTGCGGACTTCGTCGCAGGTTTTGCTAAGTTAATAGCGTCTTATCCCGAAGAGATTCGGGTAGAATCGAATGAAGGCGACGAAGTGACCGAAATCATTTTGTATGCCAATCAGGCGGATGTAGGCAAGCTAATCGGAAAAGAGGGCAAAATGATCGGTGCGATCAAAACCGTCATTTCCGGTTGCAAAGCCAAAGACGGAAAAAGTTACCGAATCAATGTCGAACCGCTTTCGTAATTCACCCCCCAAAGATCTTCTTCATGTTGCCACTTTAGGCCGAGTCGTCGGTTTAAAGGGGGATATGAAACTCAATCTTTCCACTGATTTCCCTGAACAATTTAGTGCTAATGCCTCCTTTATTTTGGAAAACGGCAAAGAAATAACTCTCTCTTCTTATAACCCTGATCGTGAACTGGTTCATCTCAAGGGGATCGATTCTCCTGAAGCGGCTAAAGCACTGACCAATACGAAACTTTTTACCACTTTTGAAGCGACGCGTGAGCGATGCAACTTGAGAGAGGGTGAGTTTTTCTGGTTTGACCTGCTCGGTTCCACTGTTATGGAAGGGGAAATAGTTTTGGGAAGCGTTCAAGAGATTGAACGGATCGGTCCTTTGGATTATCTGCTGGTAACAACCGATGCATCGTTTGTTTCCAAAGGACTTCCGGCTACCTTTTTAATCCCATACATCGATCATTTTGTTTTAAATGCTGATGCAACGGCTAAAATAATCACCGTAGAGGGCGGATTGGATCTGTTAGAGGCATCCTAATGCGTTTTACCTATGTAACGATTTTTGCTAATCTGATCGAGGGATATTTTCAAGACTCGATCCTAAAACGGGGTATTGAGTCGGGTAAATTTTCGGTTGATTATCTTAATCCCAGAGATTTCAGTACCTCAAAGCATCATAAAGTGGATGATACTGCCGCAGGCGGTGGGGCAGGGATGTTAATGACTCCTCAGCCGCTGTTTGATACTCTTCAAACACTGCCGGATGAATCTCACATTATTTTTGTCGCACCCGTCGGGAAACAATTTACCCAAAACGATGCCAAGCGTCTCTCATCGAAATCTCATGTGGTTTTTGTGAGCGGTCGGTATGAGGGGATTGATGAGAGGGTAGTTGAACGCTTCGCTGATGAAGTGTTCAGCATCGGCGATTACGTTCTCACAGGAGGGGAACTCCCCTCTCTTGTGATGACCGATGCCATCGTTCGAAACATCGAAGGTGTTTTGGGAAATAGTGAATCATTGGAATATGAGAGTTTCGAATCACCACTGTTGGAAGCCCCTTCGTTTGGAAAACCCCCTGTTTATGAGAATATGAGTGTTCCATCAGAATACTTAAAGGGAAATCACAGTAAAATTCGTGCACTAAAATCGTCTCTGTCTGAATGCAAAACAAAATACTTCAGACCGGAGCAGCTTCAAAAGCATAAAATAAGGACATCTTATGAAAAATAAGTACATTGCAAGTTTCGAGCAAGCACAAATCGCTAACAAAAACGTTCCTGAGTTCCGCGCGGGTGATACACTTCGTCTTGCTGTAACCATTACAGAGGGCGAAAAATCACGTGTTCAAAATTATGAAGGTATCTGTATCTCTATCCGTGGAGAAGGTACTGGTCGTACTATCACAGTACGTAAAATCGGCGCTAACGGTGTTGGTATCGAGCGTGTATTCCCAATCTACAGCGATAGCCTAGAGAAAATCGAAGTTCTTCGCCGTGGACGTGTACGTCGTGCGAAATTGTTCTATCTTCGTGACCTTGCTGGTAAAGCGGCACGTATTAAAGAAATTCGTCGCAAATAATCCCCTGCCGCTTTTATGCGGCACCTCTTCTTCTCTTCTTTTTTCCAATCGTATCAAATTTCTCTCTAATACTTTTTAATTTTCCAAAGTACCGCAGCTGTTAATAAAGCCGCAAAAACAATCATGGATATAAAAGCATCTAGGGTTCCGTACGTGTGTTGAAATGGCAATCCCCCGGTATTCATCCCGAAAAATCCTACAACGAGATTAAGGGGTAAAAAGATGACAGAGATAATCGTGAGAAGATAAATACTGCGGTTGAGGCGATCATTGGTCTGGATATTATGATAGCGGTAGATATCATCGAGCTGTGTATTGGCAGCGATGGTCGAACGGAGTGAGCGTTCCAGATGTTCGTGTAAATCATTGAATTCATTCAGTAGATCGGTTTCTGAAAAGTTGTGTTTAGTGACGAAGCGCTCGAAAATATCCACCGCCTTGATGATGACACGTTCGGTGCGAGAGAGTTCCTTTTTGAGGATATGCCATCGTTCCATAGGATTAAAGGATTGTTTTTTGTAGAGACTCTCTTCGATGAAAGCAATTTTATCGTGCGCAATTTCGATATCTTCCATATAGGCATCGATTTTTTCATCCAGAAAAAGATAGAGATCTTTGAAGCCATTCTCAAAACGAGTCAGTTCTCCCTGTTTTCTATCATAATAGAAGATCTCGTCTTGGACAATAACAAAGGGGTAGGAAAAAAATCTCCCTTTGGTCTTCCAAAACTCATTTGAACGTAAGGCTAAAATATTGGCTTTCCCTTCCCAGAGTTCAGGGAGTCTAAGGATAAGGATTTGATATTCTCCGTATACTTCGTAGAGAGATGGGTGGATAGGATTTTGGAGGTCTTTGAGATGAAGTTCATGGAGCTGTATCATCTGTTATTCTCCTTTGAGGGCTCTTTCCATATCGCGTTTGAGACTTTTTTCTTTGAGATCGTCACGCTTATCATAGAGTTTTTTCCCTTTTACAATGGCAACTTGCATTTTAGCAAGGTTTTTATCGTTGAAATAGATACTCAGCGGTACAAGGGTAAACCCTTCTTTCTCGACGGCTTTAAACATCTTATCGATTTGTTTCTTGTGCAGCAGTAATTTGCGGCTTCCACGTTCTTCGTGAGTGTAAAAATGGTGGGTGGTATCGAGTACCCCGATATGCACACCAAATACGAACGCTTCTCCGCGAACGATTTTGATAAATCCGTCTTTGAGATTGACTCGTGCGGCACGGAGGGCTTTGACTTCTGAGCCTTTGAGGACTAAACCCGCTTCGAATTTCTCTTCGATGTAGTAGTCAAAAAAGGCTTTTTTATTGGTGGCAATGTTTTCACCCATGGGTATCCTCCTTAATTCTAAAAAAACTGCTTCCGCTGCCGGAAAAAAACCATCCCTTTTTTTCGCTTAGTTCAGGATAACATCCAAGTGCGGAGCGATAAAGGTCATTGGCCTCTTTAGGGCACATAGCGGCAAGAATAGCACGTGAAGGGGTGGACTCGAGACGTGACGCCTCTTCAGGAGCGATCGGTGCATAGAGATGCTCACGGTAGTAGCGGTACACCGCTGGGGTACTGATCTGTATGTCGGGGGTGATAACTTCAAAATCGATCAACGGTTCATTGAATTTTTCGACAATCTCTCCGATTCCGCTGACGTTGGCACTCTCGTACCCGTAAATGAAAAAGGGGACATCGGCACCGACATTTGCACCGATATCGGCAAGTTCTTCGACGGTTAGCCCCAACTCCAATTCCTCATTACACATCCGCAAAAAGGTTGCGGCATCGGAACTGCCTCCGCCTAAACCTGCAAAAGAGGGGATGTTTTTTTCAACGCATACGGCATGGTTCTCAAAGAAAGAGGAAAGATTATCGGAGCGGGTAACGGATTGGAGATATTTATAGGCTTTATAGATGGTATTAGAGTGAACTTCGCAATCAAAATTGCCTCGGATCTCAAATTCAGGAGTCGATTTCGGTTCAAACCAAAGGGTATCAAAAAGGTGATTGACCCGCATAAAACGTGAGCTTAGGGTATGGTAATCTCCCCTCATTCCGGTGATTTTGAGAAAAATATTGACTTTGGCGTAGGCGCGGTAACGGATCATAATTTGAGTTTTTGTACCAGTTGTTGCAGGAGTGATTCATCATGACCTGATGATGCCTCTTTGTTTGAATCTTCGACGGCGCGAACAAGCTCACTCCGTAATACCCGAATATTGTGCGGGGCATCTATCCCTAGCTTTACGACCCCTTTTTCGATTGAGACCACTTTAACGGTGATTGTATCGGCGATAATGATCGATTCTTCAGGTCTGCGGGAGAGAATCAGCATGCTTCAACCTTATTGAGAATATAACGGACGCCATCAGAGGTAATCTCTAGAATCGAGATGGTATCACCGTTGTCGATCCAGTAGGTTCCATTGTCGCTAATATCAAAATCTTCGCGTGATAATGGTTGACCGAGTAGAACCGTTTGTAATGTGCCATTATAGCGGTTTTTGGTAATAGCGAGAGAGGTTTTAAGATCAAGCTCTTTTTCATTTTCGTAGATAAATTGCCCTTCATTGAGCCGCTCTAATGCACTAAGGGCACCATTGCAACCTAAGCGATTGGCAATCATTTCTCCGAGTGAACGGATATAGCTCCCCTCGGAAACAGTTGCTTCAAAGGTAAGAAAGGGATGCGTGTAGTGGATGAGGGTAAGATTATAGATTGTCGAGGTGATTTCATGCAAATCAACCTCTTTTCCTTCACGGGCGAATTCATAAGCTCTGCGCCCTTCGATTCGCTTTGCGCTGTATTTGGGCGGTAGATAGGTGAGCTCACCGGTTAAAGAGTTTAAAATAGGTTGAATCTGCTCTACACTGAGAGGCTGAGTCTCGTCTATCGTCTCGATTTTTTCAATATCCAGAGTCGGCGAATAGGCTCCAAGCCAAAGCGTCGCTCGATAACGCTTAGGGGTTTTGTTTAAAAATCGAAACAATCGTCCGTGATTGCCGAATGCAATAATAAGCACCCCTTTGGCAAAGGGATCTAATGTACCGGAGTAGCCCGCTTTTTTGACGCCGTAACGCCGTTTAAGTCTCCCTAAGAGCTGATTTGAACTTATTCCAGAGGGTTTATAGGCAACGAAAAGACGATTCAATTAAAGTTTCTCCACGAATGAGGCAAGAATATCCCGTTTATTACCGCCGAAATTGATACTGAGTTTAAACTCGCGTCCCGCTTTGCTAACCCCTTCGACCCGTCCGGCACCGAAGATTTTATGGCGTATTAAGTCCCCTTTTTTATAGGAGGTATTTTTTTCCAAGATCAGGGAACCTTCGCATAATCCCGCTTCGTTGATGAAGCGGCTTTTTTGCAGATCGGTACGGCGTCCTTTGTAAAAGCGGCTGTTGACATTGGAGAGGGTAAGATTGCTTTTGGCACGGGTGATAGCAACATACCCCAGACGACGTTCTTCTTCGAGATCACTCCCATCGCCGATAAGCGGTAAAAATCCCTCCTCCATACCGATAACGAATAGGTGCTCGAATTCCAGCCCTTTGGAAGCGTGGATACTCATGATATAGATACTCTCGCCCTCCACTTGATCTTGTTCGCTTTGCAAGGTGATGTCGTTGAGAAACTCAGCCAATGAAGCGTCAGGATTTTGTTTGACATAATCACGAAAGAGACCGTAAAATTCATCGATATTGGCTATTTTTTCGGCTTCGTCCGGGAGCCCTTTTAGGGTCTCTTTGATTTTAAAACGTGTTTCAAGCAGATCGATAAAACGGTAAATTGCCTCTTCTGCAACGAGACGAAGTTCAAGAATTTCGGAGACGAAATCACGCAGCTCCCCGGCACTTTTTTTCCGTACAAGCGATTCGAGCTCACTCTCATTGAGGGTAGAGATAAATTCAAACATCGATTTACCCGCTTCGATGGAAGAGAGCTCAATTTTATCAATCGTCGCTTTTCCCAGACCCCGTTTAGGTTTATTGATAATCCGCTTGAGAGAGAAATTATCATGAACGTTGGTGATGACACGCAGATAACTGATGAGATCTTTGATCTCGGCACGGTCATAGAAACGTAAACCGCCGACGAGCTTATAAGCGACACCGGCGCGGTTTAGTCCCTCTTCGAGAGAACGGCTGAGGGCATTGATCCGATAAAGTACCGCGATTTCATTCGGGCGGACTCCTTGGGTGATAAGAGTTTTGATTGTCTTGGCAATTTTTTGGGACTCTTCGCTCTCATCATTCGAGGTGATGGTTTGGACCGCCTCTCCCCCCTCTTTGGTTGCGATGAGTGTTTTACCCAATCTTGAGCGGTTATGTTCGATGAGGGCATTGGCAACCGTGAGAATAGGCTGGGTGGATCGGTAGTTGTGCTCCAATTTGACCACCATCGTATTGGCGAAATCCTGATCGAACTCAAGGATATTTCGCACATGCGCCCCCCGCCATCCGTAGATACTCTGATCATCGTCCCCTACGACGCAGAGATTGTTGTGAGTACTGCACAATTTTTGGAGTAATCGTAATTGTAATTCATTGGTGTCTTGATATTCGTCGATCATGATATAGCGATATTTTTCCGATGTCTGAGTACACAGATCGGGATTCTCATTGAGGAGCTTATAGGTGAGGCAGAGCAAATCATCGAAATCGACGAGATTATTTTTGAGCAGATAGGCTTCATACTCTTCATAGATTTTAGCAATGTGCTTGTAGTTCGTAAGTTCCGCTTGCGCGTACGCTTCGGCAGGATCGATGAGAGAATTCTTATAGCGGGAAATTTCACTGGCGATCAGGGCAGTGGGAAGATCAGCATTGATTTTTTTAATGATTTTCTTTTTGTCATCGGTATCGATAACTACAAAATTATTAGCACGTCCCAGCAAATGGATATGAAATTTGAGAAAAAGGAGGCCGAATTTATGAAAGGTACAAAGCAAAGGGGGATAGGAATTTTGGGCGATAAGTCCCATCGCCCGCTCACGCATCTCTTTGGCCGCTTTATTGGTAAAAGTGAGGGTGAGTGTGTTGCCTGCGGGAATTCCGACTTGATCAAGCAGATACGCAAGGCGTGTGGTAATGGTTTTGGTTTTTCCGCTTCCTGCTCCTGCCAAAATGAGCAAAGGACCGTCAATCCGCTCCACCGCACTGCGTTGTGCTTCATTAAGATTTGAGAGAATTTCATCCATGCTGTTATCGCCCTGCTCGTATTAATAGTTAATTTATTATAGCCCAAGTTTTCTATTTTTTAAATTCCTTTATCCAAATGCAATAAAATATGCTCTTCAACTCTTGCATTGGTTATAATTTTGGGTTATAATACTGCTATTCATTCAGCTTATAGGAATTATTATGTTAAAAGATTTTGCAAAACTCATGACCTTTCTGACGGTCGTTAGGGAGAAAAGTTTTTCAAAAGCATCGGCGAAACTCGGTATTTCTCAGCCTGCCGTAACACAGCAGATTAAATTTATCGAAGATTACCTCGATACTCGTGTGGTAGAGCGTAAAAAGAACGGGATCAAGTTAACCAAAGAGGGTGAAGATCTTTTCCGTATTGCGATAAAGCTTGAAAAAGCGATCCAATCGAGTGAAAAAGAGCTCCTTAAAATCATCAATAAAGAGTTCACTTTTATCGTGGGTGCTTCGTATGCGATCGGTAACTATGTATTGCCATCGTACTTGGGTCAACTCAAAGAGAAGATTAATAACGAAGTTCACATCCGTGTTGCATTTTCAGAGGAAATTGTAGATCAGTTGATTGATAAAAAGATTGATATCGCCCTTATTGAATCACCGGTATTTAAAGAGGGATTAATTTACCGTGAATGGGAAGAAGATGAATTGGTTATGTTCTCCAATCAGCCGATCCCAAAACAGCTTCGTAAAGAAGATATGTATAAATTCGACTGGATCTGCCGTGATGAAAATTCTCATACACGCAAATTGACCGCAGAAGTGTTTGAAGAGATCGGGGTAGAGTGTTCAGGATTCAATGTCATCGGTGTCGTTGCCAGCTCGACAGCGATTAAAGAGACATTGATGCGTTCACCGAAAGATGCTGCACGTCCGGTTGTATCGGTCATTTCTCGCCATGTTATCAGTGATGAGGTGGAAGAGGGGAGATTGTTCGAAGCGCGGATTAAAAATTATAAAATCAAGCGTAAATTCTACATCGTCTACAGCAAAGAGCGTAAACATGACGCGTTTATCGATAACGTTGTGACGTATCTACTGGGATTAAAACTGTAACTTTATAGTAGTCCGTTCGTGGTGAGCTTGTCGAACCATGAACACCCTTCGACAAGCTCAGGGCGAACGGAAATAAAATCACTTTTTCTTCAAAAACTTCTGATTCTCAGGATTCGCGAGCAATGCGCTCATAGAGTTCTGAACCCCTTCATGCTTTTCAATGTTGATAATAGGATGTTGTTCTTGGGGTATTGCAAGGTTGACAAATGCAGGGGTATCATCAATGATGATCTGAACAATTGAGAGAAGAGGTACGGAAACAAAACTGCCGATATTTTCTTGACCAAATCCCGCTTCAAAAATCAAAATATCGTTGTCGATACGGGCACTTTCAAACGTGTATCCCGCGAGAAAAAATAGGGTCATTGCCCGAAACTCTTCACTTAGATGATGAGGGAGAGGGGGATCAAACGTAACGTGATCAATTTTACATAAAATCCCGAAATTTTGGTCATTTTCAAAAAGGTAGATAAGCATATCCCGAACATGGTTTTCCATTAAACGGGCGAATGAAGAACTTTTGATAATATCGAATAACATAATCACAGACCTGTATTTTTAGGTAATTATACCACTTTCGACTTCAATGAATCCCATCATCGCATTCATAAGGGCTATCTTTGTTGCTTTTGCAATATCAGATACACGTAAGGATACGGGATAAACGACCCCTTTTTCAATCATTCTTGCACGTGTCGTTCCCTTGAGCAAAGGGATGTCCGGAGTGAGCCATTTCCCATCAATGAAAAAGGCAATATTTGCGATCGTAGTGTCGGTAAGCAAGCCGTTTTTCACGATAAGAACATCGTCGCAATCCTCTCGCTTCTCATACAGATTATTTAAATTTTCTCTCTGTGCGTATTTAAGGGGATACTCAATGGTATCGGCATGAATTAGCTTAAGAGAGCTGATTTTTTTGGGTGTATAGGGGATGAACTCGATGGAATAGTGGTTTGCGTCATAAAGAAAACGGCATCGATAGAGTCCACGATCGGGAGGTGTTATCAATATTTTAAGCTCATAATTTTTATCGATGCCGAGAGATTGGAGTGAACTTTCTAAACGCTTTTGATGATAGGAGAGGTGAAGAGGCAGACCCTCTTCGCACCGTATCGTTTCTAAGAGCATTTACGATTCAAACAGCGGCGTACTGAGATAACGTTCTGCGGTATCGCATAAAATAGTGACGATTGTTTTGCCACGATTTTCAGGGCGAGCAGCGATGAGCGCAGCGGCATGGACATTAGCCCCCGCAGAGATACCGACGAGCAGCCCTTCCGTTTTAGCGAGTGCTTTGGAGGCTGCGATTGCATCTTCGTTGCTCACCATAATCACTTCATTGTAAATGGCTGTGTTGAGTACATCGGGGACGAATCCCGCTCCGATCCCTTGAATCTTATGCGGCCCCGGTTTTCCGCCTGAGAGGACAGGGGAATCTTTGGGCTCTACAGCAATGATTTGGATATTCGGCAAAGCGGCTCGGAGTGCTTCCCCCGTTCCGGTAATTGTCCCTCCGGTTCCGATAGCAGCGACAAAAATATCGACATTTCCATCGGTATCGCGTAAAATTTCTTGAGCCGTGGTGACACGGTGGATAGCAGGATTTGCAGGATTGGAAAATTGTTGAAGAACGATAGCATTGGGGGTTGATGCAACCAATGCATTGGCCTCATCAATAGCCCCTTTCATCCCTGCTGCTGCCGGTGTGAGGACGAGATTTGCCCCGAGAGCTTTGAGAAGATTGCGTCGTTCGATTGACATTGATTCAGGCATGGTGAGGGTGAGTTTTAACCTCAAAGCAGCACAGATAGAGGCGAGTGCGATACCGGTATTTCCGCTGGTCGGCTCGATAATCAAGGTCTCTTGGTTGATACGACCCTCTTCCATTGCGGTTTTAATCATGTTAAACCCGATACGGTCTTTGACCGAACTGGTCGGATTCATAAATTCGCATTTTCCTAAAATGGTTGCTCCGCTACTGCCAGATGGTGCATTGAGCCGTACAAGTGGCGTGTTGCCGATGAGTTCAGTGATATTTGCCGCGATTTTCATGTGGTATCCCTGTTTTTTACCCATTATAATAGCAAATTTTTTAAAATCCAATAATCATTAGTGAATCAGTATGGATAGATGTAAATAACTTCTATTTAAATTGAGGATTTTTACGAGAGATTAAAAAATTTTGCATATACAGTGGTTTTATCCTATAATTTCATTTTTAAATCAAGATATCGGGTATCTTTAAACCATTTAGCCTGGCTAAGACGCTTAAAGATATTCAAATGAGGGAATACGTGAAAACTAAAAAGATCAGCAAAGTATTGATCGCGAACCGTGGTGAAATCGCACTTCGCATTATTCGAGCCTGTAAAGAGTTGGGGATTAAAAGCGTCGTCGTTTTTTCAGAAGTAGACGTTAATGGTGTATGGGTTCGTAAAGCTGATGAGTGTTATCCGATCATGGGTGACCCAATTGCCGCGTATCTTGATTATGATCGTATTATCTCTTTGGCGAAAAAAGCTGATTGTGACGCGATCCATCCGGGATACGGCTTTTTGTCCGAGAGTGCAGAATTCGCACAAGCATGTGTCGATAACGGTATTATATTCATTGGTCCGAAACCGGAACATATCGCCCTTTTCGGTGATAAAATGGCGTCAAAAGTAGCGATGCGTGCGGTGGGTGTTCCGATGCTTCCGGGTACGGATGAGCCGATCGATAATGTCGAAGATGCTGAGAAGATTGCAATCGGAATCGGATTCCCTGTTATCATCAAAGCGGCTTTCGGAGGTGGCGGACGCGGTATGCGTATCGTTGAACGTGCGGAAGATTTTAAAGAGATGTACGAGTCTGCAACTAACGAAGCGTTGCGTTTCTTTAGCCGTGGTGAAACATTTATCGAAAAATATCTCAAAAATCCTCGTCACATCGAGATCCAAATCGTTGCGGATAAATACGGTAACGTTGTTCATCTCGGAGACCGTGACTGTTCTATCCAACGTCGTCACCAAAAAGTGATCGAGATCGCACCGTCTCCATTATTGAATGAAGCGACTCGTCGTGAGCTTTACCGTATTTCGACCAAAGCGATGTTCAAACTCGGCTATGAGAGTGTCGGAACAATCGAATATCTGGTTGATCAAGATGACAATATCTACTTTATCGAGATGAACACCCGTGTTCAAGTAGAACATCCGGTAACGGAAGCGATCTCAGGAATCGATTTGATCCAACGTATGATCCAAATTGCAGAGGGTGATCCACTTATTTTCATGCAAGAAGAGATTAAATTTCGTGGGTATGCGATCGAATTCCGTATCAATGCCGAAAATCCTAAAATGGGCTTTGTCCCATCTCCGGGTCTTATCACTAACTATCTTGCACCGGGTGGCCCTGGGGTGCGTTTGGATTCTATGGCATACACCAACTATCAAATCCCTTCAAACTACGATTCAATGATCGGTAAATTGATTGTTACGGCGTTGACATGGGAAGATGCGGTGCGTAAAGCGACTCGTGCATTGGATGAGTTCTTGATCGAGGGGGTTCCGACGAATATCCCTCTTCACCGTCAAATCGTTCGTGACCAAGATTTTATCGATGGTAAACTTGATACCGGTTACCTCGATACAAAATTACAAAGTTTTAATCTTGATGCGATCCACAACATGGACGACGAAGAGACGAAAATGAAACAGATCACTGCTGTTATCGAAGCCATCAACAAAAACAAGCTCAACGTTCGCCACTAAAAGCGAAAAGTTCCTTATTCCCGCGCTAGCGGGAGTTTTTTCCCCTGAGAGTAAACCAGCTATTTTCCCCTATTATTTTTTAATACACTATCCCGCTTCCCCCGCCATTCGCCGCATGAAACACTATTGTATTGTTTTTACGGGCATAAAAACGAATCAGAAGATTTTGTACTGTCGGCTCGATGGAGGGTTTAAACCATCCGTTATTACTGACGGCAATTATGTAGCGCACTTCAGGAGTGTAGAGTTCAGAGCGTGTCGCTTCGTAGCAGACGGCATTGCGAAAAGTTGCCCCTTTAACGTTAAAATCGGTCGGTTTTTCGGCCGTGACGAAATCAGCCCCCCCGCCGAAAATCTCCCGATTGACCCATCCGCGTAAAAACTCCGGTAGCGGTATGTATTCGCCGAAGGGGACGAGAATTGTTTTTTTTGCGACGGTGACATTGCCTTCATTATAGAGGTAAGATACGTTGTAGTTTAAACCGTCTTCTTTGTGCAGTGTTCCGGTGAGTATGGCGATATGCATTGAGCGCTGTGCGAGTGCTTCGGAAATCACGGCGTATTCGTTCATATAGAGAGGAAATGCCGATTCGGGGAGGACGACAAGATCGTACCCCTGAGCGATCGCATCATCGATGGCATCGAAATTTTCTTGGAGTGTTTGCTCTAAGCGCTCATTTTGCCATTTGAAATCTTGAGAAATATCGGTTGAGACGAGCTTGATTTTGACATCGGGAAGAGGCGGGGTGGCGTACGAAGTTTGGATGGCGCCGAGCAGCAGCATTAAAGGAAAGAGTTTTTTGAAGCCGCTAAACCATCCTGAGAGTGCAAGAGAAAAGAGGACAAGGGCAAACTGCCATTTGGTAAACCCGAGATAACTTTCGACGAAAATAAGTTCCGGCTGCATCCAGTTGAAATCCATCGGCCAGACAAACGTGAGAGCGAACAAGACGAGGGCCCGGATGAATGGATTGGAGGTGAGGGACATCGTCCCGTAATAGAGGGAATAGACGATTCCAAATCCCAGAGCTACCAGCCATGTTGCCCATCCAAGACCGTAATATTGAAAACTAAATCCGATCCAGTAACACCACAGCAGTCCGATCCAAAATCCGCTGATGAGTACGGTACGCTTCGGGGCATGCAGGAGAGCATAGAGGGCAATTAACCCTGAAAACGTGTTGAGTGCTTTGGATGTGAGAGCGAAATGTTCCCAGTAAATAAAAGCGGAGAAAAAAAGGGCAATGAGCAACGGGGCGAGAAGGAGTTCCATAAAGGGTGTATATCGATATTTCATAGAGCAATTATACCGTTGTTAGCCACATTTCAGTATAATGCCCCAATTTCACAGAACCCAAGGATATCCATGGAAATTGTTTCACAAATTCTCCCTTTCGTCTTTTTGATCGCTATTATGTACTTCGTGATCATTCGTCCCCAAAACCAGCAGGCTAAAAAGCACAAAGAGATGGTTGAATCCCTCGCAAAAGGGGATAAGATTATCACAACCGGCGGATTGATCGTTGAGATTAAAAAAGTCGAAGAGACCTATTTCACGATTAAAATGAACAATGAAACCGAAGGGCGCCTCGTTAAAGATGCAGTAGCCAGAAAGTACGAGGATGAAGTTTAATTTCCGTGTTATTTTACTCATAGCGGCTGCTCTTTTCGGGATCATCTTTTCGGTCCCTTCCCTCACACAAAGCGAACATGGTGCAAAAGTTACCCTTGGACTCGATCTTCAGGGTGGATTACATCTTCTTTTGGGGGTTAAAACCGAAGAAGCGGTTAACTCTCAGCTCAAATCGGTTGCCTCCGGTCTAAAGCACTTTAGTGAACAGAATGATATTTTACTCGACGGTCTCAGTGTTGAGGGAGATCATGTGGTCTTTGAACTCATGGACAGTGAAGACGGTGCCAAGATTGATGAACATTTAAAGAGCGTTCAAGGTACAGCGGTCAAACTCTCCGGTGCAGCGTATAGTGTTTCGTTTAAACCCGAAGAGGTTGAAAAGCTAAAGACCCAATCGGTGGATCAGGCGATTGAAACGATTCGTAACCGTCTCGATCAGTTCGGTTTGGCAGAGCCTGTCGTCGCACGTCAAGGGGTTGATAAAATTCTCGTGGAGCTTCCGGGGATCAAAACACCGCAAGAAGAGCAGCGTGCACGTGAGTTGATCTCCCGTGCAGCGAAGCTGGAACTCATGGCAGTCGATGAAGATCGCTCAATGCGTGTAAATGACATGAGCGATGCGGAAGCGCTGAGCTTCGGGGACAAAATTCTCGAAGATGCGTTGCAGCCGAATGTCAAACATCTGGTTAATGAGATTCCTATTTTGGATGGGACAATGCTGACCGATGCACAGGTGGGATACGATCAAAACAATCGTCCGGTGATTAATTTTTCACTCAATTCTGCCGGTGCACAGGTTTTCGGTGATTTTACCGGGAGAAGTGTGGGTAAACGTCTCGCGATCGTTTTGGATGGAAAAGTGTACTCAGCACCCGTAATCAATGAACGTATCGGCGGTGGAAGCGGTCAGATCAGCGGTAACTACACAATCGAAGAGGCAAACGATTTAGCGATTGCTCTCCGATCCGGTGCCTTGCTTGCCCCTATCTATATGTTGGAAAAACGCTCTGTCGGGCCAAGTCTGGGAGCGGACAGTATTAAAGCCTCTTTGCTCGCATTGGTGAGCGGATTTGTATTGGTTATGATTTTTATGATGATGTACTATGGGTTGGCAGGTATTATCGCCAACCTTGCAGTCTTGATCAATATCTTTATTATTTTGGCGATGATGGCACTTTTAGGTGCGACACTGACATTGCCGGGTATGGCGGGTATCGTCTTGCATATCGGTCTTGCTGTTGATGCCAATATTATCATCAACGAGCGTGTTCGTGAGCAGTTACGATTGGGTCTTAGTGTTCGAAAAGCGTTGGAAGAGGGATATGCTAAAGCGATGCGGGCTATTTTGGACTCCAATATTACCCAAATTATTGCGTGTACCATTTTGTATGTCTATGGAACGGGTGCGATTAAAGGGTTTGCCGTAACACTCAGTATGGGTATTTTGGCCTCTATGTTGACGGCGATTGTCGGAACCTACGGGATTTTTCAACTCTTTACCAATCGTATTGAAAAATCGAAAAACTACAAAATGTGGTTTGGAATGACGAGAAAGGTGAACGGATAATGGAATTGTTTAAAGAAGATAAAGTCTATAACTTCCTAGGCAAAGGGAAAATCTTTTTCGTTGCTTCGTTTGTCCTTTTCTTTTTAGCGATTGCTCTTATCGCGACAAAAGGATTTTCTTTCGGTATCGATTTTACCGGAGGAACGGTGGTTCAGGTAAAATATCAGGGTGTTGCCCCTATCGATAAAGTACGTGAAGCGTTGGAGAAAAATGAACTTTTTAAACACGCCAGTGTTACGGAATTCGGTTCTCCTGAAGAGATTATTATTAAAACGGCGGCATCGACGGATGGATTGAGCAAAGATATCGGAGACGTTACACGAGAGATACTCAAAGGAACGGGTGAATTTGAAATTCGTCGTGTCGATATGGTCGGACCGAAAGTCGGGGATGAACTTCGGGTTAAAGGGCTTACCGCGTTTCTTTTGACGTTGGCTGCAATTATGGCGATGGTTACGTTTCGGTATGAGTGGCGTTTTGCATTGGCGGCGATTATCGCGATCGTCCACGATATCGTTATTACGTTTGGTTTTGTCTCCTTTTTTGAGATCGATTTCAACATCGAGAGTGTTGCGGCACTCCTTATGATTCTGGGATACTCGATTCATGATACGATTATCGTATATGACCGTATACGTGAACATATTCAAGAGTCTAAAAACAGTGATTTTGTTATGATCGTGAATGAAGCGGTTTCTCGTACTCAGTCTCGTACAACATTGACCTCATTGACGGTATTTTTCGTCGTATTAACTCTCTTCTTGTTTGGGGGAGATATTATGATCGGTTTCAGTTTCCCGATGCTTGTCGGTGTTATAATCGGAACCTACAGCTCGATTTTCGTTGCTGCACAGCTTGTCGTGTGGACAGGGTTTAGTGTAAGTCGATATCGTGAAAAAATGGCGGAGAAAATCAAACTTCAAGCCGAAAAAGAGAAAATGCGCGCTCAGTTTGAGCAGGGCATTGTTTGATTACAGTATTTAGGAGTTTTTTTTGAATTATACCCCCGCATCGATTGAGGCCAAGTGGCAGAAAACTTGGAGTGCAACCAAAGCGTATGAACCCTCAACTGATTTTTCTAAACCTAAAAAATATGTTTTAAGTATGTTCCCTTATCCTTCGGGGCGCATCCACATGGGACACGTTCGTAACTACACGATCGGTGATGCCTTCGCCCGTTATTATCGTCAGCAGGGCTTTAACGTCCTTCACCCGATCGGCTGGGACAGTTTCGGAATGCCGGCAGAGAATGCGGCGATCAAACACGGTGTCCATCCGAAAAAATGGACCTATGAAAACATTGCGACGATGCGCGGAGAACTTGCAGGTCTTGGTCTTTCGTTTTCAGAAGATAGAGAGTTTGCGACCTCTAATCCTGAGTATACGGCGTTTGAACAGGGCTTCATCATCGATATGTTCAACAAAGGGCTCTTGTACCGGAAACAAGGGTTTTTGAACTGGTGTCCGCACGATTTAACCGTATTAGCCAACGAGCAGGTAGTTGACGGCGGATGTTGGAGATGCGGAACCGAGATCGTCCAAAAAGAGATGTATCAGTATTATCTCCGCATCAGCGATTATGCCGAAGAGCTCCTCGAATCGCTCAAAACGCTTGAGGGAAAATGGCCGAAGCAGGTTTTGACGATGCAGGAGAACTGGATCGGAAAATCGTACGGTTTGGAGTTTGCCTTCAAACTGGATGAAGAGAGTAAGGCTAAGCTTGGCGCAGTTTATCAAAGTTTTGATGTTTTCACCACCCGTCCCGACACGATCTACGGAGTAAGCTATGCGGCACTGGCACCTGAGCACGAAATCGTCCGTCATATGCTCTCGTTCGGGTTACTCGATCAAGCAACAAGCGACGCGATCAAAGCGATGCAGCGGGTCAGTGCACGTGATCGTGCAACCAGCCCGAAAGAGGGTGTATCACTCGGTATTCATGTTCTCCATCCTCTAACGGGGGCAAAAGTACCGGTATGGGTGGCGAATTTCGTTCTCACCGATTACGGCTCGGGTGCGGTTATGGCGGTTCCTGCCCATGATGATCGCGATTATGAGTTTGCGACCAAATATGATCTTCCGATCAAAGCAGTTATTTTCCCATCCGAGGGTGAACTGCCATCAGGGTGTGCCTATACCGAAGCGGGAACACTCCGTGATAGCGGAGAGTTCAACGGTTTGGATAACGTCACCGCTAAAGCTGCGATTATGGATCATTTCGAAAACGAAAAACTGGGCCGTAAAGTGATCAATTTCCGTCTCAAAGACTGGGGAATCAGCCGTCAGCGTTACTGGGGTGCACCGATCCCTCTGATTCATTGTGAATCGTGCGGAATCGTTCCCGAAGATAAATCCAATCTTCCGGTAGCACTTCCTGAGGATGTTGTGATCAACGGTGAGGGAAATCCTCTGGAACACCATGCGACGTGGAAACACTGCGCCTGTCCAAAATGCGGCAATCCCGCCATCCGCGAAACCGATACGATGGATACTTTTATCCAATCATCGTGGTATTTCCTCCGCTATACGGTCAAAAACGATTATACAGAGGCGCTAGACAAACAAGCCCTCGATTACTGGATGGGAGTAGATCACTACATCGGCGGGATTGAGCACGCGATCTTGCATCTGCTCTATGCCCGTTTCTTTACGAAAATGCTCCGTGATTTGGGTTACGTCAACAGCGATGAGCCGTTTGAGCATCTTCTCACTCAGGGTATGGTTCTTAAAGACGGAGCAAAAATGTCCAAGTCCAAAGGAAACACCGTCGATCCGGGTGCATTGGTCGAGAAATACGGTGCCGATACGGCGCGTCTCTTTATCCTTTTCGCTGCCCCTCCGACCCAAGAGTTGGAATGGAACGACAGTGCGGTGGAGGGGGCGTATCGCTTCCTCAAACGGTTTGCCGATCGCAGTCAATACGTTAATGTTACCGACCGCTTACCGATGATCGATCATAGTACCCTTTCCAAAGAGGAGAAAAACGCTCGTAAAAAAGTGTATGAGGCACTCAAGCGGGCTCAAGAGGTATACACGGAACGTCATACCTTTAACACGATGATTGCCGGTGTGATGGAAGCGATGAACGCATTGAACGAACAAACTAACCGTGATGTCTGGACGGAGGGGTATTGGATTCTTACCTCCGTGATGGAACCGATCG
The DNA here is from genome assembly GCF_000310245.1 of Candidatus Sulfuricurvum sp. RIFRC-1. NCBI lineage: Bacteria > Pseudomonadati > Campylobacterota > Epsilonproteobacteria > Campylobacterales > Sulfurimonadaceae > Sulfuricurvum > Candidatus Sulfuricurvum sp. RIFRC-1. Next base: position 500,509 of record NC_020505.1, read on the forward strand.
TTCCTCATATCTGTTGGGAACTCTCTACTGAATTTTTCGGCGGGAAAAACTTCGGTGTCCAAGTGGTGCTCGAAGAGGTATTTGAAGTCGATAGCGTAGCTCTGGGTGTCTCCATCAACGGTAAAAACCGCTCAACGATCGAAGTGGGCGTCGGTGAAAGCCAAGAAGCGATTATCGAGATTGCGAAAGCCGCAGTTGAGAAATGGATTGAGGGTAAAGAGATCGTAAAAGCGATTGTTATCCCCGGGAAACTTGTCAATCTCGTCATAAAAGGGTAAGTCGATGAAATACTGGATACTGAGCACTTTGATCCTTTTTGCCGGATGCGGCTATCAGCCCTCAAGCTATTATGCCAAAAGTGTGGTAGGAGAGAGTGTCAGTACCGAAGTGGTGATTTCGATGGAAGATCCGCAAAATACCGTCATTATCAAAGATGCTGTTGATATGGCGGTAATTACAAAATTTCGTACTTCGTTAGTCCCTAAAAATGCTTCACAAACCCATCTTAAAATCGCGATTAGTTCAGTTGGATTTACCCCTTTGCGCTATGATACGAACGGTTATGTTATCACTTACCGTACTACGGTAGTGATGTCAGTTGAGCGTTTTAGCGGAGATAAGAGAGAGGTATATTCAACACGGGGGATTTATGATTTCGCGATTGAACCCAATGCGATTATAACCGATCAGGCCCGCTTCGAAGCGATACGCCAAGGGGCGCAAAAAGGGATCGATGCCTTTATCGCACACGTTGCGGCACAGGGTGCGAACTCGAAATAAGGGGTAAAGATGACCATTAATCAAATCGTCCGAAATACGGTAGAACGGCTTAAAAGCGAAGGGAAGATATGGACTCCCGATACGTATGCCGAAACGTTTTGTTCTGAGGCAAAAAAAGCGGGATTTTCCGTTGAAGATTGCAGCGGAATTGATCGTTATACCCCACTGTTCGATAAAAAAACGGCGGAAGAGATCAAGCAATACCGTGTCCGAACAACCGCCGAACTGATCCGTTTCCTCATTTCCAAACTTAGTCGTCTTAACCCTAATGAAGCCTCTGTATTGGTTGAACTTTTGAGTTCATTGGCAAAACAAATGGCCCAAAGCATCGATGTTCTTCATAACCCGGAAGCCTCAGCACTGGCTAAAAAAACGGTTGCCATATTAGAAACCCAAGGCGGTGCGACACAGATTGATCTGCTCAAACAAGCATGGGTCAATTTCCTCACGTTGTATGATGACTCTTTTTTGATGAAATTGGCACCGTTCGGATCGGTCGATACGGCTAATTTACGCAGTACAATCGAGAATCTTCGTTTCCAGGAAGGGAGCAGTGAGAAAGTCGATTATGCGAAAACGGTTCGTCTTTTAGTCTCTTCTTTGGTTCCCTCAATCGCCCCTACCATGGATAGCGCGACGATCCAGCTTTCACAAAAACTTCGGGATGAACCTTCTTACGTCGCTACTGCAGAGTGCGAAAAAGAACTTAAAATGGCTATTGCTATGCGGGTGGCTTTGGATAAGCAAAGCGTTGAAGAAATGGTGAGAGCACTTGACACACTTTTAGAGAAACTCTCCGCACAACTTATCGAATTGATAGAGCGAAGCGAAAACTCGACCAGCGAGATTCGTGAGGTTAAGCGAGATCTCGAAGCGTTAGAAAACAATAAACCTACCGACTTTAAAACAGCGCACAAACGTCTTTATGCGATTGCCAGCACCTTGGAAGAAAAAGTTGAAGTGTTGAGCAAAGATTTAAAAGTACACAATGAAAAAGTGACGCAGATGGGGAAAAAGATCGCGGCACTCGAAGAGGATTTAGCTCAAGCGACGCAAGCTTCTCGTGAAGATTTTTTAACCAAACTTTTTAATAAACGGGCAATCGAAGAGTACCTGAATGTCAAAGAAGCTGAATTTGAGCGTCATGGACGCAGTTTTTGTGTCGCCATGCTGGATCTGGACTATTTTAAAACGGTTAATGATACGTATGGACATGATGCGGGAGATGCTGTATTGCTTGCATTTGCTAAAATCCTCAAAGAAGAAGCGCGTACCAGTGATATTGTTGGACGTTACGGCGGAGAAGAGTTTTTAGCGATTTTAGGAGATACGGAACTTTTGGGTGCAAAAGTATTTTGTGAAAAAGTACGTAACCATGTGGAGCAAGCCCATTTTATGTATCAAGGACAGCGTATCAGTATCAGTGTGAGCATCGGTGTGGCTCAGCGTAGTGATTATCCTTCCATGAAAGCCTTGGTTAACGGGGCGGATGAGCGACTATACGATGCCAAACGCAAAGGGCGAAATCGCGTCGAGCCTGCATGAAACTGAGCGATTTTTTAGCGGCCAAGCCTCTTTTCTATGATGTGATCGATTATGATCGTTTCCCGATAGTGTACCGTGAGATTGAGCACCTTCTGCCGAAACCTAAAATTATTCATCTTGTCGGGACCAACGGCAAAGGCTCAACCGGACGATTTCTGGCCACAGCCTTACATCGTTCAGGGAAGAAGGTAGGACATTACACCTCTCCTCATATCCTCCATTTTAATGAGCGGATATGGATAGATGGCGATGAGATTAGTGATGAGGCTTTGGAAACTGCCCATCAGAAGCTTCTTTTGATGGTGAACCGCAAAAGTGCCGAAGCCCTCAGCTATTTTGAATACACGACTCTTTTGGCAATGGTTTCCTATGCAGAGTGTGACTATATCGTACTTGAAGCGGGACTTGGGGGAGAATATGATGCCACAGCCGTATTTCCTAAAGCGCTCAGTATCTTTACCCCTATCGATTATGATCATGCGGCGTTTTTGGGGACTACCATCGAGTCCATTGCCACGACCAAATTGAATAGCATGCAAAGTGTTGCCCTTTTAGGGAAGCAGAAACACCCAATAGTTGAATCGATTGCTCGCACTATAGCGGATGCACAAGGGTGTAAGCTTGATACACTTTCAGAACGCGTTACACCAAACATTCAAGAACTGGCATTGCATCTTGCCATGAAAAACAGTCTCAGCGACTATTTACGTGATAATCTGACGTTGGCGATGGCCGCATATGAGCTTTTGGGCTATGAAACGGACGAATCGCTGTTCGATCAGAGCGCATTGTTTGGCCGTTTGAGCCGTATCGCTTCAAACATTACATTGGATGTAGGGCATAACGCATTGGCAGCAGAGTCAATAGCTGGAGCGTATACCGGTAAAAAAGTGACTTTGGTCTATAACACCTACGGGGACAAAGATTACCAAGAAATTTTGAGCCTTTTAAAACCGATTATCGAGTGTGTCGAGATAATCAATGTAGCTGAAGGACGGATTGTCGAGCGTGATCAGCTTGAATCGGTATTGGAGAAATTGGAAATACCCTATGGCGTATTTGAATCGATTGAAGAAGATAAAGAATATTTGGTCTTTGGCTCTTTTAGTGTAGCCGAGACGTTTTTAAAGAGGATGAATGTCACAAGCACGATGGTATGAGTACCTAAAAAACAACCCGAAGTATCGACCGGACATTCTCCTGTGCGAGGATGCCAAAGAGGCGTCGGAACTGAGCGACGTATCGACATTTTTAGAAATCCCACACATCGTCTTGCCCGATTTTCGTGCGACCTATATGGACGATTTACGCCCGTTTAGCGAAGAACTGTTTGCCCTTTTTTCTGCACTGCGTACCTATTACACGGCATCCAAAAAACCGCTGATTATTTCTCCGCTTAAAACACTTCTTTTCCCTATGCCGAATGGGTCATTACTCCAAAGCGAGACGATCGAGTTCGCTTCGCGGATCGATCTGAGTGCATTTAAAGAGAAGCTGCTCCATTGGGGATATACCTTCGTCGACATGGTGGAAATAGAGGGGGAAGTCTCCCATCGCGGTGATATCCTCGATATCTATGTTCCGAATCAAAGCAACCCGTACCGTATCAGTCTGTTCGACGATGAGGTGGAAGAGATCAAAGCGTTCGATGTCGAAACCCAGCGCACCGATAAAGAGGAGTTAGCCTCTATCGAAGTGACAAGCGCCTTTTTCTCACTGACTGCGGATCAGCATAAAGCTTTTGAAAAAGCGATTAATGCAGCCCAAAGCGACAGTTTTGTGAAAGACATCGCCTCACTCGGATTTTGGGTTTTAGGTTCTGAGGGGATCGATCTGTGCGAGGGGAAAAAGATCGCCCGTATCCGTGAGATGAAAAGTGTCCTTGATGAAGCGTACGGTCTTAATCAAAGCGTACTCCCGCGTGAGCGATTGGAAGCAGAGATACTCCCTGAGTCACAGAAGTATACTCCACTGGGGGGAGGGAATTTCGAGACCCTCCGAAGCGTCCATAAAGCCAAAAAATTTACCCTCATCGCCGCCAGCGATACCCAGCTTAAAGCGGCGGGGATTTTTGAACTTAAAGGCCTTTGTGTTAAAACCTCGGGGATTGTCCTCAACTTGATCGGTCCTGATGAAATCATCCTCTCTCTCAACCGTCATGAGAAAAAACGTCGTCGCCGCCGTACTTCCATCCTCCTCGATGATCTGAAAGTGGGCGATTACGTTGTCCACGAAGAGTACGGGGTCGGGATATTTGTGGGGATCGAGCAGGCTGAGATCCTCGGCGGGATTAAAGACCTTGTCGTGATCAAATACATGGGGGATGACAAACTTCTCCTTCCCGTAGAAAACCTCGATACGATCGATCGCTATATCGCTTCTGGAAGCCTTCCCGTTCTTGATCGTCTGGGCAAGGGAAGTTTCGGTAAGCTCAAAGAGTCGGTCAAAGCACGGTTGTTTGAGATCGCTTCCGAAATTGTGGGGATCGCGGCAAGCCGTGCTCTTATTAAGGCTTCGGTTCTCAACGTCGATGCGGGTGAATTGCGTCGATTCCAAGAGGCCGCCGGATTTGATTATACTCCGGATCAAGCCAGTGCCATCAGCGCTATCGTCTGTGATCTCTCCTCCGGTCAGATCATGGATCGGCTCCTCAGCGGAGATGTCGGTTTCGGAAAAACCGAAGTGGCGATGAACGCTATCTTTACGGCTGCGCAGGGGGGCTATCAGTCGCTCCTTGTCGTTCCGACGACGCTACTTAGCTCTCAGCACTTCCAATCGCTCAAAGCCCGTTTAGCTCCGTTCGGACTTCGGGTGGCGAAGTTGGATCGTTTCGTCAGCTCGAAAGAGAAAAATGCGACCCTTCGGGCATTAGAAGCGGGAGAACTTGACTGCGTCGTCGGAACCCATGCCCTGTTTGGGGTGAATTGTGCGAAGCTTGGAATCGTCATCATCGATGAAGAGCATAAATTCGGAGTGAAACAAAAAGAGAAACTCAAATCGCTTTATGAGAATGTCCACCTCCTCAGTATGAGTGCGACCCCGATCCCCCGCAGTCTTAATCAGGCGCTTAGTTCGATCAAGACGATGTCGGAGCTTCTCACCCCTCCGAGTGAGCGTTTAGGGGTACGGACGTTTGTTAAAAACTACGATGAGAAGCTGATCAAAGAGGTAATCTTACGCGAACTTCGACGCGGCGGTCAGGTGTTCTATGTTCACAACTCGATTGACTCGATGATTATCAAATCGGGAGAGCTCAAAGCAATCCTTCCCGATCTGCGTATTCTAATACTCCACTCCCAGATCGGTGCGACTCAAACGGAAGATGAGCTTGCCAAGTTTGCCGATCGCCAATACGATGTCCTCCTTGCCACATCGATCATCGAGTCGGGTATCCATATGCCGACGGTGAATACGATGATTATCGACGGAGCCGACCGTTTCGGGATGGCCGATCTGCATCAGCTGCGCGGTCGGGTCGGGCGGGGGCATACCGAGGGGTATGCCTATTTTATCGTCGATGACAAAGATCATCTTACCGAAGAGGCGAAAAAGCGCCTCGTAGCGTTAGAATCGAACTCCTTTTTGGGAAGCGGATCGATGTTGGCCTATCACGACCTCGAAATTCGAGGCGGGGGGAACCTCGTCGGAGATGCCCAAAGCGGTCATATCAAAAACATCGGATATGCCCTCTATCTGCGGATGCTGGAAGATGCGATTAAAATCCTCACCAACCAAACGACGGCGGTACGGGCGAAAGTGGATATAAAACTTACCGTCAGCGCCTTTATCAGCGACGAGATCGTGAGCGAAGACCGTCTCCGCCTCGAACTTTACCGCCGTCTCAGCCAGTGTGAGAGCCCGAGCGAGATTTATGAAATTGAAGAGGAAGTCGGAGATCGTTTCGGTAAGCCCGACACGCCTACGAAACAGTTCTTTGAGATTATGGTGATCAAACTCCTCTCTATCGAGAAGAAGATTAAAATGGTGAGCAACTACAACCAAAACATCACGATAGAGTACGCGAGCGGTATCAAAGAGACATTGCAGAGTAAGAGTAAAGATGATGATGACTTGATCGGTACCGTCTTGCATTATCTCCGCACGGCAAAAGGAAAAGCATGAGTTTTTGTTCCTATTTCGATACCTATCAATGCCGCTCATGCAGCTGGATCGATTATCATTATGCTGAACAGCTGAAACTCAAGAGTGACCATTTACATGCACTTCTCAACCCCTTTCAACCGCGAGATTGGTTGAAACCCGCCACATCACCTCTAAAAGGATTTCGGAATAAAGCCAAAATGGTGGCAACTCCGACGTTAGAGGGTGTAGTCCTTGGACTCTCCGAAGAGGTGAGTCTGATCGAGTGTCCGTTGTACGATATGAGTATGCAAAAAGTATTGCAGAGCGTTCAAGATTGGCTCCGGGGATTAGGGGTCAAAGCGTACGATATTAAAAAGAAAAAAGGGGAGTTGAAATACGTTCTCCTTACGCGAAGCAAATCCAACGGCTCGATGATGCTCCGTTTCGTCCTCCGCTCCCACGGGATTGTTGCCCGATTGCAAAACGCTCTGGATGACTTGATCAAACATGCTCCGGAACTCAAAGTGGTTACGGTGAATATCCAGAGTGTCCACATGGCGATTTTGGAAGGGGAAGAGGAGATCTTTTTTACTGAACAGCGTCGGCTCGAAGAGCGGTTGAACGGTATCCCCCTCTATATCCGTCCTAAAAGCTTTTTTCAAACCAATCCCGAAGTCGCTGAAAAGCTATACCGCAGCGCGAGCGAATGGGCGGGGGAGAGCAAACCGAAGATTCTGTGGGATCTGTTTTGCGGCGTAGGGGGGTTTGCACTCCATTGTACTGCACCGGATCGGAGTATTATGGGGATCGAGATTGAACCTGAAGCGATAGAGTGTGCCCGTGATTCGGCGGCACAGCTGGAGATGAAGAACCTTCGTTTTGAATCTCTCGATGCGGCGAGTTTCGGAGCGAGTTCGGGTGAAAAACCTGATTTGATTATCGTTAATCCGCCCCGTCGGGGATTGGGTGAGCAGTTATGCAAATGGTTGATGCGAGTCAGTAGCGATCGGATACTCTATTCGAGCTGTAATGCGACGAGTTTAGCCAAAGATCTTGAACTTCTTAGCGGCTACTCGGTGAATCGGGTTCAACTGTTCGATATGTTTCCCCATACGGCTCATTATGAAGTTTTAGTGGAGCTGGTACGAGAATAAAGTTCTCCAAAATGATCAATGTAGGTGAGATAGAGTCTTACCTCAAATTCGAGTTGATGGTACTCGGTTTCGATATGGGTGCAGAGGGAGTAAAAGGCTTTGTTATGATCTTTCTCTTTGAGATGGGCGAGTTCATGGGTGACAATCATCCGCAAAAACGGCTCCGGGACTTTTTTAAAAAAGTGGGAAATCCGAATCTCGTTTTTGGCTTTGAGCTTTCCTCCCTGTACCCGAGAGACGAAGGTGTGGGTTCCCAAAGCGGAGTTTAAATCACGGATTTTGGTATCATAAAGTACTTTTGAGATGGGCGCAGAGCTGCGAAAATGGGTGTTTTTGATCTCCATAACATAATCATAGAGGCTTTTGTCGGTTGTGTAGGGATGGGTATCGGGATATTTACGGATAAGTCGCTCGCCGAGAGTGTCGGTATCGATCAGATTTTGTACCTGAGCGAGTATCTCTTGGCTGTAGTGAGCTAAATATCTAAGCGATTGCATGGGGGATTACTTCGTTTCAATGCGATCATTTAAATGGGTTATATGGCCATGATCATCATGGAAAACCGTAACCAATTGGCTGTTTGCACACTGTTGCAACTGATCATCGTCCAAATGAAAATAATTTGAATAATCAGTGGATTTATAGAGCAAATGTTCACTGGGAGCTCTGTGTCTGTTTAGCCTTGAGAGGATAAACAACACAATCGGCGTTGCAATTAACATCGATATTGCATGTTCAAAGGTTACACTATGAATATTTTCAAATATCCAATCGGATATTTTATCCGCCGGTACTTTTAATGTAATGATCCCATAAAATACAACCAATAAAGGCTTCCACAAATAGATAAAGCCTAACCAAAGTCCGATGGTTAGTCCATCCCACACTAATCTTTTTCTTTTGGGTAGCTCATGGCGTTTGTTGATAATCAATGTTTCTTTAGACATCTTACCCCTTTTTCGGTAATTGTTGATGGACACCTCGGTCGGGACTAACCCACCTTGCACGTCCTTTCGTCCCAAATAACACTTTCGGTAGAGCGGTTACGGCGGTAAAGAGATTCAGCAACCAATAGGCAAACGGATACCAAATCATCCAATAGTAGTTTTTTCCTAAGCCTTGGTCATAATGACCGTCTAACCATTTACTGATGGCAAACTGTATCAAACATGCACCGATAAGAATAATACTGCTTTCGTCCGGTAAAATGGGTGAATGATCCGGCATGGCATAGGAAATGGGAGTAAAGAAACTCATTAACCAGACGACAAACACCAATACCATACTGTAGGCCCAAAGGGTGCTTAACATGAGTTCCGTCATAAGGCCCCAAAGATGGGTTTGCTTGTGCATAAATAAAACTTTAAAGTTTTTAAGCATCACTTGAACACCGCCCATAGCCCAACGCAACCGCTGTTTCCACAATCCGCTCAATGTTTCCGGCATCAAAATCCATACCAGTGCTCGTGGCTCAAAGCGTACATCCCAACCGTTGCGTTGCAGTTTCCAGGTAATATCGATATCTTCGGTCAGCATATCGGGACTCCAATACCCCACTTCATGCACCGCCGCTTTTCGAAAACCGGTGATGACACCCGATACGGTAAATAGTCGTCCGAAACTGCGCTGTGCCCGCTTGATCATCCCTACGATAGAAGAAAACTCACCCACCTGGATTTTACCCAATAGGCTTGTGCGATTACGGATACGCGGGTTACCCGTTACGGCGGCAACTTCGGGATAACGGATAAAATGTTTGACCATCCAATGGACACAATGTTTATCGATTAAGGCATCTCCGTCTATGCATATCAAATACTCGTATTTTGCCAACAATGCGCCGGCTTGAAGCCCTAACGCTTTCCCCTGATTTTCGGCTAAATTAACCACTTTTAACTTGGGGTTATTCTTTGCCAGAGCGACTAAAATCTCTAAGGTATCATCCTTGCTGCCATCGTTAATGGCAATGACTTCAAATTCAGGGTAGTCCACATTGAGGGCATACGTGATGGTTTCGATGGCATTTTGCCCTTCATTGTAACAAGGGATCAAAATACTCACCCCTTGCCAGCTCTCATTGGCTCTTAGAGGAGGAATAATGTATTTGAGATAGGGTTTTTCATTTTTAAAATAAAAAAAGATTGCCCCTACGATCCACAAACTTGACATAAACAATGGATAATAAAAGACATAGCCCAGCACTATGTGCCATAGTGAATGCCAAAATAGTTCAAATGTCATTACAAATCCTTCTTACTTACTTAGCATGGTATCGCCATGCATAAGCTCTGATTTTTGTCCAAAGGCTTGTTTCATCGTATCGGCATCAGGGATATTTTTAAATACATTGTCCGGATAATAGGCCACATGATGGACCCCGAGATCGTATAAATGGTTTATCGTATCAACCATCTCTTGAGATGAAATCGGTTCATCGTTTTTTCTCCAATTGATGGTTTGCAGCTCCATCACGGTACGTTCCAACCCACACTCTTCTTGCTTTACACGTTCAACAATTTTATCGTAAAACTGTCGTGTATCATCGGCTTGTTCCATATACGGCATCGCCATAATAGCGGTGTAGTCATAATTTTTGATCGATTCATTCAATCCTTGCGCATACCATTCTTCGGCGTACTCATTGAGTGCAACCTGCGCATATAAATTACGGGCTGTTTTAAGTCCGGGATGCTCATCTCTAACAATCTGCGCTAATCGCATCGCGAACGAATCCAAATAGTCCGTTTTGAGGTTCGTCCACTTTTCTAACTGTTCGCTCTCCTCTCGAATTTTGGTTACACTGTGTGCCAATCCCCATTTTTTATACTGCTTACGTGCAAATGTGCTGTCATCTTCAAAATCGGACAGCGTTACATCATCATGAAACAATATGCCGTCAATACGGGGTAATTTAGCCAAATCTTCATAAATCTGCTGAATAACTTTTCGTGCTTTAGGAGAAAACGGCGATAACCTCGGATATCCCATATTGAGATGGGTCGGATCAACCTGTAAGGTTACTACCGTCTCTTTGGCAACCGCATTGTTTTTCGGCAATTGCCACGCCAGCATCGGCATCCAGGCATAAATGCGCTTAACTTGTGTGCGCGTTGTAAGCTGCCAAGCCACCCTATTAAATAAATCGGCACGCATCGGAATATTTCGGTTTGGAAAATAGACATAGTCCGCTGCCCCATTGGCATCAGGGTCAGCAAAAGCCTGCAAATAAACCGTATTGATACCTAACGTTTTTATTCGATCAAGCAAATCACCCAAATTTCTTTCCTGCTGCTCTGGATCAGAATCATAGATATAATCCAAATCGACATGCGCGGCTTTTGTGGTACGGTCGTTATCGATCAAATTGGCATTTCGTGAGCGGATATTTTGTTCTAACTCTTTAAGGGTCATGTTTTTATCAACCAAGATACGGCGCATCCCCCACAAAGGGGTAATACGTGTATTGCTGCCATCATCCAGAGTTAATCCGATGCTCATCCCTAAACGCTCTGCAATGGTGCGCACTTCTTTATTGTAATATCCATACGGCCATACCATGACACGAGGCTTTTGCCCTGTATACTCTTTGATAAAGCGGTTGTTTTCCGATAAGTCATTATAAATACGTTGCTGATAACTTTTTTCATCTTCATAGGAGCGTTTATCGCTCAACCATTGGCGCGTGATCATGGCCGGCTGCAGGTTGCCTTGCGGATTGCCCGGTATCCCTTTATGTAAAAAATAGCTATGACTTGCAAACTCGACCAGAGTGCTGTCGGCCATTTCCTTGATCGCTTCATGGGTTAAAAACTTCTCACGCGCAATCTTATGCCCATCAAAATCTACCGTATCTTTAGCCTTCATCCAACTGCCGACCAGTGCGATGACAACCGGAATTTTATATTTTTTGATTAAGGGGTAAGCGTTGGTGTAAACGGACTGATACCCATCATCAAAGGTCATCAAAACGGCTTTTTTAGGCAATGGTTTTGCACTTTTCCGGTAGGCTAAAATATCATTGATACCGATAAAGTGATAGCCGTTATCGATCAGCCAATGTATCTGCTCTTCAAAATGAGATGGTGTAACCGCATAGGTTGAATCGAGCGTTTCACTTTTATCGGCTATTTCGTGATAACTTAGGATCGTAAACTCATTGGGGTTTTGATCCCGACTGCACACATTAGGGAGGTCATTGGCTATAAGGTAACTGTTGGCAATGCCGATGAAGATCAAAAGAAATTTGATGATTGGTTTGAGCATAAAGTAGAGTACTTTGTTTTAAATTTTAATCGAAAATTATACAGTATAACCCCTTGTATCTTCCCACTTTTACCGGCATCTCTTACGTCAGCTTTTGCTATCTTATAGTATAGTTTCACTACATTACGCAAAGGTTCGAGATGGAACATCAAAAGATCGACGAACTCGTCGCCAAGATTAAAGCCCTCGAATCGGAACTGGAATCTGAACTGCACCAGGAGTATGAGCGGTTCAGCTGTGAAATAACGAAAAAACGGGAAGAGCTTCTCGCGTCGTACCGGCGTGAGCGCCAAGGGTTATTGCGCTATTTGGCGACCACCCCGATCTTGCATCTGCTGAGTGCCCCCGTCATCTGGTCGGTCTTGTTCCCTGCATTGATCTTGGATGCTTTTGTGAGTCTTTATCAGTGGATTTGCTTTCCGATCTACAAGATTACCAAAGTCAAACGGAGTGATTACATCCTTATCGATCGTCACCGACTCGCCTATCTCAACATCATCGAAAAGCTTAACTGTCTCTATTGCAGTTATTTCAACGGACTGATGGGATACATTAGCGAGATTGCCGGTCGCACCGAACAGTACTGGTGCCCGATCCGCCATGCATCACGGGTCAAATCGATGCACAACAATTATAAAAAATTCTTCGATTACGGAGACAGTGAGAACTTTCGACAAAGAAGCGCAGAGCTTAGAGAGGATCTCAAAGAGGAGAAAGAGTGAAAATAGCCTTTATCGGAGATATCGTAGGCCGTCCGGGACGGAATATGATTAAAGAGTATCTTTTAAAGCTCAGACGCGAACACGGAATCGATTTCGTCATCGCCAACTACGAGAACGCTTCGCACGGTTTCGGAGTAACGATGAAAAATGCCCAAGAGCTTTTGGCAATGGGGATCGACTGCATGAGCGGGGGAAACCATACGTGGGATAAAAAAGAGGTCGAACCGTTGTTGGAGAACCTGCCGATGCTCCGCCCTCACAACTACCCCGAAGGGGTCAAGGGAACGGGGTGCCGTGTCTTTGACGTAGCGGGAGAAAAACTCGCCGTCCTCAACATCATGGGGCATTACGGGATGCCGTACGTCGATAATGCGTTCCGATGCGCCCGCGATACCGTCGCACACCTCAAAAACGACGGGGTTGAGCATATCTTTCTCGATTTCCATGCCGAAGCCTCCAGTGAGAAACGGGCCATGATGATGTTGCTCCAAGGCGATATTAGCGGCATCATCGGAACCCATACCCATGTGGGGAGTGATGATTTTCAGATTGCAAAAGGGACAGCCTATCTCACCGATATCGGTCTCTCAGGTTGCCGTGATAACGTCATCGGAATGGATTCAAAAGTGCCGTTGGAACGCTTTATCACGGGCGTATCGGGACGTTTTGAAGTCCCCGAAAAATGTCGCAAAATTCTCCAAATCGCTATATTGACTCTGGATGAGGGGAAATGCACCGAAGCGTTCAAACTCAAAATATTTGATGACGGACGTGTCCATCGAACCGATGCGTGGGTGGAAGAATAACTATGTGATTGGTCATGCTGAACTTGATTCAGCATCTAATTTATGCGTAGATACCGTATCAAGTACGGCATGACAAAACACCAAAGGAGCTTTTTATGCAACTAACCGATTCTTTCGAACTTTTCAGTGCATTAGAGCAATTAAAACTCTTAGAAGAGTCTCCGCCGCTGTGGTGGCCATCCTATGGAACCTTTGAAGTCGTCGTCGGTGCCATCCTCACCCAAAACACCCAATGGTCACGGGTTCAAATCTCCCTCGATAACCTCCGTATTAAAGAACTTCTCTCCCTCCATCTCCTAGCCCATTGTGACGTTGATGAGCTGATGGAGCTGATCCGTCCCAGCGGTCTGTTCAAAGCCAAAGCCCAAACCCTGATCCGCCTCTCACAATCTATCTGTGATGATTTCGGCGACTTCGAAACTTTTGCCCTCAGTGTCGATAGAGAGTGGCTCTTGTCACAAAAAGGGATCGGACCTGAGACGGCAGATTCTATCCTCTGCTACGCCTGCGCCCGTCCCGCGATGGTCGTGGACAGCTACACGGCACGGCTGTTAAATGCGTTCGGATATGAGTTCGAGAGTTACGATGAGTTGCAGGAGTGGTGCGAAGCGGGGGTGAGAGGCTATTTCGATACCGTACAGCTCCCTGCCGCATTTGCGCGGTTTCATGGGATGATTGTGGAGTATGTGAAGAGGAATAGTAAGGGGAAGCAGGTAAATGTTGAGCTGATATACTGATTGTAAAAAATAATATCTTTTGTTTTTAAAAATTAAGATAAAAATAGATACAATTAATTTTTATTAAAATAAAAGGAATATATTGAAGAAAGTTATTATAATCGGGGCGGCATCATTTTTACTAATTACTGGTTGTGCATCAAGACCACCAAATACGATGTCGACATACATGCCAGGTGATTCAGAAAGAAGTTGTGCATCACTAATGCATGAAATGAGTAATATTGAAAACGAGATGAACAGAAAATGGGGAGAACGAAATCAACAGATTGGTACTAATGTAGCTCTTGGAGTAGCTGGAGCTTTTCTTATTGTTCCTTGGTTTTTTATGGATATGTCCGGTGCAGAGAGAACTGAATGGGAATCATATAAAAAACGGTTTGATTATTTAGGGGTTTTATTGGCAGATAAAAAATGCTCTCCACATAAAAGTATTGTTGCTGACAACAATATAAGTGTTCAAAAAGAAGAAGTAAAATAATAGTTCTTTTCTCATTCCTTGTGCGCACTTTCTAAGTGGGAATGCAGACTTCTAAAACACCTCTTTAACCCGTCCCACTTCCCCGCTCATAAGACGCACTTTAATCCCGTGCGGATGGTTCGGGGATTTAGTGAGGATGTCACGGACAACTCCCTCTGTTAATCTATCTGTCGATCGGTCCTCTTTGAGGACGATGCTTACCCGTTTACCCGACATAATATTTTTACGCTCTTTGCCGTCCATAGTTGACCCTTGCTCTTTGTTTTTATATATACTTGCAGTAGATTGAGAAAAATCGTATTCGTCTCTCATTGTCCGATTTTTTGTTTTGTTTGTAGGTAGATTGTTTTAGCAAATTCGTAAAACTCTTTTGCCTCTTCGACGGTTGGTTTACCGTTAGGCATCAATCCAAAATCTCCGGGATAGCGGGATTCGATATAGAGTTCATCGAGAGTATGAAAGAGATCGGTATCGTCGCATACCAATTCTGATTTGTTGAGATCGAAGAGTTTATTGAGCGAATGGATCTTAGGGATATTCTCACCGTTTTCTTCCATAAGTGCTTTAAAAGTTTTTTCGATGGCTTGCTGAGAATGGAATGCGACGAGATGGGTTAGATGAGGTTGCGAAAGGATTTGTTCGATAACGTCGAGATCATCAGAAGCAGCTTGGAGCCATGCTTGGCTAAGCCGATTCATAGAGCTTGATACCTTTGGTCGTGATCTCTCTCGAAAAAGAGCTATTGAGGGCGATAAATTCTCGGTGCATTGCTTTGGTATGAACGATCAAATCGGTGGGATGTGCACGCACAATACTCTCTAACGCTTTCGCAACTTTGAGATAAATTTGGTTTTTTTCGCCCCAATTTTGAGGGATAAACTCATCGTCGGTAACAACATACAAATCAATATCACTGTTTTCGGTCGGTTCACCATACGCATAGCTTCCAAATAGGACTATTTGCATGGGATTGAGCGGAGTGAGTTGGTAGATGATTTGATCTTTTAGTATGTTGTTTAACTTCATGGGAAGATTATAACAGATTTTTGATTTCTCTCGCTTTGGCATAATTTATATAAACGGTATGTGAACCGTAAAAGCGTTATAATTCCGTATCTATTTACAATTTCAGGAGAATCAATGATTCGTTTTACAATGCTTTCAATCATCACCATTTTAATGTTGAGCGGGTGCACGGCTAAAGAATTTAGCGATGGTGTCAGTGATGGTGTGGATGATGTTAAGCGTGTAATTCGCGGGACCAATAACTAATCCCGCATCCTCTTTAGCACGCCAATACTTCGATAATGTCTACACCCTTAGGTACGAGACACAAAAAACTATACGTGTCATCTCCGAGGGTCTCATAACTGTGCGCTACCCCAGCAGGGATCAGCAACACATCTCCCGCTCCCGCTTCAATCGTTTTATCTCCGATCACTACACGTGCGCGACCGCTTAGGACGTACTGTTCATGTTCAACACTGTTGGTATGCAGAGGCATATGACCTCCTGCGGCGATGGTAAAGTTACGCATGGCAAATGTGGGGGATTCATCGGGTGAGAGGAGCATTTTCATACTTACCCCTTTGCCCGCTTTTTGGGGAGTTGCTTCGATGGTGTCGATGTGTTTGTGTAAGAACATAAGTGCCTCGTAATGGTTGATTACGTAAGGGTATCGTAGAATTGTTTTAGGGGAGTTAAAAAAAAGAACCTCCGCTTACGCGCGAAGGTTTAACCATGATGGAGGATTGTCGAAACTGAGTTCACTTTCGTGCCAGTCGGTCTTTTCGCCGTTACGTGCGTGCAGTTGTCCGCCGATAAGGGTGTACTGCAATCCTGTGACGTTGCTGGTAAGCTTTTTACCTTCTTTTAATGCTTCTAAAACGGCTTCTTTGCTTTCCATGGGTGTTCCTTTTAAATCGGCTCGGAAAAACACCTATCAGTGTCTTAGTAAAATGATTTAGTAGATGGGCTTTGTTTGGATTAATGATATCAGTTAATAGTGGGCAGAAAAATCTGCCCGGAGGAAGAAGTTACAGTGCAGTAACGTTTTCTGCTTGTGGACCTTTTTCACCTTGACCTACAGTGTAAGTCACTTTTTGACCTTCGTCAAGAGAAACACGGCCATAACCAGTGCTGTTGATTTGACGGAAATGTACGAATACATCTTTCCCGCCGTTATCTTGTTGGATAAATCCAAAACCTTTTTCGCTGTTGAACCATTTAACTGTTCCGTTTAGTACTTCTGCCATAATAGACCCTTTTTGTTGTTATACACTTCGTTGCCGAGGTGGTCGAAAATATAAAGTGGAGTATTCTTATGGTAGATCGTACTGTTAACTAAAAGGTCTTCAATAAAAAGCAAACCAAAGATGAAACTCTAAATCATCTTTCTATAGAGAGTATTGTAGCTGAAAAAAAACTTAATAGCAAGGAAAAATGTTAAACTTTAGATTGGACGGTGATTTTCGTCGCTTCGAAGAGTTCTGCCGCTTTTTGGATCATTGGCTCTTTGAGTACATCACTGCCGTCAAACTCTTTGACACTGCTCTCATCGCATTGACTGACACAGCTTCCAACCCCTATTTCGGCATCTTCAACCATCGAAGCGGGCTCGGGGAAATTCTCTTCACTCTGGGTATCAACGCTAATAGGTGTCTCAGCTTCAGGAGGTGGTGGAGGGGCGAGTTCTTCCGAAGTTTTAGTACACCCCTGAGATTTGATCTGTGTATCGATACCGTAGATCTCTCTTACAAATTGGCGGATGATTCCAAAACTGTTTTTGAGAAGTTCTTTATCCTCACCCTCTGCACAGCTTTCCCATGTAAGGGTATCATTGTCGAAGGATAGGAATGTAACATTGTTCTTAAAACAGATTCCAAGCTCGGCACTTCGGTCACTGATCCGCTCACACAGTTGCTCGTAAGGGGATTTTACCGCAGGCGGTGTCGGGGTGACGTGGATGGTCGGTGCTTCACTCACACTTACGGCAACCGAAGCTTTTGCAGGTGCGTGGGATACGCGCGATTCGAGAGATTCAATCATCTCATCGATCTCTTTGATCTTGAGGGCTTCGATCATTTTAAAGAGGACAAGGCTCACGACAAATCCGCCGTCTGCGTTGATCGCGAAAAGGGTTTTTGCATCGCTGAGGATTCGGAAAAAACGTTCGATCACGAGGGGGCTGAAACGGTGATCCCCCTCATACAAACGCTCTTTGAGGTAAGCGATCAGTTCATCGATCACCATTTCTGACTCATACGCTTCGAGTTCTTGGAGCATTTGTATCAATGTCGTGCGGTCTTTGGCGAAAATGGCATCAAAAAGACGGCTGATATAATCGGGATCGAGAAGCCCCAGCATATCGGCAATGGTTTTGACATCCACAAACCCTTTGGAGTAGATGATTGCCTGATCCATGAGGGTAAGGGTATCGCGTAGGCTTCCTGAACCGCTGCGCGCCAAAATATCGAGGGCTTCGGCTTGGTACTCGATATTCTCCAAATGGAGGATGTGGCTGAGATGGTGGACGATGTTCGGGTGGCTGATCCGTTTGAACCGAAAATGCTGTGTACGGCTCAAAATGGTCGGCGGAAGTTTGAGCGGATCGGTGGTTGCCAAAATAAATTTGACGTATTCCGGCGGCTCTTCGAGGGTTTTGAGGAGGGCATTGTGCGCCTCTTTGGTGAGCATGTGCACTTCATCAATGATAAAAATCTTGACCTTGGCGCTGGCAGGACGGTATTTGGTATGTTCGATCAGATCGCGGATATCATCGATTTTACGGCTGGAAGCGGCGTCCATCTCAATGATGTCGATATGACGACCCTCGTTTGCCATCACACAGTGGCTGCACACGTCACACGGAGCCGAAGTCGGGCCGTTCTCACAAATGAGTGATTTAGCAAAAATCCGTGCGGTAGAAGTTTTACCCGATCCGCGTAAACCTGAGAACAGATAGGCGTGAGAGAGCCGCCCCGAATCGAGGGCCAGAGAGAGGGTTTGGGAAATACTCTCTTGCCCGATGAGCTCTTCGAAACGTCGAGGACGGTATTTGAGTGCAAGTACTTCGGATGTGCCCAATTGAGACCTCTTTGCTTTTGAGTAAGTGAGTTTACCGTGGTTACGATAAATTTTAGATTACAGTGACAGCCACTCTTTGGCAACGCGGCGAAGCCCTTCGGGATTTTCGGAGGCAAAAAATTTGAGGCTGGTTTCCTCAAATCGTTTCGTAAAATCGTAATGGCTCTCTAAATATTCGACGATCGCTTCACCCGAGTGGATAAGGGTGCTTTTCCCTTCGAAATAGTTGTTAATCGCAGTAGCAACGAGTGGAAAATGGGTGCATCCAAGGATAACCGCATCGGGTCTTTTGTTTAATGAACCGAAATAATGATGCAATGCGCTTTGGAGTACTTCACCCTCATAGAGTCCTTCTTCGACGATAGGAACCAGTAACGAAGTTGCAATAGCGCTGAGATTTTGGTATCCGAGCTTACGAAGCCCTTTTTCATAGGCTCCCGATTTGACGGTCGCTTTGGTGCCGAGAATCAGAATATTGGCATCGGTTGAGGGGATGGCGTTTTTGAGTGCCAACACTCCCGGATCGACCACTCCGATTACGTCACAGTCACTGTGCTCTCTCATCTCATCAAGGGCATAAGCACTGACGGTATTACATGCAGTGATCAACAGATCGATTTCAAAGTTTTTGAAAAATTCGAGGGCTTCGAGGGAGTAGCGGATGATAGTGTTTTGATCTTTGACGCCGTAGGGGACGCGGGCAGTATCGCCGAAGTAGATAATCTCTTCAAAGAGTTTATGCTCCAACAACGATTTGACGACGCTTAATCCTCCGACACCGCTATCAAAGACGCCGACTCTCATCTTATTTGCTTGACTCGTTCATACTATCAAGAAACTCGATATTCGATTTACTTTTGAGCATGGTGTTGTAGAGGAAGCGGAGTGCTTCGACTTCGTCCTCTTGTTTATGCAGCATCGAACGAAGTACGAATACTTTTTGCAGCACATCCGGCCCGAGGAGGAGTTCTTCTTTACGAGTTCCCGATTTGAGAATATCGATAGCCGGGAAGATACGGCGATCGGAGATTTTACGGCTGAGGACGATCTCGGAGTTACCGGTTCCTTTGAACTCTTCGAAAATGACTTCATCCATACGGCTTCCCGTCTCGACAAGGGCAGTCGCGATGATGGTCAAACTTCCGCCGTTTTCGATGTTACGCGCCGCACCGAAGAATCGTTTCGGTTTATGGAGTGCATTAGCATCCACCCCTCCCGAGAGAACTTTTCCTGAACTCGGAGTAACGGTATTGTACGCACGGGCAAGTCGGGTGATCGAGTCAAGGAGGATAACCACGTCTTTGCCAAGCTCAACGCGTCTTTTTGCACGCTCGATGACCATTTCGGCTACTTTGACGTGATTTTTTGCCGGTTCGTCGAACGTTGAGCTGTAGACTTCCCCTTTGACGGAGCGCTCCATGTCGGTAACCTCTTCGGGACGTTCATCGACGAGGAGAACCATGAGCTCGATTTCAGGATGATTGTTCGTCACCCCATGCGCGATCTCTTTCATGAGCTCTGTTTTACCGGAACGTGGAGGTGCAACGATGAGTCCGCGCTGTCCTTTACCGATAGGGGCAAAAAGGTCCATCATACGACCGGTAAGTTTGGTCGGCTGATATTCGAGTTTAATTTGTTCTAATGCATAAAGAGGTGTAAGGTTTTCAAAGAGTGGACGTTTTTTAGACTCTTCGGGAGGGAGGTAGTTGATCGCTTCGACTTTGAGGAGGGCATAGTAGCGCTCTTGGTCTTTCGGTGCACGAACCTGCCCCGTAACGATATCCCCGTTACGAAGAGCAAAACGGCGGATTTGAGTGCTGGAAACATAAGCATCGTGCATCGAGTCGCTGAAGCTTTGGTCTACCGCACGCAAGAAGCCGTAGCCGTCTTGCATAATCTCCAAAATACCGGTGAAGAGAATGAATCCACCCTGTTGAACTTGGGTTTTAAGAATTTCAAAAATCAAATCTTGGCGTTTGAGTTCGTTGGGGTCTTCGATGTTCAATGACGCGGCAATCTCGAGGAGATCTTCGAGTTTTTTAGTACGTAGGGCTTCAATGGTAAAGCCGTCAACCGGTATGTGGGTACGGTTTTTCGAGTTATTTCGAGGAGTTTTTGCGGTATCGCTCATGCGTGGAATGCCTTAAAGTGTGTGGATTTAATCGGCGAGTTTTAGGTGAGATGTCATTGACAGGTCATTGTTTTGTTCCGACATTATAAACTATAGCGAAGCAGGTTGTCAAGAAAGGGAATATTTAGTACGGATAAAGTTTAAGATTGAGTTTGAGAGCGATCATGCTCCCTTGTGTCATAAAGTCGAGAATAAAATATTTATGGCGATAATACAGCATCGGCATAAAAGCAATACCGGTATTGTCTTTTCCTTCAGTACATTCGACCGATTTGAGCCCATCGAAGCAGTAACCGTGTTGATATCCGATGACTCCGTAGATACCAAAGGAATCTATCAGATCGTATCGATAGCCGATTGCTGTAATATCGGTTGTTTTGTTACGGGAGTTGGTAAAATGAAGATAGGCCAAGGTGTAGTGCTGATCGTATAGGAGTTCTGCCCCGAAAGCATGATGATTTTCATTATATTTTCCTCCATTTTCAGTACTGCCGAAATGGTGCGATATCATTCCTGGCGTTGCGTAGAGATCAATATCTTTTGCAGACAATGAAGAGAGTAGCAAGAGTATAGAAAAAAAGAGTTTCATGCAGAAGATTTTATCTCAAAAGGGTCAAAATAGTAAGCATCGGATCAAGATGTGAACGCTTTTTGCTACACTGATTTTCAGAAGTGTAATAAACATATTTTAAAAGGTTCATTTTGCTCGATTTTTTAAAAAAGAAAACTGAAGAAACTGTCGTGGTCAAAGCCGTAGAGACTCCCAGAGATTTTACGAATTCGATCGGGATGGAGTTTCTCTACATCGACGGCGGAGAGTTTACGATGGGTCGTAATCCGCAGTATAACGAGGGGGGAGATGTCGAATCTCCTGAGCATCCCGTCAAGCTGAGCGGATTTTGGATTGCGAAATACCCGGTAACTCAAGAACAATATTTTAAACTCACCCGCGTTAATCCTGCATTTTTTAAAAATGACAAAGTTGAAGAGGAGAGCTCCCGCCGTCATCCGGTGGAACAGGTGAGCTGGTTTGATGCAAAGGCATACGTAGAACTGTTGAACCGTTACGAGGGAAAAACCCGTTTTTATGCTTTGCCAACCGAAGCTCAGTGGGAATACGTCGTAAAAGCGGGAGGCAATACCCGTTTTACCTTCGGTGATTCCGAAGCGATGCTTGATGATCACGCTATCTATGAATACAGTTCCAACGGGCGAACCGCTACGGTAGAGTGTAAAACACCGAATCGATTAGGGATTTATGGGCTGCTGGGGAATGTATGGGAGTGGTGCGAGGACGATTTTTTCGCCAACTATAACGGTGCTCCGAGGGATGGAAGCCCCCGTATCGGCGGGGCTGAGAGTGAATCGTTCAAAGTACGTCGCGGGGGAAGCTACAAAACGGGTTATTTGTGTCTTCGAAGTTCGTTCCGAGGTTATTCCCGCCCCGATTTTGTCTCCAATGACATCGGATTTCGATTGGTGATCAATGGGGACCCGTTTAAATGATCTGATGCCATAGCGCGCTGATTAGTCTTCAAATTTTCCGCTCTCATAGAGCCATTTCCCCTCTATTTTTAAAAAGCGGCTTTTCTCTTTTAAAATGCCGCTATCCAACATCGCTTCAAATGTTACAAATGCTTCACCCTCTTCATCAATAAACTTTGTAATTTTTAAGCCTAAAAAGCGGGTGTTTTCCGAAAAGTGCATAATGCTTTGTTTCCAGTTCACTTTATCATCACTAAAGTCTATATTATCAGGATGGGTCGTTGCCATGATGTATTCGGCTAAACCCAGTCCAAAGGCACTGTAGCGTGAACGCATCAATTTCTCTGCATTAGAGGGGAGTATCCCTTTGTGGTAAGGTTGGCAGCATTGTTTGTATTTTTTACCGCTGTGACAGGGGCAGAGGGAATTGGATGATATTTTCATGTAAAGTTCGTTTTTTTTAGTTTATTATAGCGTAAGTATTGAAGTTGTATGCTATGTTCCGATTTATAAATAAAGGGAATGTATGGAAGATATAAATTCGCTGATTCGAGAAAAACTTCGAGCTTTTCGGATGATTCATTTTATGATGATGATGGGTAGTTTTACGTATGGAGTTGTTATTGTCTTTATCCATTTGTATGCGCCAATTCCCCCTGCTATTAACGATGCTTCGACATTGACGACAGTAACTTATGGGATATTTGCGTACGCTTTGATTGCAGTGGGGATTGTTCGATACATGCGTCAAAAGTTGTTGTCATCAGATAACATATTTAAAAAATCGAAAGATGCAAAGAACCCAGATCAACCGTCTTTTTTTTCTAATTATCTTTCCATACTCTTTATATTATGGAGTTTATGTGAAGCTATCACTATCGGAGGGATAATTTTGTATCTTTCAAGCGGACAATTGGAAACCCCTTTGGTGCTTATTAGTTTTGGTATTTTTCTAAAATTGATGAACGGTCCTAAGTTTGAAGAGTTAACGGCACTGGAAAAACGCTATGCCGCTATCGAAGTGCAGGGGTAGAGGATGTCGTATTATCTTTGGCTGATTTTAGGTGTTTTGGCATTTGTGGTTGAGATGACAATCCCTACCTTCTTTGCGCTGTTTGCGGGAGTAGGTTTTTTAGCGGCAGCGGCAGTATCGTTTTTTCTCCCGGAATCGCTCTTTTGGCAGTTGATTATCGCTTCGGTATTTATGATTATCGGAGCGGTAGTGTTTAAAAAGCGGGGTATGGGGGATGATACTCAGGATGCGGTAGGAACCCATAATGAGTTTGTCGGAATCAAGGGTGTGGCCTTGAGTATCATTTCACCTCACCAAGAGGGGGAAGTAGAACTGTATGAACCGGTGATCGGAGGGCGTCATTGGCCTGCGGTGAGTGCTGAGGGCACGATTGAACCCAACGCCGAGATTCGGATTGTAAAATTGAACGGTAATACGCTCATTGTCGAAAAAATTTAAATCAAAGGATTCATAGTATGGATGCAACGCTTCTTTTTCCGTTAGTATTAATGGTCGCGGTGGTGTATACACTGTCGCAAATGGTACGTATCGTTCCTCAAGGGGAAGAGTGGGTCGTCGAGCGGTTGGGCAAATATCATACCACCCTTTTACCGGGGTTGCATTTGCTGATTCCGATTGTGGATATTGTCGCGTATAAAATCGTCACCAAAGAGCTGATCCAGCAAACGCGTGAACAAGAGGTGATCACCAAAGACAATGCCGTTGTTATTATCAGTGCGGTCGTCTTTTACCGTGTTACCGATCCGGGTAAAGCGTCGTATTCGATCAGCAATTTTGAGAGTGCTGTTGCCAATATGACCACAACGACGCTGCGTGCGGTGATCGGAGGGATGACCCTCAATGAATCGCTCTCCCAACGTGATGTGATCAAAGCCGAAGTTGCGGGCAAGATCCGCGATTCGCTCAGCGGATGGGGTTTGACATTGGGTAATTTGGAAGTTCAGGATATTCGCCCGAGTCAAAATCTCCAAGAGGCGATGGAGCGTCAAGCGGCGGCAGATCGTGAACGTGAAGCGGCTATTTTGATCGCGGACGGTCAGAAACGAGCTGCTATCGCTCAAGCAGAGGGGTTAAAACAATCCGTTATTTTACAAGCAGAAGGGAGACTCGAAGCAGCGAAACTTGAAGCTCAGGCAAAAGTGGAACTGGCCGAAGGGGATCGCAAATCGATGGTTGTTGTGGCACAGGGATTCGCAGCGGGAGAGGCTTCTCCACACTATCTGTTGGCACAGCGTTATATTGACAGTGTGAAAAATTTGAGTGAATCGGCAAACTCAAAAGTCGTCTTTATGCCCGCAGATTGGCAGCAAAGTCTTGCTGGGGCAGTCGGATCGTTAGGATATTTAGGTACAGCTCTGGGGGAGAAAAAATAGGGCAATTTGCCATTTTTTTTACCTCTTAGGAGTGATGGGTTATAATCACTCTTATGATATATGAAATAACTACACTTATAGGCTTTAGTGCTGCCGGAACACTCATGTGGATGTGGAATCAATCCCGTCAACACTACGCACTCCTCGAAGCGCGTGCATTACAGATCCAAGAACTGTATGCACAAGAACAGAGACTCAAAGGCAAACTCCAAGCAGAGTTAGAGAATAGCCAGAGAGAGTACCACGCATTAGAACGCGATTACGCGGTGCTCCATACCCGCCACGAAGAGTCCTCACGCTCATTTGAAGAGAAGCTTCGCCTCCTCGATGAAGCAAAACTGCAAATGAAAGCTCAGTTCGAACATCTTGCCACACAGATTTTTGAACAAAAAGCGAAAACCTTTGATGAAGCCCATACCAAAGGACTTGATCTCCTCCTCAAACCGTTCCGTGAGCAGATTACCCAGTTTGCAACGCAGAGCAAAGAGCAGTTTATTCACGATGCAAAAGAGCGTCAAAGTATCAAAGACGAAATCTTACGCCTTAAAACCCTCAATGAACGGCTCAGCCAAGATGCGATCAATCTCACCCAAGCACTCAAGGGAGAGAATAAAACGCAGGGGAACTGGGGCGAGATCGTGTTGGAACGGATTTTAGAAGAATCAGGTTTACGTGAGGGGCATGAGTACGATATCCAAAGCACCCTCAGCGATGAAGAGGGGAAAAAATTTCGTCCCGATGTGATCGTCCATCTCCCGCAGAACAAAGATATCATCATCGATTCAAAAGTCTCCCTCGTCGCGTATGATGCCTTTATCCGTGCCGAAAACGACGAAGATCGCGCTCATGCACTGAAACAGCACCTTCTCTCGATCCATGCTCATATTAAAGGATTAAGCTCCAAACGCTATGAACAACTCAGCGGGGTACGCACCCTCGATTTCGTCCTCCTCTTTATGCCGATCGAGGGGGCGTTTCTCCTTGCACTGGAGCAGGATAACACCTTCTTTAAAACGGCGTATGAACAAAACATCGTTGTTGTTTCTCCATCGACCCTTCTCGTGACATTGCGCACCATCGAGCACATTTGGCGAAGCGAATACCAAGAGCGTAATGCCAAAGCGATTGCCGAATCCGCCGAAGCTCTCTATGAAAAACTGGTAGCGTTTGTGGAGGATATGGAGAAGATCGGTGAGCAGATCGGACGTACTCAAAAAAGCTATGAGGGTGCGATGAACAAACTTTCAACCGGAAAAGGGAATCTGATCCGTCGCGTCGAGTCGATGCGGAAACTGGGGTTAAAGCCGAAAAAGTTGCTTCCTTCCTCTTTAACAGAGGTGGAAGAAGATATTTTATAGGTGCGGAATCTTCACTTTTGAATTAAGTAGCGCTCCGATGAGTATCATGAGGGCAAGCACCCCCATCCATCCGATAAACCCTGACCCAAGCCATACTAGCCACAGCAAAATCGCCCCCAGCGGTGTTGGAACTCCTGTAAAATGTTTGGCTACCTCTCCCGCATCGGCGTTAATATTAAACTGGATAAGACGGCGAAGACCGCTGATAACATAGTAGATCGAAGCGATTGAGGTAATAATGAGAGGAATGCCTGAGAGGTGAGTATAGACCCCTTGGAAGATAAAGAAGGTGGGTACGAGAACGAAGCTGAGGAAATCGGCAAAAGAGTCGAGCTGAATTCCGAATTCGTTCGATAGACCGAATTTACGGGCAATTTTCCCGTCAATGATGTCAAATGCGCCCCCCATCCATGCCAAGATGACGGCAATCATAAACTGATCTTGTGTAATGAAATAGGTTGCTAATAACCCGCAGGTAATATTGGCCATCGTAACGAGATTGGCTAAATTGAAGTGACTGGTAGAACGCCATAGAAATTGCATTAATGCTCCGTTTTCATATTACTGTACTTATTTGACATTATAACGAAATCGAAAAAGGTATAGATGATAATAAAACATGTTATCATTACGTGGTTGTGGCTAAAAATCAGTTTGGTCCTGATATTTTATAAGAATGTAAAAATATAATATTTTTTTTATATCGAAAAGTTATACTTCTGTTAAAAGTGAATATAAATTCATTTGGTACAAATATGTAGGATACAAATGAAGAAAACTGTTATGATGAGTTTAGTAGCAGTTGCTGTACTAAATAGTGCGAGTATCGACGAAGCGTTTGGTGAGGGAAAGGGAAGTGGACAGATTCGTGCTGCGTATGTAAATCAGGATAATGCGGTGGATACCGATACCTACGGAACTTCTATCGGAGGTATATTGAAATATGAAACGGCGGCATGGTATGAGATTAAGCTCGGTGTCGCCGCATATGTGTCTCAAAAGCTCCATTTTGCAACCGGTAATGATGCTAGACTCAATCCGGATTTTTTT
The DNA here is from genome assembly GCF_000310245.1 of Candidatus Sulfuricurvum sp. RIFRC-1. Classification (NCBI taxonomy): domain Bacteria; kingdom Pseudomonadati; phylum Campylobacterota; class Epsilonproteobacteria; order Campylobacterales; family Sulfurimonadaceae; genus Sulfuricurvum; species Candidatus Sulfuricurvum sp. RIFRC-1. Next base: position 527,596 of record NC_020505.1, read on the forward strand.
GATACTGAAGGGAAATCATTTGCATATGTAGGTGAAGCGTATATCGATTACAGCACGAATGATCTAAGCCTCCGTGTCGGACGTCAATTGATCGATACGCCGTTAGCCGATTCCGATGATATCCGTATGCACCCCAATAGCTTTGAAGCAGCGATGGCAACCTACAGGGGAATCGAGGGGACAACTTTGGTCGGCGGATACATGATACGTTGGGCAGGATACGATGCTCCGCAAGGGCATAATGACAGTATCAGCGAGTTTCAAAAATTTGGATCCAATCATCAAAGTGACGGTGCATCCGTTATCGGTATTTTGAACGAAAGCATTGAGAATCTTACCCTACAAGGGTGGTTCTATCATCGGAATAAACTTTCAAAGGCTTTCTATACCGATGCGATCTATGCTATCCCTATGAATGAGACTCTGGGGGTCGAATTAGTCGGACAATTTGCAAATTTTTCCGAAGAAAATAATAGTGGTTTGGACGGCAATGTATACGGTATCGGAGCAAGTGTTAATGTCGGAATGGTGAGTGTGGGTGCAGCGTATAACAAAGTATCAAATTATGAAGGTAACTTTATAGGAAACGGCTTCGGCGGCGGACCATACCTCACCTCAATGGAAGAGATGACGATTGACGGATTTGAGGACGTCAAAGCGTATCAGTTCAGTGCAAAATTCGATATGGCAAATGCCGGAATTGAGGGATTGATGTTGAGTGCACTGTATGGAAATTTCAAAAGTGCTCCGGCAGATATGCAAGTTAAAGAGATCGATCTCATAGCCACCTATGAAGTGAGCAAAGGGTTAAATGCCGAAGTAAGCTATGCAATGATTGATGATAAAAATAAGAATACGGCTGTGGATGAGTTCGACCTCACCTATGATGGCGGATATGAGCGTTTTCTTGTTCGTCTCAGCTATAACTTCTAAAGAGCATTAGGAGACTTTGGAATCAAAGACGTTGAGGATTTTTTGTTCTTCATCATAACGCAGGAGGAAGACTCGCGCATTGTAATGAGAGAGCAATGGATGTGAATTGTGCGGGTCAATTAAAAATACCTTGGTGAGTGAGTCGGCAATCATGCATGTAGGTGCCAAGATAGTGACACTCTCATAGCTATTGATACATTGAGAGCGATGGGGGTGAACGATAGGTAACGACTCATTGGTTCGGGAATAATATCCGGCAGAGGTAGCGGCGGCATTATTGTGTAATAACTCACCTAAATAGATCGTTTGAGTGGGTGTAATGGGATGTCGGACGATAAGAGACTCAGGAGTGCTTCCAAAAACACGTAAATCTCCCCCCGCGTTGACACTGCCATACGTGATACCGTATTCACGTAGTACTTGGATGGCGCAATCGACGGCATATCCTTTCGCAATTCCACCTAAATCGATACATACTCGTTTGGTCAGCAGAATAGATGAATCTTCCCCTAGGACGATATCGCTCCACTTTCCATCATACATCAGATAATCTTTTTGTGGTAAAAAACCTTTTTGTGCGAGGGTATTACCAACTGTGACGTCAAAAATACCGTTGCTATGACGAGAGAGTTCTTGTGCAAAAGAGAGAACCCTATAGGTATGAGGATGAATAGTTAAAGGGGTATTGGGGGAGAGTGCATTGATGCGAGAAACGTCTGATTCATGGTTAAAAAAGCTCAAAACTGATTCGATAAAAGCAATGCCCTCGAATGCTTTATCTAGGCACTCCGGTGCGCTGTTCGTTGGAACAGATATTTCGACAAACGTCCCCAAAAGGGGGCGAGAACGTTGTTTCATTTGAATTTAACTTCCATCGTGGCGAGTACGCGGCGGACACCGTTGGTGACATTTTTACATGAGAGGGTTGCACTGCTGATATTACGAATATCACCGTTTAGTTTGAGTGAGTCTTTGTGTGTTTTGCCAATGAATTGGGCACGCCATTGGATTTCACGAATTTGCTCACCATAACTCTCTTTGAAATCAAGTACCTCAATTCCTTTGACCTTGTTACTCATATCAAGTGCTATTGAATACGTAATAAGTTCATGCTTTCCGATCACTTTGTCAAGGATAAACCAGCCGATTTGATGACCGTTTTGTTCCACTTTCCAAATTTTTTGTTTGGGATCACGTACACGCACTTTGCTCATTTGTTCCACTTGATCGATTTCACTATCAAGCAAAACAATATCAGAGGGGACAAAGGTAGTGGCTTGCGGAAAAAATGATTTTTGCGATTCCGAATAGGTCGGATATTGAAAACTAAAATCTTTGGCATAGATTGCCGGTACTGCACTCAATATGAGTGCAGGGGTTAATAGCCACGTATTGGTATTCATGATCTCCTCCTAGAAATTAAATCCGACTTTAAAATAATACTTGTCTTTAGTACGCTCAATGAGATGTAAATTGGCATCATCTTGTTCATCATATGCTTCTCCCCCACCGTTGAGTTCGCGTAAATAGGAAAGTGTCATCCACCATTTTTGTGAGCCATAGTGTAATGAGGGACCGGCATAATGGCTGTAACGTTCGATACCCACTTCGGTTTCGCTCTCGTTTTCATAGACATATTCAGCTCCGATAAACCAATTGTCCATAAATCGATACGAAATTCCGGTGGAAGCCATAATCCCGATTTCCATTTCAGGATGGGTTGGCCAATCATACACTGCTCCGCTGTTAGCGGTTGCTTCAGTCTCAGTTTCATAGAATCCTTTGGAATTAAGATGATTCCATTGACTGGTAGGGAGTGCTTTTCGTTGCGCGCGTGTAGTTTCTAACCCAAGATTTCCAAGCCAAATGAGTTGTCCGTCGAGAAAATATTTTTGAGCTAACAGTTTAAGCTCAAAGGTATCGACAGTTTTGTCTTGACCCGAATGGGGATCTTTTGAGAGGTGGCGATAGGAAAAATAATTAGAGAGTCCAAAATCATCTCCCGCAGCACTGAGATAATTATATTTTCCTGACACCTCAAATCCTGAAAACTCAAAACCGCCGGAATGATCACCGGGGATATAGCCATCGACGATAATTCCCTCAGTTTTGACCGACTGACCTAAAATATAGCCTGCAATGGTAAATTTATCGGTTACACCGTATTCAAGCTCTGTTTTGGAATAGAGGGCTTTATAGCTTCCCGATCCTTTATCGCCATGATGTTCAAAATGTTGAACAAAATCGATAGCACCTGTAGGGAGCGGTTCAGAGGATTTCGTAAATCCCAGCAGATTTTCATCAGCAAAGAGTGGAGAGAGAAGAACACTTGCACATAAGCAAGATAGAAACAGTTTTTGATTCATAGGGTACTCCTGATGTAAATATATTGATAATCTATATCAATTGTATTTGTCGAAGTATAGAGTAAATCAAAGGTAAATGTCAATAGTGATAAGCATTATTGTTTAATATTTGAGAATGATTGTCAATAAACATGTTATAATGTCGCAAAAAATTGGTAATACAATGGATAACAACTCAATGACTCTTTTAAGTGCATGCGTTCGAGGCGGGTCATGCAAGGTGATAAAAATCAATGCTACCGGAGCTCTCAAACAGCGCCTCATCTCATTTGGTCTGATGAAAGGTGCCGAGGTAAAAATGCTTGAATGCGGGATGACTAAAAGCACGTTTGAGATTAAAATCGGGAATGTCAATATTGCATTGCGCCGCGAAGAAGCCGAGTTGATCGAGGTGTCCGATGTCCGTTAAAAAAATTACCGTAGCTCTTGTCGGGCAGCCTAACGTCGGCAAAAGTATGTTGATTAACTCGATCGGCAATGCGAGGCTGCATGTCGGAAACTTTACCGGGGTAACGGTTGAGAAAACCGTAGTCACATTTGAACACGGCGGGTATGAATTCAGCGTCGTTGACCTCCCCGGAACGTATGCCTTTACCGATTATTCGATTGAAGAGAGAGTAACTCACGATTATCTATGTAATGAGTCGTACGATCTAATCATCAATGTCCTTGATTCGACCAATATGGAAAAAAATCTTCAACTTACCGCCGAACTTATGACGATGAGCAAAAAAATGGTGATAGCTCTGAATATGTCCGATGAAGCGGATAAAGAGGGGATCGATATCAACGCACCCTACCTCTCACAGCTATTGGGGATTCCGTGTATTCGGGTTTCTGCGGCGGCGAAAACAGGTTTGGAAGCGCTTATGAAAGCGGTAATAAAAACCCATGAGGCCTCATATCAAGAGCAAAAACTGATCTTTAGCGAAGCCGTCGAAGAAGAGATCGATATGATCGCCGATTACCTTGATAAACATAAGTTCAAAGCGTCAATCTCCAACCGTAATATTGCAATCAACCTTTTGCAAAAAGAGAAAAAAACCTATCGTGTATTGCATGACAATCCGATTTGGACAGAATTGCAGCCGATGCTGATCGAAGCAGACCGTCACGTATTGCTTCACCACGATACGGATGATATGAAAGAGGCATTGGCGGAAGAATATTTCTCGTTTAACCGTGGTATCATCGCTGAAGCGGTAAAAGTTAAACCAAAAACACCGTTGAAGAAAACAACAACGGAGAAGATTGATTCGGTATTGATTCATCCGATATTCGGTATTCCGATTTTTCTCTTTTTCATGTGGTCGTTATTTCAGCTCACTTTTGAAATCGGTTCCATTCCGATGGATTGGATCGATGCCTTTTTCGGATGGTTCGGAGAGGTTGTAGGCGCTACAATCGGGAATAATGAAATTCGTTCTCTCATTGTAGACGGTGTCATCGCGGGGGTAGGGGCAGTTGTCCTTTTCGTCCCGAATATCGTGATCCTTTTTGTCGGGATCGCCCTGCTCGAATCAACGGGGTATATGTCACGGGTTGCTTTTTTGCTGGACGGGTTTTTCCACAAATTTGGTCTGCACGGACAGTCTTTTATCCCTCTTGTATCGGGATTCGGATGTTCGATTCCGGCGTATATGTCGGCACGGATTCTTAAAAATGACCGTGATCGCCTTTTGACCCTTTTTGTCATCGGATTTATGAGCTGCGGTGCACGTCTCCCCGTCTATGTCCTTTTTACAGGAGCTTTTTTTGCCCCTGAAATGGCGGGAAATATCCTTTTTGGAATTTATATTCTTGGCGCGATGATCGGGTTGGTTGTGGCAAAAATCTTGAAAGTAACGGCGTTCAAAGGGATTGATGAACCGTTCGTTATGGAGATGCCAAAATACCGTCTCCCCTCCGTAAAACTGATCTGGCATACGGTCGTAACGAAGACGATGATGTATCTGAAAAAAGCGGGGACCTTTATTGCCGCTGCATCATTGCTCGTATGGTTTCTCAGTACCTATCCGAAAGACGCTTCTCTAAACGCTTTATTTGGAGTGAAAATTGAGGCCGCAGTATCGGAAAATGAAGTGAAAACTCTCGAAAATCAGCTTGCTGAAGCGCAGCTTTCGCAGAGCTTTTTGGGTCAAATCGGTCATGCTATCGAGCCGGTATTTGCACCTTTGGGATTTGATTGGAAAATGGCGGTAGCATTACAGACGGGGCTTGCGGCCAAAGAGGTTGTAGTTTCAACGATGGGGGTTCTCTATTCACTCGGAAGCGATGCGACCGAAGCGGATCACTCTCTCATCTCTACGATCAGTTCTCAGATGCCTTTTGCATCCGCAGTGGCGTTTATCATTGTTATCATGACGTATCTTCCCTGTTTGGCAGCGTCGGTTGTCTTTACCCGTGAAGCGGGAGGAATCAAGTATTTCGGCTATTTATTTCTCTTTACGAGTATCGTGGCCTATTCGCTGGCATTTGTCGCCTATCATTTGACATTATGGTTGAGTTAGGTAATCATTAACCACTCTTTGTTACAATATCAGCATGAGTAAAATATTAATGATAGAAGACGATCTCGAGCTTGCCGAGATCCTCACCGAATTTTTAGAACAGTATGATTTCCAAGTCACGACGGAAGATGATCCGTTTAAAGCGCTCAGCATTCTCAAATTGGAAAAATTTGATGCAGTGATCCTCGATTTGACTCTGCCGGGTATGGATGGATTGGAAGTATGCGAAGCGATTCGTGCACGTCAAAATATCCCTATCATCATCTCCTCAGCCCGTTCAGATGTGACCGACAAGATCAATGCCCTCGAACTCGGAGCCGATGATTATCTCCCAAAACCCTACGATCCGCGAGAGCTTGAAGCCCGTATCCACTCGGTGTTACGCCGATACGACGCTGCATCCGTAGCCGCATCTGAGATTGCATGTGATTTTAAACTCAACGAATCCGCGATGCAGATCAGCTACAAAGGGCGTCCTCTTGAACTGACAAACGCTGAATACGGGATTCTCGCCCATATGATCAAAAAACAGGGGATGGTGGTGTCGCGCGAAGATTTAATTCATAATGTTTCAGCGATCAACGAAGACTCTTCGAACAAAAGTATTGATGTTATGATGGGGCGTATTCGAAATAAACTCGGGGATAAAGCTCTGATTGAATCGATCCGTGGCATCGGCTACAAACTGTTAAAATGATTAAAAATAATGCGGTTCTTGCAACCGTAGCCTTTGCGCTCGTCGTAACTGTATCGAGTGTCAGCTACACCTTTTATCAGCTTTATCAGATCAATCGCACGAAACATATCGATAACATTTTCACCAAACACTCCCTTATTAGTCAAATCTATCACACCTATATTATTAAGCAAATTTCAGAGCCGATGTTTGAGGCTAATTTGGCGTTGTATGATCTCGAAGAGATCAGTGATGAAGGGGTATATGAGACGATCATCCGTCAAGGGAAAATTCTCAAAAGTGACGGGAACGGGGATGAAGTGATGGAAGAGTATACCCTTTCAGACGCTCCATTTGAAACCCATTTAGCCGAGCAGGTGATTACCTCGATGATCGAATATCGAGGTAATATCTATTTTTGGGTTGAATCGTCTCGTCACAGTGTCCTTCTTCTGGATCGGGACATTGAACCCTATCATCCGGTCAATTTAATCTCAGCCTATGGAACATTGATGCTCGTTTTGATGGTTTCATTTGCCCTTATTATTTATCGCTTGCGTCCGCTGCGTCGTTTACGCAAACAGATTGCCCGTTTCGGGGAAGGGGACATGGGGGTACGATTTCGTATCGACGGGAGTGATGAGATTGCGTTGATTGCGAATGAACTCGATACCACCCAAAACAAAATCCGCTCGCTGATCGAATCGCGCACCCTCTTTTTGCGTAATATCATGCATGAACTTAAAACCCCGATTGCCAAGGGGCGGATAGTGGCAACCATGCTCAGCGATGAAAAACAGCAAGCAAGGTTTGAAGGTATTTTTGAGCGGCTGGAGTCTTTGATCGGTGAATTTGCACTGATTGAGGAGATTACATCGGGGAATCAGTATCATGAGAAAAAAGAGTATCGTCTGGTCGATATCATTGACGGTGCCGTCGATTCGGCAATGGTTGATTATGATTCGGTGAGCTGTAACGTTGATACGTCGATCAAAATGGAAGTTGATTATCGCTTGTTTGTCACTGCGGTGAAAAATTTGATCGACAACGCAATCAAATACTCTCCCGACAAAAGAATGGAGATAACGGTAGAAGGAGGAGAGATTCTCTTTAGTAATTTGGGCGAACCGCTGAAAAAACCGCTTAGCTACTACATCGAACCTTTTACCAAAGATCACCCGACGAAAGACAGTTTCGGGTTGGGCCTTTACATTGTTGACGCAATTTTAAAAGAGCATGGATACGTGTTGGCATATGAACGGCGTGGGGATCGTAATTGCTTTATTTTTGTTCCGCTAAAATCTAAAAGGAAATAGATGAAAAAAATTTTGATCACGAATGATGATGGATACGAATCGGCAGGGCTTTTGGCTCTTATCGAAGCATTGGATGGGTTAGGTCAGATTACCGTTGTTGCCCCCTCAACGGAGAAATCGGCGTGCGGACATTCGCTGACACTTACGCGACCGCTCAGCTTTATCAGTGTCGGGGATGATTTTTATAAACTCGATGACGGAACTCCGAGTGACTGCGTCTACCTTGCGCTGCATTCGCTTTTCGAAGAGTCCAAACCCGATTTACTCATTAGCGGGATTAACAAAGGCTCCAACATGGGTGAGGATATTACCTATTCTGGAACTGCGGCGGCGGCGATGGAAGCGGTTTTGCACGATGTCCCTGCTATTGCAATATCACAAGTAATGGATTTTACTCAACCCGTCGGTGATTTTGCATTGGCCAAACAAGCGATCCGTCATCTTGCCGAGAAAATTTTGACAGGGGATTTTCCGTTGAACGAGCGAGAGTTTTTAAATGTCAATATTCCCCACGATGTCGAAGAATTGGAATTTGCCGTCACCTATGCGGGATATCGCTACTACGCCAATGATGCCCACCTGCACCGTAATCCTAGAGGGATGGAATACTACTGGCTCGGGCTTCATCCTTTGGAGTATAAACCGCGTGAAAAGCGGAGTGCACTTTGTGATTTCGAAGCGATTGAAGCGGGAAAAGTCTCTCTTACCCCGATCAAACTCGATATGAGTGCCTATAAGTCGATGCAGCAATTGCGAGAGTGGCTATGAGACATACCCGCACGAAGCTTGTATTCGGAGAAGAGACGCACGCAAAACTTCAAAACGCTAACATCCTTCTACTCGGTGTCGGCGGTGTCGGGAGTTTTTGTCTTGATTGTCTTTACCGATCTGGAGTACGCCATATCACGATCGTCGATTTCGACCGCTACGATGTGACAAACCAAAACCGTCAGATGCACTCGGAAAACCACGAGGGGGAACTGAAAGTCGAAGCGCTCAAAACGCACTATCCCGAAGTGATTGCCATCAGCGATAAGATCACCCCCGAATGGGTTGAGGCGTTCGATTTTAGCTCCTTTGATCTGATCCTCGATGCAATTGATGATATGCGCGCTAAACTCGCACTCATCCAAAAATGCTACCCTAAACTCATCTCCTCCGTCGGTTCGGCTAAACGGCTTGATCCGACCAAAATCGAAGTACGTTCCATCTGGAAAACCGAAGGAGACCCGTTTGCCTCAAAAATCCGAAATGAACTGCGTAAACGTAAATTCAAAGGCGATTTCAGCTGTATCTGCTCCTCAGAACTCCCCCGTATCAAAGAAAAAGGGAGTTTCGTCGCCGTAACAGGATCATTTGGGCTTGCTATGTGTTCGTTAGCACTTCGAAGAATCGGGTATTGATTTATGCTACAATAATCTAAAATAATGCAAAGGAGTTATGATGTTATCAATACAGCTCAATAACCCTGAACTAGAGAGCTTTATCCAAAACGAGTATCATGGTGATGAAAACAGCCTCATGAACCAGTTTGTAGAGTTTTTGCGTTTTCAAAAGATCAAAAGTGAAGTCAAAACATCGATTGAAGAACTCGATCGTGATGAATTCATAGGGATTGATGAAGCGTTTGAGATGGCTACGGCAAAGTATGCGAAACATTAAAACGGTCGTATTCTCTAAAAAAGCCACCTATCGATTAACCAAAATCACCGATTTCATCTACATTCAAACTCAATCCGAATCTATGACTCTCGCTTATATGTCGAGATTAAAAGAGTACATTCGTGATATTCTAATCCATTTTCCAGAATCGGGACGCAAATGTGAAGAGTATGGCAAAGAGATACGAAAACTTGTGTACCAAGGGTATTCGATTCTCTATCGACTTAATGAGCCGAAAGAACGGGTGGAGATTGTGAATATTTTTAGAGAAAATCTTCCATAAGAATGCTATAAGTAGAGTTTCACGTTATCCCTTTAGTAACGAGGAGGATAGCTTTGGTATAATATCCCCACTTATTTTTGCGGAGTAAACAGTGGAACAAAAAGAACCCATGACAAAATACGGGTTTCAGCGATTATCAGACGAGCTGAACACCCTTAAAAATATCGATTTACCGGCAGTTAATGTTGAAATCGATCGTGCTAAAGAGTACGGTGATCTAAAAGAAAACTCCGAATACCATGCGGCACGTGAAAAACAGGCTTTTATCGGAACACGGATCGCGGAACTCGGTGAGGTAATCTCACGTGCTCAGATCGTGGACCCGAGCGAACTTGAACACGCTCGTATCAGCTTTGGTTCTACCGTTGTACTCTCCGATTTAGACAATGACCAAGAGGTCACGTATACCATCGTCGGCGGATGTGAGAGCAATCCTGCACGGGGTCTTATTTCATTTAACTCTCCGCTTGCTAAACAGCTTTTAGGTCGCGAGGAGGGGGATGAACTGAATGCAAAACTCCCCGGCGGAACCAAAAACTTTGAAGTGCTTGAAGTGAAATATCAGGAGATTGTGTTTGAATCCCATTAACGTCGGTATTATCGGAGTCAGCGGCTATACAGGTATAGAGCTTGTTAAAATGCTCATTTCTCATCCGATTTTCAATCTTGTCTATTGTGCCAATACCGAAGGTGCTACAACGGTTTCCGAGCTTCACCCCGCATTGATGGGTGTATGCGATTTGAGTGTTGAAAAAGTCGATATTGACCGTGCTGCTGAGATTTGTGAACTGATATTCCTAGCCCTGCCGCATAAAACCGCAATGCAGAGTGCAAAAGGGTTGTTAGAACGTGGGATAAAAGTGGTCGATCTCTCTGCCGATTATCGTCTGAATCAGGAGAATTACGAAGCATTTTACTGTGAACACGAAGATATCGACAATCTCTCACATGCGATCTATTCTATCCCTGAACTCCACGGTAATATTGCCGCCGGATCTCGTCTTGTTGCTAATCCGGGATGCCATGTTACCGCTTCTTTGATGGCACTGGCTCCATTTCTGGATCATATCGATCTTACTAATCCGATTTTTATTGATTCCAAAACCGGTGTTTCGGGTGCGGGGAAATCTCCGAGCAGTGCCGTTCATTACGTCAGTGTCAATGACAACATTAACTGCTACAACATCATCAAGCATCGCCATGCTACCGAGATCGAACAGCATGCATCGGCTTTATGTGCCAATGAAGTGAAAGTGACTTTTGTCCCTTCCTTGGTTCCGATGACGCGAGGGATGCTTGCGTGTGTTTATGCAACGTTGAAAACCGATTGCGATCCTTTGGCGCTTATGGAATCATTTTATAAGAATAAACCCTTTGTCCGTCTCCGTAGTGCACCACCGCATACAAAAATGACCTCCGGAACGAATTTCGCAGATGTGTATGCCACCCGCCATGGTAATGCACTCGTCGCGATGTGTGCAATCGATAATTTGATGCGCGGTGCGAGCTCACAAGCTCTGGTCAATGCAAACCTCATGATGGGATTGGACGAAACTCTCGGAATTCCCACCATCTCTTATGTCCCTTAAACCTCTCAAAAATGGGGCGATTCTCATCGCAGATGCCCATTGCGCCCCGTGGCGCACCCCTTTTATCGATTTTTTATATGCTCTTGAATCAGGTGAGATTACGACACCGCAACTGATTTTGATGGGAGATATCTTAGACATGCTTTATGGTCCGATACCTCGAACTTATGAGTACAATACAGAGGTAATCGATTTACTCAACCGTCTCTCAACTGTGATTGAAATCATTTACTTAGAGGGAAATCACGATTTTTTAATCGGTGATTTATTCCCGAAAACAGAAGTGATTCGTCGTGAAAATCAGCCCTTGATGATGATACATGAAGGTAAAAAAATCGCACTTTCTCATGGTGATAGCCATATGGGGTTTGGATATGAAGTGTATACGGTACTTATCCGTAATCCACTGATTCTTGCGGGGTTGAGAGCTATCGATACACTTGGGAACGGTTTTATCGTTGCATGGTTAGAAAAGCAGATGAAACGAAAAAATCATTGCCGTAAGATTGTCCATTTTGAAGACTTAATCCAAAATCGATTATTATCACTGAAGCTAGATTCTGTCGATCTTTTGATTGAGGGACATTTCCACCAAAATCGGATATTCAAAGTTAATCATTTAGATTATATTAACGTCGGTGCTTTTGCTTGCAATGAAAGATACTTTACTGTACAATCAAGCCAAAATCAGCCGTTATTACACGAAGCAGTTTTTCGTAAGGAGCCCCGATGAAGGGACAAGGTGATATTTTAAAAGTCGGCACAAATGAGATGGAATTGGTCGATTTTCGTATTTTTAAGCGTGAAGGCGATGAAATATACGAAGGGATATACGGTGTTAACGTCTCTAAAGTACGTGAAATTATCCGATTTCCGAAATTAACCGAACTACCGGGAACCCCTCCGTTTATCGAGGGAATTTTCGATTTGCGCGGTGTGGTTATTCCGGTCGTCAATCTGGCTACATGGATGGGAGTGGAAGCTCCTGAAGAGATGGCCCATGAGTCACGTGTGATTATTACCGAATTCAATAATATTCTGATCGGCTTTGTGGTCCACGAAGCTAAACGTATCCGCCGAATCAATTGGAAAGATATTGAACCGGCCTCTTTCATATCCTCCTCCGGAGGGCTGGACGGTTCTAAAATTACGGGTGTCACCCGTATTGAAGATGATGGTGTCCTTTTGATTTTAGATTTGGAAGGGGTTGTTCAAGAGCTCGGTCTCTATCAACCTTCCCGTGGAAAGCTAGAAGAGGGGAAAGATCGCTTTAGCGGTCATGTTTTACTTCTTGATGACAGTGCAACCGCACGACGTATTATTAAAGAGGCATTGGAGCAAATGGGCTTTGATGTTATCGAAGCAACGGACGGGCAGCAAGGGCTTAAAATTTTGGAAGATTTGTATCATGCATACGGTGATAACCTTTCTTCTAAACTCCGTCTTATCGCATCGGATATCGAAATGCCGTTGATGGATGGATTCCATTTTGCGGCGAATGTCAAATCCGATGAGCGTTTCAAGATGATACCGATTGTCTTTAACTCTTCCATTAGCGATCATTTCAGCGAAATGCGTGGACGTGAAGCCGGCGGAGAAGCGTATTTGGTCAAATTTGATTCGAATTTATTTTACGATGAAGTAGCGCGTGTCGTTCGTGCTCATATTCAATAGGGGTTAGACAATGGATGAATTTGAAGAGATATTACAAGATTTTCTGATTGAGTCGTTTGAACTGATCGAACAGCTTGACCAAGACCTTGTCGAACTGGAATCACGACCCGATGATTTGGATTTACTAAATCGTATCTTTCGGGTAGCGCATACGATTAAAGGGGCGAGTTCCTTTTTAAACTTTGATGTATTGACCCATTTGACTCACCATATGGAAAATCTCCTCAATATGGCACGTCATGGAGATTTAACCATCGATGCGGATGTTATGGATGTCATCCTCGAATCGATCGATTTGATGAAAGCATTGTTGGTACGAATCCGTGATAGAGGTGTGGATAGCGGATTGGAAGTCACTCATTGTGTCGAGCGTTTGGATGCGGTCGCTAACGGTACCCCGCTCAGTGCTGTGGCCGAAGCACCGGCTCCCGCTCCAGAACCGGAAGTTGCTGCATCACCGGTACAAGAGGATGAAGAAGCCGATTACTCTGGAATGAGCGAAGCGGAAGTAGAAGCAGAGATTGAGCGGCTTATCGCTGTTCGTCAAGCCGAAGATGCAGCTAAACGAGCGCACAAAGCTCCACCGGCTACTCCGATGGCAGAAGAAGAGGAACCCGATTATTCAGGAATGAGTGAAGAGGAAGTGGAAGCAGAAATTGAGCGTCTTATCGCTGTTCGTCAAGCCGAAGATGCGGCAAAACGTGCGCAAAAAAGTGTAGAACCTGAAGCGCCGAAAGCGCCACCGGCACCTGTGGCAGTTACTCCGGTCGCAGCACCAAAAGTAGAAGTAGTTGCACCGAAAGTGGCACCGACACCTCGAAAAGTGGAGCCGAAAGAGGATGGAGAATCTCGCGGCGGCGCGGCGGTCGAGCAAACGATTCGTGTCGATGTAAAACGGTTGGATCATTTGATGAATTTGATCGGTGAACTCGTTCTTGGTAAAAACCGTCTGATTAAGATCAATGATGATGTTGAAGAACGTTACGAAGGAGAAGCCTTCCTCGAAGAGCTGAATCAAGTGGTTTCAATCGTTTCATTGGTTACCACCGATTTGCAAATCGCTGTTATGAAAACCCGTATGCTTCCGATTGGGAAAGTATTTAACAAATTCCCTCGTATGATACGTGACTTATCGCGTGAGCTGAACAAAAAAATTGAGCTAGAGATTACGGGTGAAGAGACAGAACTCGATAAATCGATCGTCGAAGAGATCGGTGATCCGCTCGTCCATATTATCCGTAACTCATGTGACCATGGGATTGAAACACCGGATGTTCGTTTGGCCTCCGGTAAAGAAGAGGGCGGAACCATCCATCTTAAAGCATACCATGAGGGGAACCATATCGTTATTCAAATCATCGATGACGGTAAAGGGCTTGATGCCGATATGCTTAAATCCAAATCGATTGAGAAAGGTATCATTACTGAAAAAGAAGCGGATGGGATGACTGAAAAAGAGGCATTTGGCCTCATTTTCCGACCGGGCTTCTCAACCGCAGCGCAAGTCACCAGCGTTTCAGGACGTGGGGTCGGCATGGATGTGGTGAAGACCAACATCGAAAAACTAAACGGTATGATCGATATCGACTCCGAAGTGGGCAAGGGTACGTCGATGAAACTCAAAATCCCGCTCACCTTGGCGATTATCCAAGCGTTGCTTGTCGGGGTTCAAGAAGAGTATTATGCGATCCCTCTTGCATCCGTTCTTGAGACGGTACGTATTAGCAAAGATGAGATTTATACCGTTGAGAGCCGCTCTGTTATGCGTCTACGTGATGAAGTTCTTTCTCTCGTTCATATCGGCGATATTTTCGAAGTTGAACGTGTCTTTGATAACAGCGAACATGCGTATGTTGTTGTCCTCGGTCTTGCAGAGAGTAAAATCGGTCTTATTGTCGATTCATTGGTTGGGCAAGAAGAGATTGTTATCAAATCTCTCGGCGAATATCTCAAAGGGATCGAAGGGATCGCAGGGGCAACCATTCGCGGTGATGGCGGCGTGACATTGATCGTTGATGTCGCGGCATTGATGCAAATGGCAAAATCGGTTAAATCGACCGTCGGTCAAGAGAGTGCAGAATCCAAAGGGCGTTTAGGGGTGAAAAATAAAGCGAGCGATTATACGGTGATGATCGTTGATGACTCAAAAACCGATCGTACCATTATGCGTAAAGCATTAGAGCCGATGGGAATCACCCTTGTCGAAGCGATTGATGGAGTTGAAGCACTCAATGTCTTGAAGCAGGGCGAGTATATGTTCGATGCAATGCTTGTAGACATTGAGATGCCGCGAATGGATGGCTATACTTTGGCCGCTGAGATCAAAAAATACAATAAGTATAAAAATCTCCCATTGATCGCGGTGACATCCCGTACCGGAAAAGCGGATCGTATGCGCGGTGTCGAATCAGGAATGATCGAGTACATCACGAAACCGTATTCACCGGAATATCTGATGAATGTCGTCAAACGAAACATCAAATTTAACGAGGGGCTATAACATGAGCGAAAAACTCCAACAAATTATTAACAAACAGCAAAAGTCCCTCTCAGGAGATGATATTAAAATCGATGAAGTGATTCAGCTGGTCGGTTTCATCGTGGGGGACGAAGAATT
Source organism: Candidatus Sulfuricurvum sp. RIFRC-1 (assembly GCF_000310245.1). Classification (NCBI taxonomy): domain Bacteria; kingdom Pseudomonadati; phylum Campylobacterota; class Epsilonproteobacteria; order Campylobacterales; family Sulfurimonadaceae; genus Sulfuricurvum; species Candidatus Sulfuricurvum sp. RIFRC-1. The sequence goes on from NC_020505.1 coordinate 543,222, forward strand.
TTCGGTGCCCATTTTGAGTATCCAAGAGATTATTAAACCGATCTCTTGGACACGTGTACCGCAAACGCCTGCTTATATTTTAGGGGTTTTTAATCTGCGCGGTTCGGTGATCCCATTGATCGATCTACGCTCACGTTTTGGATTGGAGATGATCAAACATACTGAAGAGACCCGTTTTATCGTAATGAAAAACGGGGATGATGTCGCGGGATTTGTTATTGATCGTCTTACCGAAGCGATTCGCCTGCCAAAACGGGATGTAGGACCTGCGCCGGATACGATTGCAGAAGCTGAAAGTATGATTGACGGTGTCGGTAAACAATCGGATCGAATCATTACCATCCTTAAAGTACATAAATTACTCGAACGTAATTTTTAGCCTTTCGTCATCCTGAACTCGATTCAGGATCTGAGATTGCGGATCGAGTCCGCAATGACGAAGAAAATATGGCACAATAACGCCATGAATGAAACACACTTTTTAAACCGCCGCACAAAACTCCTCGCTCTCATGGAAGAGGGGGTTGCGATTATCACCTCTGCCCCTACCCAAACGCGTTCCAATGATACGGAATATTCTTACCGACAAAACAGCGATTTTTATTATCTTTGCGGATTGAACGAAGATAACTCTGTATTGGTTTTGGTTAAAACTCCCGAATCATCGAAAACAATCCTTTTTGTCGAAGCGTACAATGCCGAGTCAGCGCTTTGGAACGGGGCGCGTTTAGGTGTAGAGGGTGCGAGCGAGCGATTCAGTGTCGATGAAGTGAATGATGTTGCTGAATACAGCGAGAGAATCAAAGAGCTATTGCGTGAACATATCAACCTCTATATCGATCTTTACAGCGATTCAGCACGACTTGTCGAAGCGAAAATTGCCGCACAATCGCTCCACTCTACACGTGGCGTCAAACGCCACATCCGCTCCATCCGAGATGTTACCTATCTGATCCGTACCCTACGCCTCATTAAATCAGACGAAGAGATCGAGATGATCAAACAGGCACTAACGATTACCGCCGAGGCACATCATGTCGCAATGCGAGAATGTCGTGCGGGGATGAGAGAATATCAACTCCAAGCGCAGATGAGCTATATCTTTTTAAATAACGGTGCCGAGAGCGAAGCCTACGGTGCCATCGTCGCAGGGGGGAACAATGCCAATACGCTCCACTATGTTGATAATCGCGATACGTTGCGAGACGGCGATTTAGTTCTTATCGATGCGGCGTGTGAATGGGAGCTCTATGCCAGCGATATTACCCGCACCTTTCCGATCAACGGAAAATTCAGCGAGGCTCAGCGTGAAGTGTACGAAAAAGTGCTCGATGTTCAGCTCCGTGTGATTGACGCGATCTGCGTGGGGGTAAAACGCGACTGGCTCCAAACCTATAGCGAAGAGTTGCTATGCGACGCTCTGATCGAACTTGGGATTTTGAACGGTGAACGCCATACGCTCATGGAAGCCAAAGAACACAAAAAATACGCTCCGCACGGGATAGGGCACTGGATGGGATTGGATGTACACGATCCGTGTCCGTATGTCGATGAAAGCGGTGAATCGTTAACTTTTGAGGCGGGGATGGTGATGACCATCGAACCGGGGCTCTATTTCCGCGCCGATGATGAGTCTGTCTCTGAACGCTATCGCGGGATCGGTATCCGTATCGAGGACAATATTCTTGTTACCATCGATGGATATGAGAATCTCTCCTCTATGATTGCGAAGAGTGTGGAAGAGATCGAAGCGGTATGTAATCAGTTATAACTATAACTCCATCCGCTGAGACCGTCTTGAGCCTCTTTAAACTCTTCTGAATCCCCTAAAAAATCGATAATGTGCAGCAAAGTCCACGGGATAGTATTGGCTTCGGCATCATCGACGATATGTTTGGGCATCGGGGTCTCTTGGGTTGTCAGGGCAAACGCGATTCGTTCACGATTGCTCAAAACATGGCTTGTAGCGGTGATACCCAATTCTCGGCAGAATTTTTCCAAGATAAGCGGCTTCACCTCTTCTGGGATGAGATCGGCAGTGTTGAGGATGGTGGTAAAATGGATTGGAAGCTCATCCGCCATCATAGAGGGTGATGCCATCAAGATGTACTCGACATTGTTGAGGAGATTGGCGATCTCTCCCGCTGAGAGGTAACTGTTGACTTTGAGCGCTTGCATCTCTTGCATTAGTCTTTTCCTTCGAGAATTTTGGTGATCAGTGAGGCCATACCGATGTGGAGATTGTAATTGGTGATCGGAAAATCAACCCATTCATCGTTCAAATTGACCGTATAACTGCTGAGGTATGTTCCGAGAATTTCCAAGTCGATTGGCTGATAGGTTGTACAGAGATCGGGTGAGAGTTTGGTACGTACCAATTTTCCCTCTTTATTACTGTGTGCCAAGGTAAAAGCGAGCGTTTTGAGACTGAGGAGATCACACCAGCGGATAAAGAGAGCAGGGGATAATTCGGTCTGTGGATTTCCCTCAGGGTCAAAAAGGAGATTTTGTTCTCGTAAGGGGATCAGAACGCTTAAAATCGCTTCGCAAAACGGCAGACTCTTTTGTCGCCAGAAGGGAGCTTCGTCACTGCGTTCCAAGGCACTAGAGATGGCTCCGAGTATCGCAGAATTTTTACCGCTGCGAAGCAGTGTGGACATTGAGTGTAAAACCATCGTTAATATCCTCATTTTTGGTGCAACTTTAGCTATTTTTGTATAATACCCCTATTAATAACAGGAGATTGTCTTATGGATAAAGGTTGGTTAACAAATAGTATTTCAGTAGGACTGGTCGCATTGTCGTATGGGTTTGAGGGGATAGCCGGTTCCGCGTTACGCAGTGCAGGTTTATTTGCCCTCTCGGGAGCAATAACCAATCAGCTCGCAATCCATATGCTTTTTGAAAAAGTCCCTTTTTTATACGGTTCGGGGATAATCCTTGATCGGTTTGAATCGATTCGTGAAGCGCTGAAAAAACTCATTATGGAGCAGTTTTTTACCCCTGAAAAAATTGAGAGTTTTGTGCAGTCCCAAGAGCGGACGATTGATCTCTCTCCGATTATCGAACAAACCGATTTTACCCCTGCGTATAATGCGTTGGTTCGCAGTGTTATGGATTCATCTTTAGGGGGGATGCTCGGGATGTTTGGGGGTGAAGCGATTATCGGAAAACTCAAAGAGCCGTTTTTAGAAAAGATCAAGGCATCGACAATCGAGATTAGTCAGAGCGAATCGTTCATGAATGCCCTCAATACCCATCTGCATCAAGGGAGTTCCCATCTAACCGAGACGATAGAATCAATTGTCGAATCCCGTCTTGAGGAACTTACTCCAATGATGGTGAAAGAGATGCTTCATAATCTCATGAAAGAGCATTTGGGATGGCTTGTAGTGTGGGGTGGTGTGTTTGGAGGAATCATCGGATTGCTATCTGTTTTTATCATCTAAAAGATTCCACTTAAAAGACTTGACAATAATAGACTCAAAGTATTATAATTATTGAAACTCAATTTAGGAGAATTTTATGTCAAACAATATTTTTGAAAAACTAACCCATCAAATGACCGAAATGATCGAGTCGTCGATCTCTTTGGCACTGCATAATAAAAACAGCGAAGTTGAACCGATCCATTTTTTATGGGCACTGTTAGCGAACAGTAACTCATCATTGAATCAAGCGTTGGTAAAAATGGCGGTGGATAAAACCGCGATAGAACTCGATGTTAAAAGCGCAGCCAAAAAATTGTCCAGTTCCTCCAGTGTAACAAAAGAGAGCATTCGTTTGTCGCGTGATTTTGTTCATGCTCTTGAACGAGCTTCTGCTGAAATGGCAGTTAACGGAGATGAGTACATTGCTATTGACGCATTTTTAATGGGTAATTTAAATCACTCCCCTTTTAAAGAAATTTTGGAAAAATACATTAATGTATTTGAATTGCGTAAAACGTTCGAAGCGATGCGTGCAGGACAAAAAATCGAGTCTCAAACCTCGGATGAGAATCTCGAATCGCTTTCAAAATACGGAATTGATTTAACGCGAGAAGCGGTAGAGGGGAAACTCTCTCCTGTGATCGGACGGGACGAAGAGATCTCTCGTATGATGCAGATTCTGATCCGTAAAACCAAAAACAATCCGATTTTACTCGGTGAGCCCGGAGTCGGTAAAACAGCTCTAGTCGAAGGATTGGCACAGAGGATAGTAAATAAAGAGGTTCCTCTGAGTCTTCAAAATAAGAGGGTCGTAACGCTTGATATGAGTGCCTTGATTGCGGGAGCAAAATATCGCGGTGAATTCGAAGATCGTCTCAAAGCGGTGATCGATGAGGTCAAAAAATCGGCCAATGTCATTTTGTTTATTGATGAAATTCATACGATCGTCGGTGCCGGTGCATCTGAGGGATCGATGGATGCCGCGAATATCCTCAAACCGGCATTAGCACGGGGAGAACTTCATACGATCGGAGCGACAACGCTCAAAGAATACCGTAAATACTTCGAAAAAGATGCCGCATTGCAGCGCCGTTTTCAGCCGGTTAATGTGGATGAACCGAGCGTGAACCAATCATTGCAAATTCTTCGTGGACTCAAAGAGCGTTTGGAAGCACACCATAACGTGACGATTATCGATTCGGCATTGGTAGCGGCGGCAAAACTCTCCGATCGCTACATCAACGACCGTTTTCTGCCGGACAAAGCGATCGATTTGATTGATGAGGCAGCGGCAGAACTTAAAATGCAGATCGAATCGGAACCCAATGCTCTTGCCGGTGTTAAACGTCGTCAAACCAATCTTCAGGTTGAAAAAGAGGCACTGAAGATGGAAGCATCGGTTGCCAATACGAAACGGCTCGAAGAGATTGAAAAAGAGCTTGCCGATGTGAGTGAAGAACGCCGAAGTCTTGATGCACAATTTGCCCATGAAAAAGAGGTTTTCAATTACATGGCAAAGCTCAAAGGTGAAATTGAGGCTAAACGCCGTGAGGCAGAGATAGCCAAACAAAATGCTGATTTCAATAAAGCAGCCGAGATCGAATACGGACAAATCCCCAAACTCTTTGAAGAAGAAAAAGTCCTTCAGGAAAAGTGGAAAAATATGATGGTGGCAGGGACACTGCTTAAAAACAGCGTTGACGAAGCTTCTATTGCCGGAATCGTGAGCCGTTGGACAAAAATTCCGGTGAATAAAATGCTCCAGAGCGAAAAAGAAAAAATTCTTCACATCGAAGACGAACTTAACCGTGATGTGGTGGGGCAGGAGAAGGCTACCCATGCGGTAGCCCGTGCGATTAAGCGCAATAAAGCGGGATTATCGGATAAAAGCCGTCCGATCGGATCGTTCTTGTTTCTTGGACCTACCGGCGTCGGAAAAACTCAGACGGCGAAAACGTTGGCGAAATTTCTTTTTGACAGCAGCGAATCGATGATCCGTATCGATATGTCGGAGTACATGGAGAAACATGCGGTATCACGCCTCGTCGGAGCACCTCCGGGGTACGTCGGGTTTGATGAGGGGGGACAGCTTACCGAAGCGGTACGCCGTAAGCCTTACAGCGTTATATTGTTTGATGAGGTGGAAAAAGCCCATCCCGATGTCTTTAATGTTCTGTTGCAAGTATTGGATGACGGACGTCTAACCGATAACAAAGGGGTCTTGGTCGACTTTACCAATACAATCATCATTTTGACTTCCAACATCGCGAGTGACAAAATTATGTCGCATCACGGTGATGCGGGGTTGGAAGATATGGTCCTCGATGAACTTAAACGCCATTTCAAACCGGAGTTTTTGAACCGTCTTGATGATGTAGTGGTCTTCAATCCGCTGGGTGAAGCACAAATTCTCAGTATCGTTGATCTTTTCTTTAGAGACATCGCGGCAAAAGTTGAAGAGAGGGACATCACTATCACCCTCACCGAGAGTGCTAAACGCTATATTGCGAGTGCAGGATTTGATCCGGTCTACGGAGCACGTCCTCTTAAACGGGCGCTCTATGAGATTGTCGAAGACCGTTTAGCCGATCTGATTCTCGGCGGAGAGGTGGAAGAGGGTTCCTCGGTAGCTTTTGATGCTGTTGGAGACGAGATTAACGTAACTGTGGCATAATCGCATTCATGAAAATAATTGCATTGCTTTTAGTCGTATTGTTACAGCTTTTGGGATGTACGGGGGATTGTATGACCTGTCATCCCGCACTCCTTAAAAATATCGATAACGATCACCGTCATAAACCGATGACGACGTGCATACAATGCCACAGTGCCAATCCTTCTAAAATGGCCGATTGCGGAAGTGATTGTTTTGCGTGTCATCCGATAGCAAAGATTGAGAGCGCACGGGTGACAGAGCATGCCGTGATTCGCGAATGCAGAGATTGTCACATGAAGCTAAAAACAAATCTTGATTTGAACAATACCCCAAAAGGACAGTCGGTTATGCCGACGTTGCGGGATTTTTTAAAGCCTTAAGCGTAAACCGGCTCGAATATTTTGTCGAACCCGTCAATGATCTTTTGCATCAGTTTTTGAGCCTCTTCGATCATTTTTTCGGTTGTTTTGGTCTCTTTTACCGCATTATCAAACATATCTACCACCCCTTTTTTGGCATGATTTTTGACATTTTCATCGCTGTTTTTCAGGTTTCCGATGAGTTTTGTCACATCGGAAGCGACTTTATTGATCGGTGATGTTTGATTTTCTTTTTCGAGTTCTTTCATAAATTTATTGATGTAAGGCTGTGCTTTTTTCATAAAAGCATTGATCTCTTTTTGATCTTGTTCGCTAATCCCATTGCTATCGAGATTAAAACTAAATGCCTGCATCGAAGCAAATGAGAATGATTGTTCTTTGCTTTCATCAGTGGTTTTTTCATTGAGTGAAAGGGATTGCTCATTGGTAAAGTTAAGTGAGAGGGTATCCCCACTACTTGTTTTCATTTGAATATTAAGTTCATGGGAGCGGTAAGCATCATAAGAGGTTGCAGTGGTCATGGCAGCACCTTTCGGGTTAATCTTAGTGAATATATCGGACTTTTTTACAATAATTTTAATAAGCTTTTACGAAACTTAACCCTTCTTTAAGTAAGAATTGTCTATTATTGCGTGCTAAAAATTTCTAAAGGGAATGGCTTATGAAAAGAACATACCAACCGCATAATACGCCACGTAAACGTACTCACGGTTTCCGTGCACGTATGGCGACAAAAAACGGCCGTCGAGTATTGAACGCTCGTCGTGCTAAGGGTAGAAAACGATTGGCTGTCTAAATAGCTTCTCGATGCTAAAGCTCCATAGTGAGTTTCAGCGTGTTTATCAACGCGGGAAAAATGCACACAGCACTTCGATCGCGTTGTTTTATCTCCCGTTAGCGGGAGAAAAAAAAGTTGGATATACGGCCAGTAAAAAAGTTGGAAATGCAGTAGTGAGAAATCGATGTAAAAGACGCTTAAGAGCTCTTTTCGATGAATTTTCGCCCAATGCACAAGACGGATGGTACGTTTTTGTTGCCAAGAAAGGGTTATTTGACAACTCTTTCGATACAGTGCGACGCGACTGCAAATATGTTTTAAAACGGACGGGTGCCATGGGTGGAGCAGGTGATGATAAGAAGCTTCTTTCTTAAGCTCCTCTGGCTCTATCGGCACTCTTTTTCTTTAGTGACACGCGGCGCATGCCGCCACTATCCTTCTTGCTCCGAATATGCCCTATGGCAGTTTGAGCGTAACCCGCTTCCTCATGCATTTTACTCCACGTTTTTACGAATTTTACGGTGCAATCAGCTTTTTTCCGGCGGTATCGATTATCCGATTATCAACAAACCGGTATTAAAACCCTCCGAACTCTCCATAAATACGATAAAATACTGGTTTGTTCCATATCAGCAGAATTATTTTCTGATTAAAAATTTTAAGTTTAAAGGGTCACAGTGCTAGAAAAGTTTACTCCCAATCAGCGACTCATCGTTGCTGTCGCTTTATCTTTTGTCTTTTTTATAGGATATACCACTCTATTTCCTCCTCAAGCACCTAACAGTGAAAGTAACACCACCGAAGTAAGCGCAGCGAAAGAAGTTTCGCTTAAACCAACGGCTACTGCAACTCAAGAGACTAACAGCTCAACGGTTTCAGACATTAAAACGGTAACGACCGATACCTTGACAACCATCACGGCTAAAGAGTTCACGCTCAAAATCGATACTCTCGGACGAGTATCTTCTGTTGTTCTGAGTAATGCAAAACATAATGGTAAAGACGGGAAACTCTCTGAACTGATCGCAAGCAGCGGTGCTAAACCGCTTCAAATTCGTTTTGCCGATGCAGCACTCAACGATGCAGCGGCAAAAACTCCGTATACAACCGATGCTACCAATATCGCCTTGGGTGAAAACGGTAAATCTACACTCGTGCTGAGTCAAAATCTTCCTGAATTGACCGTGACTAAAACATTGACCTTTTACGCAGACGGACACTACGATGCTAAGATTGCTCTCTCCACTGAAAAGCGTTATTCACTTTACTTAGGACAACACCCTGAGATCATTGAACAGATGATGACGGTTGTGGGGGGGATGATTTATTCAGGAGACAACCTAACCACAATTTTTGAAGATGGCGATGTTGAAGGACGTTCACTCTTTAGTGATGTTCACCTTGTTTCGGCATTTGATCAATACTACGCGACAATTTTTTACGGTTTTGATAAAGCAACTCAGGTAACGGTTGAACGTGATATGAACAATAATCCTGTCACGTATTTGGAAGGGACCAATAACTTTACGTTTAACGGATACATCGGGCCAAAAGAGTATAAAACACTTGAATCCATTGATCCGGTTTTGGTTAATGCAATCGAATTTGGATTTTTCACGTTTGTTGCGGCTCCAATTTTTAAAGTATTGATGTGGTTGCACGGTTTGCTCGGCAACTGGGGTTGGGCGATTATCGGCCTTACTGTCCTTATCCGTATTTTCTTGTACCCTTTGACCCACAAAGGGATGGTATCGATGCAAAAGATCAAAGATATCGCTCCACGTATCAAAGAAGTTCAAGAAAAATACAAAGGTGATCCTGCCCGTATGAATGCGGCAGTGATGGAGATGTACAAAAAACACGGTGCTAATCCACTCGGCGGATGTCTTCCATTGATTTTGCAAATTCCGGTTTTCTTTGCAATTTACCGTGTATTACTCAATGCCGTTGAACTCCAAGGAGCTCCATGGATACTATGGGTAACCGACCTGTCACGAATGGATCCGTATTACATCCTCCCTATTTTGATGGGTGCGACGATGTATTATCAACAAAAGATTACTCCGAGCAATTTTACCGATCCGTTGCAGGAAAAAATCTTTAAATTTTTACCGCTTATCTTTATGTTCTTTTTTATCACGTTCCCGGCGGGCCTCGTGTTGTACTGGTTCGTAAACAACCTTTTCTCGATTGCGCAGCAATATTTGGTCAACAAACAATTCGAAGCGGCACGCGCAGTACGTCACGAAGCTCATCTTGCGGAAAAGCATCATGAAAAAGATTGAAGCACCTACACTAGAACAAGCGTACGCTGAAGCGGCCGCTGCGTTTGGATGTTCCGTTACCGCACTGCAAGTTGAGATTGTTCAGTTCCCCTCTAGCGGGGTATTGGGCTTTTTTAAAAAATCTGCCATCATTGTTGCCAATCTCCCTTATACCGCTTCCGTGGAAGAAGCAGTAGAAGAAGAGATTTTTGATAGACAAAATGATGAGATCACTCATGAACCTTCATTTACTGAACCCGAAGAACTGGTTTTAGGGGATGAGTTTTACGAGCAAGCGGATGATTTTGAAGAACCCTCAGAGATGGAGGGGGATTATTATGAAATCTCAGCTCAAGAGTGTGCGGATGAAGTCAAAGAGCAGATCAATATCCTTTTTAAAGACATTTGCTTCGACATAAACAATGTAGAAGTGAGTGTGTATGATGAAAATACACTGCTTGTTGAATTTACGGGTGCCGATGCGGCGCTCATGATCGGTAAAGAGGGATATCGTTATAAAGCGCTCTCTTATATGCTTTTTAACTGGATTAATGCAGTGTACGGGATGCAGCTGCGTCTTGAAATCGCCGAGTTTTTGAAAAATCAAGAAGAGTCGATTTCCCGTTATTTGATTAATGTTTGTGAGATCATCGATCAAGAGGGACGTGCTCAAACCAAGGTACTCGATGGAGTATTGGTTCAAATCGCACTCAAACAACTTCGTGATCGTTACCCTGATCGCTATGTCGCGATCCGCTCTACCCGTGATGGTGGTAAATTTATCATCATTAACAGCTACCACGAATATTGATGAACGACACCATAGCCGCTATCGCCACCGCGAACGGTGTCGGATCTATCTCGATTCTCCGCCTCAGCGGAGGTCGCTCTCTTGAGATCGCATTAAAACTTACCCAAAAATCGCAGCTCCAACCCCGCTATGCAACCCTCAGCTCTTTGCATCATAACGACGGAACATTGATTGATGAAGCAATTGTGATTTATTTCCAAGCGCCGCGCAGTTTTACGGGTGAAGAGGTCGTTGAGTTTCAATGTCACGGCGGCTACGTGGTCGCCGAGTCGTTGCTTCGGGCGGTATTATCGGAGGGGGCACGTTTGGCCGAACCCGGTGAGTTCAGCAAACGGGCTTTTTTAAACGGACGTCTTGATCTGACCCAAGCCGAAGCGACCGCAGCATTGATCGAAGCCAAAAGCGACGATGCCGCACGGATACTCGCTCGTCAGATGAAGGGGGAATTGCGCGGATACATCGAGGGGATTCGTGATTCGCTGCTCGAAATCTTGGCGTACTCCGAAGTGGTGATTGATTATGCCGAAGAGGATTTGCCTCAAGACGTCGTAGAGCAGATCGAAGTGAAGCTGGAGCGTATCAAACATACCCTCTCCCGTACACTCGAATCGAGCCGCAGACGCTCAGGTTTAATGCAGGGATTTCGAGTTGCGATCATCGGAAAGCCCAATGTCGGTAAGAGTTCACTTCTAAACGCATTGCTTGATTACGAGCGTGCCATCGTCAGTGACATTGCAGGGACGACTCGTGACACGATAGAAGAGCAAGTGCGTATCGGTACCCATTTGATCCGTCTTGTCGATACAGCAGGGATACGTAACGCTCACGATGAGATTGAGCGGATCGGGATCGAACGCTCCATCGCGGCGATTGAAAATGCCGATGTTGTCATTACATTATTTGATTCGAGCCGCATGATCGATGACGAAGATCGTGCCATTATCGAGTTAATCGAACGTTACCGCGAAGAGAAACCTTTTATCTGTATCCTGAACAAATCGGATTTACCGGAGAGCTTTGACACAGAGTCAATCGAGAGATACACTCCGATTCGTCTGAGCTGTAAACAGGAGATGCGCAGTCTCATCGATACCCTCAGTTCTTTGATGGATTATGAGAATGACGGTGAGGAGATGATGTTGATTTCCGCCCGTCAGATCAGTGCCACTGAGAGTGCCGTTCGCTCAATCGACGACGCGTACGAACCGTTACATGATGGGGAGTTGGAGTTCTTCTCCTTTCATATCAATGCCGCGATCCGCTCAGTCGCCTCCATCAGCCGTCCGTATGAACTCGATGAGATGTTCGACAAAATGTTCGGACAGTTTTGTCTGGGGAAATGATGGCAGTTTATATCGCAATTGATTTAGGACTAAAGCGGATCGGATTAGCGCTGAGTGCGGGTGCCGGGATCGTGACGCCGCTGAGTGCCGTTGAGCGGAAAAACCGTAACCAAGCCGCTAATGACGTTAAAAAAGTGTTGAACGAATACGAAGCGACAACGGTCGTCGTCGGTATCCCTATGGGAAGCACGACCGAGGATGAGATGCGCCGACGGGTGGCACACTTTATGAATCTCGTCGAATTCAGTGGAGAAATCGCCTACCAAGACGAATCCCACAGCTCCCAAGAAGCCGAAGCGTTGATGAAGGGTGAAATCCGTTACAAACGCGACGGCCGGATAGATTCGCTCTCGGCAAAGATTATTTTAGAGCGGTATCTTTCCTGTCATTCCCGCGAAGGCGGGAATCCAGTTTTATAATCTGTCCTTTTTCTCCGTTCGTGGTGAGCTCAAGGAAACATCGCTTCGCGAGCGGAACCCTTGTTTTGTCGAACCATGAACATCCCCCTTTGACAGGCTCAGGGCAAACGCTCATAATTCAAGCAATAAAATGTAAAAATTATGCATAAATGGTATAAAATGTGAACCATTTTATTTCAGGTGAGATTATGAGATTTCTGAGTGTTTTAGCGATGTTTATGTTGCCCTATTTGAGTTTTGCCGACACAGCTAATGTTTCCATGGATGATAAACCAAGTTTTGATTGTTCTAAAACAAAGACATCAATCGACGCAATGGTATGCGATAGTAAGGAATTATCAAAACTTGATAAACAATTGTCAATTTCTTATCATGATGCACTATCAAAAGGGAATAAACAATCTATAAAAGAATGGCAAAAAGTTTGGTTGTATAATGATCGTGGAAGCTGCAATGATCCTCATTGTCTTGAAAAAGTATATGAATCTCAAATCAGTAAACTACGTGAGTTTGTCAAAAATATCTCTAAAGATTCTATTTCAGGTAAGTATCAACGATATTATAATGGAAGACTTGATAAACATATATCTTTAATCAACATTTATGAATTGGATAGTAATAGAGTTCAAATTGTAGGTTCTTCAATATGGATTGGTAATATTGAGACAGGTAACGTTAATACGGGTGAAGCTTATGGCGAAGCCACATTAATCGACAATAGATTTAATTATGAGGAAACATCCGAAGATGGCAATGGATGTCAGTTGAGAGTTGTTTTTTATAAGAATAGCTTGGTTGTGACTGATGAGAATTTACATTGTGGAGGCTTAAATGTTTCGTTTGGCGGGGAATATAGAAAAGTTATTCATCAATAGTAATATTATATGGATGCAAAATCATCGATTTTTCATTAAAAATAGGAAACTTACTGAAATGAATTTTCGCTACAATATTACCAACACACACGAGGTGACACTATGACGATTGCAATGAATAAAGCGATTGAAGATTTGCAGGAACTTACCCCAAATGAAAAAGGGTTTGTCGCACAATACCTGATTTCCTCTCTTGATACCGCACAGGATGCTGATGCTCAAACTGAGTGGGCGGAACTGGCGAAAAAACGTTTTGAATCATTGGAAAATGGAGATGTCCAATCAGTAAGTTGGGAGAGCATCAAAAATCAGATTTTAGGTGCTTGAGTGAAGCCGTTGCGCTTTCATCCTGATGTGAGCGTCGATGTCAAAGGCTCATATGAGTGGTATGAAGAGCGCTCTGTTGGATTAGGGGCTAGATTTATTTCCCAACTAGAACACTCGTATGAAGCAATCAGCTACTTTCCACAGATGTGGTCTCCTTTTGAGCATGGATTCCACCGCTATGTTTTACCCCATTTTCCATTTTCTGTCATTTACAAAGAAACGCACGATACCATTTTTATACTTGCTGTGATGCATAATAGCCGTAAACCCGGATACTGGAAAGATCGGCTATAAAACTTTAAAAAACTCCGCCGCTTCCTCTTCATCATCGGTGAGGGTGGCAAAATCCTCATCGTTTTCCAGCTTATCTTTGATGGTCGAGACACAATAATCAAATCCGATTTCTCTCGCATTTTCAATGTTAAATACAAATCCCATTCCGCTGAATTGATACGGCTCTTCTTGTTCGATACAGAGTAAAATCCCTTCACACTTTTCTTCAAATTGTTCGACGATTTCACGGTAAGAGATGTTGAATTCGGTAGCATTCCAACCGATATCTTCGAGCTTTTTATCGGAAAATTCGGCAATTCCATCTCCCGTAGTATCATCGTACAAAGCCCGTTTTTGGTTAAACCCGATAATACTTTGCCATGCACCGGAAGCTTTGATCAATATTCGATCATCATCTTCGACGATTCGATAACTGTCTCCGAGCATACTTGAGATAGGGCGAGAAAGTGTGGTACTTAGAGGAGAGAGCGGTGGAATTTGTCCCTCGAAAATCGAGATGGTATCATCTGCGAAAGGAGCGTATCGGATTTCACCGCTATAGGTGATCGCAAAAGATTTTGCCGAGCTGGCGGCACGCAAAAAATCCTCTTTGGCGACAACTATGATCTCTTTAAAAAGGTTGAATTTTTTCATTAAAATGTCTCTTTTTTTGGGTGAATTGTAGCATGGGATCGTTGCATCATCCTTAGTGAAGTATTTAGCAGAATGATATAAGGGTACGCTAATATATTTTTATGCAAAAGTGGGGTATAATTCGCCAAATTTTAAGCCTATGAGCTTACTCTAAGGATACCTGTATGGCATTGAACGTCTACTACGATAAAGATTGTAATATCGAATTAATCAAAAGCAAAAAAGTGGCAATGATCGGTTTTGGATCACAAGGTCATGCACACGCGGAAAACCTTCGCGACAGCGGTGTCGAAGTTGTTATCGGTCTTCGCAAAGAGGGCGGCTCATGGGCAAAAGCGGAAGCTAAAGGGTTCAAAGTTATGACAGTAGCAGAAGCTTCTGCATACGCTGACGTTGTTATGATCCTTCTTCCGGATGAGAACCAAGCAGAAATCTATAAAAACGAAATCGCTCCAAACCTAAAATCAGGTGCAACTATCGCATTCGGTCACGGTTTCAGCATCCACTACGGACGTATTAAACCAGCCGCTGATATCAATGTAACGATGATCGCGCCTAAAGCACCGGGTCATACCGTACGTTCTGAGTTTGTTCGCGGCGGCGGGATTCCCGATTTGATCGCAGTAGGACAAAATCCAAGCGGTACAACAAAAGAATTGGCGCTTTCATACGCATCGGCTATCGGTGGCGGACGTACAGCGATCATCGAAACGACGTTCAAAGACGAAACGGAAACAGACCTTTTCGGAGAACAAGCGGTTCTTTGCGGTGGTGCAGTTTCTCTCGTTCAAGCGGGATTTGAAACATTGACAGAAGCGGGTTACGCACCTGAGCTTGCTTACTTCGAGTGTCTTCACGAGCTTAAACTCATCGTTGACTTGATGTTCGAGGGCGGAATCGCTGATATGCGTTATTCTATCTCCAACACAGCGGAATACGGTGACTATGTAAGTGGTAAACGTGTTATCAATGAGCAATCAAAAGCGGCGATGAAAGAGATCCTCAAAGAGATCCAAGACGGCCGTTTCGCAAAAGACTTTATCCTTGAAGGTCAAGCGGGTTACCCACGTATGAATGCTGAGCGTACAAACGCAAAAGCATCGTTGATCGAACGTACAGGTGTAAGCCTTCGTGCGATGATGCCGTGGATTTCTAAAAACAAAATCGTTAACCAAAGCACAAACTAATATCCCTTTTCAGAGCATGACGCTCTGAATATACTCCATCATAAGAGGTTTTATCATTTTATGAGCAAACGACCTCGACCTAATCACATTTTTTCATTGCAACGCCTTGGATGGGGAATCGTCGGATTTCTCCTTTTTCTGATTGCACTTCTAATCGGGTATGTAATCGGATTTTCACAAGCAGAAGAAGAGCTTGCCGCCGAACGTGTTCAAACACAGATGCTCGTAAATCAAATCAAAGAAATTGCCGCGATAGATGAGAGTTACATACCTACCCCAAAGCCCAAAGAAAACGGGCAAGATCTTGAAATCCGTCGACTGAAAAAAGAGCTGCAATCTCTTTTAGAGAAAGAATCTCAGCGTTCACCTGCACAAGTGCATAAACCTGAGCCGATTAAGCCTCAGCATGAATATGCCCCTAAAGATAAGCAGGCGTTACCCCCTCCCGCTCCAAAACGTCCGGTAGTTCTTGATTCCAAAGGTGCAAAACTCGTCATTATCATTGATGATGTTTCGTATGCTCATGATGTTAAGGCAATTCAATCGACGGGATTGCCTTTGGTAATGTCGTTTCTTCCCCCAAGTTCCAGGCATCCGGAATCGGCTAAATTAGCACAACAGCAATCTCGTTATATGGTTCATTTGCCGATGGAAGCGATGGATTTTAACGATGAAGAGGCAGTCACTCTCCATATCACCGATTCTGAAGAACAGATGGCTAAACGCATTTCGACACTCAAGCAGCTTTATCCTGCGGTTCGCTATATGAATAACCATACAGGCTCCAAGTTTACCGCAGATGCGGAAGCAATGGAAAAGCTGATCCGCGTTTTGAAACGGGAAGGGATTGTTTTTGTCGATAGCCGAACGACCGGAAAAACGAAGGTTCCAGAGATATCGAGAAAATTAGGTACCCGTTATATCGGACGCGATGTATTTTTGGATCATCAAGACGGTGTAGCCAATGTTAAAAAGCAGATTAAAGAGGCGGTAGAGAAAGCTAGACGCCATGGAACTGCTATCGCCATCGGTCATCCAAGAGCGGATACGATTCAAGCGCTCAAAGAGTCCAAAGAACTATTACGCGGCATTCAGATAGTCGGGATAGAAAATATTTGACACAGTGACAAAAAATCGCTCGTTTTAACCTTTATTCGCTATTGTTACTCATCTAAAATAGTAATGAGTCAGCATGAGCAATACGATCCATTTTGATATTCCTGAACTCTTCTCGATGAAACGTTATCCCGAGAAACTCTCTTATCGAGGTTCTTTGGATCTTCTTCACCGTCCTAAAATCTCTATTGTCGGGACACGCCGGCCCAATCCTTATACGCGCTCTATTACACTGGAACTTTCCAAAAAACTCTCTTTGTCGGGTATGGTTATTGTCAGCGGCGCGGCACTCGGAGTTGACGCAATAGCCCATCAGGGGGCGGGTGCAGAAAATACGATAGCGGTTCTCCCCAGCGGTATTGATGTGCGTTATCCTGCGGCAAACGCTGAATTGATTGAAGCGATTGAAAAACGAGGGCTTACGATCAGCCCGTTTGAGAGAGGTTTTGATGCTCGCGAGTGGAGTTTTGTCGTCCGTAATGAGATAGTGGTTGCATTGGGGGATGTTTTGATTGTCACTGAGGCAGATATCGACAGCGGAAGTATGCGCAGTGTAGAATATGCGCTTGCGATGAAAAAACCGATCTATGTTCTTCCCCATCGGCTCCGTGAGAGCGCGGCTACGCGTCAACTTTTACGTGATGGGAAGGCTGAAGCGATTGATGATATCGATATCTTTGTTGCCCTGGTCAGTCAAAAAGGGCGAAATGCCATGGACGATAGCCCATTTTTTGCATTTTGCCGAAATGCACCGACCTATGAAGAGGTTTTGGCAAAATTTCCCAAAGATATTTTTGAAGCGGAATTAAACGGGATTGTGGAAGTGCGTAACGGGAGGGTCTATCTAGAGTAAGCAGGACTTAATGTCCTGATTGCCCTGATTTCACTTCATACCCGTAGTGTTTTACAAGGTAGTTGATAATCGTTTGTTGATCCTCTTTCCCGATAGGAGCTTTGAACTCATTGACCATTTTTTGGACGGTTCCTGTCCAATACGGACGGCTTTTTTCCCCTTGATTGAGGATATATCCCCATGAGTGGCAGATCAGGCAGTATTGTTGCGCTACTTCATCGTGATCCCCTTTTGCCATCGGATAATCGACGTAAGGCATTTCAATCGGTTTATCAACCTGAGCAAATACGGTAGCGGCCAAAAATACGCTGAGTAGTAGTAATTTTTTCATTTTTGAACCTTATACAATTTTCACATTAACGCTGTCAACAGCGTTGTATTGGTATCCGCCGGCATTCCAGCCAATCTCATCGGCTAGGGGCTGAATATTGCCGATGCGGTTGATAGCGCGTGCCATAATGGTGAAATTACCTTTGGCTTTTGCATCCCATTCAAAACTCCATGGTCTAAAGGCAAATTTGCCGTAGTCTTGACCCAGTTTTGCCGCACTCCAGCTTTTGCCTCCATCGAGAGAAATCATCACCTCTTTGATCCCTTTGCCCTGATCGAAAGCAACGCCTGAAATTTTGACTTTGGAGCCTTTTTTGATCACGGTGTCAGAGGATGGGTACCCGATAACCGATTTGACTTTCATGCTCGCGATCGGTTTGCGTTTGTACTCGAAGTCACTGCCTGAGACAACACATTCGCAATCATTATCAGGGACAGTGTAGGCTACATCCATAAAGAAACTTTTACGGTACGTATCCATAACCATGATCTCACTGAGCATTTTAACCCAGCTATCCGAGAAGTGTCCCGGAATAACGAGACGGATCGGAAAACCGTTGAGATAAGGGAGGTCTTCACCGTTCATTGCGTAGGCAACAATGATTTGATCCTCAAGCGCTTCATGAATCTCCATTTCACGGAAAAAGTCAGGAGTTTCATCCATTGCCGGTTTTTCTAAACCGTTAAGGCCAACCCATGTAGCGCTCTCTTTCACACCGGCACGATTGAGGATATCTTTGAGACGGACCCCTTTCCATACAGCACAGCCCATCGCACCGTGATCCCATTGGACGCCATGCGTTGCCTGTCCGGTAACCGCGTAATATTTACGGCTGTTACCGCCGCATTGCAGGACAGCGGTAATCTCTGCGGGCTCGAATTTTGATTTTAAATCATCGACACTCAAGGAGAGAGGGGTATTGACGGAACCTTTGATTTCCAGACGAAATTCATTCAAATCGATATGAGTCGGGATATCCGGAAGATGCCAACGGACGAAAAATTCATCATTCGGGGTGATTGCTTGGGTGAAAATTTCACGCCCTTTTGCAGATTTGAGCAAAGGGGGGCGATCGGAGATGGTCACCATCGGCTTTTTTTCAGGAAATGCAATTACAGGCGGAGTGTATGTTTGCGGGATAGCGATTGGTTTGGCAGGTGCCTCTTTACCTAGCAGGGTTGAAGCCCCCAGGAGTAAGCCGGCACCTAAAAAATGTCTGCGGTTAAGATGTCTCATGCGCTGTACCTTAGATTATAATATCACTATTTTATCATAATCTGGAATAATTTAAAGAATAAGCATCGCATCGCCGTACGAGAAAAAGCGGTATTTTTGATCAATTGCTTCGTGATAAATGCGATGGGTCTCTTCCAGCCCGACAAATGAGGCGACGAGCATAAGCAACGTTGATTGGGGAAGATGAAAATTGGTAAGGAGATGGTTGATCCGTTTTGGGGGATTGTGGGGGTGTAGAAAGAGATTGGCTTCTCCATGATGCTCCGCAGTACGGGCATGATACTCAACCGTACGGGTAGAGGTAGTTCCGATGCTGAGGAGGGGAATGTTGCTGTGGATAAGCTCTAGTGCAGAGGCACTGATATCAAAATACTCCGAATGCATCGGATGATCGGTAATCACTTCGGCTTCGACCGGTTTAAACGTCCCCGAGCCTACATGGAGAGTGACAAAAGCGTGAGGGTGGTGTGAGCATACGGCTTCAAAAAGCTCATCACTAAAATGAAGCGACGCAGTCGGAGCGGCAACTGCCCCCTCGTAGTGGGCGAAAACGCTTTGGTATTCGCGTTCATCTTCGGAGTTGTCCTCACGTCCCAGATACGGGGGGAGGGGGATGTGACCTACTTGCTCCAAAATAGGGAGAAGTTCTTCAAATCGGATAAGAGTTTTACGGAGATAAAAATTGACATCACGTGAGCCGTCTTCGTACAATTTTATAACACGAGCACTCAAATCACCGTCAAAAATTAAACGGGTATCACTTCTCACCCGTCCTTTGATATAGACGTTAATAGCGTAGGCATCGTGAGGACGGTTGATGAGCAGCTCAATCGCTCCTCCGCTCTCTTTGTGACCGTACAATCGTGCTTTGATAACTTTGGTGTCATTAAAGATAATACCGCATTCACGAGGGAGAAAATTGTCCAGTGCATCAAAGCGAGCGTGGGTAATCGATTGATCGGCTCGGTCGTAGACAAGGAGTCGGGCATGATCTCTGGGGTGTATCGGATGGGTCGCTATCAGCTCTTCGGGGAGCTCATAGTGATAACTTGACGTAAGAAGAGGATCGAGGTTAGTCAATCGTCTCTTCTTCATCTTCGGCGATATATGGCTCTTCTTTCGGTGCCGGATTGACAGCACGGACTATCAGAATAGAGATCCCGTAAAGGAGAATCAACGGCATTGCCATCAATATCTGGGTAATAACGTCCGGCGGTGTTAAAACAGCGGCAATAATAAAGATTAAAACAATGGCGTAGCGGAAAAACCCGATCATTGCTTTGTCATCAATAAGCCCCAATAGAGCTAAAAAATAACAGATAACCGGAAGCTCAAACGAGAGGCCGAATCCAAACATGATTTTCGTAAAAAATTCGACATAGTCTTCGATGTTAATCATCGGAACAAAAGAGGCACTTCCGAATGCAATAAGATAACTAAACCCAAACGGGGTGACGACATAATAAGCGAATGAAGCACCCATCGCGAACATAACCGTTCCACCGACGACAAACGGGATCAGCATTTTTTTCTCATTGGCATAAAGCCCCGGAGCGATAAAAAGCCAAAATTGAGTCAGAATGACGGGGAGTGCGGCGAGTAAGCCTGCGAAAAAAGAGACTTTCATCGCAACGAAAAAGGTCCCTCCCAGTTGAGTGGTAGTGATCATCCCCTCAGCTGCTTTTGTAGAGACTTTGGCCACAGCAGCGATTGCTTCGGCTAAAGGCGCGGTTACCCAGGCTAAAAGAGCTTCATGAAAGTTGAACATCACAAAAAACATAATAATGACTGTGGCGACACTGATACCGAGACGTTTTCGTAATTCGGCTAAATGGGGTTTTAAATCTTCAAACATCAGGCGTTCTCTTCTGCGGGTTTAGTTTCTTTTGGTTTAGGTGTGAAGGTGATTACTTCAGGTTCTTTGGGTGCGGATGGAGCGGGAGGGGGAATATCAAGATTGATCTCATTTGTGATACTGCTCAGTTCGCTTCCGATTTCAGTGACATTGGTAAGACGTTCCAGTTCTGCACTTGCATCGGTTAGCTCTTTCTTATAATTAAGGGCACTCTCTTTCATCTCTGAGAACTTCATCTCTTCTTCCAGCGTAGCTTTGGCACTGCTGACGGTCCCTTTTACTTGTCGAAAAAATTTGGCAATATCCACCATTGTTGAGGGGAGTTTGTCCGGCCCTAAAAATAAAATAGCGATAATAATGATGAGCAATATTTCGCCGATACCCATTCCAAACATAATAACTGCCTAATGTGTGTATTTTGTATAATCTGGGATTTTACCCAAAGAAAGTTTAAAACCCTTCTACCCTCAATGCAATTTCATCAGCAAGTAAAAAATCACCGTTAAAATAGCGACCATGACGGTGAAAGAGCATCCCTTCTTCGACGAGGATATCCGCTTGAACTTTTTGTTTGTCGTTGAGAATGGCAGCATCTACTCCGACACAACTGCGAAAACCTAAAAACAGTTTTTCGCTGATCAGTGCTTCTTTGGTAATCTCTTCGGTGGTATGCTCACAAGGGTTTTGAATATAGTGCTCGACATTGGTGCCGGGATAATAGCGTCGATGGTCTAAAAATCCGACGGCCCCGGAGCCTAGACCGATATAAGGTTTGTGCTCCCAATATCCGATATTATGATGTGAGCGGTATTTCCCAAAATTCGAGATTTCGTATTGTTCAAACCCTTTTGCGGTGATTTCACGAAAGAGCCATTGGGTAAGCTCCAACTCTTCTTGAGCAATTTCCGGTGTTTTTTCAAACGCGGTCTCCTCTTCGATTGTTAGGGCATAGAGACTGATATGATCGATGGGGAGAACAAATGCTTGGGAAATATCGGATTTCAAAAGCTCTTTGGTATCGCCTCGAACACCATAGATCAGATCGATACTGAGATGTTTAAATCCGATGGCGGAGGCGGTACGGATTGCTTGCAGGGCATGGAGAGTGTTATGCGCACGTCCGAGTATTTTGAGTTTTTCATTATTAAAACTCTGTACACCGAAGCTAATGCGGTTGACTCCCAGCTCAAACATCCCCTCTAGCCATGTTCGAGTCGCGCTGTTTGGGTTGGCTTCGGAGGTGATTTCGCAATTTTTTACCAAATAAGGATCAATCATTTCGAATAAAGGATGATAAAGTGAGGGCTCTACCGTAGAGGGAGTTCCTCCGCCGATAAATACACTTTCGATAGGGTTTGAAGCACTGACGTTAAAACGGTGTAGCTCAGTTTTGAGCTGGTGGAGAAGGGAATTCATGTACGCTTCACGCAATGAAAATTTATCGACATAAGAGTTAAACGCACAGTAAGAACATTTGCTATCGCAAAAAGGGATATGAATATATAAAAGCATGTGCCATTATAGCATTGTGACTCCTATAGAAGTTTAGGAATTTATTTTATATTAAATATATTGCTCATATAATGCTTAGATATGGAAAAGGTTGTATATGTATAAATGGAATGAAGATAAAAACAGTATTCTAAAAGCAACCAGAGGTTATAGCTTCGAAGAGGTTTTAGAGGTATTGTCGAAAGAGGGGGCAGTTGATCATTATAAACACCCTTTGAGTGATAAATATCCGAACCAATACATATACGTCATATCTTTAGGCGGGTATATCCATTATATCCCCTATGTGAGGGATGGAGATGATATTTTTCTCAAAAATATTATCCCCAGTCGAAAACTACATAAACACTACAGAGGAGATGAATCATGAAATACGACTTAGAAGAAAAAGAGTTATTAGATGCGTTGGAAAAAGGTGAAATCGAGCATGTCCCGTTTGATAATGAACAAATCAAAAAAACGGCAGCCGATTCTCTCGATTATCTCAACCAAAAGAAGCAGATTACGATCAATATGAAGCAATCCGATTTGGATTTTGTCAAACAACGGGCAAAAGACATAGGAATATCGTACCAAAATATCATCCAAGCATTGATCCATAACTATGCACATGGAAAAGTGGAGTTGAAGATTTGATTTGAAATTTATTTCGTTATAATTTATCAAAAATAGGTTTTCTGCCTTTTGGGATAAAAAATGAGATACATAGTTTGCCTTATTTCCAAGAGACCGCCGCCATCGCCACCCAGCAGATGATGTACACCTCAGGTAAACTCGCCTACGATCAACAACGCCAAGTCCTCCAAGAGCAGATTCGCCAGAACGATGAAGCGACCGAAGCGGCAAAAGCGGATAAAAGCAGACTCAAACAGCTTCTCACCTCCGCAAAAGATCACGAAGCCCGTCTCAAAGAGGTACTCGACATTATCGCCAAACGCGACTACATCGAAGCACAGAACCAACGGATAGAGTACCAAGAACAACTCACCATGAAAGAGCACGTTATCGCCCAATCTCAGGGTAAACTAAACGAGCTCAACCAACAGCTCCGCCTCATCACCCAAGAGTACCGCAACAAACTCTTAGCCGAACTTACCCAAAAGTCCAAAGAGGCAACGTCTCTGCGTACCGAAGTGGAAACAACCCAGTTTCGTAACGCCAAACAGCAGATCATCGCTCCCGTAGATGGCTATATCGAAAAACTTCTCGTCCACACCGTAGGAGGAGTCGTTACCCCAGCTGAAAAACTCCTAACTCTAATCCCCAAAGGTGTCCCCCTCATCATAAAAGCGACTGTACAAAACCAAGACATCGGTTTCGTGACCAAGAAGATGGAAGCGGCGGTGAAGATCGATACGTTCGATTTCCAAAAATACGGACTCATCCACGGAGAGGTCAAACACATCGCCGATGATGCGATAGACGATGAAAAACTCGGGCCTGTCTATGAGATCGCCATCGCACCTTCTAATCTGACGCTCAAAGGGGAAGGAAAAACCCTCTCCATCCATCCGGGGATGAGCGTCACGGCAGAACTCAAAGTCGGTAAACGCAGAGTGATCGAGTTCTTTATCTACCCGATGATCAAATATCTCGATGAAGGGCTCAGTGTAAGGTAAGAAAATGCACCACTATATCAGTATATACGACGATGTTTTAAGTAAAAACTACTGTCAAGATTTGATCGAGCGATTCGAGACAAATTCACAGTGTCACCATAATGTGCGAAATACGTATGATGAGTGGCAGATGCGTTTTACGCAGATCAACCTCTATCAACACGAAATCTTTCGTGATGATGTCATATTTCTCAGCCATTTATTCCGTGAAGCAATCGAGCGTTACAAAGAAGATAACAAGATCGAGCCGCATCAATGGCTGAGTGATTATACATTCGAGCAGATACGGATGAAACGCTATCAGCCCGGCGGGGATGATCGTTTCGATACTCACGTGGACGTCACTGACCATGACTCGGCGAGACGATTTTTGGTCGTATTTTTCTATCTAAATGATGATTTTATAGGCGGTGAGACCGACTTTCCGCAACTACAGATTATGGCGAAGCCCAAACCGGGGAGGCTGATCATGTTTCCTCCGATGTGGGGATGGCTGCATCAAGCCAAACCGATCATCCGAGGAAGCCCGAAATACATCGTCGGGACGCTTTTGCATTATAAATAAAAATCAAAAAAGGGGAAGAAAAATGAAAATGGAAGATAGGAATACCCTCAGAGCGATGGGGGTAGAGTACGCAGCTGATATCACCAAGGTTGCCACGCAGTTCGATGCGTTTATGGCGGAGTGGTAGGGGAATAATTTTGAAAGAGAGGTAGCCTAAATGAAAACAACAACACAATCACTATCCAAAAAGCAAATCACTCTAGGGATGAATACTATTGAGGCAAGTTTAGCAGGGGGAGCATATTTTTACAGAGTCATAGCCGATGAAGAGGTATGGGACAAAGACACAGACCCAAATATCATCATTAAAACCCAAGCAACACAACCTGACAACTCCCAAATCTGGATGACCTTCCAAAACGCTACCCAGTATCCCGAAAAAGGGGTACAGACCTTTCAAGTCGAGTTTCAACACGGCAAAGTCATATCGATTAACAACATCAGCGAGGAATCACCATGCTAAAAATAGGAGTAATCACAATGGCACTAATGAGTTTTTTACATGCGGGGTGGTTTGGGGATTTGTTTGACTCTACGCCGACACCGCGTCATACAATGGCTATCGATTTGAGTAAGGCGGGAAATGTTGCCGAGACGGATATTCGGATTGATGAGAAGTATTCTGTGTATGTAGAGTTGTACTATGACTATAGAAAACAAAAAATAGGCGGAGATAGGTATGGGGAAATTATCGAGAAATATTTTGGGAGACATAAAGCATTCCCAATTTTCCCAATTAAACTTACTGTGCTGAAATATGAAAAAACTGGCACGAGCATTGTGGTTGATAAAATTTATTATACAAATTCACTTGGAAGAACTTATTCAAGTAGAGAAATTAATGAATTCAAGCTTCAAGAAGGTGCTAAATATCACATCAAAGTTGAAACCGTAGAGGATTATCCAGAGTTGGCAGAGTTAAACGTAGAAGTAGCAATCGGCTATTACAAAACGAAATAAAAGGAAAAAATTATGTATACAATCACAGTAAAAATAGCAGCAAACGGAACAATATATCATGACAACGACACATCTCTAACTGGTCATATGTGGTATTCGATATCGGATGGAGGAACTCCTTTATCTTTTGGATTTGCTCCCGCAAAAGATAGCATGCCAGTATGGGCAGGAGAAATCAAACCAGATGATGATGTAAACTATGGCAGTACGTATTATACAGGTACAATCGTAATCGATTATAATCAGTATATAAAATTACAACAGTTTGGAAATCTTGAAAATCTCAACGGTCACCCTTTTGATTTCAGCAGTTTCTACATAGGAACAAGTAACAGCTGTATCGACTACACATGGAAAGCACTAAACATCATCGGACTTAATCCAAGCGATTTTGAGGGACAAATATGGCCGACAAAGAACGCCGACGATGCGGATGCTGCACTTTACAAATACTTATTTACAAATACGGGTCAGGCGTTAAATATTAATACGCTAGAATACCAAAAATAAAAGGTTAGAAAATGCCAAGAAGACCTAGAATAGAGCTTAGTGGATTTCATCATATTATCAACAGAGGTGTCAATAAATCTGATATTTACATGTGTGATGACGATTATGAGATGTTTTTAATGATTGTGTGTAAAGCGTGTAAAAATTATAGAGTTATTCTTCATGATTATTGTCTGATGAGTAATCATTATCATCTTTTGGTTGAGTGTGAGCTGGAAAACCTCTCTTTGTTTATGAAACATATCAATAGCAATTACGCTATTTATGTGAACAAAAAATATAAACGAAGCGGTCATTTTTGGCAAGGACGGTTTTATTCCCGCTATATCAACAGTGATGAGTATTTTTATACTTTGGTAAAATATATCGAACAAAATCCTATAGAAGCAGGGATGGCGCAAAGTGTTGGAGAGTATCCCTATACGTTATTACGGGCAATAAAAAATAAAACGACACTCATCGAATGTGCAGTACATTCCAAATTAATTGATGAGATTAAAGATATTGATCAATTTGTAGGAGTATCACTTAATGAAGAAGATATTGGAAGACTACAAGCAATTGAAAAACAAAAAGTTGTATTCAATGAGGATGTGAAAAGTCTTGCTTATACAAAATCACTTAATAATCATTTTAAAAATATCAAGACTACTGTTTTAAGGGATAACGCAATAGCTGAAGCGTTAGCTGATGGATACACACAGGCTCAAATCGCACGTCATCTTGATATTTCAAGAGCACGTGTTTCACAGATGGTAAAAAAAAGTTTAGAGATAATTAATATTTAACGCCTGACCCTTGTGGAAAAGGATATGAATATATAAAAGCATACGCGGATTATAGTATTTTTAATGGCGAATAGTTTACAATACCCCTCCAAAATAAAGAATTCTTTCGTAGATGTGCGAAAAGCTTTAGGACAACATTAAATTAAAAGATGGCGAATGACCGAAAATAAGTTCTACCGACCGAATGTGGCGGCGATTATTGTCTCTCACGAGTATCCTGAAGTCCAAGATATCTTTATCGCCGAGCGGAGTGATTTGGAAGGGGTATGGCAATTCCCTCAAGGGGGAATTGATGAAGGCGAATCGGCTGAAGAAGCACTTTTTCGGGAGCTTGAGGAAGAGATCGGTACCAAAAAAGTAGAGATCATTGCCGAATATCCTGAGTGGATTGCCTATGATTTTCCTACTCATGTAGCTGCTAAAATGGCTCCGTATGCGGGACAAAAACAGCGCTATTTTTTAGTACGCCTAAAACAAGGGGCTAAAATCGATTTGAATACTAAGCATCCTGAATTCAAGGCGTACCGATTTGTCAAGATTGATGAGCTGTTGAGTAATATTGCCCATTTTAAAAAACCGGTCTATGAACGTGTTATTTCTCATTTTAGAACCAAGGGGTATCTGTAATGCTAATTGTGCAAAAATTTGGCGGAACCAGTGTCGGCGATTTGGAACGAATCCAAAACGTTGCCAACCGTGTCTCGCGAACACTTAAAGAGGGACATCAGGTTGTAGTCGTTGTATCGGCTATGAGCGGTGAAACCAACAAACTTATTGCGTATGCGGAACATTATACCGCTACCCCTGAGCGAAGCGAAGTTGATATGCTTCTGAGCTCAGGCGAGCGGGTAACGGCTGCGTTACTCTCCATTGCACTCAATGCTATGGGACACAGTGCCACTTCTATGAGCGGTCGTCGTGCCGGTATTGTTACCGACGCTGTCCATACCAAAGCACGGATTGAAAGTATTGATCCGTCCACAATGCATGCTGAACTCGCACAGGGCAAAGTCATTGTTGTCGCCGGATTCCAAGGGGTGAGCGAGCGTGGTCAGGTGACAACGCTCGGACGCGGAGGATCGGACCTCTCTGCCGTTGCTCTCGCAGGGGCACTTCAAGCGGATTTATGCGAAATTTATACCGATGTTGACGGCATTTATACTACCGATCCGCGTATCGAGCCTAAAGCGCGTAAAATGGATAAAATCAGTTACGACGAGATGTTGGAACTCGCATCACTCGGAGCAAAAGTGCTTCAAAACCGTTCCGTTGAACTCGCTAAAAAATTAAACGTTAACCTCGTAACCCGTTCCAGCTTTAGCGATGCGGAAGGGACACTTATCACAAAGGAAGAGAATATTATGGAAAAACCACTTGTCAGCGGTATCGCACTCGATAAAAATCAGGCACGCGTATCTTTGAGCGGCGTAATTGACCGCCCCGGAATTGCTTCGGATATCTTTACCCGTTTGGCCGACAACAGTGTGAATATTGACATGATTATCCAAACTTCGGGACATGACGGTAAAACGAATCTCGATTTTACTGTCCCTAAAACTGAACTTTTGGATGCGAAAAAAGTGGTTGAAACGTTTATTGCCGAAGATGAGATCAGTGAAGCTTCGTACGATGAAAATATTTGTAAAGTCTCCATTGTCGGTGTTGGGATGAAATCGCATACGGGAGTTGCGGCTAAAGCATTTCAAACAATGGCACGTGAGAACATCAACATCATGATGATCTCTACGTCAGAGATCAAAGTATCGATGGTAATTGATGAAAAATACGCAGAATTAGCGGTTAGATCACTACACAGTGCTTACGCGTTGGACAAGTAGTGCGCAAATTTGATCAGTGGACATTAGAATCGATCCGCTCCGTAGGGGCATCGATGAGCTGGTTCGAAGAACAGCGCTTCGAATGGACTCCTCCTATCGCTAATGCCATGGATCAAATGATGGGGGGGAAAAGTATCGTCCTCATTACCGATCATGATCGTAAATGGTTTTCCCATTACATCACCTCTTCTTTAAATAAACGCTCTCAAGAGCGTCCGATGATCCCTATCGTTTGTATCGATGCCCTTTATCCGCATTATGATCATATCAGCGGCGGAGAGTCGATCGATATGCTGAGTGATATGCTGGATATTACTTTTAAGGGGGAGTATTTCTTTTGGTATATCGGTCGCGGGGATGATCGTCGTGCCGATATCGCCAAACGTAATGCCAACTCTCTGTTATGGATTATGGATGAGCGGTTTCAAAATGCTTTAGTTTTACGCTCTCACGATGAACTTATCGATATCAAACTTTTGCAGCTTTACCGTCTTTTTGATAAAACGCTCGGTGCAGTACTGTTTGGGGAGATTAATGTTCGCGAATGAGAGGGGCGGCATCCTCATCACTGCAGAAATGGAAGAGCGAGCACGCCAGATCGAAGCATCTCGATACCCTCTGCGCTGCATCACCTTTATGCGTGATGATTTTAAAATTGAAGATGCCAAAGAGGTTATAGCCGAAGCGTATCGAAGCGAAGAGGATACCAAAACCCTTATCCTCGGAGCCAAGAGTTTTACCGTTCCTGCCCAAAATGCCCTTTTGAAAATTCTCGAAGAGCCCCCTCGAAATATTGTTTTTATCCTCCTTGCCCCCAATAAAAGTACGTTTTTGCCAACGGTTCGTTCTCGTTTGAGTCTTACGCAAGAGCATGCTGAACGTACTTACGAAATCCTTCCGATTGTGTTGAAAAATCTCGATCTTGCAGGGTTGTTTACCTTTGTTAAAGCGCATGATCGCCTTAAAAAACATGAAGCCAAGGCGTTGATTGAGCAGTTAATGCATCAGGCAATTCATGGTGAAAAACTTTCCCTTACCACGGCGCAACTCGAAGGATTTGAAAAAGCGCTCCGTTTGATCGAGTTGAACAGCCGTTTTCAAAGTGTATTGGTAATGGTATTGATGAATTTTACCCGCGAGATTAAACGTGGTCGTTGAAAAACTCTCCAATGCCATTGACCTGCAGCGTGAGCTTAAACATCTCGGTGTAGATGGCGGCGGGGTATCGATTTTAGAGGATAAAGGGGAACTGCATCTGATTCGTATTCGTGATCTGCATGTGGGTGCCGCCAATATCCTCAAGCAAGATGCGCTCAGTATCGGTGCCGATGTAGCGGTTCCTCGTGGTACGGTAACGGCATCGATTCCTCAGGTAGATGTACTTTTGATCGCTACCGAGCGGCAGTTGCAGCAGCTGGTAAAAAAAGAGAAAGCTCAACCGTTTGGATTAAAACAACTCTCATCAGAATTGGAGAGTTTTTGTCATTTGAAACGTGAGAAAAATATTGCTATTATGGGAATTCTCAACGCGAATGATGACAGCTTTTATCATGCGAGTCGTTTTCAAGGATCTTACGCGCTTGAACGTATTGAGACGATGATTAGTGAAGGTGCCGATATTATTGATCTAGGCGGTGTATCGAGCCGTCCGGGGTCTGTAGCAGTGAGTGCGGAAGAAGAGCTTTCTCGTGTCCGTCCGATCATTGACGCACTGTATGAGCAGCGTTTTTATGACAAGACCCGTCTGAGTCTGGACAGTTATGAGCCCATGGTCGTCCACTACGCACTGGAGAGGGGATTTCATATTATCAATGACATTACGGGTCTAGCCAACGATGAGGTAGCACGATTGTGCGGAAGCTACGGGGCAACGGCTGTGATTATGCACATGCAGGGTAGTCCGAAGAGTATGCAAGAGAACCCGGCCTATTTGTCGGTAATTGCTGAAGTTGAACTCTTTTTCCGTGAACGGATTGAGAAAGCGGAGTCCTTTGGAATTAAAGAGATTATACTAGACTGCGGAATCGGTTTTGGAAAACGTTTGGAAGATAATCTTGCCCTAATCACCCATCAACGCCATTTTTTGCGTTTGGGCAAACAACTGCTGGTTGGTGCCAGCCGTAAATCAATGATCGATGCAATCTCCCCCTCAGAGAGTGATGAGCGTTTGGCGGGAAGTGTCGCCATCCATCTCAAAGCGATCGAAGAGGGTGCTTCGATTGTACGGGTGCATGATGTAAAAGAGCATGTACAAGCGATTAAAATCTGGAAAGCGATGCGAGGATAAATATGAGCAATACGGTCGTTATTATTACCTTGTCTTTACTGGTAATGCTTTCTCCTTTCTTATCCCGTGTTACGAAAATACCGGTGGTAGTTGTCGAAATTATGTTGGGAAGTCTTGCCGGATATTTTGGATTTTTGGTTGAAAACGAGCTCTTTAAAATCATTGCAAAAGTAGGGTTTTTATACCTGATGTTTCTTGCGGGTATGGAGGTTAATCTCAAAGAGTTCGGTTTTGCAAAATCCTCACTCCTGCGCCGTACTATTATCTATTTTACCCTGCTGTACGGGTGCTCGCTCGGACTCTTCTTATATCTTGATTTGAGTGCCGTTTATCTTGTGGCATTTCCTATTTTTTCACTCGGAATGCTGATGGCTTTGGTAAAAGAGTACGGCAAAAATCAGCCATGGCTTGCCTTGGCCTTGAATATCGGGATTATCGGTGAATTGGTCAGTATCATGGCTTTGACGATTCTCAGCGGCGGGTTAGAGCATGGGTATAACCGCGAATTCGCCTTTACCCTCGGAGGTCTCTTTTTATTCTTGATCGGATTTGTCCTCTTTTTTCGGGGGGTTCGAATCTTATTTTGGTGGTATCCGAGTTTAAAAACGCTCATAATGCCTCATGAAGACGGAAAAGATCAGGATATCCGTTTCTCTATGGCGCTCATGTTTATCATGGTGGCAGTGATGCTGTATCTTAAAATTGATGTTGTATTAGGAGCATTTTTGGCGGGGATGCTTATCGCTACCTATTTCAAACACAAAACCGAACTGCCCGAAAAACTTTCCTCGTTCGGATTTGGATTTTTGGTTCCAATATTCTTTATCCACGTCGGCTCAACGCTTGCATTGGATGCATTCACGGATGTCCAAATTTTAGAATTGGCACTTTTTATCGCCAGTGCGATCATCGGTATTCGTCTCATCAGTTCATTGATTGCCTATGGTGGATATTTGGGATTGAAAAATACTATTTTGTTCTCATTGAGCGATTCGATGCCGTTAACATTTACGGTTGCCATTGCAACATTAGGGTATCAGGCTAATGCGATTACGCATGATGAATATTATGCGTTTATCGTAGCGAGTATGGGAAGCGGAATATTCTTGATGCTACTGATTAAAATATTGTATACTTTATTTAACAAAAAATAGAGCTTTCAAGATTGAATTTTAGTGAAAACAAGGTACAATCGATGATAACAATTACGGTAATTGCAAGGATGCATGATAATTACCCTAAACGAGAAGGAGTCACGTGGATTTAACGGTTGTTTTAGGTATGTTTATAGCTGTTGCGTCGATTTCGACGGGGGATATTATTGATGGAGGAAATCCGCTTCATATTATCCACTTAGCTTCATTGATCGTTATTTTCCCTACGGCAATGGCAGCGGCAGCAGTTTCTACGGATGTTGAACATGTTAAAGGGGCTTTTAAAAATCTTGGTCCTATCGTATTCAAAAATAGTTCGGTTGATTTACACGCGAGAATAAAAGAGATTATCGAATTATCAACACTTGCACGTCGAGACGGTCTTTTATCTTTGGAGCAAAAAGTAGCTCAGATCGACAATGAGTTTCTGAAGCAGGGTCTTAGTATGGCGGTTGACGGTAATGAGGTCGATACCATCGTAGAAACGTTAGAATTGGTGATCGAAGAGACAGAACATTACTATCACAGTTGCGGACATTATTGGATTCTTGCAGGGGAAACATCTCCCGTTATGGGACTTATCGGGGCGGTTTTAGGACTTATTCTTGCGCTTCAAAAACTCGATAACCCCGCAGAAATGGCAAAAGGTATCGCCGGGGCATTTACGGCAACGGTTACGGGTATTTTCTCTTCCTATGTAATGTTAGGACCATGGGGGAGAAAAATGATCGCGAAATCGCACCATATAGTAAAAGAGCAAAAATTGATGTTAGAAGGAATTGTCGGAATCATTCACGGTGATAACCCTCGTACTCTTGAAGCTAAATTACTAAACTACCTTTCTCCTGCTGAAGAAAAGCACAGCCAATTTAACTGATGGACGCTTAAATGTCAAAAAAGAAAGCTAAAAAGTGTCCAACGTGTGAAGCATGTGAAAAGTGGGCGGTTCCCACCGCCGACTTTTTCAGTCTTCTCCTCGCACTTTTCATCGCCTTGTACGCTATCGCGTCGGTTAATAAAGAGAAACTCAAAGCGGTCAAAGAAGAGTTCGTTAAAATTTACGATTATGCACCGGTCGCTGAGCGTATCAATCCTGTCCAAGAGATGGTTCCTGATAGTAAAAACCCTGATCCTGATGCGAGTGGAAACCCGAGCGGTAAGGCGCTGACGGAGCAGGGCGGGGCTGTCTTGATGGGAGAGGAGAGCAAGCAAGAAGAGGTTTTGGATTCTGTCAGCAAAATCCAGCAAGAGTTGAAGAATATATCAATGGGCGGTGGAGAAGGGCCACTTGATCAGATGATGGACGGTGTGTTGTTAAAACTTCCTGCTTCTATCCCTTTTAGCGGAGCCAATGCCACAATCGATGATGAAGAGATGCATTTGTTTATTCGACGGGTTGCATTAATCATCGATACCCTTCCAGAAAGTGTCGATATTTCGGTGCGAGGGTATACTGATAATCAGCCTCTCCCGCAAGGTTCTCCTTATCGAGACAATATTGAACTCTCCAGCAAGAGAGCTGAGACGGTGATGCGTGAACTGATCCGTAACGGTGTAAGTGCTGAACGCCTCTCGACAGCAGGTTTTGGCTCAGCCAAACCTCTTGCTGAGAATACCAATGAAAAAAATCGTGCGAAAAATAGACGAGTAGAGTTTTACATGTTTGTTTCCAATGAAACACCGCTTGATAAAACGAAACAAAATAATATCCTCGATGCGCTGAGCAAACTTCAAAAATAATTTATTCTAGATTTCTTTCTCCGTCATCCCGTACTTGATACGGGATCTAAGATACAATTTATGATGCTGAACCGTGTGCAACATGATGGTTTGTAAAGAATGAATCAGCTGTTGGATGATGGAAAAGTCTCTTGATTTACTTTGCACTTGTCATTCAACATCAGTGGAATGTATGTAAAGTAAGAGACGAAGTAGAGAAGAGTTAAGTGAGAAGTATTTGGCTTAGTAGCCAAATACCACTTTGAGGATAAAGAAAAAGAGTGCAGCTAAAATACCGGCAACAGGGAGTGTAATAACCCACGCCATTGCGATCGGTTTCATTAATTTCCAGTTAGCATCACGATTGAGCATACCGATACCGATGACCGCTCCAACGAGAATATGGGTTGAAGAGACTGGAATTCCTAAAACGGTTGCAAATAAGATAACCAACGTTGCTCCTAGCTCTGCGGCAAAGCCGGTGACCGGAAAGATTTCGGTAATTCGGCTTCCGACGGTGTCGATAACCTCTTTACCGATAAACCAGAGTCCTGCTACTAATGCAACACCGAAGGTTGCCATGGCAATAAAAGGGACCGGTGATTCGGCATTAATTTGACCTGTGGCTAATATATCGATGATTGCGGCAAACGGCCCGATTGCATTTGCGATATCATTTGCCCCGTGACTGAAGGCAAACGAGGATGCGGTGAGAACTTGGAGCATGCTGAAAACACGCATGGTCGCTTTGTGCGGTGTGTCTTTGTGCATTACTTTGATGATAGCATAAACAACACCGTACATGAGAGTTGAAAGAACTGCCAATAACATATAGATTTGGGCATCATTGAGACCCAAATTGGCATTTTTGAGTCCTTTAAAGAGAAGCATTCCCGCAATCATCGCCGTACCGAATGCGGCAACAATCGGAGCATGGGTACGAAGGGCATAAAATGCGTTTTGTTTTTTCTTAAGACGATTCAGCTCATGCACCTGTTCTTCATAACGCGCTTTCTCTTCCGGAGTAGCGGTTGCTTCATTGTGAGAGGCATTCAATGCGCTAATTTGTCCTTTAATATCATCGATATGAGCTTGAACATTATCATTGTAATCAAGGATATTTTTTTTCAGATACCAATAGATCCCGTACGAAGCTATCCCTCCAAGAATCGGAGAAACGACCCAGCTGATAGCAATTTTGGTGACTTGATCCCAGTGAACGAGACCGAAAACCGATTCTCCCACTTCCATCGTCACGTATCCAAGAGCGATAGAGCCCCCTAGAATCCCTCCGATAATTGCATGAGTTGTAGAGACCGGATAGCCTTTAAACGTTGCGTAAAGAAGCCATGTTCCCGCTGAGAGGAGTGAACCCATCATGACAAAAACGAGTAGCATCGGATCGAAATCCATTACTGAGATATCCACGATCCCTTTTCGGATCGTATTGGTAACTTCGGCACCGGCGAGCATTGCTCCGCCGAGTTCGAAGATGGCTGCAATCATCAACGCTTGTTTGACGGTGAGCGTTTTAGCCCCGACGCTGGTACCAAACGAGTTGGCAACGTCATTTCCGCCAATGTTAAATGCCATAAAAATCCCAAAAAGGGTAGCAAGGATGAAAAGGGTATGGTTGTTTTCGAGATAATTAAATCCCCAAACCATAAAAACAGCGGTCATAATGACAAAAATACCGCCGAAAAAGAGGTTGTCACGAGAGAACATGAATACTCCATTCATTAAAATTGTAAATCAAGGGCGGAATTTTATTACAAAACCGTTACCAAAAGATTACGAAATGATTACAAATTATGCCTATTTATCTCTTTGAGAACACTTTATGTATTGCTAAGAAGGTTGACTTTGCCTCAAAAGAGGCCAAGTTGGAGATTTAGTGAGAAGCGTGTTTTTTACGGGAGCAAAGTAGCTTTAATGATTTTTTGAGGTTGGAGCGGTTTGTCACCGCTGCGTTGACCGTTGGTCTGAACGTTATTGAGTTTTCCTAGCGTATCCATTCCGGATACGACACGTCCGAAGATGGTGTGGTATCCGTTGAGCCATGGTGTCGGGGCAGTCGTGATAAAAAACTGACTTCCATTGGTGCGTGGACCGGAATTTGCCATCGCTAAAATACCGGCGTTATCAAATACGACACCCGATTTAAATTCATCTTTAAAGGGTTTTTTCCAAACAGACTCGCCACCCATACCGGTACCGGTCGGATCACCCCCTTGAACCATAAAATTTTTGATGATACGGTGAAAGATAAGACCGTTGTAATAGCCGTTTTTAACGTGCGTTGTAAAGTTCTCAACCGCCATTGGGGCTACATCTTCATAAAGTTCCAAGGTGAGATCACCTTGTGTGGTTTGAAGTAGAACTTTCGGGTGGGAAGCGGCAAAAGAGAGAGTTGCTGCCAACAATAAGGTAAGTAGTAATCGCATTAAGACTCCTGTGAACGTGGGATAAAGTTGAGACAAACGGAATTGATACAATAGCGTAAGCCCGTAGTGCTTGGACCGTCAGGGAAAACGTGTCCCAAATGAGCATCGCATGTTGCGCATAGCACTTCGACACGGACCATACCATGGTTGGAGTCACGTTTTTCTTCGAGGGCATTAGGGGTAATAGGACGATCATAACTCGGCCATCCTGTACCTGAGTCAAATTTAGCGGTAGAATCAAATAAAGGTGTGCCGCAGCACACACAGGTATAGATACCATCACCTTTGAACGCAGCATACTCTCCGCTAAAAGCTCGTTCTGTTCCATGCTGCCGTGCAACTTGATAGGCTTCGTTTGAGAGGAGGGCACGCCACTCTTCGTCACTTTTAATAATCTTTGACATCGAAAATTCTCCGTTAGGAATTTGAATAAG
Organism: Candidatus Sulfuricurvum sp. RIFRC-1; assembly: GCF_000310245.1. NCBI lineage: Bacteria > Pseudomonadati > Campylobacterota > Epsilonproteobacteria > Campylobacterales > Sulfurimonadaceae > Sulfuricurvum > Candidatus Sulfuricurvum sp. RIFRC-1. Next base: position 579,841 of record NC_020505.1, read on the forward strand.
TGATTATAGTCGCTGTTTCTGATGCACGGCTTAGCGGATAGGTGTAATCTTCAGAAACTTCCGAAGTTAGAAGGAGTACATGTGAACCGGATACCCCGCTCAGACAGTCGGCCGTTGTAATGATGAGACCCTCCATATCTTGGTACTGAAGACTAAAGTTTACGGTTAAACTACGAGAATTAATCCCTAAATATTCATCAATCGGTTCTTTATAAAGCGGGATAAAGGCAGCATCGGAAAGTATGAGAATAACCCCTTTTCCTTTATTCGCCCTATATTTGCGCAGTTCAGATAAGAGGGCCGGAAGAACCCCTTTCTCGGTACAAGCAAGGGTTGTGTGAGAAGGTTTGTTGCGATAGCCATAGGTCAAGTGAATATTGGTTTGGGAATCTGGATTTTCGGCTATGGATGAAAAGAGGAGTATCTTATTAACCATTTTTTGTTTCAGAGCATTGATAAATCGGCCATCCATCAAATAGCTGTCATCACAAAAAATGGCAGTGGCATCTTGGTACATTTTTAGGTTATCAAACTCTTCAGGGAGATGAGAAAAAATAATCCGATTCAAATCGATATTTAACGCACCGTAGTACATCAAAGATACGAATCCATCACGCAATAATTCAGATGCCAAAAGCGTCGGGGCCAGAAGGACAATTTTCTCTTCGGGATTGGTTAAGAGCATGAGGATCGCTTTACGGATAAGGAGGAGGCTTTTTCCGCTTCCATAATCTCCGTACAATGTTGTCGTCCCCTGAAGCGGCAAAATCAAAAAATGGTTTTGCTGAGGAGATAGAATGGAACCGGCAGGGTAATCAGGGGTTGGCAAAATAAAGGTATGGGTTGCTAAAGCACCGATAATTTGAACACTTGAGAGGGGGGATGAATGATATTCACCTATGGAATCGAGTTTGGTTCTAATCGACTCGACTGTTTCATTCGTGAAGAAAATGCGCTCTTTGGGTAACAATTCATGAAAAGAGGGGTCCAGTGCATCAAATTCTATTTCAGAAAGATGTTTCATCCAAATGAAACGCTCTACCGGGGTAAAATTAAACGAGAGGACATCTTCGAGCTTTGAGCGTATTTTCGCCTCTACCCCTTCTAAATTTGTTGCGGTAGTGCGTTTGCTCTGCTTTGAAGAGCGCTCTACGGTTGCATTTTCAAGTTCAGAGGCCTTCCATTCAAGTGTTTTGCCAAAAAAGATACCATAATGGGGGAGAAAAATAAGAGTATCGATCGAGGTGATGCTATTTTGATGAAAAAGTTGAAAGTCATGAAAGAATTTCCCCCCTTCTTTAATAACAAAAATTTTTAGGGGAATATTATCTTCAGGATCATTGAGAATAGGCTCTTTAGGTTTTGACGAAAAAATGCGTGTTAAAAAAGAGAAGAACACTTAGGATACCTTTTCGTATAATCTGAAGATCGTTATTAGAGTTTTTTTATCCTAACGATTATAACGAATTTTCAATGATACAATGTAAATGAGATAGAGGAGGGGGAAGAGAAGTGTGAGGGAAAAATCCCTCGAAAACGAGAGAGGGAATTATTTTCCTGCTGCTACGCTGTCTTTAAGACTTTTGCCTGGTTTGAATTTAGGAACCATTTTATCAGCAGTGCTGTAAGTTTTGCTAGTTCCTGGAACTTTACCGCTTTTCCCTTTTTGAAGAGAAGATGCGAAACTTCCGAATCCTACCAATGAAACTTCGTCTTTCGCAACAAGAGCTGCAGTTACCGCTTCTGTGAAAGCTTTAATAGCTGTTTCAGCTTCAACTTTTGTTTTGTAACCACCGCTTTTTTGAACCAACTCTACGAATTGCGCTTTATTCATTTATTGCCCTTGATTTAGATATGCGAATAACACTCAAACCTCCCATACACACGAGGTATGTGTGGGATAAGTGTTTTAGCCGCGAATACTTTAATATCTCTTAGCTTAAATTTTTCTTCTTTTTTGTATTTTGTTGAATAGTTTAGTGATTTTGTGGTTTTTTAGGCCGTTTTTTATCCAAGTTTTCGGATTTTGGGTAAAGAGCAGAGGGGAAGCAAGCTTTTTTGCATCGAATTGGATCGAGAGATTTTTGCCCCAAATGGACCATCTTTGCATAATATTTTGGGAAGAAGAGATGGATAAAAAGACATCTTCCAACCCGATACGTTCTTGTTCACTCAAACTGCTCATGATTTATCCCCTAACTTATTTATTTTTCGAACCACTCGGATGATCTCATCATCCTCGAGCATTCCTAGCATGTTCAAGACGGCTTTGGCCGCTTGGGGTTTGGCATTACCCAATCTCCAGTCCTGATAGGTCCGCATGGAAATACCGAGCGTTGAAGCCATCTCTTTTTGGGAAATCTTCTTACCGTTGTGTTGCGCCTCAATGGCATTGTGCAGAAGATTAAAGAGGTCGCTCATTTCCATCACTCCATTGTAGTATTCTTTTCTTAAAATAAACATTAAACCGTATATGGTATTCGTTAAAAATTACTAAAGATTAGTTAATATGTATATAAGTAACATATAAACTTACATAGCATTTAGTATTCCACTTTTAAAATCTATAAAAACGTATTATATATACGAAAAACTGTATAAGTATTGGTCTAAAATAATGAAAAATGGATGTGAACAAATGGGATACGAGCATGAGCAAGTATTTAAAAAAAGGTTGATCGGGAGAAAAAGTGCGTGTAGGGTATTGAATTCTCCCACATCCGGAAGATGTGGGTGGCTTTAGGGAGATTTGTCCCTGCCATTGTATGGGCTATGCCCAGAAAGCGTATAACATCCGGATTAAAGGAAATCGGTGTAATCGTATTTGGAGAGATCGACGTAAAATTCTCCCTCTTTTTGAATAATGCGTATGTCTGAGCCGAAAGCAAGTTCAAATCGGCGTTTGACTGCTTTGCGCTCTTCCGAGCCCATACCGATAAATTTGAGGTAGCGTTTGAGTTCGATTAGCCCGTTGGGAAGTGTCGGGGATGCAGGTGAGGGGGTACTGATGTCAACATCATGGACGGCATTGCTGTGGGAAAGGAGCAGTTTGGTGTTGATCACTTCCAAAAGGTTTTTCAGTTGTTCATCTTTTGCCGTATAGATCTCTTCAATCCGTTCACGCTCAGCGATCAGCATTTGCTCTTTATCATTCACTAAACGGTCAACTTTGGCTTCAAGCTCTTTAATTTTGAGTTTGAGCTGTTGATTCTCTTTTTGATAGAGGGCGATAATCATCCCCACCGTTGTTTTTTGGGGAGCCGGTGCCGGTGATGGCTTTGTACTTTGGGCGATTTCTTGACGCTTCTCCTCATCCAGTGAACTTCGGGGGACGATGATGTAGGTCACTCCTCCCTCAATGATATAGTTGAGCCGTTTGGTTCGGAGTTTATTTTGGATCATCTCTTTGGACATTTTGAATGTCTTGGCATATTCATCAATCGTAAAACGCACACATATTCCTTTTTTGATGTTAAGCACTTTCCGAGCAAAGCCCGCAAAGTGGCAGGGTCAAATGTCCCTACAACCCCCTAAAGCTACCTGCATCGTTCGCGATGCGGGAGATTAGTCCTTTATTGATTGTATTATCTTACCAAAAAAATCATTGCAGAGGATTACCGTTTTTTCGCAGGAGGAGCCAAGTTGATTTGAGGCGGCGGTATGATTGCCCCTTTACGCATCCAAATCAGATAGCCGTTGCGGGTAATATTGTGTTTGTCTTGAAAGGTATGGAGCGAACTGTGGCGAAATTCGCATGTTTCCAAAAGTTTGCGAAAATCATTATGAAGATGCAAAAACTCTTGCAATATTTCATAAGCGCGATCGGAGATGATGACGGTACTGATGATCAGATTTTTAATTTCAATGTAGCGGGAACACTCATTCAACCCATCCCCCACAAAATTTTCATGCCCTAAAATGTCTTCAAAACGGTGTACTTTACCGGTGTGAACCGCCACACGAATCCCTTTGAAATACGGGTACTCTTTCGCGATAAAATCGGAAAAATGGATAAAAGAGAGTCCTAAAATCGGACCGAATCCTTTGAGCCTCGGGTGTAGAATGCAGTAAAAACCGTCTCCGGTGGGGATGATCCCTTGTAGCATCTTCTCCATAGGGATACCGGAGATTTTGACCATTTTTTCAATCATCTTTTTATAGGTAAGAGAGAGATAGGAGATGATTTCGAGCTGCTCATCCATCGAGAGGCGAGAGAAATCAATAATATCGATAAGGACAATATCGGTATCGATCGCTCTTTTATTCATAGTTAATCCATCGTGCTTAGATAATCTCATTGTAGTCTAAATTTCCTAAAGATTGCTCAAAACATCACCCTTTGAGTTGTTAGAATGGTTTGAAAATGTGTTAAGATTGCCGAAAATAAAATGAGGCGATTTTCATGCAAAAACGGACCAAAATTTTAGCAACAGTCGGACCGGCTTCGGATAGTGTTGAAACTCTCACCGCTTTAATTAAAGCGGGTGTGAACGTTTTTCGTCTCAATTTTTCGCATGGAACCCATGAATATCATTCAAAAGTACTCAGCAATATCCGCACCGCAATGCGTGAAACCGGTTTGCTTGTCGGGGTGCTGCAAGATATCAGCGGGCCGAAGATCCGTGTCGGTATGCTCAATGAAGATTTTTATTTTGAGAGCGGCGATCGGCTCGATTTTCAGTATGAACCTTGTACGGGGATGAAAGTTGGAGCACATCATTACCGCCTTTCCATTAACAAAAGCGATATTCTCCGTATGCTCAATGTGGATGATGCCGTATATTTGCACGATGGGAACATTCGTGCCCGTATCGTCGGGATAAACGGCGAATGCGTTCAGACTAAAATCGAAAACAAAGGGAAACTTTCTTCCAACAAAGGGCTTAATTTTCCCAATACACGACTCGGTATCGAAATTTTGACTGAAAAAGACAAAGCGGATATAGCATGGGGGGTGGCTAATAACGTCGATTTTATGGCCATTTCGTTTGTTCAAAATGCCGAAGATATGATCAAGGCGCGTGAAGTTGTCCGCTCTTGCGGCGGAGAGGTTCAGCTTTTTGCAAAAATCGAAAAATTCGATGCGGTTGAAAATATCGATGAAATTTTGCGTCAGGCGGATGGAATAATGGTCGCGCGGGGAGATTTGGGGATTGAGGTTCCCTATTACCGTGTCCCTACCATTCAAAAAATGCTGATCGATAAAGCGAATGAACACTCTAAACCGGTTATTACCGCAACACAGATGTTGTTATCGATGACCGAAAAAGATATAGCGACACGGGCAGAGATCAGTGATGTCGCCAATGCGGTGCTCGATGGAACGGATGCCGTGATGCTCTCTGAGGAGAGTGCAATCGGACATAATCCGGTTTTGGTCGTCGAAACGATGGTCAATACGATTCAAGCGATTGAGGAGATTTATCCGTTCGGAAAATTTGACTTTGGGTATGATGATTCGATGGATGTGGTCAATGAATCGGCGGTGCGCTTGGGTGATTCGCTGAGCGCAGAGGGGATCATTGCGATGACAACATCGGGTTCATCGGCGAAAAAACTCTCCCGCTACCGTCCTCGAATGACGATTTATGCTGCAACACATGAAGAGAGAGTTGCCCGTTTACTGACGATTGTATGGGGTGTCGTGCCTGCGTATCTCATCAAAAAAGGGCGTATTGAAGAGATGTTGAGCGATATTATTCAAAGCGGTTTGAACCGGAGTATCATCGATAAAAGCCAAACCTATATTTTTACGGCAGGATATCCGATAGGAACGCCGGGGACAACCAATATTATCCGAATTTTACGTGAAAACGAGATTACTTTTTTTGGAGAGACGAAGTCGCACCCGATCAAAAGCAAAAAAAGTGAGGAGAGTAGAATCTCTACCTTGTTTTAGTTTTTAGGTTCATACGAAAATAATGGACTAAAAATTGCTTTTTATCGTATGAGGGGCCTAAGCGTTTGTTTCGTCACACCAGTTGCCCCTCAAAACACTCCCCCTTTACGCTACAATACCCTTTATGAAAACCGATACCGTATTTACCAAACCCATCTCAAAACAGTTTGAATTTGATGCTGAAGTGGCAGCCGTATTTGATGATATGCTTCTTCGATCTGTCCCTTTTTATAAAGAGTCACAGGCACTAACCCGTCATTTTGCCATGAATGCTCTTGCTTCAGGGGGGATTGTCTATGATTTGGGGTGTTCCACTGCATCCTTGTTACTGGAGATTGAACGCTCTATCGGGAAAAGGGAAGATATTCGCCTTGTCGGAATTGATAATTCTGCTGCGATGATTACCCATGCCCGTAAAAAAATCGAAGTATACGGTTCGTCAGTCGAACTTTATGAGGGCGATATTCTCCAATTTCCTTATGAAAAAGCCCAAGTTATCATCAGCAATTACACATTGCAGTTTATCCGGCCGATGGTTCGAGACTCATTGGTGCGTACCATCAGTGATACATTGAACGAGGGCGGTGTTTTTATTTTCAGTGAAAAAGTAGTGAGTGAAGATCCGAAATTAAACAAAGAGCTGATCGATTGCTATTATGATTTTAAAAAAGTGCAAGGATACAGTGAGTATGAGATTGTACAAAAGCGTGAAGCGCTCGAAAACGTTCTCATCCCTTATACGATGAATGAAAATATTCAGATGGCGAAGAATAACGGTTTTAAAACCTGTGAAGTTCTTTTCAGATGGGCAAATTTCGCAACGTTTATCGCGATTAAATAACTTCTATCTTACGCTACCGCCGGTTGGCTTTTGCGCCGGTTGAAGTGCCTCTTGGACCTCTTTATAATCGACGAGATTTTTATCGCATTGTTTATGATAGTACCCTTGGGCATCATAATACTCTTCGCAGTCGTTGTAATAGCGCAGACTGATACCGCGATCATTAAAACATCCTGCGAACATCATCGGCAATAAAAGCAATACATAGTGTTTTTTCATGGGGTTATTGTATCTCATCGGGGTTTAAATCCATCCTTGCTTTTGCAAAACTCTGACAAAAAACACTCACTTTCACATTTGGGGTTTTTGGCGGTACAGATGTAACGGCCAAAGAGTACCAGCCCTTGATGAAGTTGATGGAGATTGGTTTTAAACTTTTTTACCAAGGTCTCTTCCGTAGCGATGGCACTTAGATCATCGCTTAATCCCAACCGGTGGCTGACACGAAAAACATGAGTATCGACTGCCATAAGGTTGGCTTGTGTATACTCGATGAGGACAACGTGCGCCGTTTTTTGTCCCACACCGGCGAGAGTTACCAGCTCTTTTTCATCCAGTGGAATTTCCCCTCCGTACACGTCGACGACTCTTTTGGCCATTGCGATGAGATTGATTGCCTTGTTGTTAAAAAATGAGCAGCTTTGAATGATACGTTTTACATTCTCAACATCGGCATTAGCAAGTGCCTCAGGTGTCGGGTAGGTTTCAAATAAAGCGGGAGTAATGAGATTAACCCGTTTATCGGTGCATTGAGCGGAGAGGGCAACCGCAATGACCAATTCATACACATTGGAGTAACTGAGTTCCGTGACGGCATCAGAATAACGTTCTAAAAAAGCCTCTTTAATCGCTTCAATCTCTTTTTTGGTCGCTTTCTTCATCCCGTTCAGTCCATTTTTTGAGCGTATTGTAACATGAGGTGAAAAAAAAACAGGAGTGTGAAGTTTTTGTGTTACAATAAACGATTTCAATCAAAATTAATGCAGGAGATGATTTTGGGATTGTTCAGTATGATTCAAAAACTTTTTAGTAAAGATGAGAACCGCTTTGCCCAAGACGCAGAGCAAAATATTAACAAAGAGCTTTTTTACAAAGTACTGGATACGGATACGGATCCATTGCTTTTTTTTACGAAAGAGAGCGGGTGGATCGGAGCAAATAAAGCTTTTTTTGATTTAGTACCGGTTCATAATATCGAGGAATTGCGGCATAATCATGAGAGTATCCGCGAGCTTTTCGACCATGAAGATGAAGAAGTTTTTACCGAATACGATAAAAGCTGGTTGGATTATCTGCGTACCCATTTCCCGAAAGGATACGGGTTGGGGATTGTCGATACGGCAGGAAAAATGCATGCGATGTCGGCAACCTCGACTTTGATACAAGAGGGGGGAACCGATCTCTATCTGCTTCGGTTGGAAGATCAAAGCAATCTTGTAGACCTAAAAGCCGAAGTGGTTAAGGTTGAACAGCTTAAAAGTAAATTTCTCGCCAATATCGGACATGAATTTCGGACCCCGATGAACGGTATTTTAGGTTTTGTCGAACTCCTTTCAAAAACGTCTCCTAGCGATACTCAGCTCGAATACATCCATTCGGTTCAAGGATCGGCGCGTAATCTGATGTCCAATATCGAAAATCTTCTCGATTTGGCCCAAATGCAAAACGGCCGATTAAATGTGAGTAAATCTGAATTTAACATTGTGGCTGAGATGGAAGAACTCGCTCGCGGAGCCGTTTCAATGGGAGGCGACAAAGGGGTCGGAATTTTATGTTTTATTGATCCTAAACTACCTACCTACGTTACCGGTGACATCCGTAAAATCAAACAAGTTATCAATAATCTCTTTAATAATGCATTGAAATTCACCCAAATCGGCGGACGTATTACGGTTGAGGTAAAATTGCTCAAACGTAATACGACAGGGACCTGTAATATCGGATTTAGTGTCAAAGACACCGGTAAGGGGATCAGTAAAGCAGAGATGAACAATATTACTCGCCCCTTTGTATCGGGGGATCATGCCGACAACCGTTTAGGGGTTGGGTTAAGTCTTTCCCATGGATTGATATCCTTGATGGGGGGAGAACTTAAAATTACCAGTGATGAGGGGAAAGGTTCTTCGTTTAGCTTTGCTCTGACGTTGGAAGGCTCATCCGATCATGCAATGCAGATGATCAATGCCCACAGTGTTAAGGTTGCATTGATCGATGAAAAGCGGCTTGATGACGCCAACCATCTCACGAACTATTTACGCAGTTTCGGCGTAAGTGTTACGAAAACGCAAATGATCGATGAAACGATTTTTGAAAATGCGGAAGTTGTCTATTTGATTGCGTCTCAGGAAAAAAGTGATTGGACAATGAGTCTATCAAGAATGAAGCGGGAGTGTAAAACCGTTCTTCTTTTAGATGAGCATGAACGGTTTCAGGCAAAAATGCTCCATGTTATCGATATCCCGCTCTCCAAACCGCTTCTGCCTACCTCTTTGTTGGATCATTTGATTAACGTTTTTGGTATTACGAAAGAAGCACCGGTAATGGCTCCGCAGATTCAACGAGGGGTTAGTGCTTTGGTTGTTGAAGACAATCTGATTAATCAACGTTTGATAAAATTGTTGCTCAAAGAGTACGGTATTAACGTTATTGCCGTTTCCAATGGAGATGAAGCGGTTGAAACATGTCGCGAGCATACATTCGATATTGTCTTTATGGATATTGATATGCCGATTAAAGACGGTATCTTGGCAACCCAAGAGATTAAAGCCGAAGAGGGCCCTGCACGGGTTGGACGTATGCCGATTATTGCGTTGACGGCATTGGCGATGGAAGGGGATCGAGAGTATATTTTAGGACGAGGATTGGATGATTATCTTTCTAAACCTCTTACCCGAGAAAAACTCGAATATGTTCTTCACAAATATTTGCACGTTAAAGTATAAGGAGCAGATACTATGGTCTATATCCAAGGTTTTGAACAAGAAAATGCCCATCTGATAGGGTTGCTCACGTCATGTTCCCATTTACATTCTGATCCGATGGTTTATACCGATCTCTCTGGGAGTCTGCTCGGTTCCAATGAGTTATTGATAGAACTGCTTAATGTCAAAGCATTGGAAGATATTGCCCCTATATCAACATGGTTTGATCCTCAGGGGGTGGACCTCTCCTATCTTCTCTCAAAATCGGGAGATTATCGAGGAAAAATTGGTGTCGGTGACATCAGTTATGATGTTTCGGTAAAATCAGAGGTGCTTTTACTGGAAAATATTTCGATTGTCGGAGTGGTTTTTCGAGATATATCGATTATTGAACGGGCTCGTGCGGCTGAGCGTTATTTTGAACAGTTCAAAAAGAAATTTTTGACCAATATCTCACATGAATTTCGTACCCCGATGAATGCTATTATCGGCTTTAGCGATCTTTTGAAAAACTCTCCCTTAAGCTCATGGCAGCAAGAGTATGTGGACATGACAAGCCGAAGTGCTCAATCGATGATGCGCAATATTGAAAATCTTTTGGAGATGATGCAAGTAGAGAGTGGAAGCGTTCATACCAATCTGGCATTATTCAACCCTCTTGAAGTGTACGAGAGCTTTTCACAACAATTTTGCGATCTTGCCTTATCCAAAGAGATCGGATTGATGTTCTTGATTGATCCCCATTTGCCAAAAACAATGATCGGGGATCAGGATAAGATCCTCTCCATTATGCGTAATCTCATCCAAAACGGTATTAAATTTACCGCTGATGGGGGACGTGTCCTTGTTGAAATCCTCATTGTTAAAGAGGAAGGGAATTTCGTTGAAGTTGAATACGCGGTAAGTGATACGGGGTGCGGTATTGAACAAGAGAAAATGAAAACGCTTCTTCGCCCGTTTGCTTCGGCTTGGGATAATCAGCGTCGCGGTAAAGACGGACTTGGGATCGGTTTGAGCTTGAGTCATAAATACGTGGATATGATGGATTCGCATTTGATGCTCGCATCGCAAAGCGGCAAGGGTTCACGATTCTCATTTCGGGTAACCCATCAGCTCAACGAAGAGGGGACATTCGATTTTGTGACAGGAACACGTGCGTGTATCTATACTGAAGGCCTCCAAGTCTCTACGCAAGGTGCATTGTTACTGAAATATCTTGAATTGTTCGATGTTCGGACCAAAGTGATCCACGATCTTATTACCACAACCTTGAATGAGAGTGATGTCCTCTTTATGGATGTTTCGCATATTTCGAAATCGCAAATCGATGCGATCAATGCAACCTATCCGACGTTAGGGGTTGTGCCGATCATGAAACTTGATTACGGAGAGCATGCGGATACATTAATCGATTCGGTCTCTTCCATCGTCACCTTACCGATACTTCCGAGTTCGTTGCATAAAACGTTAGCCGTTATCTGGAACCGGATGCCAAAAGAGTATATTTCCCGCTCGCCTGAGGCGCAAAGTGTCCCGAAAGCCGAAAATATTAAAATCTTAGTGGCAGAGGATAATCTTATCAACCTTAAATTGCTTGAAACTATTTTGCTTCAAGAACATTTCCGTGTGGTTGCGGTAGATAATGGACAGAAAGCGGTTGATAGTTATCTCAAAGAACATTTTGATCTGGTATTGATGGATATCGATATGCCGGTTATGGACGGGTTGATGGCAAACCGTCTTATCAAAGAGATTGATAAACGAGATTCCCGAGGGTTTGTGCCGGTTATCGCCTTAACCGCCCATGCATTGTTCGGTGATCGTGAACGGATTGTTGCGGCAGGATTGGATGCCCACTTAGCCAAACCGATCGATAAACATTTTCTTTTACAGACCATAGACCGTTATTTAAAAATTGCTCAACAAAAACGACAAAGCAACATCGTTTAATATTGATTATTTTTTGCGTACTATACTTGCAAATGTATTATAATGCCGAAATCAAATCCCTTTGAAAAATAGGGAAAACACAAGGATAGCAATGAAGCGATATTATGCCGCTTGGATTTTGGGTTTATTGTTGAGCGCGACGAGTGTATCAGCCGCTGTTTTAGCAACCGTTAACGGAGATGAAATTACCTCTGAAGAAGTGAATAAAGTATTGATGGAGGGGACTCAGGGTCGTTTTGATTCTTTGCCTGCCGATAAACAAAATGAATTGCGCCAACGAATTATCGAAGGAATGATTGCACAAGAACTTGTCTACGATGATGCAAAACGAACCGGAGTATTGGATTCGAAAGAGTACAAACAAGAATTGGAAAAACTGGTTGATCGTCTAAAAATTCAGCTCGCAGCAAAAGTATGGGAACAACAGCAGTTTGAAGCAATTAAAGTGGATGCCAAAGAGGTAAAAGCCTATTTTGATGCAAACCCGGAAGAATTTGTGGACAAAGAAAAAATCCGTGCTCGTCATATTTTGGTGAAAAGCGAAGCGGAAGCACAATCGATTATCAAAAGTATGAAAGCCCTCAGTGGGGAGAAACTCAAAACTGAGTTCATCACTCAAGCAAAATCCAAATCAACCGGACCGAGTGCGGCAAAAGGGGGTGACCTCGGTTACTTCCCACGCGGGCAAATGGTACCGTCATTTAACGATGCAGCTTTCGCGATGAAAGAGGGGACAATCTCTTCTACTCCGGTACAAAGTCAGTTTGGCTATCATGTTATTTATGTCGAAGATAAAAAAGCGGCGAAAAAACTCGGGTTTGATGATGTGAAAAACTTCATTGAGCAGCGTTTGAAAATGGATAAGTTTAAAGCGACGATGGAGAAAAAAATGTCTTCACTTCGCGAAAAAGCGAAAATCACCTACACAAAATAATCTTCATATTTCTATTTTCCCGTCATTCCGTGCTTGACACGGAATCCATCTTCCTATTCACCTTTTACCCACTGCTAAAATACTAATCACGGCAGATAACAAAAGATTTGTAAATCAAACCTCATCTTGCTATAATCCTTATATCATGTTAAAAAATACAAAATAATTATCCCTCGTTCCCACTCTCCGAGTGGGAACGCATACAAGTACTCGTACGGATAGAGTGACAGAAGAAGTGCTCCTTCTCAGGAGAGCGGGAACAAATTATTAGAGATTTAAATGCTTTACCTGATTTCAAAATGCCTGAAAAAAACGATAATGGAGCTTTAAAAAGCCATGGATAAACTAATAAGCAAAGGGCTTTATAGCGAATTACTAAATCGCCTCACAACATCAAAAGTGCTAATTATATCGACTCTAGCTGGTTATACAGAGATAAAATATCTCAAAAATGGCACTACCCAATATCTCACACTCACAACTTGTTCATATCCAAACTCGGATTTGACGATTAGGGAGTGTTCTTTTAGATTTGCAGATGTGGAACTTCCGCAAACGATATTTGATGCACAGGATTTGATTTATGATAGCACTGAAACTATCTACACAAAAGAGCCTCATGCACTACTAGATGAGATAGCCTATATCCACGATACAAGTTATAATCTACTCTATCACTACGAGCCAGATGCACAGTGTCAAGAGATCACCATATCAGCCCATACTAAAGATGGCAAACTCAAAAATTATAGATTAAGCTTTGAGCCTGATAGCGATGGAGTGCGAGTTGGTTTAAGTATCACTTCTAATGAGTTAAGTGGAGTCTTTATCTCCAAATCACTTGATAAGGAAAATCTAGTCCTAAGCTCAAGTTTTGATGATAAATATATTTATACGACTAAAGAGACTGACACAATAAGGGAAAATGGGGAGATTTCAAGGCTACATAGCCCAAATTGGGTAGAAGTCTATCATGCAAAAAAAGATGAACCCATAGCGTTTAGAGAAAATGAGGAGTGTTTTTTTATTAGTGGTGTAGGATTTTGGAGTGGTGGATTTACGATTTTGACTAGAGAACATTTTAATTTGATGGATAAAGAGGATAAGGAGAGATTTTTTGCTTATGGCGATGAGTTGGTCAGCCATCTTAATACCCTTTTTATCAATAAAAAATTTGACCACTCAAAAAGATATGAATTTACCGATGATGAAGATTGCCAAAAGCTAGTCGATAGCTTTACAGAAAGAGGTTATGAGGTAGAGAAAATCTACACAGAATATTCAGGCAATGGTTGGCCACCGCCGCTTTTTATCCACAAAGCATCAAAAGGAGATGAGGAGATCAAAATCGTCACCCATAACGACTGGGGGATGGAGGAGTATGTGGTAGATGTGGAATATGGAATGTGTGCGATGAAATAGAGTGAGTAAAAAAAAGGAGTAAATGGGGGTCAGGTATTCAATCTTCACTTTTTAGGTTGCACTGATTAAATACAAAAGATGGATCCCGTATCAAGTACGGGATGACGAGATGGGAACCGAATTAATTTCTGTCTATTGCGTTCAAATCTTCAAACGCTGCTTTCACACGATTAACCAATGTTTTTTGCCCGTCGCGAAGCCATTTACGAGGGTCATAATATTTTTTGTTCGGTTTATCTTCACCCTCTGGGTTTCCGATTTGCCCTTGGAGGTAATCTTTATACTTTTCGTAATAATCTTTCACCCCTTCCCATGTTGCCCATTGGGTATCGGTATCGATATTCATTTTGATAACCCCGTAGCTGATCGCTTCGCGGATTTCTGCGTGAGTTGATCCTGAACCGCCGTGGAATACGAAATTGACCGGTTTGTCCGATGCGGTGGCAAATTTTTCTTGGATGTATTTTTGGGAGTTGTCTAGGATGATCGGAGTGAGGACGACGTTACCCGGTTTATAAACGCCGTGAACGTTTCCGAATGATGCGGCGATCGTGAATCGGTTGCTTACTGCGCTGAGTTTTTCATAGGCGTAGGCGACATCTTCGGGTTGCGTGTAGAGGAGGGCGTTGTCGATATTGGTGTTGTCTACTCCGTCTTCTTCTCCTCCGGTCACACCGAGTTCGATTTCGAGCGTCATACCGATCTTGTCCATACGCTTCATATATTCAACACAGGTTGCGACGTTCTCTTCGAGTGATTCTTCGGAGAGGTCGAGCATATGAGAAGTGAAGAGTGGTTTGCCGTATTGAGCGAAGTGTTTTTCACCGGCATCGAGAAGTGCATCAATCCACGGGAGAAGGTGGCGCGCCGCATGGTCGGTATGGAGTATGACGGGAATGCCATAGGCTTCAGCCATCATATGGGTATGGATCGCTCCGCTGATAGCACCGACGATGGCCGCTTTTTCTTCTTCGTTGCTAAGCCCTTTACCGGCGTAGTAACTGGCTCCTCCATTTGAAAATTGGATAATAACAGGAGAGTTGACTACTTTTGCCGCTTCTAAAACTGCATTGATTGAATCGGTTCCCACAACATTGACCGCCGGAAGAGCATACCCTTCTTCTTTTGCAATTTCAAATAGTTTTTGAACATCATCACCGAAAAGCACTCCCGGTTTCATCACTTCTAAAATACGTTTGGACATTCTTTACCCCACAGTTAAAATTGACGATATTATACTCTTAGAGCAATAATGTTAGAATTAAAAGAAAAGGGAGTTGATTTTGGTCCGTTTCGGTTTTTCGCTTTTGATCGGGTGCAGTGTTCTTTACGCGGCCTCAGCTCCATTAGTATTTGATACCTTGGCTGACCCTCTCCAGAAAAGTACTGTTTCGATTGACAAACTGAGCCAAAAACCGGTTATGGAGCCGAATAAAGTAATATTACGAAACTTTTTGAGCAATGTTGATGCGACATTGAGCGTGGGAAGAGAACTCTCCGGATCCAAAGAGGTTGACAAAGAAATTTTGAATTCGTATCTGAGAGAGTTACGAGAATTGTCGCGTACGAAAGAATCCATCGATGATCTGTATCGTAAATCGTTACACATAGCTATGGACAAAAGTGATAAGAAAAGTTTTGAAGATTTGATTTCAGCACCGCTTGATCCTCTCCATCATCCTCGTATCCGTTCTGAAGTGATTGCATTTTACCAAAAAAATTATCCGTATCACGCGATTAAGTCCATTGAAGCATTGTGCGATGAGCAGGCACTGGAGCAAAAAAGTATTCAGGTTGCTATTGAACAAGAACAGGCGTATGAAGAACATTTGAGGATTTTAAAGCGCTCTGAAGTCTCCGGTGTTAAAAAAACTGCGCAAATCGGTTCGCGTAACAGTGTTATTCTCAGTGCAGAGTCCAATGGGGTAGGGGGATTTGAATTCGAAGCGGAAAATTTGAATCCCTATACCGTAACGATGAGTATTGATTTTGAGGCTCTTACGAATTTAAAAGCCTCTGGAAACCTTCCATTGTTCATAGAAGTACCCGGACGCAGTAAAAAAAGAGTTTTGGAACTCTCACGAATTTCTTCCGCGTTAGGAGTTGATTATCGCTCATCGTACGGATGGGTGAGGGGATCGGCTTTTGCAATCCATAAAGATGAGTACGTTTATAAACTCCCTTTTTTAAAAGGGGCTGATGTTCATATTTCGCAAGGATATCATGGGGAGACATCGCACAAAGGACTATCGGCGTATGCGGTTGATTTTCCGGTTCCGGTCGGGACGCCGATTTATGCCGCGCGCGAAGGGACCGTGGTGGGCTCAGAAGGGAGCAACAACCTTGGTGGGGGCAGTCCCGAATATCGTAAATTTGCCAATTATGTCATTATTGAGCACAGCGATGGGACAATGGGAAATTATTACCATTTGAAACAAGGCGGTGCTGTCGCGGTGATCGGACAAAAGGTTGCTAAAGGCGATTTGATCGGATATTCGGGAAATACGGGTTACAGCAGCGGGCCGCATTTGCATTTTAGTGTCAGTAAAGTAGATCCGGTTTCGATGCGCAGACCGATGAATTTGCCGATTAAAATGCAAACATTGCAAGGAATTGTCACTTTACCGCGTAAAGGCGATCAATATACGGTACAATAATTCCACAGATTATAACAACGGGGTTTTCACATGTTCGATACTGTCAAATCAAAAATTATTTTTACAACATTGCTTTTTAGTTTTTTAGGATTAGGGACAATCTATTGGTACTTAACGACAACGTTTCATGATTTTTCGAATGAGACGGCGAAGCGATCGCTTAATATGCTCAGCCAGTCGATTTTTCAAACCCTCACCGGCAGTATGCTTGCCGGTGACCCGGCAGTTGTCGCAGAAGCCATTGCTAATGCCCAAAAGATTGAGGGTATTGAAGCGCTAAAGGTTGAAAAATCACAAGCGGTTATTGACTTGCTCGCTCCTGAATCAAAATTTACCGAAGAGCCTCTTATTCGTGAAGTTTTTAAAAACAAAAAGTCTCAAGTGATCGAAAATACCAACGGTGCTCATACTATTCGTCTACTTCAGCCCCTTATCGCGGAAGATCGATGTTTGGCATGTCATACAAATATCCAGACGGGAGAAGTTTTAGGGGTAATGGATTTGGTCATTTCTTTAGAGAAAAATGATGAAGAAATCAGTAAAACCGAAACCATTTTGTTGATCGCGCTTAGCGTTGTCGTTATCGTTTTCGTCTCAGTCCTCAATATCTTCTTTGGAAAAGAAGTATTGACGCCACTTGAGGGTTTACGCAACCGCATTGGAGCGTTGGTCAGCGGAGATAAAGATTTAACCAAACGGCTTGAAGTGACGAAAAAAGATGAGTTCTCGCAAGCTGCTACGGCTGTAAACCGTTTTGTTTCGATGGTACAAGAGACGGTCAATGAGGTTAAAGAGCTTGGCCGTCAAAATTCAACCATTGCGACGACGATCACCGATGCGACGCAGGTTATATCAAGAGGGGTAGAACAAGAGCGTCAAATTGTCGAAGCAACGACCCAGAAAAGCCATTCCATTAAAGAGATTTTATCGGGAGCGATTGCCATATCAGAGCAAACACAACGCAATGTTGCCAACGCAAACGGTGAATTGGTCACCGCCAAAGATGCCTTGTCCCGTCTTGTCGGAGAGGTAGAAGGATACATTGAAAATGAGCAAGAGATGTCTTCTCAGTTGTTGTCTTTGCGTCAGGATGCAGATCAAGTGAAGAGTGTACTCGGGGTTATCAAAGATATTGCCGATCAAACCAACCTTTTGGCACTGAATGCTGCGATCGAAGCGGCGCGTGCGGGAGAACATGGACGCGGGTTTGCCGTTGTTGCCGATGAGGTACGAAAACTTGCGGAACGTACCCAAAAAAGCTTGACCGAAATCGAAATCAGTGTAGGAACGATTGTCCAAGCGATTAATGATGTCAGCGATAAAATGGGTGAAAATGCCCGAAATATGAACGATTTAACGGTCATATCGAATGAAGTAGAAGAAAAAATTTCGGCTACCTCTTCAGAGATGGAACGCTCTGTCTCAGTAGCGGAACGTTCTTATAATGATTCAGTCGAGGTTGTCGGTCATATCGAATGGATCATTGATAAAATTTCACAGATTAATGATGTTTCGGAATCGAATCGCCACAGTGTTGAGCAGATTGAAAATGATTCGAAACAGTTACTTGAAGTCGCCAATTCGCTCTCTGCTCGTATTAATGAGTTTAAGAGCTAAAAATTCCAAGCCAAAGAGCATCGTTAGAGGTTGATAAAACCTGATGCTTGGTGTGATGAGGAATAAAACAATAATCTCCTGCTACCAGGTTTAGTGCCTGATCATTGACTTGGAGGCAAGCCCTCCCGGTTAAAAGCAATACCCATTCATCTTGTTCTTGCTCATAGCGTTCTCCGGGGGTTTTAAGCCATGATCGAATTGATTCAATTTTGATCGAATGATTTTGAAAAAGAGTTGAAAATATTTCACTGTTTTCAGCGGGTTTGTCGTTGTGATAAAGGTTATTTACTATGATCAAGAATATCTCCTAAGTTAACGCGTGATATGATGTCACTATTATAAACCAACAGCAGAGAATTTATGAAAAACATTGTCTTAATCGGTTTTATGGGGGTCGGCAAAGGTTCCGTGGCACGAGAGATTGTCAAACAATCCAATCTGATTGCACTCGATACGGATGATATAATCGAAAGTATGGAAAACCGCCGTATCAAAAAAATCTTTGCCGAAGAGGGTGAAGAATATTTTCGTACATTGGAGCGTAAAGTGGCTCAGTGGCTCCAAAAAGAGGTCAAAGGGACGTTAATTTCTACCGGAGGCGGATTTTTCAAAGTACCGAATTTGAAAAAAATCGGGACAGTCGTCTATTTGTCCGCACCGTTTGAGACGATACACAATCGCATTCTCGAACATCCTGATGCCCAAAAGAAATTACGCAAACGCCCTTTATTTCAAGATATCGATAAAGCAATAAAGCTTTATGATGAACGCTCCGCTCTTTATAAGAAAGTAGCCGATATTGTGATCGATGTGAGTAATAAAGATATACCGGACATCGCAAAAGAGATTCTTAAAAAGGTTAAATGAGATGAAAAAAATATTTTTAATGCTATTGATGTGCGTCACAGTAATCTTCGCTGTTGAGATCAAGTGGGAAAAAGAATACTCAGCGGCGATCGCTAAATCAAAAGCGGCCCAAAAGCCGTTGATGTTTATTGTTTCAAATCATCATTGCCGTTTTTGTGTTCAGTTTGAAACTACAACGCTGAAAAATCCAAAAGTAGTGCAAAAACTCAATGCGGATTTTATCAGTGCGATCGTATATATAGATGAGAATCCACTTTTTCCACGTCAGTTAAATGTTCCGGGAACACCGGGGACATGGTTTTTGAAATCGGATGGCGAACCGATGTATCAACCTGTGATGGGGGCTGTTGAGAGTGAGCAGTTTCTCAATGCACTGGATATGGTCAAACAAGAATACAAAAAAAGTGCGGCGAGCAAGTAAAAAGGATATTAAATGACACTAATCCATACGAATGAATCCAATTTTGAGACAGTCTTTAACGAACTACTAGGGCGTGGAAAGATGGATATGGAGCATGTCTCTACAATCGTTAAAGGGCTTATCGATGAGATACGTTCCGATGGCGATGATGCTTTGATCCGACACATCTCAAAATTCGATCGATGGAGCCCTTCTTCTGGTACGGAGTTACGTATCGATACCAATGATATGAAGCGTGCGTATGAGGCACTGGACCCGGCACTGAAAGCGTCTTTGCACTTGGCGTATGATCGTATCCGTGTTTATCATGAAAAACAGCTTCCAAAAAGCTGGTTCGATACCGAAGCTAACGGGACGATTTTAGGACAGAAAGTAACTCCGGTTGATCGTGCCGGGCTTTATATCCCCGGAGGAAAAGCGGCCTATCCGAGTTCATTATTGATGAACGTTATTCCTGCTCAGGTGGCAGGGGTTGAGCACATCGTCGTAACAACACCGACTCCTGATAATGAACCGAATGAGCTTCTTTTGGCGGCGTGCCATCTGTGCGGTGTGAGCGAAGTGTTCAAAGTGGGTGGCGCTAGCGCGATTGCGGCAATGGCGTATGGAACGGCAACGATTCCAAAAGTAG